>NZ_CEEDEB010000007.1:0-269757 GCF_979253795.1 Roseateles sp. AC306
CTGGGCAATCTGACCACGGAGAACCTGAACGCGCTGGGCACGGCCCAGTTCGCCGCACTGACCTCTGGCCAGTTCGGCAGCCTGACGACCACCCAGCTGGCCAAGCTCGAAACGGCCGACCTGCGTGCCGTCACCACCGCCGCGCTTGCCGGCCTCTCGTCCGACCAGGTCGGTGCACTGGCCAGTGACGCCGTCGGCGCCATGTCCACGGCACAGATCGCGTCGCTCAGCACGCTCCAGGTCAAGGGCCTGACCGCCGGTGACATGGATGCGCTGACGTCCAGCCAGGTCGCGGCTCTGAACTCCGCTCAGGCCGCCGCGCTCTCCACCGCTCAGCTCGCCGCCATCGAGACCGAGGACATCAAGTCCATCTCGACCGCCGCCCTGCGCAACCTCTCGTCCACTCAGCTTGACGGCCTCACCAGCGACCAGCTGCGCGCGCTAAGCAGCACTCAGCTCAACGCACTGACGAGCAGCCAGGTCAACACGCTGGGCACGGCCGACCTGAACAGCCTGAGCAGCGGCCAGTTCGGCACGCTGGCCTCCGGCCAGGTTCAGGCGCTCACGTCCACCCAGCTGGGCAACCTGACCACCGAGAACCTCAACGCACTGGGCACGGCCCAGTTCGCCGCGCTGACCTCCGGCCAGTTCGGCAGCCTGACGACCACCCAACTCGCCAAGCTGGAAACGGCCGACCTGCGTGCCGTCACCACCGCCGCGCTTGCCGGCTTGTCTTCCGACCAGGTCGGTGCACTGGCCAGCGACGCCGTCGGCGCCATGTCCACGGCACAGATCGCGTCGCTTAGCACCCTCCAGGTCAAGGGCCTGACGGCCGGCGACATGGACGCCTTGACGTCCAGCCAGGTCGCTGCGCTGAACTCGGCCCAAGCCGCCGCGCTCTCCACCGCTCAGCTCGCCGCCATCGAGACCGAGGACATCAAGTCCATCTCGACGGCAGCACTGCGCAACCTGTCTTCCACTCAGCTTGACGGTCTCACCAGCGACCAACTGCGCGCGCTCAGCAGCACGCAGCTCAACGCACTGACGAGCAGCCAGGTCAACACGCTCGGCACCGCCGACCTGAACAGCCTGAGCAGCGGCCAGTTCGGCACACTGGCCTCTGGCCAGGTGCAGTCGCTGACCAGCACGCAGCTGGGCAACCTGACCACCGAGAACCTCAACGCACTGGGCACCGCCCAGTTCGCCGCGCTGACCTCCGGCCAGTTCGGTTCACTGACGACCACACAGCTGGCCAAGCTGGAAACGGCCGACCTGCGTGCCGTGACCACTGCGGCCCTCGGCGGCTTGTCTTCCGACCAGGTTGGTGCCTTGGCCAGCGACGCCGTCGGCGCCATGTCCACGGCACAGATCGCCTCGCTCAGCACGCTCCAGGTCAAGGGCCTGACCGCTGGTGACATGGACGCCTTGACGTCCAGCCAGGTCGCCGCTCTGAACTCCGCTCAGGCCGCCGCGCTCTCCACCGCCCAGCTCGCCGCCATCGAGACCGAGGACATCAAGTCCATCTCGACGGCAGCACTGCGCAACCTGTCCTCCGAACAGCTAGACGCATTTACCAGCGACCAGCTGCGCGCCCTGAGCAGCACGCAGGTCAACGCGCTGACGACCGGCCAGGTCAACACCCTGGGCACGGCCGACCTGAACAGCCTCTCCAGCGCTCAGTTCGCCAACCTGTCATCCGGCCAGGTCCAGGCGCTGACCAGCACGCAGTTGGGCAACCTCGCCACCGACAACCTGAATGCGCTGGGCACCAGCCAATTCGCTGCGCTGACCTCCAGCCAGTTCGGTGCGCTGACCACCGCCCAGCTCGGCAAGCTGGAAACGGCCGACCTCCGCGCCGTATCGACAGCGGCACTGAACGCGCTGAGTTCGGTTCAGGTCGCCGCCCTGAGCAGTGATGGCGTCGCCGCGTTGACGACGACTCAGATCGCTGCGCTCGGCACGACGCAGATTCTGGGCCTGAGCACGGCCGACATGGCCGCGCTCAGCTCCAGCCAGATCGGCGCCTTGACCTCCGCGCAAGCCGACGTGCTGTCCACCGCCCAGCTCGGCGCCATCAGCACCGGCGACATCAAGTCGATCTCGACCGCCGCCCTGCGCAACCTGTCGTCCGAACAGCTAGACGCCCTCACCAGCGACCAGCTGCGCGCCCTGAGCAGCACGCAGATCACGGCGCTGACGACAGAACAGGTCAACACGCTCGGCACGGCCGACCTGAACAGCCTCACCAGCAGCCAGTTCGTCAACCTGTCCACGGCCCAGGTCCAGGCGCTGACGAGCACCCAGCTCGGCAACCTCGGCACCGACAACCTGAACGCGCTGGGCACCAGCCAGTTCGCCACGCTGACTTCCAGCCAGTTGGGCGCACTGACCACCGGCCAGCTCCATGCGCTTGAAACGGCGGACCTGCGCGCGGTGACGACAGCGGCGCTGGCCAGCCTGAGTTCCGACCAAGTCGCTGCGTTCGCGACGGAGCACATCGCCTCGCTGGCCACCAGCCAGCTGATGTCCCTCAGCACCCTGCAGCTCAAGGGCCTGTCGGCCGCCGACATGACGGCCCTGACCTCGACGCAGACCGCAGTGCTGACGACCGAACAGGTCGCCTCGCTGTCGACGACGCAGATCATGGCCATCGAACCCGATGACCTGCTCCGGCTGTCCACCGGCGCCATCCGCGCGCTGACGGACGCCCAGCTCGGCGCGCTGACGACCGATCAGCTGACTGGCCTTGCCGGCCGCGTGTCGGTCATGACGACGACGCAGATCAACCACCTGTCAACGGACGACCTGAACGCCTTCACGGCCTCGCAGTTCGGGGTGATGACCTCGGCACAGGTCCAGTCCTTCTCGACGGCCCAGATGGCCAAGCTGGAGAGCGACGACCTGCGCGCGCTGAGCACGGCCAACTTCGCGGCCCTTGGCACTGCCCAGATCGCGGCGCTGACGACGGCACAGTTCGAAGACCTGAAGGTGACGCAGATCACCGCGCTGACCACGGTCCAGGCCGCGTCCCTGACAACCGACCAGGTCCACGCGCTGACGACCGAGCAGATCCACGGCCTTGAGACTGCCGACATCGCGGCGATGAGCATGGCACAGCTCGACGCGTTGAGCGCTGCCGCGGTCGGCGAGATGAACGGCGCCCAGCTGAACGCCTACTTCGCGGTCACGCCGATCGCGCTCGACCTGGACGGCCACGGCGTGAACACGCTCGCTGCCGCCCAGGGCGTCAACTTCGACCTGCTGGGCACCGGCCAGGTGAACAAGGTCGGCTGGGTGGCCGGCAACGACGGCCTGCTGGTGATGGACCGCAACCATGACGGCGTCATCAACAACGGCAGCGAACTGTTCGGCATGGGCACCATCCTCGCCAACGGCAAGCATGCCAAGGACGGCTATGTCGCCATGGCCGAGCAGGACAGCAACCACGACGGCAAGCTGGACGTGAAGGACGCCAACTGGAAGGAACTCAAGGTCTGGGTCGACGCCAACCACGACGGCAAGACCGACGGCGGCGAGCTGAAGTCGCTGGACGAGCTGGGCGTCGCCTCGCTCGACCTGAACGCGGTCAAGGGCAGCGGCATGGACAACGGCAACCTGGTGGGGCTGGTGTCCAGCTACACGACGACCGACGGCGCCAAGCACGACATGGCCGACGTCTGGTTCGCCAAGGACGTGCAGCCGCAGAAGGCCGACGACGGCCACGCCGCGACGGTCAGCCTGACCGACGTGCTGGCCCCGCCGAGCGAGGCGCTGCTCGGCGCCGCGCCGGTCGACCTGGCCCGCGCCGCCCTGCCCTCGCCTGATGCCCACCTCGCCGCCATCGACCGCAAGCTGGCCGAGGAAGACGAGTTCAGGCGCAACAACGGCGGCAACTGGATCTGACGACGCCCCGCTGATCTCCTATGCCCGGCTCGACAGAGCCCGGCCCCAGGCCCGACGGAGCGATCCGCCGGGCCTGCTTCTTTGTGCATGCGCGGTGCGCAGGACGCACACATGAAAAAACGGCCCCGCGGGGCCGTTTAACTTGAACAGTCGCCGGCCAGGAGATCAACGCAGGCCCAGCACCGTGCCGAAGCCCGGATGCTGGGCCACAAAGTTTTCGCTGCCGTCGAAGTTCAGGATGCCGTAGCCGAGGCCGCGCAGGAAGGACTCCAGTGCAGCCTTCTTGGCCGCATACCAATCGAAGGCCCAGGCTTCGTAGATGATCGGCGGAAACCCGCTGCGCAGCAGCGTGCCGGCGGCGCCGCGCAGCACGTCCAGCTCCAGGCCCTCGACGTCGATCTTGACGAGCCGGACCTGCTCAAAGAACAGGCTGTCGAGGTTGACCACCTTGACCTTCACCGTCTCGCCGCGAAACTCGCCGCCGCGCACCCTGCGGCGCATTTCGGGATCCAGGCTGAAGGAACCGATATTGATCTCGTCCGAATAATCCGGCAGCGCGACCTCGATCTCGCTCGCCGACTGCGCCAGCCCGAAGGGATGGGCGGTGACGTTGCCGACTCCGTTCAGCAGCAGGTTTGCGCACAGTTGGTAGTAGATGGTCGGCTGCACCTCGAAGCTGTGGAACGCATGCGCTGCGAACGCCTTGGCCATGGGCACCGTGAAGCTGCCAAGGTTGGCGCCGATGTCCAGCACCACCCCGGAGCCGGGGTTCGCATTGAGCAACGCGACCGCCAGCATCTGCAGATTGCCCTCGTACTTGCCGTGGTGACGCAGGCTCTGCGACACGCCGTGCGTGTCCGGTCCGCGCAGCAGCAGATAACGCAGGCCTTCGGGGGTTTGAATCAGCTCGACGTCGGGTAGTGCGCGCATGGCTCTTCTCAGCGGGTTAGCGGTAGTTGGCAAAGCTGGGCGCGATCTGGTCATGCAGCACGCGGTCACGTAGCGCCAGCACCAGCGGGTGGAAGACATTGCCCAGCAACTCCGTCCAGGCCAGCGGATAGCCGCTGACGCTGCCATCGGGTAGCTGCAAGCCGGTCTGGTCCTGAGGGTGACGGGCGGGATGCTGGCGCAACGCGTCCAGCTTCGCATCCAGCAAGGCATGGGTATTCGCCAGCCATGCCGTCGTGAACGGGGAATAGCGCCGACACACGAACGCGCATAGGCCGATGAGGTGCTGATAGTTCGCGCGCAGCAGGTCGCCCAGCGGGGGTGGCACGGGTGCCACGCCGTGCGGGCCGATCTCGGTGTAGCCCAGCACATCGTGCCCCGGTGAGCCGCGCAGCCGCATGAAGAACGGCGCCCAGGGGCGCGACGTGTGCTTGATGTCGGTGTAACCGCCGCCGTAGTGGTGCATCAGGTACACACGCAGATAGTCGGCCTGGTGCACCGCACTCAGGAGGGGGAAGGCCGCGTGAAAGGGATGCTCGGGGTGCTGCCAGTGGGGGATGTTGGCGGCCGTCAGCAGTTGCACGGCGCAGCCGGTCTGCACCTGGACCGAGAGCAGCGCCTGCACGCGCTGGGCGGACATCGCGTTGAGGCCAGTCCACGCGCAGAAGACCACGCCGTTGCGCAAGGCATCGAATGCTCTCAAGTCGTCTACGGCCTGCATGCCGCATCGTAAGTGCCGCCCCAGCCCAGCCCAAACGCCGATATGCGCCCTGCCCTGGCCACTGTTGTCGCGCCGGCCGCAGGGCCGCGCGTCTAGCATCGCGGTATGACCGATTCGCCCGCGCCCTTCTTTTCGATCGTCATGGCCACCCACCTGCGGCCGGCCACCCTTGCAAGGGCCATCCGGTCGCTCCGTGCGCAGACCTTCGCCGGCTTCGAACTGCTGCTGGTAGCCGACGCGCTGGATGCCGAGACCGCCGCCGTCGTCGCTCGCGACGTCGGCCCGGCCGACAGTTTCCTCAAGCGCACCGGCGCCAGCGGCCCTGCCGAGAGCCGCAACCAGGGCCTGGCCCGGGCACGCGGCGAATGGGTCGTCTTCCTGGACGACGACGACACCTTCGAGCCCCACCACCTCGCGACGTTGAAGCCGCACTGCGAGCGCGCCGACGCCCAGGTGCTGTACACCGACATCACCATCGTCACGGAAGACCGCCAGCAGCCGGGCATCCCCGAACTGAGCCGTCAGTTGACACCGCTGGCCGCTGCCGACACCGGCATGCTGTGGGTCAAGAACTTCATCCCGCTGCACTGCCTGGCCTATCGGCGCAGCCTGCTGCAGGGCCTCAGCTTCGACGCTCACCTGGCCTCGCAGGAGGACTGGGACTGGTTGCTGGGCGTCTGTTCACGCGCGACACCGGCCTACGTGGCGGGTGGCGGTGCCGTCATGCACAAGGACTTCGTGAACCCCGGCGCGCGGCGCGGCCAGCAGGAGGCGTCGAACAACACGACCGTCGTGCTGGACTTTCTGCACGTCTACCGACGCTGGCCGGCGCCGACGCCAGAGCTCAAGGCCGCGCGGGCGGGGCTGTTGCAGGGTGTGGGGCTGGCGCTGCCGGTGGAGTGGTTCTAGGGCCTGTCAGCACTGCGGCAGCAGGCAGAATTTCTTGAAACTTGGCATGCCCGCCCGGGAAGGGCAGGCCTCGATGGCTCGGCCGGCTGGATTAAGCTCTCGACAGATCATTTCTGCTCCCGTCGTGACCTCGAAAAGAATAAATAACGCGTTGGCTGGTCCCATGTTGGGCCTGCTGGTGGCCTGCCTCGGCCTCGCCACGACCTCCGGCTGGCTGCTTCAGGTGCCAGCCCTGGTCCAGCTTCGCCAGGGGCTGCTGCCCATGGTGTTCAACACGGGGCTGTGCTTCCTGCTGTGTGGCACGGCGCTGGCACTGCCGCTATGGCTGCTGCCAGGCCCGCGGCTGGTCATGCTGCGCAGCCTGATAGCCGCCGTGCTAATCGCCCTGTGCGGGCTGACCCTGGCGGAACAGGTGCTGGATCGCAGCCTGTTCGGCATCGACCTGGCCGGCCTGCATGCCTGGTACGACTACGGCAACACGCGGCCGGGCCGCATGGCGCCCAACACGGCGGTGGGCTTCATCGTGGCCGGCTGCGCGCTGCTGGTCGGCGACCGTGTCACCCGTCGCAGCCTGGCCGCCGCCGAGCTGGTGCTGACCTTCCTGCTGATGGCCATCGGCCTGACCGGCCTGGTGGGCTACCTGCTCGCGCCCGAGCTGCTGTTCAACTGGGCCAAGTCCGCCCGCATGGCGCTGCACACCGCCACCGGCATGATCCTCATGTCGGTGGCGCTGTGGCTGTCCTGGTCGCGCAGCGACTGGTACACCGGCGAGGCCTATTTCCGCGAAGACGTGAAGGTGCGCCTGCTGGCGGCGTCCATCCTCGTGCTGGTCGCCACGACGACGGCGCTGACGGGCTTCGTCTTCCAGCAAACCACCGCCAAGTCGACGATGGAGGCCCGCCTGGCGACCATCGTGCAGGCGCGCGGCCCCTGGCTGCGGCTGATGGCACAGGAGATCTCCCGCCATGCGGAGCATGCGGCCGGGCTGGCCGGCCTGGATACCAACCCCGAAAGGCTGCGTGCGGACTCGCCCGCCAGCGCCCGGGAGATCAAGCGCCTGGCCGACAGCTTCGCCCGGCAGGGCTGGCAGCATGTGGCGCTGGTGGCGCCCGGTGGCAGCAGCATTGCGGTGTTGGGGGCGACGCGGCCGCTGCCCGAGTTCACTGCGCCGCTGGACCCGCTGGGCCGCGTGTCGCTGCTGTGGGACGGCCAGTTGCTGCTGCGCGTGCGACAGCCGCTGGCCAGTGACGACGGCGCAATGGAGCTGGTGATGGAGAGGCCGGCGGCGGAGCTGGCCGCCGTCGTGTTCTCGGCGTCCAGCCTGGGTAAAACCGGCGAGGTGGTCGCCTGCATGGCGAGCGACCAAGGCATGCTGTGCCTGCCCACGAGCCTGCGGCCGCAGCCCTTCCTTCTGCCCTCGCGGCCGCCCGGCTCCGACCCGCTGCCCATGCAGCTGGCCCTGGCCGGCAAGAGCGGCGTCAAGGAAGCGCGCGACTACCGGCAGCAAACGGTCATCGCGGCCTATGGCCAATTGGCGCCGGGCCTGGGTTTCGTCGCCAAGCAGGATGCCGTCGAGATCTACGCGCCCATCCGCCAGGCCCTGGCGATAGGCGCGCCGCTGCTGTTGCTGCTGTCCGCCGTCGGCGCGGCACTGATGATCTGGCAGCTCGGGCCCCTGGTGGCGCGCATGCGCGGCGCAGAGGCCGTGGCGGCGGACGCAGCGGCCAAGATGCAGACCATCGTCGACAGCGCGGGCGACGGCATCCTGACGCTGGACGGCGAGAACCGCATCATGTCCGCCAACCTGGCCGCCGGCCGCCTGTTCGGCTATGGGCCGGCCGACCTGGTCGGACGGCCGATGGCCGCCCTGTTGCCGCCGGGCACGCCGGGCCCGGGCCAACCGCAGGCCGGCGCCGAACTCGAAGGTCTCAGGCAGAACGGCTCGCGTTTTGCGCTGGAATGGACGTGCAGCCCGGTGCCGCTGCAGGGCACCCCGCTGTCGGTCGTGACGCTGCGCGACATCAGCCTGCGCAAGGAGCTGGAAGACAAGCTCTCCCACCTGGCCCAGTACGACGCCCTGACCGGCCTGCCCAACCGCAGCCTCTTCATGGACCGCCTGGCCACCGCCTCGCTGCGCGCCGGCCGGGCGCGGCGCGCGCTGGCCGTGCTCTTCCTGGACCTGGACGGCTTCAAGGCCATCAACGACGACTTCGGCCACCGCGAGGGCGACGCCGTCCTCGTCGAGGCCGCCCGGCGCCTGAACCAGGCCGTGCGCAAGTCCGACACCGTGGCCCGCCTGGGCGGCGACGAGTTCACCATCGTGCTGGAGCGGCTGAGCCAACCGCTGGCCGATGTGCAAGGCGTCGCCGAGAAGATCATCGAGGCGATGCGCGCGCCCTTCATCGTCCAGGGCCAGTCACGGCTGGTGACGGTCAGCATTGGCGCCGCCATCCACCTCGAAGGCGAAGCGCAGCAGACCACGACCGTGCTGCTCAACCGCGCCGATACGGCCATGTACGAGGCCAAGCGGGCAGGCAAGAACGCCTTCCGGGTCAGCGCGGCGGCCGAGCTGGCCTAAGGCCTGTCAATAACCGGCCCTCGCGTTCAGTCGCCCCACTTGCCGATGTACTTCTTGTAGTTCTCCAGCCAGGCGTTGGAACCGAAGCCGCCCTCGCTCTGGTGCGTGATCGCAATCGGCCACGTCCCCAGCCGCAGGCCGGCGGCGCGGGCCGAGCGGCAGAAGTCCATGTCGTAGAAGTGGAACTCGAAGCGCTCGTCGAAGCCCACCTGCCTGGCCCGCAAGACGTCGCGCTGCGCGGCCAGCAGCACGCCGTCCAGCAGTTCGCAGGCGGCTGGCACCGGGCCGAAGGCCGAGATCGTGGCGAACGGCGACGGCCCGTGCGAGACGACGCCGCTGAGGTTGGCGCGGTCGTCCCACTTGAACTCGATGGACGGGAAGGCCCATGACGGCTGCAGCGGCGCGCGGCGCCGGTTGCCGGCCACGCCGATGACGTCGAAGGCCTGCACGCCGGTGACCACGTGCTCGAAAAAGAAGTAGTCATCCAGCCAGACATCGTCGTGGATGAAGGCGATGACGGGCGCGGCGTCCTCCGCCGCGATGCGCTCGTTGTAGAGCGACGGCAGGCCACGGCGGTTCTCGAAGAAGACGCGGGCTTTCAGCCGGTCGTCGTGAGACATGCGGCGCAGTGACAAGCCCAGCGCCGAGCGGCCCCAGAACTCGTCGGACGTGAGGCGGGTGGCGCAGACGAGGTCGATCATGTCGCGAGCTGCCGCAGCACGCGCGCCGGGTTGCCCGCGACGACGGCGCCTGCAGGTACGTCGCGCGTGACGACCGCGCCCGCGCCCACCATGGCGCCGGCGCCGATGGTGATGCCCGGCAGGATGGTGGCGTTGGCGCCGATGCTGGCGCCGGCTTTCAGCACGGTGCGCGCGAACTGCTCAGGCCGCTGCCGCGAGCGCGGGAAGGCGTCGTTGGCGAAGGTGGCGTTGGGGCCGATGAACACGTCGTCCTCCACGCGCAGGCCGTCCCAGAGCTGCACGCCGCTCTTCACGGTGACGCGGTCACCGACGAAGACGTCGCCTTCGATCAGCACCTGCGCGCAGATGTTGCAGTCGGCGCCGATGCGGGCACCGGCCAGGATCACGCAGAACTGCCAGACGCGCGTGCCGGCGCCGATGTCTGCCGTCTGGACGTCGGCGAGTGGGTGGATCATGCGGTCTCCTCGGCGCCGCAGTAGGCGTGCCAAGCGGTGATGTAGTCGGCTTCGGCGCGCTCGTCGCCGCTGCCAAGCGCGAGGCCCAGCTGCGCGACATGGCACATCGGCGCGTCCACGGCCTTGTAATGTTGCAGCACGGTGCTGCCCATTCGCTGCGCCACTGCAGCCAGTTGCTGTGCGGTCAGGTGGCCGAGCCGGTGCGAGGCCAACGCCAGCGCCACCCAGGCCAGCAGGCCGAGCTTGAAGATGCGGCCTGTCGTCTGCGCGGTGTTCTGACCGGGGCTGGTGCGGAAGTAGCCGAGGTGCTCGTTGATGAACGCCAGCGGCGCCTGCTGGCTGGCCACGAGGAAGGCGCCGATGTCCTCCAGCCCCGTGAAGCTGACGCCGGCCAGGCGCGTCTTCAGCAGTTCCTCACGCATTGGCGCGCGGAAGGTGGCGTTGGAGAACTCGCCGAGCCAGTTGTTCGTGCCGGCCACCGTGTGGGGGAACAGCACGTCGGGCCCGAGCGCGAACAGCCGCTGCGGATGGTTGTTCACGGCCTCGGGCACGGGCAGGCTGGAGATGGGCTGGCCGGACTCGATGGCCGTCCAGCGCCGGCTGACTGCGCAGTGCGCGCGTGCCAGGGCATGGGCCTGGGCATGGCGCTCGTAGAACTGCGGGTAGGGGATGTCGTCGTCCAGCTGCAGGTGGAAGAACTCGGTCTCGCCCTGGTAGTGCTGCAGCAGGTTGCGGAAGTTGGCCCAGGCGCCGGCGCGCGGGCCGGGGATGACCTCGATGCGCAGTGCGGGGTAGGCGGCGCGGGCCTCGGGCGTCTCCAGCGCGCGCAGGAAGGCTTGGTCAGGGCTGTCGTCGGACAACACCACTCGCGCGGGCGCTAAGGTCTGGCTCTGCAGCGCCTGCAGCAGCTCGCCCAGGTACTGCGACTTGTACGCGGGCACGAGGACGGTGACGTCCATGCTCCTCATGCGCTGGCCTTCACGGCACGGATGACGGCGTCGACCTGCGCGGCCTGCATGCCCGGCCACAGTGGCAGGCTCAGCACTTCGGCGTGGATGGCCTCGGAGATCGGCAGATCGCCCGGGCCCATTCCCAGCTCGGCATAGGCCGGCTGCAGGTGCGGCGGCACGGGGTAATGGATCATCGTGGCGATGCCCTGCTCGGCCAGCGCCTTCTGCAGCCGGTCCCGCGCTTCATGGCGCACGACGAAGAGGTGCCATGCGGGCTCGGTGCCCGGTGCCACGGCGGGCAGCACGAGCGGCAGGCCGGCAAGCTCCTGAAGATAGCGCGCGGCAATGGCGCGGCGCTCGTCGGTGGCGGCCTGCAGCTGGGCCAGCTTGGCATGCAGCACAGCGGCCTGGATGTCGTCCAGCCGCGAGTTGTAGCCCTTGACCTCGTTGTGGTACTTGACCCGCGAGCCGTAGTTGCGCAGCACGCGCAGTTGCTCGGCCAGCGCCGCATGGGCCGTGGTCGCACCGCCGGCGTCGCCAAAGGCGCCGAGGTTCTTGCCGGGGTAGAAGCTCCAGGCCGACACGTCGGCCAGGCTGCCCACCTTGCGGCCCTTGTAGACGGCGGCGTGGGCCTGGGCGCAGTCGTCCAGCACCTTCAACCCGTGGCGCGCGGCAATCGCGTTGATGGCGTCCATGTCGGCCGGCTGGCCGTAGAGGTGCACAGGGAGCAGCACCTTGGTGCGCGGCGTGATGGCCGCCTCGATGAGGGTCGGGTCGAGGTTGAACGTGGCCGGGTCGCATTCCACCGGCACGGGCGTGGCGCCGCACTGGCTGACGGCCAGCCAGGTGGCGATGTAGGTGTTGGACGGCACGATGACTTCGTCGCCCTCGCCCACGCCCAGGGCGCGCAGGCCCAGGTGCAGCGCGTCCAGCCCGTTGGCCAGTCCCACGGTGTGCGCGGTGCCGCAGTAAGCGGCATAGGCGGCCTCGAAGGCCAGCAGCTCCTGCCCGAGCAGGTACCAGCCACTGGCGGCCACGCGGGCCAGCGCGGCGTCGATGGCGGGCTGGCTGGCCGAGTAGGCCGGCTTGAGGTCCAGGAAGGGCACGGCCACGCTCATTGCGCGCCTCCGCTCAGCTCGGCCATGAAGTCGTCGTAGCTGCGGATGTAGTCGGCCGCCTCGTAGGTGTGCGATGCCAGTACCAGCATGGTCGCGTCAGCGGAGAAACGGTACTGGATGCCCCACACCATCGGTGGAATGTGCAGGCCGACCTGCGGCGTGTCCAGCCGCACCTCGTCGCGCCGCTCGCCGTCGTCCAGCACGATGGACACCGCGCCCTTCAGGCAGACGAGGAACTGGTGGCATTCGCGGTGGGCATGCTCGCCGCGCACTTCCTCGCTGGGCACGTCGTAGACGACGAAGAAGCGCTGCGGCGTGAACGGCAGGTGCGCGCCGATCTCGCCGAAGCTGAGCGCCCCGCGCAGGTCGACGATCTTGGGCAGGCGGTGCAGGCCGGCGCCGCGCGCGCTGAGCGCCGGCAGCTCGGATTGCGCCATGGCCTGGGCGGACAGGCCCTGCCCGGCCAGCGGCACGGACGGCGTATCCAGATAGCCGGTGATGTGCGCCGGGTTGCCCGAAACGATGGCGCGCGGCGGCACGTCGCGCGTGACGACGGCACCGTCGCTGACCAAGGCGCCCTGCCCCACGGTGACACCTGCACGGACGGTGGCGTTGGAGCCGATGCTGGCGCCGGTGCGGATGCGGGTGCGCAGCGGTTCGGCCTGGTGGCGCTGGCTGCGCGGCGTGAGGTCGTTCGTGAAGCTGGCGTTCGGGCCGATGTAGACATCGTCTTCGATGTGCACGCCGTCCCACAGCTGCACGCCGCACTTGACCGTGACGCGGTCACCCAGGACCACGTCGTTCTCGATGAAGACGTGGTCGCAGATGTTGGCCTGTGCGCCGATGCGCGCGCCCGGCAGCACATGCGCAAACGCCCAGATGCGGCTGCCCGCGCCGATGTGCGGCGTCTCGACCAGCGCATGCGAATGCACGAAACAGTCTGCCGGCGGCACCGCTCGAGCGCCAGTTCCATCTTGCACAGTCATCCTTCAAGACCTTTCATGGGTCGAACCCTTCCGCCGAAGCTGCCGATGATCTCGCCGATTGCAGGGCGCGAGCGAGCAGTCAGCTGCTGAATCAAGGCCCAGTTCAGGCGAAGCTGACGCCGTGCTCCTTCAGCGCGATCCGGATCAACTGGTAGTTGACCGAATCGGCCACCTCATCGCCGGACAACTCGACGCCGAATTCTTCCTCGATGGCCATGATCAGATTCATATGCCGCAGCGAATCCCAGCGCTCGAGCGTGTCCTTAGAAGCAGCTTCGGTAATTTCAGCCACGTCGACGTCCAGCACGCGGGCCAGGACTTCTTTCAATTTCTGGTCTGACAAACTCATGTTCACTCCGTCACTTTGATGTAAGACAGCGGCGCCAGTGCAAGCGCTGATTGCGGCGACTGCGACAATTCGTATCGGACCCCAGCGGCTCCAGCATTTTCCACCGTCGCAAAACCAAGCGAAGGCCAAAAACCAGCGACCTGCTCGTTCTTTGGCGTCGCAATATATTCGGCCTGCCAGCTCGACACTCCAAGCGCTGGCGTCAGCAATTCCAAGGCGCGAGCCACAAATACGCGTTCGATATGGCGGCCGAGAATGCGGCAACTGAGCATCAGCGAATCAATGACGCCTACCGCCCCATCCCTTCGAGCGATCAACAAACCGGTCAATCCGGAGTCGCCAAACCGGTCGCGCACGGACAGGCTCACCACCGCAAAATCGGCACTGTTGCACATCGCCTCGATCTGGCTTTCTGAATAACGCCGCGTCGTCAGATTGAACTGGTTGGTTTTTTGCGTCAGCTGCGCAATGCGCGGCACTTCGCCAGGCGTTGCCGGATGGACCGAGATGACAATCGCCAATGAAGCCAGATACTGCTCCATGTTTTCAAACTTGGCCTGGCTCTGCTTGCGGCTGGCCTCGTCACGGTACATCTGCGAGCGCCGCAGATCTTCACCGCTGACAGCCAAGCTATCGAACAGGCTGTTCGCTCGCAGCAACTGCGGCAGCAAATAGAGCTTCTCCGGCACCTGCAACACCGTCACCGCGGGATGCGCTTCGCGGATCAGCCCGCACTCCATCGGGTTGTCATCGACAAAAACAAAACTGTCGATGCCGATATTCAGGTCGGCCGCCAATCCGGCAAGGCTGCTTGCCTTGTCATCCCAGTTCACGCGCCAGGCCGACAAATGCTCGCGGTTGAGCAGGCAATCCGGGTGCTTGTCCAACACATCCCAGACATCCTGCTCATTGTTCTTGCTGGCAAGACAAATCAGTACGCCACGCCGATGCAGGCTAAGAACGCTCTTCTGGAACTCGTAAAACACGTTGCCCGGATAGTTGTGCCTGTCAAGCTTGATCCCGCCCAGCCCGTCTTCACCGATCACGCCACCCCATAGCGTATTGTCGCAATCCAGCACCAGGCATTTTTTTGCCCGGCCCTTCAGCGCTTTTGCGATCTTGATGATGTCGAGCGCATAGAGATTGAGAAACGCCTTCTTGAAAGGCGCTTTGGACATATACCAGAACCGGTAGTCCAACGATTCGGCGGCACCTAGTTGCCGCAAATAACGTTCCCAATCGCTCAGAAGCAATCGCGCCGGCTTGCTTGCCACATAGTCGCGTATCAGTTGGTTCAGGCGCAACACTTCGTCATGATGACTGAACAGGCCGCGCGCCGCGCTGATGCCGAAATCCGGCTCGGTGGGAGGGACAAAGGTATTGACCAGAATGAGTGCCGAAGTATCGGCTGAGGCGCCCTCGTACAACGCTGCCAAGCCAGCCATCACCTCGGCGGCCGACCATGGGTTGCTCCACCCGTCCGGCAGATACGTGTCGAGGTGCAAAGCGAGGACAATCAATTCCGGCGCGCTGCGATACAGATGAGAGTCTTTGTTCAGGATCTCTTGCTGAACGCTGTCATATTCGCCAAACCTGACGGCTGGTGCGATGCCCGCTTGCAAGCCGTGATAGCTCACATAGGGCTCAATGCCTTCAATCGTGAGATTTCTCAGGAAATTGATGTTGATTGAAAGGCTTGCCGTATCCTTCAAGGCCTTGATACTCGCCAGCATCTCAGACAGGCTGAGCTCCTGAGCCGCGCTCATAGCATCACCTGCCCGCCGTTGACCCGGATCGTCTCGCCCGTCAGATAGTCCGCCTTCGTCGACGCCAGAAAGCTGACGGCGCCCGCTATATCTTCCGGCTTGGCAAGCCGGCGCAACGGAGTTTTCGCCGCCACCAGGAGGCGCGCCTTTTCGGGCAGTTCGGCGATCAGCTCGGTATCCGTCATGCCGGGCGACACCATATTGACGGTGATGCCCTTGGGGGCCAATTCCACCGCCAGCGCCTTGGAAAAGCCCAGCACGGCCGATTTCGCGGTGATGTAATGCAGCCACCCTGCAGACGGCGTTTCAACCGCCTGCGAGACGAAGTTGATGATCTTGCCGTACTTGGCCGTCTCGAACGAGGGCAGCACCGCCTTTACAATATTCAGCAGGCCGCGGATATCGGTATCCAGATGCGCTTGCATATCACTCCACTCCAGCGCCGCCACACTGATGAGCGGTATCTTTGGCGTGACGCAGTTGACCACCACGGTCAACGGGCCCAGTTTTCTCGTGACCTGTGCTACCAATTCGGCAGTCTGCGCCGGGTCGACGATATCGGCGCTGCATTTGATGCATTGAACACCCGACTCCGTCAGGCTGGACTGAAGCTTTTGTGCGGCCTCTTGGTTGCGATGATAGTGAATCGCAATATCAAAGCCATCCTCAGCCAGCTGCCGGCATACCGCCCGCCCAATGCCGCCGCTTGCCCCGACGACCAAGGCGATCTTGCGCCGAACCGGAGGTATCGCAGCAAGCTCTAAAACCTGTGGCTCGATGATCTTCACCTTGGCCAAACCGGTGGTGACCACCTGCTTGTGCTGGTTGAATATCTCGGTCTTCAGTTCGATGATATTTTCGCGGTCATGCTTCTTTACCACCTCGGCACGAACGAATATCGTGTCACCGATGCGGACCGGCAGAATAAATTCGAGGCTTTGCGAAAACCACAAGGCCCCATCGCCGGGCAATTTGGTGCCGATCACAGTCGAGATAAAAGAGGCGCCGAGCATGCCGTGAGCCACCGGCTTCTTGAACACCGTCGTTTCGGCGAAGCCGGCATCGATGTGCAGACGATTGTCGTCACCCGTCAATTGCACGAAGTGATCGATATCCTGCTGCGTGATCGAATGCGAGAGTTCGGCCTTATCGCCTACAGCGATGGACGCATATTTACTCATGACTGCGGCGCACTTTCAGGTTGATTCGCGTTGACCGAAACCCTGCCCGGCGTATGATTGCATAATCTAGGCTCAGCTAGCAAGAGACGGTATGGCACTCAAAATAGACCGCTACAAGGCGCTGATCAGCGGCACCGAACCAAGAATTCTCGACGGCTTGGTGCGCGGGCTCTTGATTCATTATTTTTTCCATCTTTCCGACAAACATATCGTAGACGTCAGCACGTCGGCGCCAAGCGAAAAAAAGACAGTCAATCTCCAGACACCGACGCTGTTCAAAGGCCAGGGGCGCATCAAGCTGGCCTCGACCACGCTGTTTGGCTGGACCGCGTCGCCCGGCAGTTACGGTTGCACGACGATCGATGCGCGCACGCCTGAAGCGGTGATCGAACTGGGCGAACACACCATCCTCAACAACGGCTCGACCTTGATTGCCGAGGGCGCCGGCATTCGCATCGGGGCGCGTTGCCAGATCGGTGGCGAGGCTTTCATCATGGACAGCAATTTCCATGAGATGGAGATGGGCAAGCGGCATCTGGCCGACGGCAGCACCAAGCAGGTGGTGATTGGCGATGACGTCTTCATCGGTGCGCGCGTCACCATCTGCAAAGGCAGCCAGATTGGCGACGGCAGCGTGATTTCGACCGGCTCTGTGGTGCTCGGTCTGGTGGTGCCGCCGATGTCCATCGTGGCGGGCAATCCGGCACGGGTGATGGGCAGAGTCACATAGCCCCTCGCCCAGCCTCGCGTCGCTGAACGCGAGCGAATCTGGTCGGTCCCTCGAGGGGACGGCGATGCGTGCGGCATTGAGCCACACGCTCATCGCCAAGGGCGGGCCGGCTTGGGAGCGGCCCGGCGCTCGGCCCGCAATACCAAGGCCCTCAGGACATGTCAGCCAACCGCAGCGTCTGCGAGTCGATCGGGTCGTCCACGGTCGCCACGATGCGCTGCGGCTCGTCGATGTGCGCCATCAGGGTCAGGCCGCGCGAGTCCATCGGCGCGGGGTGTGTGTAGCGGATCTGCGAGACGGGCTGGGCTTCGAGCATGGCCGAGTTGCACAGGCCGATGTACTCCCACGATGCCTGGCGCATCTTGGAGGTCCACAGGTCCGATTCCTGGCCGTCCGTGTCATCGACGGCACGGCAGACGACGGACATGTAGCCGCTGGCCAGGCCCGGCACATAGTTGTTCATGTTCACGTCCGTGTGCGGGCAGAACAGGAAGTCGATGGGCACGAGCTTGAAGGTGCGCAGCAGGTGCTCCAGCATCGGCACCGAGTGGTACCAGAAGGTATTCAGTTCGCGCTGCAACCCGCCCTGGTGGTTGTAGGTGAGCGTGTGGTCGCCGCGCTTGATGACGTTGGTGGAGACCACCATCAGGCCGTTCTTCTTCAGCAGCGGCCGCACGCCCGCCAGCACGTGCAGCGGCGAGAACACGTGGTACAGCACGCCCGAGAGGTTGATGAAGTCGAAGCCGCCATGGCCGGCAAGCTTCTGGCTCAGCTCATAGATCAGGCCGATCTGCTGGAAGTCGAAATCGACGTCGTAGGCCTGCTTGAGAACGTTCATCTTCTTCAGGCAGTGCGGCACGGCGTCGGTTGCCAGCACCTTGCGGGCGCCCTTGCGCTTCATCAGCGCGGGAATCAGGCCCTCCATGCTGCCGATGTCCAGGCAGTCCATGCCGGCCAGATCGCAACGGCGCATCATCATGCGCGGCAGCATGGGCGTGCGCGGCGTGTCGGCGCCCTGGGTGACGACGCCCGGCGCCAGCTCCACGCTGTAGTACCACCAGTCGTTCAGCACGGACGCAAGCGCTTCTTCGGAAATCATGGGTGTCCCCTCGGTGAGATGGTGTTTTAACGCAGCGGCGTCGACACGCCGCGGCCCATGCTCCAGATCAGCGACACGATCTGCTGGGCGTCGAACATCGCGTTGACGTGCGCGACGCGCATGGAGTAGTAGTCGCCCTCGGCGGCCATCACGTCGAACAGCGAGCGCCGGCCGAGCTGCTGCCACTGCTGCAGCGTCGAGGCGCGCACGCGGTCGCTGTTGCGCAGGATCTCGACGATGCGGCGGGCGCGGTCCAGAGCGGATGTGCCGACCTCATGCATCTCCAGAAGCCGGTAGCGCTTGGCTTCGATGGCCTCGTCGCGCTGCAGCACGGTCGCGCGGTAGCGCTGCACGGCGGCATTGGCCTGGGCCTGCGCGCCGGGCTGCAGGATGGGAATGGTGACTGACACGCCCGCGCCGATGTCAGTGGAACGGTCGCTGGGCGACGGGCCACCGGCGCGCAGCAGCGCGCTGGCACTGCCGGTCACGTTGACGCTGGGCTTCTGGCCCGCCAACACCGATTCGGCAAAGTTGCGCTGCGAGCGTGCCTGCGCCTCGGCCTGTGCCACGTCAGGCCCGAGCAGGATGTCGGACTGCATCTGCTGCAGGTCCGGCACCACCGACAGCGTGGCCATCATGCCCACGCTCGCGGGCAAGGGCTCGCCAACGAGGCGCTTCATGCGCACCTCGGTCTGGCGCAGTGCCGACATGGTCTGCTCCAGCGACAGGTCAGCCTGTTGCAGGCTCTTCTGCGCCTGCACCCACTCGCTGGCGCGGCCACGGTCGGCCTTGGTGATGATCTCCAGCGCATCGACCAGGCAGGCCATCTTGCGCACGTACTGCGTGTAGACCTGGCCTTGCAACACATAGCGGCTGCGGTCCAGCGCCAGGCTGACGACATTGAGCGACAACTGCTCCTCGGCGCTGCGCTGGCCTTGGGCTGCGACCTCCGCCAGCTCCTTGCGCCAGGCGGTCAACTTTTCGACGCGGCCGAAGTCCCACAGCGGCATGCCGGCGCTGAGCGTGGCGCCGAACTGGCCATGGCGTGGGGAGTTGACCCCGTTGCCGCCCTGGTGGAAGGCGTTGCCGCTGATGCTCAGCGTGGCTGTCGGCAGGCCAAGGGCGCGTGTCTCCTCCACGTCCGACCGGGCCGCCTCTGCGAGCAGGCGCACAGCCCCGAGCGACTTGCTGCGCTGCAGGGTGGTGTCGATGAGGGATTGCAACGCGGCTCTCGGGTCGCCAGTGCTGGTCTCGAGCGCGTTCATGTCGCGGCCCAGGCGGGACAGGCCGGCGTCTTCCTCGTTGCAGCGACCCTGGCCGGCCGGCGCCTCGGCCACGGGGGCAGGCGGCGGTGCGGCGGGCTTGGACGGGCGCGTCTGCGCGAGCGCCAGGGGGCCGAGGGCGGCGAGGCCGAGGACGAGAAGATGACGAAGGGGATACAGCATGGCCCCGTCACTAGACCATCGGTGGCTCCCACCCAAAGCCCGGAAAAAGGCCCCGCGCGGGGCCTTGTCAGCGCGTTATCTCAGCGCTTGACGATCAACGCTCGCGAAGCGCTTCCTGCGACTTCATCATGGGCCGCAGCAGATAGCTCAGCACCGAGCGTTCGCCGGTCTTGATCTCGACCTGCGCCGTCATGCCCGGGATGACAGGCAGCTTGCCGCCCTTGTACTTGAGGTTGTTGCGGTCCGCGGTGACGATGACGCGGTAGTTGCCTTCACCGGTCTTGTCGTTCTCGGCGGTGACGGCGTCCGGGCTGATGTAGGTGACCTTGCCTTCCAGGCCGCCGTAGGTGTTGAAGTCATAGCCGGCCAGCTTGACCTCGGCCGTCTGGCCCAGGCGGATGAAGCCGATGTCCTTCGGCTTGATGCGGGCCTGCACCAGCACCTGCGGACCTATGGGCGCGATCTCCACAATGGGCGCACCGCTGGCGATGACGCCGCCGATGGTGCTGATCTTGACGGACTTGACGACGCCGTGCACAGGCGACTTCAGTACCGTGCGCGTCATGGCGTCCTGGCGCACCACCATCTGCTCGTCCAGCTGTGCCAGCTCGCTCTGCACACGCACGAGATCCTGGCTGGCCTCCTGGCGGTAGCGCGACATGCGCTCGGTGCGCTGCTGCTGAATTTCGTTGACCTGGCGGTTCAGGCGCATCACTTCCACGTCGCTCATCAGGCCGCTCCTGGACATGTCCTGGGCGAGCTTGAGCTCCTTGGAAATCAGCCCGAGGCTGCGGTTGATGGCGGAGACGGCCTCGTCCAGCAGGCGCTTGCGCGCCTCGAAGGAATCGACCTCGGCCTGGGCATAGCGGGCCTTGGTGTCCACGTCGGCCGGCCAGCGGATGGCACCGCTGCCATTGGCCTCGGCGGTCAGCCGGGCGGCCGCGGCCTTCAGCGCCAGCACCTTGACCTGGCCTTCGGCCTGCTGGGCTTCAACGCGGGTCGGGTCCAGGTAGACCAGGTCCTCCCCGGCCTGCACCTCCTGGCCTTCGCGCACCTTCAGCTCGCGCAGGATGCCGGCGTCCAGGCTGGCGATGACCTGCTCGCGCCCATCCGGCACGATGCGGCCATCGCTGCGCGTGATCTCGTCAACGTGGGCCAGCGCCGACCAGGTGATGCCGACCGTCACCACCACGCACAGCAGGTACAGCGCCCACGTCGTGCGCGGCAACGGTTCGTCGATCTGGGCAGCGTGGATGGCGCTGACGAACAGGCCTTCCTCTTTTGTCAGGGCCTTTGCGGTCATACGCTCGCGGAACGTTGCACGGGCTGCGCCGATGGATGCATGTGCACACCTTCGGCGCTGGCGGAAGCCGACGAAGCCGGGCGCACGCCGGACAAGGCTGCCAGCACCTGGTCGCGCGGGCCGTCCATGACGATGCGGCCGCCGTCGACGACGGCGATGCGCTGCACCAGCTCCAGCACGGCCGGGCGGTGGGTCACGACAACCAGCGTCGCGGTGCCCGCTGCATCACGCAGCTGGCGCAGAAAGGCCATCTCGCTCTGCGCGTCCATCGAGCTGGTGGGTTCATCCATGAGCAGGATCTGCGGCTTGGTGACCAGGGCCCGGGCAAGCGCCACGAGCTGGCGCTGGCCGCCGGACAGCAACTGGCCCATTTCGCCGACCGGCAGGTCCCAGCCCATCGGATGGGCGGCGACGACACGGTCCAGGCCGGTCAGCTTGGCCACCTCGACGAGGCGACTGGCGTCCAGGTGGGCGCGGCCCATCAGCACGTTGTCGCGCAGCGTGCCCAGGAAGAGGCGCGGCTCCTGGCTGACAAAGCCGACGCGGGCGCGGTACTCGGCCGGGTCGACCTGGCGCAGGTCGATGCCGTCAACCTCGACCATGCCCTCGGTGGGCTGGTAAAGCCCGCCCAGCATGCGCAGGATGGTGGACTTGCCGCTGCCGATGCGGCCCAGGATGGCGACCCGCTCGCCGGCTTCCATGCGCATGGTGGCGTTGCGCAGCACCTTGGGCGCGGTGCCTTCGGCCGACGCGGCTGGTGCCGGGCCGTGCCCCGTGGGCGCCACCGGGTAGGAGAAGCCCACGTCATGAAGGCCGACCTTGCCCGTCACCGTGCCCAGCGGCACGTAGTTGCGCGTGCTGTCGCGCTCGACCGGCGCATCCATCATCTGGTTCAGCGACAGCATGGCCGCGCGGGCGCCCTGGTAGCGGGTGGCCAGGCTCACCAGGCTGCCCAGCGGCGCGACGGCGCGGCTGGCAAACATCACCGAACCGATCAGCGCACCCGAGCTGATCTGGCCGTCGTGGATGAGGTAGACGCCCCAGACCAGCAGGACGAGGTTGACCGCCTGCTGCAGCGTGCTGGAGAGGTTCATGCTCCAGCTGGACAGCGCGCGCGACGTGAGCGCCGTTTCGGCCACCACCGCCGTGGCGTGCTCGTAGCGGCGCAGGAAGCGGCCTTCCGCGCCCGAGGTCTTCAGGTCTTCCAGGCCTTCGAGGGATTCGACCAGCATGCCGTGCATGTCCGCCGTCTCCTGCATGTTGGTGCGCATGGCGCGGCGCATGGCGCCCTGCATGGCCCAGGACACGCCCATGATGATCGGCACCGCCAGCACCAGCACCCAGCCCAGCGGCCCGCCGATGACGAAGGTCATGGCGATGAAGATGAAAAGGAAGGGCAGGTCCGACAGCGCCGACAGCGTGGCACCGGTGAAGAACTCGCGCACCATCTCCACCTGGCCCAGGTAGTGGGCATAGGAGCCGGCCGAGGCGGGCTTGTGCTCCATGCGCACGCCCAGCGTCTGGCGGTAGAGCTTGGCGCCGATGATCAGGTCGGCCTTGCGGCCGGCCAGGTCGATGAGGTGGGAGCGCAACTGGCGGGCGAACAGGTCGAACAGCAGCGCAACGGCGGCGCCCACGGCCAGCGTCCACAGCGTGACCATCGCCTGGTGAGGAATGACCTTGTCATAGATGACCGACGTGACCAGGCCCGACACCAGCATCAGCACGTTGGACAGCAGGGCCGCCAGCATCGAGGCGCGGTAATAGGGCACGAAACGTTTCAGCGTGCCCCACAGCCAGTGCGCACCCAGGCCGCGGTCGCCCAGCTTGAGCATGGGCGACTCGACGCGCGCCGAGTGCGCCGACTCCAGCGGCGACACCGCAAGCATGAAGCCGCTGTATTCGGGCTCCAGCTCGGCCGTCGTGGCCGGCACCGCGGCCGCCTCGGGGCCGGGGAAGACCACCTCGTAGCGGCAGGCACCTGCGCCCACCGCGGCCGGGTCATCCAGGCGCCGCACCAGCACGCAGGCGTCCCCTCCACCCAGCAGCAGCACGGCCGGCAGCAGCAGCGCGTTGATCTCGTCGATGCGTTTGCGCAGCAGGCCGGCGTTGTAGCCCGCCTCGCGCATGACGCGGATGGCGCCGTCGGGCGTCAGCACGCCGTCCACGGGCGCCCCGGCGCGCAGCGACTCCGGCGAGCGCGGCTTGCCGTGGTGGCGCGTCAGCCAGGCCAGGGCCTGCAGCAACGGGTCGCCAGCGGGCTGGTCGGCGAGGCCCTGCAGCGGGTCCGGCGGCGGCGGCGGCTCACCATTGGCGGCCAGGCGCAGGCCCGGCGCCTGCGGCTGGCCGTCAAAGAAGGGATCGTGCTGGCGCGTCATCAGGACTTGCGGGATCAGGGCTTGCTGCGGGCGTCGAGCGCCAGGCGCTCGAACTCGCGCTCTATATCGCGCACCGTGGCCGGGATGTCAAACAGCGGCGAGCTGTGGCCGTGCTCGGCGAGGTAACGCTTGTAGGAAGCGGCGCGCGCCGGCTGGTTGCCGATCTGCACCGCGCGCTGCTCGTACTCCTCGATCGTCGTCGTGATCAGGTCCGGCAGGCCCACCGCCGTCAGCAGGCTGCCGGCCATGCGCGAGATGTAGGTCTTGCCCGAGCGGGTCAGGATCGGGGTGCCCATCCACAGGCAGTCGCTGGCCGTCGTGCCGGCGTTGTAGGGGAAGGTGTCCAGGAACAGATCGGCCACCGTGAAGCGGGCCAGGTAATCGGTAGGCTGGGCGCGTGGCGCGAAGACGAGGCGCTCCGGGGCCACACCCTCCTCAGCCGCCACGCGGTTGAGGTTGGCCTGGGCGAACGGGTTGTCTGCCAGCAGCCACAGCACGCTGCCCGGCACCTGGCGCAACACACGCATCCAGCAGCGCCAGACCTGCTCGCTCATCTTGTGGTTGTTGTTGAAGGCGCAGAAGACGAAGGCGTCCTGCGGCAACCCGGCCTGGGCGCGGGTCGGCGGCATGCTGGCGACGCGCTTGCGGTCGCTGACCTGGTAGCTGTTGGGCAGATAGATCGGCTTTTCGGTGTAGTACGGCAGCGACTCCGGCGGCATCACGAAGCGGTCGGCCAGGATCCAGTCCACGCCGGGCAGCGCCGACGTGGCGGGCAAGCCCAGGTAGCTCACCTGGATGGGCGCGCCGCGGTGGGCCAGGATGCCCGGGCGGGCGCCGCTGGTCAGGCCCTGAAGGTCCACCAGCACGTCGATGCCGGCTTCGGCGATCAGCTCGGCGGCGCGGCGGTCGGTGACGCCGTGCAGCGGCGTGTAGCTGTCCATCGCGGCCTTGAGGCGGGCGCGCAGCGGCGTGCCGTCTTCACGGCTCCAGCTGAAGGCGTGGACCTCGAATTTGGCTCTGTCGTGCAGCTCGTAGAGCTCGGCCGACAGCAGTCCGACGGCATGCATGTGCAGGTCGCCGGACAGGTAGCCGACCTTGATCTTGCCCTCGCGCTTTCTGCCCTTGTGCAGCGGCGCGTCGGTGACCTTGGCGACCTTCTCGTAGACGAAGCGCTGGGCCGTCAGCAGTTGCAGGGCCGGATCGTCGCTTTCGTCCAGCATGCCGAGCAGCGAGGTGCTCATCAGCAACTGGTTGTGGGTGACATCGCCCACGGTCTTGTAGACCGGCCAGGCGCATTGCTTCTGGCGGATGTGCACGTAATGCTGGGCCACGTCGCTCTGGCGCGGGTCGAGCTCCAGCGAGCGCACCATCAAGGCCTCGGACTCGTCATAGCGCTTGAGCTGCTCCAGCAAGCGGGCGGCATTGTTGAAACCGTGCAGGCGCAGGCTCAGCGGCTCGGCGCCCAGGCTTTCGGGCGCTTCGTTCTCATAGACGGTGCGCCATTCGGCCAGGGCCTCTTCCTCGCGGCCCTGGTGCTCCAGCTGGTGGCCCAGGTTGAGGCGGGCCTGCGCGAAATGCGGCGCGACGCTCAACGCCATGCGGTAGACGCTCTCGGCTTCGGCATGCCGGCGCTGGTCGCCCAGGATGGCGCCCCAGTTGAAACAGGCCACATAGCGCAGCGGCGAGGGCGTGGCAGCGACCCAGCTTTGGTAAAGCACGCAGGCCGCGTCGGCGGCGCCCGCCTGCTGCAGGCGCGATGCTGCGTCCATGACCTGCGGCAGCGGCCACTGCCCGCTGCGCGCCAGCTCCAGCCATTGCTCGACGAGCGCAAGGCCTTCAGGCTGGGCGGTGGGAGGTGTGGACATGTCCATGCGGCGGGCGGCGAGAGCGGATCGTCTGCCGATTTTCAAGCCGCAACGGCCCGGAAGGCGCGGGGAATAGGCTGCGGAATGCGCAGCAATTCCCGGCCGGGCCACCTCAAACTGGGGAATCAGCCCCCAAGGAAGTCGTTCTTGCCCAGCGGCACGCCGGCATGGCGCAGCAGCGCGTAGGTCGTGGTGGCATGGAAGTAGAAGTTGGGCAGTGCGAAATGTCTCAGATAGGTCAGGCCGTCGAACTTGTGCGGATCGCCCGTGCGGCGCGGGATGACGATCTCGCGGTCCTCGCTGCCTTCGAAGGCGCCGGCCGGCGCGGAAAGCACGAAGTCGCGCGTCTTGCGGATGCGCTCGGCCAGTTCGTCCAGCGTGGCCTCGTTGTCCTCAAACTTCGGGTTCTCCTGGCCGGCCAGCCGCGCCACGCAGCCCTTGGCCGCGTCGCTGGCGATCTGGATCTGCCGAGCGAAGGGCAGCATGTCGGGCGCCAGGCGCAGCGTCAGGTAGACGTCGGTGGAGAACTTCTTCGCCTCGGCATGGGCCTTGGCGGCCTCCAGCCAGGTCAGCATATTGCCCAGCAACTTGGCAAAGGCGGGCACGCTCGCGGCGTGCATGGAAATCGTCGTCATCGGGTTGTCTCCTTGAGGGAAACCGATGGTAGCCATGCAGCTCAAAGCCCCGCGATGCACGCGGCACAATGAAGCAAGCTATGAATGTCATCATCCTCGACGACTACCAGGACGCCGTGCGCAAGCTGCGCTGCGCGGCCAAGTTGGAACCCCTGAATGCCAAGGTGTTCACCAACACGGTCAAGGGCATCGGCCAGCTGTCCGTGCGGCTGCGCGACGCCGAGGTGCTGGTGCTCGTGCGCGAGCGCACCGCCTTCCCGCGGCAACTGCTCGAAAAGCTGCCCAAGCTCAAGCTGATCTCGCAGACCGGCCGCGTCGGCAGCCACATCGACGTGGAGGCCTGCACCCGGCTGGGCATCGCCGTCGCTGAAGGCGTGGGCAACCCGGTCGCGCCGGCCGAGCTGACCTGGGCGCTGATCATGGCGTCCATGCGCCGGCTGCCGCAGTACATCGGCAACCTCAAGCACGGCGCCTGGCAACAGGCCGGGCTGAAGGCGGCGTCCATGCCGGCGAATTTCGGCGTCGGCATGGTGCTGCGCGGCAAGACGCTGGGCATCTGGGGCTACGGCAAGATCGGCCAGCTCGTGGCCGGGTACGGCCGCGCGTTCGGCATGCAGGTCATGGTCTGGGGCAGCGAGGGCTCGCGCCTGAAGGCCGAGGCCGACGGCTACCAGGCCGCGCCCAGCCGCGAGGCGTTCTTTGCCGAGTCGGATGTGCTCTCGGTGCATCTGCGCCTGTGCGACGGCACGCGCGGCATCGTCACGCCCGAGGACCTGGCGCGCATGAAGCCGACGGCCCTGTTCGTGAACACCTCGCGGGCCGAGCTGGTGGTGGAAGGCGCGCTGGTGTCGGCCCTCAACCGCGGCCGGCCCGGCATGGCCGCCATCGACGTGTTCGAGAGCGAGCCCATCCTGCAGGGCCACCCGCTGCTGCGGCTGGAGAACGCCGTCTGCACGCCCCACATCGGCTATGTGGAACAGGACAGCTACGAGCTCTATTTCGACGCCGCCTTCGACAACGTGCTGAACTTCATCAAGGCGCAGCCGACCCACCTCGTCAACCCCGAGGCGCTTAAGGTTCACCGGTGAACCGCCCCGAATCCTTGAGCGCGCTCTTCGTCGCCTTCACGCGGCTGGCGCTGCAAGGTTTCGGGGGTGTGCTGGCGGTGGCGCAGCGAGAGCTGGTCGAACGGCTCAACTGGCTCACCAAGGAAGAGTTCGTCGAGATGCTGGCCATCGCCCAGGTGCTGCCGGGCCCCAACGTGGTCAACCTGTCTCTGATGGTCGGGGACCGCTTCTTCGGCACCCGCGGCGCGGCGGTGGCGCTCGCGGGCATGCTGGCGGTGCCGGCCGTCATCGTGCTGGGTCTTGCCGCCGCCTACGGCGAGTTGTCCAAGCACCCGATCGCCGTCAACGCGCTGCGCGGCATGGGCGCCGTGTCGGCCGGCCTGGTGCTGGCCACCGGCATCAAGCTGCTGCCGGCACTCAAGCACAACCCCATGGGCCGGTGGACGGCGCTGGGGCTGGCGCTGGCGGCCTTCTTGCTCATCGGCCTGCTGCGCTGGCCGCTGGTCACGGTGCTGGCCGTGGTGGGCGGCGGCGGCATGGCCCTGGCCTGGCGAAAGCTCCGATGAGCCTGCCCGTCGACTTCGGCAGCCTGTTCCTGCACTTCCTGGTGCTGTCGCCGATGTCCATCGGCGGCGCAATCACGACGGTGCCCGAAATGCACCGTTTCCTCGTCGCTCAGAACGGCTGGCTGAGCGAGACCGAATTCACCACGTCCATCGCGCTGGCCCAGGCCGCCCCCGGGCCCAATATCCTGTTCGTCGCCGTGCTCGGCTGGAACGTCGCCGGCCTGGCCGGTGCTGCAACGGCGATGGCCGGCATCATGCTGCCGTCGTCGCTGCTGACGCTGACCGCGACGCGCTGGGCACGCGCCAACCGCGAGCACATCGCCGTGCGTGCCTTCGCGGTCGGCATGATGCCGCTGACGCTGGGGCTCATCGTCGCCACCGGCTGGCTGCTGGCCCTGCCCTTCCTGCGCGCCGACGACCATCGCTGGGGCACGCTGGCGCTGATCGCCGCCACCGTGCTGCTGACCTTGAAGACGAGGCTGGGCCTCGTCTGGATGGTGCTGGGTGGCGGCGTGCTGGGCGCACTCGGCTTCGTTTAGACGCCGATGCCGGCCTGCACGGTGGACGAGCGCTTCGTCACCGGCGCCGCACCCAGTGTCACGCGGGCGTAGACCTCGTCTGCGCGCGGCATGAAGATGGGCGTGTTGATGTCGGCCATGCCGACCACCACCTTGCCGGCGTCCTCGTCGAGCTTGGACGTCTCGATGGCGCGCTTCTCCGAGTAGCTGACCGTGCCGGCAGCCGCGACGGTGACGACCTTGTAGGGCCGCAGGAACAGAGTGCCGGCGGGCCACATGTAGGTGCTGATCAGGTCGTCGGCGCCGCTGTCATCGGCGGGCAGCGAGTCACCGGCCAGATCCTCGCCGTAGAGGCCGATCTCCAGTTGGTAGGTGCGGCCGACATCGTTGGCGGCGAAGGTCATCGTGCCGGCGACGGTCACGTCGCGCTTGGACCCGTTGGTGGCGCCGAGGGTCACGGTGGGTGTGGAAATGGTGGCCATGTTGAGCTCCTTCAGTCAGTCAAGTCAGTTGAACCAGGTGGTGGCTCGCCAAGGATTGGCTTGCCTGCCTGTACTGACGCAAGGGCGCGCCCGCAGGGATCAGCGCATCGGGGGTGAAAGTTCACCCTGCGCCGACACCGCCGGGCCGAAATGCCGCCGGCGGTCGGCCCAGCAGCCGCAGGAACGCGCGCCGCATGCGCTCGGTGCTGCCGAAGCCGCAGTCCACCGACACCCGCAGCACCGATGCCGACCCGCCCTCCAACGCCGCGCGCGCCGCTTCCACGCGCAGCCGCTCAACCGCCTGCGCCGGCGTGGCGCCCGTCTCGGCGTGAAAGCAGCGCGCAAAGTGGCGCGGGCTCATGCAGGCCCGGGCGGCCAGGTCCTCCACGCGAAGCTCGCGCCGCAGGTCACGCCGCACCTCGTCCAGTAGCGCGCCGAAACGGCCATCGGGGCGCTGCAGGTCCAGCAGCGGCGAGAACTGCGACTGCCCGCCGGGCCGCCGCCGCTCCACGACGAGATGGCGCGCGGCCTCGCGCGCGACGTCTTCGCCATGGTCGTGAGCCAGCAGCGCCAGGCAGAGGTCGATGCCGGCGGTCATGCCGGCACTCGTCCAGAGTTCCGGCAGGCCCTGCTGGCGAACGGCGGGCTCGCGAACGTAGATGCGGTCGGGCTGCAGGCGTACCGCGGGAAAGTCGCTGGCGAACTGCCGGCTGCGGGACCAGTGCGTCGTGGCCGTTCGCTCATCCAGCAAGCCGGCGGCGGCCAGCACCAGGCTGCCGCTGCAGATGCTGGCAATGCGGGCGCCCGAGCGGCTGGCCCTGCGCAGCCAAGCCACCAGGCGGCTGTCCCGGCGGGCGGCGTCAACGCCATCGCCGCCAATCACCATGACGAGATCAAGATCACCCAGCTGGCGCGGCAGCCCCTGCACCGGCCACGCCACGCCGGCAGAGCTGCGCACCGCAGGCGCATTGCTCGCCACCAGGCGCCAGTCGTAGCTGCCGGGCCGCGCCAGCCGGGCCAGCTCGAACACGGCCATCGGGCCTGCCAGGTCCAGCTGCTGGAAGCCGGGGAAGAGCACGAAGGCAATGTGGCAGGTCATCCGGCCATCTTGGCAGAAAAGGTGGGAACTGCGTCATGGCGGCCATAGGCCAATCAACACAAACTGCCGGCCATGGACCAGGAAGCACTCACCATGAACGAACTCGGCCAAGACCTCGGTAAAGACCTCATCACCATCACCCACCGCCCCGACACGGTCTTCGTCTCGGGCCAGGGCGCGTGGCTGGTCGACGAGAGCGGCAAGCGTCATCTCGACCTCGTTCAGGGCTGGGCCGTCAACAGCCTGGGCCACAGCCCGGCCCTCATCACGCAGGCCTTGCTGGCGCAGTCACAGCGGCTGGTGAACCCGAGCCCCGCCTACTACAACCGGCCGCTGCTGGACCTGGCCGCGCGGCTGGTGGACTTGAGCTGCTTCGACCGCGTCTTCCTGGCCAGTTCGGGCGCCGAGGCGAACGAGGGCGCCGTCAAGCTGGCGCGGCGCTGGGGCAGCCGCATGCGCGGCGGCGCGCACGAGATCATCGGATTCGAGCAGTCGTTCCACGGCCGCACGCTGGCGATGATGAGTGCCTCGGGCAAGCCGGGTTGGAGCGACCTGTACCCGCCCATGCCCGGCGGCTTCGTGAAGGCGCGGCTCAACGACATCGCCTCGGTGGAGCGCGCGATGACGCCGCGCACGGCGGCCGTGATGATCGAGTTCGTGCAGGGTGAGGCGGGCGTCGTCGTGGCCGACCCGGGCTTCGCGCGCGAACTGCGCGCGCTGACCGTCGAACGCGGCGTGCTGCTGATCGCCGACGAGGTGCAGACCGGCATCGGCCGCTGCGGCCTTGCCTTCGCCTATGAGCACTTCGGCATTGAGCCCGACGTGATGACACTGGCCAAGGGCCTGGGCGGCGGCGTGCCGCTGGCTGCACTGCTGTGCAAGGAGGAATTCAACTGCTTCCTGCCGGGCGACCAGGGCGGCACCTTTTGCGGCAACCCGCTAATGGCGGCGGTGGGGCTGGCGGTGGTGAACGAGGTCTGCCGCGAGGAGTTCCTGGCCGATGTGCAGGAGCGCGCCGCGCAACTGTCCGCCGGGCTGCTGGCCATCGCGCATGACCACGGCCTGGTGGGCGAACGCGGCCTCGGGCTGCTGCGGGCCCTGGTGCTGCCGTCAGACAGCGCGGGCGAGGTGGTGGCGGCCGCCCAGGCGCTGGCGCCGGTGGGCCTGCTGCTCAATGCGCCGCGCCCTCACCTCATCCGCCTGATGCCGGCGCTGAACATCAGCACAGCCGAGGTGGACGAGGGTCTGGCGCTGCTGCGCCGGGCGCTGCGAGAGGTGCTGAACTGAAGGGCTAGCCCTGCGTGGTCCCAAAGATCTTGTCGCCGGCGTCACCGAGCCCGGGAATGATGTAGCCGACCTCGTTCAGGTGGCTGTCGATGGCGGCCGTCCAGCAGCGCACGTCCGGGTGGGCCTCTTCCAGCGCTTTCACCCCCTCGGGCGCCGCCACCAGCACCAGCGCACGCACGTCCTTGCAGCCCCGCGCCTTCAGCAGGTCGACGGTGGCGATCATGCTGCCGGCCGTGGCCAGCATCGGGTCGATGATGAGCGCCGTGCGCGAGTCCAGGTTGCCGACGAACTTGTCGAAGTAGTTGACCGGCTTGAGCGTCTCGTGGTCGCGGGCCAGGCCGACAACCGACACCTTGGCGTTGGGCAGGATGTCCAGCACGCCGTCCAGCATGCCCAGGCCCGCACGCAGGATGGGCACGACCGTGACCTTGCGGCCGGCGATCTGGTCGATCTCTGCGGGGCCGCTCCAGCAGTTGATCGTCGTCTTCTCCAGCGGGAAGTCGGCCGTCGCCTCGTAGCAGAGCAGCCGCGCCACCTCGCCGGTCAGCTCGCGGAACTTCTTGGTCGAGATGTCCGCCTCGCGCATCAGGCCGATCTTGTGCTTGACCAGCGGGTGCTTGACTTCGATGACGGCCATGACGGGAACTCCCAGTTTTTCTAAACAGTCAGAATTATCTGCGCTGGCGCAGCGCCTCATACAGGCAGACACCGGACGCTACCGACACGTTCAGGCTCTCGACCGCGCCGGCCATCGGGATGCGCACGAGTTCGTCGCAGGTCTTGGCCGTCAGCTGCCGCATGCCCTCCCCTTCGGCGCCCATGACGAAGGCGATGGGGCGCTTGAAGTCGACGTCGTAGATGGAGCGCTCGGCCTGGTCCGACAGGCCGACCACCCAGATGTCGCGCTCCTTCAGCTCATTCAAGGTCCGTGCCAGGTTGGTGACCATCAGGTAGGGCACGGTCTCGGCCGCGCCGCTGGCGACCTTGGCCACCGTGGCGTTCAGGCCCACGGCGCGGTCCTTGGGAGCGACCACGGCATGCACGCCGGCGCCATCGGCCACGCGCAGGCAGGCACCCAGGTTGTGCGGGTCGGTCACACCGTCCAGCACCAGCACCAGCGGCGGGCCTTCCACGGCGTCGAGCACGTCGTCCAACGAATGCGGCTGGGCCAGGGCCTGCACGCGGGCGACGACGCCCTGGTGGCGCGGGCTGCCGGCGATCTGGCTCAGGCGCTCGTCGTTGCTCTCCACGAGCTTGGCGCCGGCCTCCTTGGCGCGCTCGACAAAAGTGCGCATGCGCTGGTCGCGCCGTGACGGGTCGAAATGGACCTCGGCGACCGAGGCCGGGTGGGTCTTGAGGCGGACGGTGACGGCGTGGAAGCCGAACAGGACGGACTTGGGCGTGCTCATGTCGCCATTGTCAGCGCCCCGCTTGCTTGCGGGCGTTCTCCATGACGTTGACCATCGTGTCGGTCCACAAGCGTGCCTTGTTCTTGGCCAGATGGTCCAGCAATTGGTCATGCGCCTCGCGCGTCACGCTCAGGTGCTCGGCGCCGACGCCGTGGAACAGCAGGTGGACCATCGCGTTTTGAGCGGCCGCCTTCTCGACCAGGGCGATCAACTGCTCGGCGGTCCAGCCTTCGACGAAGTACACCGGCACGGCATAGGGGTCGAACGCCGTCACGTCGGTCACCATGGCCGGGTTGGCCGCACGGTAGGCGACGAAGTGAGGCTGCAGTGCCTTCACGAAGTCCTGCCCGCCCGCCTTCAGGTCCAGGCAGGGCGGCGTGAAGGTGCGCTTGGTCCTGCCGTCCAGAGATTGCAGCCAGGTGTTGGCCGCGAGGATGTGCTCCTGCACCTGGGCCGGCGTCTGCTTGTCCAGGTCGCGGTGTGGCAGCACCCATTCGCGGCCCGGCCCCTTGGCCGAGCAGCTGTGGAAGAGGCTGTGGTTGCCCAGCTCATGGCCCGCTGCGGCGGCAGCCTTCCATTCGTTCTGGCGCGCGGGGAGGGTCGGGCCGTTGATGGGGATGTAGAAGCTGCCCCGCAGGCCGCGCTTGTTGAGCGCGGGGATGACGTGGTCGAGCTGGCTGTCCAGCGCGTCGTCATAGCCCAGCGTGACGGCGGCCTGCGCGCCGCCCGGCCAGCTGAAAGGCGCCGCCGTGGTGGCCAGCGCAGCGAACAGGCCGAGCGCGGCCAGCATCATCTTTTTCACGTCAATGTCTCCTCAACGAAGGGATTGGACGGCCATCAACGCGCCGATGAGCACCGGCTGATGGACCATGTAGAAACTCAGCGACCAGCGCCCCAGCACGGCCAGCGGCCTGGGCGCCCCACCGTGCCAGATCTGCGGCCGCATGCGCGTGACGACAAAGCCCAGCAGCATGGCGCCCAGCCAGGGCAGCACGGGCACGTAGTCCTCGGTGATCGGCTTGTGCGTGACGAGCCCGGTCCAGTTCATCCAGCGCGTGTCGAACACCGGGTGTTGAACGAAATGCGGCAACGCAATGGCGGCAACGGCCAGCGCCAGCAACGCCGCGTCGGGCAGCCTCGCCAGGCCCAGGCGCAGCAGCAGCAGCATGGTCGCGATGCCATGCAGCACGCCGAAGCTGATCCAGCTGTTCGGGAACATGAACCACGAGCCGAGCGTGACGAGCAGTGCACAGCCGACGACCTGGCTCCAGCGCTTCCAGAACCGGCCGGCGCCCTGCCCGTTCAGCATGGCCAGCGCCTGGCCACCGCCGGCGCAGAACAGGAAAAGGCTGACGATGCAGCTGCGCTGCCAGGTCCAGACCGGGTCGCGGTAGAAGTCCTGCCGGACCCAGCCGAAGTGGTTCAGGTCGAAGCCGAAATGGAAGGCGGCCATCCAGACGATGGCCAGGCCGCGCAGCGCGTCGAGGCGGTCGCAGCGAGTGGGCAATGAAGCGGCAGGAGCCGGTGGCATGGAGTCAGCGGGGCGATGGGGCGGCGGGATTCTGACCGCCTTGCGACTGCTGCTGTTGGCGCCGCGCCAGCCGCTCCTCGGCAATGCGGCGGCGGGCGATGCGGTCGCCCTCTTCCGGGTCGGCCGCGCTGTGCATCGCCTCGGCGCGCTGCCGGGCATCCAGGCGCACGCGGTCGCTCAGCTGGGTCTGTGCGGCTTGCGCCTCGCGGCTGATGTCCCAGTCGGCGTCGGTGTAGCGGCCCTGGCCGTTGCGGCACTGGCGGGCGCGGCGCACCTCGTCCAGCATGAACTGCCGCTCGGCGTCGCCCAGCGTCGTGGAGTTGCCGCGCGTCTGCATGCCGCGCAGTTCGCCTTCGCCCGGGCAGGCATTGCCTGCGGGGGCCAATGGCGCCAGCGGCGCGGGAGCCGGCGGCCGGCCCATCGCGGCGTCGACCACCTCGGGCTTCATGGCGTCCACCACATTGGGCTGCAGGCTGCGCCCGGGCACCGGCTGGCCGGTCTGCGGGCAGGGCTTGTCGCTGAAGACGACCTTGCCGCCCACCTCGCACTTCCAGACCTGCTGCGCCCAGGCACTGGACAAAGCCATGCACAGCCCCAGGCCCACACCCATTCGCTTCAGCAGGACGCCGCTGTCTCCGACCAAAATGTGCCCCATCGCAACCGCTCCTTCGCTCGCTTCATGTCCAAGCGTCTGCTCGCCCTGGCCCTCATCGTAGGGCTAGCCACCGGCCCCGCCGAAGCCCAGAACAAGGCCGCCCAACCGCGCGCCGTCAGTGCCCGCGGCGCGCTCGATGCCGAGGAACTGAACAACATCGGTGTCTTCAAACGTGTCAGCCCGTCGGTGGTGCACATCACGACGCTGTCCGTGCAAAGAGACTTCTTCTCGCTGCGCACCAGCGAACAGCCCAGCGGCACGGGGACCGGCTTCGTCTGGGACGACGCCGGCCACATCGTCACCAACTTCCACGTCATCCAGGGCGGTGACCGCGCCACCGTGACGCTGGCCGACCAGAGCAGCTTCCCCGCCAAGCTCGTCGGCGCCTTCCCCGACCGCGACATCGCCGTGCTGCGCATCGAGGCGCCGCGCGACAAGCTGCCGGCTATTGCCGTGGGCGCCAGCCGCGACCTGCAGGTGGGTCAGAAGGTCTACGCCATCGGCAACCCCTTCGGGCTGGACCAGACGCTGACGACGGGCATCGTCTCCGCGCTGAACCGTGAGATCGAGTCGGTCACCCGCCGCACCATCCGCGGCGCCATACAGACCGATGCGGCCATCAACCCAGGCAACTCGGGAGGCCCGCTGCTGGACTCGGCAGGGCGGCTGATCGGCGTCAACACAGCGATTTACAGCCCGAGCGGGGCGAGTGCTGGCATCGGCTTCGCCATTCCGGTCGACGAAGTGAACCGCATCGTGCCGCGCTTGATCCGCGACGGGCGCTTCATCCGACCGGCGCTGGGCGTGACCGCAGGGCCGCTCAACCTGGCGCAGGCGCTGGGTGCGCCCAAGGGCGTGCTGCTCGTCAACGTGGCGGACGGCAGCCCGGCGGCGGCGGCTGGGCTCAAGCCGTTCGGCCGCGACCGCAGCGGGCGCATCGTGCAGGGTGACGTCATCACCGCCGTCGACGGCCAGCCGGTGGCGGACCTGGACGACATGCTGTCGCTGCTGGAGACGCGGCAGATCGGGGAGAAGGTGACATTGACCGTCTGGCGGACGGGGCAGACGCGGAAGGTGGCGGCGACGCTGGGAAGTTCGGACTAGCACGGACACGGCGCGCACCCGAATCCGCCGAAGACCATGTCTGCGAACTATCGCCGCACGCCGCTACCCGAAGAAGCACGTACGCCGTTGGGTTGGCTGGCGCTTTGGCTCATGCTGTTGTTCGCCAGCCCTTTTCTCGGATTTGCGATTCACGGCAAGGTCGCCGAGCCGGGGCTGCTGATCGGCTTGTTCATCGCAATGGTGCCAGCAGTGGCGCTTGCCGGCTTGGTCATCCGGCGCTGGCGCAACCTGCGCCGCGTGCCGCCCGACGTGTTGAATGAGTGGCGACTGGGTCGGGTTGTTCCGGCCGGTGGCGGGCCCGAGGTGACCTCGCCCATGCGATTCACCAACACGAAGAACTGGCTGGAACTGCGTTCAGACGGCTTGGCTGTTTCCGGCCACACCGTTCTCTCGATGCACGGCACCGGACAGCCGCTCGCCACATCCTGGGTGATGCAGCAATCCGGGCAACTGTTCGTTCCCTGGGGCAACGTTGCGGAGTGGGCGGTCGATTCCGGTGACGACGGGCCCGACTACCACTGCCTGAAACTGCTTCCGCAAGGTGAGTTGAGGGTGCGACGCTTTCAGCCGGTGGGGGCCTGCGAGTGCGATCTCCTGGACGCGGCGCGCGCGGTTGGCCACGTGCCCATCAGGCTGCGGTGCGATGTCGACTGCGGACAGTGACCCAACACGCGTGCACAGATGCCTTCGCGAGGGGTGCCCGTAAAGTAGCGCCCCGCCCGAAGCATCGCGCTGGGCTCACTCGACAGACACAGGACACCCCATGGGCGCGCAATGGAAAGCCAAACACAAAGACATCGCCGCCAATGCCAAGGGCCGGCTGTTCGGCAAGCTGTCCAAGGACATCATGATTGCCGCGCGCCACGGCGCTGACCCCAAGGACAACGCGCGGCTGCGGCTGGTGGTGGAGCAGGCGCGCAAGGTGTCCATGCCCAAGGAGACGCTGGACCGCGCCATCAAGAAGGGCGCCGGGCTGACCGGGGAAGTCGTCCACTTCGAGCAGGTCATCTACGAAGGCTTTGCGCCGCATCGCGTGCCGGTGATGGTGGAGGTGCTGACCGACAACGTGAACCGCGCGGCGTCGGACATGCGCGTGCTGTTCCGCAAGGGGCAGCAAGGCACGCCGGGCTCGGTGAGCTGGGACTACGACCACCTCGGCATGATCGAAGCCGAGGCCGCCACGCCGGGCGCCGATGCCGACACCGCCGCCATCGAAGCCGGTGCGCAGGACCTGCTGCCGGCGGACGAGGACGGCGTCACCGTCTTCCTGACCGACCCGACCGACCTCGACCTCGTCAGCCGGGCGCTGCCGGCGCAGGGTTTCACGGTGCTGAGCGCCAGGCTGGGCTACCGGCCCAAGAACCCGGTCGACCCGGCCAGCCTGAACGCCGAGCAGTTGGAAGAGGTGGAGAGCTTTCTGGCTGCGCTGGATGACAACGACGACGTGCAGCATGTGTACGCCGGGCTGGCGGGCTGAGGCCGCTGCACGACACCCGAATCGCCCTCGACCTCACCCGACGCCATGACCCTGTCCGACCATCCCTTCGCCAGAACCATCGAGCGGCGCGGCGTCACAGCGGCGATGTTCAAGGAAGAAATCGTCCCCGCCAACCGGCCCGTCATCCTGCGCGGGCTGATCGAGGACTGGCCCGTCGTGCGGCATGGCCAGGCATCGCCGCTGGCGACCTGCGAGTACCTGTTGCAGTTCTACGGCGGCAAGCCCATGCCGCTGGTGCTCGGCGACCCTGCAAGCCAGCGCCACCTCTTCTATCGGCCGGACATGGAGCGGCTCAACTTCGTGCGCCGCCCCGAATCGCTGCTGGACTGCCTGCGCCTGCTGCTCAGCCAGGTGGACAACGCGCAGGCGCCGGCCATCTACATCGACGCGCAGCCGCTGCCCGACTGCCTGCCCGGCTTCACCGAGGCGCACACCCTCCCGATGCTGGACGCGAATGTCGTCCCGAACATCTGGATCGGCAATGCGGTCAAGGTCCAGACCCACTTCGACCTGAAGAGCAATATCGCCTGCGTCGTCGCGGGCAGGCGCCGCTTCACGCTGTTCCCGCCCGATCAACTGCCCAACCTCTACCCGGGCCCGATCGACTTTGCCCCGGGCGGCACACCGGTCAGCATGGTGCCGCTGGACGACCCGGAATTTGAAAAGTTCCCGAAGTTCCGGCAGGCGCTGGCGGTGGCGGAGGTGGCGGAACTGGAGGCGGGCGACGCGCTGTACATGCCTTACGCCTGGTGGCACAACGTCCAATCCCTGTCGGGCTTCAACGTGCTGGTCAACTACTGGTGGACCGACACGCAGCCGGCAACACCGCTCTACGACGCGCTGCTGCACGCGGTGCTGGCGTTTCGCGACCTGCCGGCCGAGCAGAGGACGTTCTGGCAAGGCATGTTCGAGTATTTCGTCTTCGAGACCGGTGGCAAGGCGCTGGGCCACCTCGCACCCGAGCACCGTGGCCAGATGGGCCCGGCATCGCCGGAGCGTGCGGCGACCATCAAGGCCATCCTCGCCGAGGCCTTGAAGAAGCCCTAGGTCGGCAGACCGGCAGCTTCCTCCAGCAGCCAGGCCTCGAACGCCTTCACCGCTGGGCGCGACCTGGCCGCCGGGTCGACGATGAGGCGATAGGCGCGAGCGGACGAGATGCCTGCGTCGAACGGCGTGACGAGCTGGCCGGTGGCCAGCAGCGCGTCCACCAGCGGCCGCCGGCCCAGCGCCACGCCCTGCCCCGCCATCGCCGCCGCAATCGCCTCGGAGTAGCTCGAAAAGCTCAGACGCGCCGCCGGCCGCAGGTCGCTCAGGCCCCAGGCGCTGAGCCAGGGCTCCCATTCGGCAGGCATGCCGGCGCTGTCGCCGTCCATCGCCAGGTGCAGCAGCGTGTGGCGGGCCAGGTCGGGCGGCTCACGCAGCGGCAGGCCCAGTTCGCCCACCAGCCGCGGGCTGCAGACGGGCAGCATGGACTCGGCAAACAGCTGCCTGCCTTGGGCGGCGCCAATGGGGCTGTAGCGGATGGCGAGATCGAAGCCTTCGCTGGCCAGGTTGCGGTTGCCCAGGCCGGCGTCCAGGCGCACGTCGATGCCCGGGTGGGCGCGGGTGAAGGCGGTCAGGCGCGGGATGAGCCACAGCGAGGCAAAGCCGGGCGTCGTCGTCAGTGCGAGCAGCTGGCGCTGGTGCGGCTCGCGAACGGTGCGCACCGCCACGCGCAGCGTGTTCAGCGCGATGGCGCAGGCGGCGTAGAGGCGCTGGCCGTCCTCCGTCAACGCCAGCGCGCGGTGGCGGCGCTCGAAGAGGGCCACGCCCAGCTCGTCTTCCAACCCGCGCATCTGACGGCTCATGGCGGACTGGGTGACGAAGCGCTCCTCGGCTGCCTGCGTGAAGCTCAGGTGCCGCGCGGCGGCCTCGAAGGAGGCCAGCAGTTGCAGCGGCGGCAGACGGTCGATGGGTTTGGTTGACATGATCTGAAGGAATGCGAAGCCTTCCGAATCATCGTTTGTCGGCGATGGCGCTGGCAATCACCATTCAGGCCATGTGCATGCCTGCATGGCATGCAAGGAGCCTGACATGCTGATCGACATCCCCCACACCCGCCTGTTGCTGCAACGTGGCCAGACCTCGCGCCTGCCCCAGGCGCGCGCCGCCCACCTGTGCAGCGCCGAAGGCACGCTGTGGATCACGCTGGACCACGACGCGCGCGACATCGTGCTGGAGCCGGGCCAGTGCTTCGTCGTGCCCGACGACAAGGGCGTGACCATCAGCGCGCTCAGCGCCAACGCCGTGCTGGACCTGCACCCCGCCCAGGCGCGGCCGTGATTGCCGCGCCGGCGCTCACGCCCGTTGTTGCCCACGGGGCGCAACGCTGGGCCTTGCCGGGCGGCCGCGCGGCGTGGCTGCGGCCGCTGCGGCCCGGAGACGTCTGCGCCGAGCAACGCTTTTTCAACGGCCTGTCGCTGGAGTCGCGCCACCAGCGCTTCCACTTCGGCCTGCGCGAGTTGAGCCCGGCCCTGCTGAAACTGCTGACCGAGGTGGACCAGCGCCTCCACCGCGCCTGGGTGGTCGAGATTGGCGAGACCGAGGCGCCTGGCCGGCCGGTGGTTGCCGATGCCCGCTACGTCTGCGACCCCGAGCGACCGGCGATTGCCGAGTTCGCCCTCGCCGTGGCCGACGACTGGCAAGGCCGCGGCCTGGGCCGGCGGCTGCTGGCTCACCTCCTGGCCGACGCAGGCCGCCAGGGCGTGCGGCGCCTCTTTGGCGACGTGCTGGCCGGCAACCGCCGCATGCTGGCGCTGATGCGTGAATTTGGCGCTCGCCTTGAGGCGCATCCGGATGGCGCCCAGCTTGTGCGCGGGGTGCTGACCCTGGACGCGAAGGAGGATTGATCACAATGCCGGCCCATGCCGACCCACAAGCGTTGCAGATCCTGGACCAAGCCACTCCTGCTGACCTTGTTGACTCTCACAGTCGCCCTTGCCGCAGCGAGCCTGGCAGCCGGCGAATGGCTGACGCGGCCGGTCCGCGCAATCGTCGGGTTGCCGCCCGCCAGCGTCATCGCTGAAACGATCGAAATTCCGTACGGCGAAGGCCAGCGCATCGCCGGCTGGTTCCTTCCCGGCCGCGCGAACGAAGGCGCCGTGCTGATGCTGCACGGCGTGCGCGGCAACCGCCTGCAGATGCTGGCGCGTGCCCGCTGGCTGCAGCGCGAGGGCGTCGCCAGCCTCATCGTCGACCTGCCGGCGCACGGCGAGAGCAGTGGTGAGCGCATCAGCTTTGGCCGGCACGAATCCAGGGCGGCCGATGCCGCGCTGGCCTGGCTGCGCGCGCGGCTGCCGGGCGAGAAGCTGGGCGCCATCGGCGTGTCACTGGGTGGCGCGTCCCTGCTGTTCGCACAGCGCCAGCCCGAGCTGGATGCGCTGGTGCTTGAGTCGGTCTACCCGACCATCGTCGATGCGGTGCAGGACCGCCTCGCCATGCGCCTGGGCCCCGTGGCCAGCCAGGCGCTGGCGCCGCTGCTGCTGGTGCAGATCCCGCTGCGGCTGGGCTTTGGCACCGGCCAATTGCGCCCTGTCGACGCCATCGCCAGCGTGCGCGCACCGCTGCTCGTTGCTTCGGGCACCCAGGACCTGCACACGCGCTGGCCCGAGACCGAAACGCTGTTCGCCGCCGCGCGCGAACCCAGGACGCTGTGGCCGGTGCAGGGCGCTGCGCATGTGGACCTGCACGACTTCGACCGGGCCGCCTACGAGGCCCGGCTGCTGCCCTGGCTCCAACACCATCTGCGCAAACCCCAAGGCTGACAGGGCGAAGCCGCAGCCGGCAAGATGCCTGAATGACCGCCCTGCCCCCACTCTCCATCCTTGATCTGGCACCCGTCGTCGAAGGCGCCACCACCCGCGAAGCGCTGCTGAACAGCCTGGACCTCGTCAAGCTCGCCGACGAGCTGGGCTACACGCGCTACTGGGTGGCCGAGCACCACAACATGGAAGGCGTGGCGAGTTCAGCCACGGCCGTGCTGATCGGCCAGCTCGCCGGCGCGTCCGAGCGCATCCGCGTCGGCGCCGGCGGCATCATGCTGCCCAACCATGCGCCGCTGACCATTGCCGAGCAGTTCGGCACGCTGGCCGAGCTGTTCCCGGGCCGCATCGACTTGGGGTTAGGCCGCGCGCCCGGCACCGACCGCCCGACGATGCGCGCGTTGCGCCGCAGCCTGGAGTCGACCGGCGAGGACGGTTTCCCCAACGACGTGCTCGAGCTGCAGAGCTACCTCGCGCCGGTGAGCGACGAAGCGCAAGTGCGCGCCGTGCCCGGCCAGGGCACCGAGGTGCCGATCTGGCTGCTGGGCTCCAGCCTCTACAGCGCCCAGCTCTCGGCCTACCTCGGCCTGCCGTTCGCGTTCGCGTCGCACTTCGCGCCGGAGATGCTGATGCAGGCACTGCAGATCTACCGTGCGACCTACAAACCCAGCGTGCGCCACGCCAAGCCGCATGCCATGGTGGGCCTGAACGTCATCGTCGCGCCGACGGACGAAGAAGCGCAGTTCCTGTTCACCTCAGCCCAGCAGCGCTTTCTCGGCATGGTGCGCGGCCGGCGCGGCAAGCTGCCGCCGCCGGTGGCGAGCATGGACGCGCTGTGGTCGCCGGCCGAGCGCATGCAGGTGGAGCGCATGCTGAGCGAGTCCATCGTCGGCTCGCCGGAGACGGTGCGCGCGGGCCTGGCCAAGACGCGGGAGCGCACGCAGGCGGATGAGTTCATCGTCGCCTGCGCGGTGCACGACCACGCGCTGCGGCGGCGGTCGTACGAGCTGCTTGCCGGGCTTTGAGCCGGCGTTTGCGCCGCCCGACGTGGGTCCGTTCCAGGCTGATCGCCGACGTTCGGGGCAGGCCTGCTGGGCGACCGCCGAGGCGAATGGTCTTTATCGCCATGGCTTCCTCGTGGCTGCCGCCTCGATCTGCGAAAAGCAGGACGGCGCAGCTGGGTGCGAGGTCGCTATTGCTCCGATGAACCTTGGAGTAGCAGGGCCTTGATCTCCATGGGGCGGGGCGACGAAGCGCTCGCCGCGACCTGCGACTTGCCGGCCTTCAACGCCACACTGTCGGACACGATGTTGACGGCCTCGTTGAGGAGGACGTCGTTGGCGGCGTCGCGGGCCTTTTGGGCGGCGAGGTCCCGGGCGAGCTGGCGCTCGTTGAATTGCAGGCCGTCGTCCGCCAGGGTGCCGCCCGCGCCCGACGCGGCGCTGGCGGCGGCGCCGCCCAGCAGGGCGACTAGGCGCTTCTCCTGCGCGGCGCGCTCCTTGCGCCGCACGCCTTCGTTGAGCGAGATCACATTGTTCTTGCGCTGCGCCCGTGCCTTGGCCAGGTCCTCCACCAGGTCCTGGTAGTCGCGGTCTTGCTGCACCCGGCTCTCGTGCCAGGCCTTCAGGCGGGGCAGATGGGGTTTCAGGTCGCCGACGGGTTGGTGGTCGACCGCCGGGATGCGCGTCCAGGGCAGTGCGTTGCCGAAGCTCGATTCGCCGAACGGGCTGTCGTCGCCCACCGCGGGGACGCGGATGTCCGGCATCACGCCATGCAGTTGCGTCGTCCCGCCGTTCACGCGGAAGAACTGCGCAATGGTCAGCTTCAGGTCGCCGAACGTCGGCTTGGGATTCCTGGCGATCTGGTCGAGCCGGGCGACAGTCTGGACCGTGCCTTTGCCGAAGCTGGGCTCGCCGATGACCAGGCCGCGGCCGTAGTCCTGGACCGCGGCCGCGAAGATCTCCGATGCCGATGCCGAGCCCCGGTTGATCAGCACCGCCAGCGGCTCCTTCCAGGCCACCGCAGTGTCTGAGCTGGTGGCCACGGAGACCTCGCCCTTGGCATTGCGGGTCTGCACCACGGGCACCTTGCCGAGGAACAGGCCCGTCAGCTCAACCGCCTCGCGCAGCGAGCCGCCGCCGTTGTTGCGCAGGTCCATCAGCACGCCTTCGACCTGCTGGGCCTTCAGGTCCTGCAACAGCCGGGCCACGTCGCGCGCGGCGCTGCGGTAGTCCTTGGTGCCGTTCTGCATGGCCGCGACGTCCTCGTAGAACGAGGGCAGCGTGATCACGCCGACCCGGCGCTTGCCGTCGCCGGTCGTCACCGAGTACACCTTGGCCTTGGCCGCGCTGTCCTGCATCTTGATGGTGTCGCGGACCAGGGCGATGGTCTTGACCGGCGCGTCGGGGCCGCCGTCCGCCGGCAGGATGTCAAGCCGCACCGTCGACGCCGCCTTGCCGCGGATCAGGGCCACCACGTCGTCCAGGCGCCAGCCGACCACATCCTCCATCGGGCTTGACGGCCCCTGGCCGACGCCGACGATGCGATCGCCCACCTGGAGCTGGCCCGACACCATGGCCGGCCCGCCTGCCACCAGTTCGCGGACGGCGATGTGACCGTCGTTCTCGGTCAGGACGGCGCCGATGCCCACCAGCGACAGGCGCATCGCGATGTCGAAGTTCTCGGCGGCGCGCGGCCCCAGGTAGCTGGTGTGCGGCTCGATCGCCGTGGTGTAGGCGTTCATGAAGGCCTGGAAGGCATCCGCGCTGTTGATCTTGGCCAGCCGTTTGGCGTTGTTGTCGTAGCGCTTGTCCAGCAGCTTGCGGATAGCCGCGTCGTCCCGGCCGGCGAGCCTGAGGCGCAGCCAGTCGTTCTTGACGCGCTTGCGCCAGAGCTCCAGCCCCTCGGCCTCGGTCGCCGGCCAGGGCTGGTCCGTGCGGTCAATCATCAGCGTCTCGTTGCGCTCGAAGTCGAAGCCCCTGGCCAGCAGGCTGCGCGCGAAAGCCATGCGCTCGGCAGCGCGGCGTTCGTAGAGGTTGAAGATCGCGAACGGGGTGCGCAGGTCTTCCTTCAGGATGGCATCGTCGAGCCGGGTGCGGTCGGCCGCCAGGCGGTCGACGTCGGACCGCAGGAAGTACAGCTTCTCGGGATCGAGGAGCTTCAGGTACTGGTCGAACACCTGGCTCGACAGGGCGTCGTCCAGCGGCAGGGCCTTGTAGTGGTAGCGCGACAGCAGGTCCGCCGACAGGCGGGCCGCCTTGGCGTCCTGCGCGCCGGGCTCGAGCAGCGGCGGATAAGCCAGCTCCGTATCAGCGGTCGCAAGCGGCATTGCGGCCGCAACGGCCAGCACCAACCCCAACATCTTGTGTCTCACTCTCATTCCTTCATGCGGTTCTGCACGCCCATCTACACGTCTGGATGGTGCCATGTCTGGTGTGAATGCCTGGGGCAGGTCCGGCGTGACCTCACGCGGCGGTCAAGTGATGGCGATGGGCGATCAGGGCCCGGGGCCCGCTGGTTCAGCCGCGCCCGGGCGGCCGTGACGGCCTGCGGCGCTGAGCACAGCTCCGCCGGGAAGCGGCCCATGCCGGCGAACAGGCAATACCAGGACGGTCGCAGATACATCAGAGCGACCAGAGCCTTCAAGGCGGCTGCCCGGCTGACGCCACCGCTCACTTGATGCGCTGCTTCTCCAGCTTGCGCGCCAGCGTGCGCCGGTGCATGCCCAGGCGGCGCGCGGTCTCGCTGATGTTGAAGTCGGTCTCGGCCAGCACCTCGTGGATGCGCTCCCATTCCAGCGTCTTGATGGACGCCGTCTGGCGCTCGGTCACCTCCACGTCGGCATCGCCCTGCCTGCGCGCGAAGGCAGCCTCGATGTCATCGGTGTTGGCCGGCTTGGCGAGGTAGTGGCAGGCGCCTAGCTTGATGGCCTCCACCGCCGTGGCGATGCTCGCGTAGCCCGTCAGCACGACGATCAGTACTTCCGGGTCCCAGCCGTGCAGCACCTGCACGCAGGTCAGGCCCGAGGCCCCGCCGGCGAGTTTGAGGTCGACAACGGCATGGCCCAGTTCCTCGTCCTCAGGCAGGCCGTCGAGCAGCGCCTTCATGTCGTCAAGGCCCGTGGCGCGCAGCACGCGCCAGCCCCGGCGCTCGAAGGAGCGGGTCAGCGTGCGGGCAAAGCTGTCGTCGTCTTCGACGATGAGCAGCAGGCGGTCGTCTTCAGGCATGGCTGCGCAATTGTCGGGGGAGCAGCGAGGCGAGCGGCAGCGTCAGCGTGACGGCCGCCCCGCCCTCGTCACGGTTGCGCGCCTCGAGCCGGCCGCCGAGCGTGCGCGCCACGTTGACCGACAGGAACAGGCCCATGCCGCGGCCGGGCTGGCCCTTGCTGCTCTGGTAGGGCTCGCCGAAATGCTTGAGGCGCTCGGCATCGAAGCCGGGGCCTTCGTCGAGCACGCTCAAGGAGAGCATGCCCTCACCGGTACAGGCCGCCACCAGCGTCAGCGGCCTGCCCGGCGCGGCCTCGGCGGCGTTGTCCAGCAGGTTGGCCACGACCTGCTGCAACGCGCTGTCCGAAATGATGTCGATGTCCGGCAGGTCCTGGCTCTGCAACGCCAGTCCGGCGTGGGGGTGGGCGGAGCGCCACTGGCTGGCCAGGCCGTCGATGAAGGCCTGCAGCGGCGTCAGCTGGGGCGCCTCGCCGCGCATCTCGCCGGCCGACATCAGGATGCCGGTGACGATGGCCTTGCAGCGCAACACCTGGCGCTGCATCTCCTCGATCTCCTCGCGCAGCTCGGGCTCGCCGGCGAAGGGCGCCATGTGGGCCCAGTCGCCGAGGATGACGCTGAGCGTGGCCAGCGGCGTGCCCAGTTCGTGCGCGGCACCGCTGGCGAGCAGGCCCATGCGCACGATGTGCACCTCTTCGGCGGCGCGCTGCTGCAGCTCGGCCAGCTCGGCGTCGCGCTGGCGCAGGTTGCGGTTGATGCGAACGATGAAGACGCTCAGCAGCCCGACGTTGAGCAGGAAGCACAGCAGCAGGCCGCCCAGGTAGCTGGGCGACAGCGTCGTCGGCGACGTGGCGTCCAGCAGCAGCGGGCGGTGCCACTGCGTCAGTGCGACGAAGCCGGTCAGCGTGCTCAGCACGATGGCGCCGAGGTAGGCCGGCCGCAACAGCACCGAGGCCACGGCGACCTGCAGCAGGTAGAGGTAGATGAAGGGGTTGTCGCTGCCGCCGGCGAGGTAGAGCTGGCCGGTCAGCACGCTCACATCGACGAGCAAGGCGATGCAGAGCTCGATCTGCGACACCGGCTGCGCGAGCCGGTTGCGCCAGAGGCTGAACAGGTTGAACGCGACGAGCACGCCCAGCAGCGTGAGCATCTCGGCCCAGGGCAGCGCAATGCCGAGACCGGCATGCACGACGAGCACCGTGGCGAGCTGGCCGCCAACGGCCAGCCAGCGCAGCTCGATGAGCTGGCGCAGGTTGGCGCGGCCGGCGCGGCGCTCGGGCGCTACGGCAACGGGTTCGGCGGCGGTCAGTGGCTGGGTGCTCAAGGCTGAAGTCGCCGGCGCTCCTCGCGCACCAGATAGCCGGCCGCGGCGGCGGCCATGGCCGCGAGCGCCAGCCAGGTGGCGGCGTAGACGGCGTGATTGTTGGCGAAACGGATGACCGTCAAGCCGGGGCGCGGATAACGCTGTGGCTGGGCGGGGTCGGCCGACTCGTCGACGAAGTACGCCGCGGCCTTGTCGGCCACCCCCAGTTGCGCGGCGATGCCGGCCACGTCACGTGAGTACCAACGGCCCTCGGCCGGCACGTTGCTGCGCAGCGGGCCGCCGCCGGTTTCGGTCAGGCGCAGCAGGCCTGTCAGCGCGACCGGACCGTTCGGCGCGGCATGCAGCTCGGGCGCGCGCTGCTCGGGCGGCACGAAGCCGCGGTTGACGAGGATGACGCTGCCATCGTCCAGCCGCAGCGGCGCCAGCACCCAGTGGCCGCCGCCCAGTTCGGTCACGGCCTGCACGAGCACTTGGCGTGGCTCGAACCGGCCGTGCAGGCGGACACGGCGGTATTCGTCGGCTTTCGAGACCACGGCAGAAGCCGGCGGCGGCGCGACCGGTTCCGCGTGGACCTGCCGCTCGACACGGGCGATCAGGTCCTGCTTCCAGCCCAGCCGCTGCACCTGCCAGGCAGCCAGCGCGAGGAAAGCAACGCTCGCCAGCGCCGCAGCGACGATCAGGGCGATCCGTGCGGCGCGGCCCATACCCAGTCAGGGCATGTTGCGCATCGCGGCGGGGTCGGGCGTCGGCATCATGTTGGCGTTCATGTGGAACATGACCCAGACCGAGCCGGCCAGCATGATGACGACCAGCGCCGCCGTGAAGATCAGGGCCAGCAGCGACCAGCCCTGCTCGACCTTGGCGTTCATGTGCAGGAAATAGATCATGTGCACCACCATCTGCACGGCGGCGAAGCCGAGGATGACGAAGCCGGTCATCTTCGGGCTGGGCAGCACCTTGGCCATGACGAGCCAGAACGGGATGGCCGTGAGGATGACGGACAGGATGAAGCCGGTGGCGTAGCCCTTGTAGCTGACGTGGAAGTCGGCCTCGCCGTCGAGGTGGTCGTCATGACCGTGTGAATCGTGAGCGTGGTCGGCCGCCATCACAGCACTCCCATCAGATAGACGAAGGTGAAGACGCCGATCCAGACGACGTCCAGGAAGTGCCAGAACATCGACAGGCACATCAGGCGGCGGCGGTTGGGCGGCGTGAGGCCCAGCTTGTTGACCTGGAACATCAGCGTGACGAGCCAGATGCAGCCGAAGGTGACGTGCAGGCCGTGCGTGCCCACCAGCGTGAAGAAGCTGGACAGGAAGGCGCTGCGGCCCGGGCCGGCACCCTCGTGGATGAGGTGGTGGAACTCGTAGAGCTCGATGCCCAGGAAGCCCAGGCCGAGCAGGCCCGTGACCGCCAGCCAGGCGAGCACATGGCGCTTGTTGCGCGCCTGCATCGCGATCATCGCGAAGCCGTAGGTGATGGACGAGAACAGCAGCAGCGCCGTGTTGGCGGCCACCAGCGGCAGGTCGAACAGGTCGGCGCCCGACGGGCCGGCCGCATACGAGCGGCCCAGCACGGCGTAGACAGCGAACAGCACCGCGAAGATGAGGCAGTCGCTCATCAGGTAGAGCCAGAAGCCCAGCATGGTGCTGTTCGGCGGATGGTGCTCGCCGCTGTGGTCGTAGTAGACCGGCGCGCCGTTCACGTGGGTGGCAATGGTTGCAGACATTTCAGCGTTTCCCGATCAGGCGGCGGAGGTGGCGGCAGCGGCCAGCGCGCGGGTGCGCTCGTCCTCGCTGCGGGCCACGACGTCGGCCGGGATGTGGAAGTCACGGTCGTAGTTGAAGGTGTGCACGATGGCCGCGACGACAGTGGCCACCAGGCCAAGCGCGGCAATCCAGTACATATGCCAGATCAGCGCAAAGCCCATCACGGTGGCCAGCATGGCGATGACGAAGCCGGCGCCGGTGTTCTTCGGCATGTGGATGGCGACGAAGCCCTTGACCGGACGCTCGGCGCCGCGGTGCTTCATGTCGTACCAGGCATCCATCTCGTGGGCGACCGGCGTGAAGGCGAAGTTGTAGTCCGGCGGCGGCGAGGCGGTGGACCACTCCAGCGTGCGGCCGCCCCAGATGTCGCCGGTCGTGTCGCGCAGTTCCTTGCGGCGCAGGATGCTGACGCCGATCTGGATCAGGAAAGCCGCGATGCCCAGCGCCACGATGCCCGCACCGACCGCTGCAACGACGAACCAGATCTGCAGCGACGGATCATCGAAGTGGCTGACGCGGCGCGTGACGCCCATCAGGCCCAGCACATACAGCGGCGCGAACGCGACCCAGAAGCCGATGAACCAGCACCAGAACGAGACCTTGCCCCAGAACGCGTCGAGGCGGAAGCCGAAGGCCTTGGGGAACCAGTAATTGATGCCGGCGAAGGCGCCGAACACGACGCCCCCGATGATGACGTTGTGGAAGTGGGCGATCAGGAAAAGGCTGTTGTGCAGCACGAAGTCCGCCGCCGGCACCGCCAGCAGCACACCGGTCATGCCGCCGATGGTGAAGGTGATCATGAAGCCCACCGTCCACAGCATCGGCACCTCGAACTTGATGCGGCCGCGGTACATCGTGAACAGCCAGTTGAAGATCTTGGCGCCCGTCGGGATCGAGATGATCATCGTCGTGATGCCGAAGAAGCTGTTCACGCTCGCCCCCGACCCCATCGTGAAGAAGTGGTGCAGCCAGACGAGGTAGGACAGGATGGTGATGACCACCGTGGCATAGACCATGGAGGCGTAGCCGAACAGCTTCTTGCGGCTGAAGGTGGACACCACTTCCGAGAAGATGCCGAACACGGGCAGCACCAGGATGTAGACCTCGGGGTGGCCCCAGATCCAGATCAGGTTCACGTAGAGCATGGCGTTGCCGCCGAGGTCGTTGGTGAAGAAGTTGGTGCCGAGGTAGCGGTCGGCCGTCAGTAGCGCCAGCGTGGCGGCCAGCACGGGGAAGGTGGCGACGATCAGCACGTTGGTGCACAGCGACGTCCACGTGAAGACGGGCATCTTCATCATCGTCATGCCCGGCGCGCGCATCTTGATGATGGTGGCGATCAGGTTGATGCCCGACAGCGTCGTGCCCACCCCCGCGATCTGCAATGACCAGAGGTAGTAGTCCACCCCGACATCCGGGCTTGCCAGGATGCCCGACAGCGGCGGGTAGGCCAGCCAGCCGGTCTTGGCGAACTCGCCGACGAACAGCGAGATCATGACCAGCACGGCGCCACCAGCGGTCATCCAGAAGCTGAAGTTGTTCAAGAAGGGGAAGGCCACGTCGCGCGCGCCGATCTGCAACGGCACGACGTAGTTCATGAACCCGGTCACGAAGGGCATCGCGACGAAGAAGATCATGATGACGCCGTGCGCCGTGAAGACCTGGTCGTAGTGGTGCGGCGGCAGGAAGCCGGCGTTCTCGCTGAAGGCCATGGCCTGGTGGGCGCGCATCATCAGCGCATCGGCGAAGCCGCGCAGCAGCATGACGATGCCCAGGATCATGTACATGATCCCGATCTTCTTGTGGTCGATGCTGGTGATCCAGTCACGCCACAGATGGCCCCAGAGCTTGAACTTGGTGACCAGCGCAAACACCAGCGCGCCGCCGAGCACCACGGCGATGAAGGTGGCGATGAGGATGGGCTCGTGCAGGGGCAGCGAGTCCCAGCCCAGGCGGCCGAGGATGGGGTGGAGCTGGTCAGCAGCCTGGTGCTGGGCGACAACGGCGTTGGACATGGTCTGCTGCTCTTAGTTCTTGATGGCGCTGCCAGCGCTGGCTTCGATCTCGATGGGCAGGCCCAGCGGATTGGTCGGCGTGCACAGCGCGGCGACGACGAAGCGCTCACGCTGGTTGCCCTCGGCATCGCGCCAGCTGCTGCGCATGGTGCTGGCCACGCCACCCTTCCCGGCGCCGCCGGCGGCGTCGATGGCCATCATCTGGCTGGCGCACATCTTCTTGCCGTCGACGCAGCGGTCGACGATGGCGCTCCACAGGCCGGGCTCGACGCTGGCGAAACGCTGAATCGGCTCTTTGGCGCTGGGTTGCTCGAGCTTCAGGTAGCCGGCGCGCGTCAGCGTGTTGCCACCGGCCTTGTTGCCCTCGACCCAGCGCGCGAAGTCTTCGTTGCTGAGGCCGTGGAACTTGAAGCGCATGTCCGAGAAGCCGGCGCCGCTGTAGTGGGCCGAGAGGCCGTCGTACACGCCGGCCTTGTTGATGACCGCGTGCAGCTGCGTCTCCATGCCCGGCATCGTGTAGATCATGCCGGCGAGCGCCGGCACGTAGAAGGTGTTCATCACCGTCGTCGAAGTGAAGCGGAAGTGGATCGGCCTGTCCACCGGCGCGGCCAGCTCGTTGATGGTGGCGATGCCCTGCTCGGGGTAGATGAACAGCCACTTCCAGTCCATGGACACGGCGTAGACCTCCATGGGTTTCACGTCGGCCACCAGCGGCTTGTCTTCCGAAATGCGGTCCAGCGGGCGGAAAGGATCGAGCTTGTGGGTGCTGATCCAGGTGATCGCGCCCAGCGCGATGATGATCAGCAGCGGCGCACCCCAGATCACCAGTTCCAGGCGAGTGGAATGGTCCCAGTCCGGCGCATACGTCGCCTCGGTGTTGGACTGGCGGTAACGGTATGCAAACAGCAGCGTCAGGGCGATCACCGGCACGATGATCAGCAGCATCAGCAGCGTCGACGTGACAATGAGCTGGGCCTGCTGGTTCGCAATGTCGCCGTGCGGCTTCATCACGATCCAGTCACAGCCAGACAAAGCGAAGCTGGCTGACAAGACCAGGGCGCGGGAAAAGGCAGACTTGATGGGGTACATCCTGGGTGACGCGCAAGGGTTAACGATCTTGCACGCTGCGAAGGAATGTAAGTTGATTGAGGCAAATCAACGAGTGGACATTTTGTCCTAGGCAAAAGCGGAGACAGGCCCGAAATGGCAATGAGCAGTACCTTCACCACCCCCCAATCCGGCCCGCTGACCACGCGCACGGACGAGGACCTCGCACCCGGCGACATCGCGGTCGGCGTGATCATTGGGCGAGCATCGGAATACTTCGATTTCTTCGTTTTCGGCATCGCCTCGGTGCTGGTCTTCCCACAGGTGTTCTTCCCGTTCGCGGACCGCCTGACCGGCACGCTCTACGCGTTCCTCGTCTTCGCGCTGGCGTTCGTCGTCCGCCCGGTCGGCACGCTGATCGGCATGGAGATCCAGCGCCGCTTCGGCCGCTCCGCCAAGCTGACCACCGCACTTTTCCTGCTCGGCTGCTCCACCGTCGCCATGGGCCTGCTGCCCGGCTTTGCCGAGGCTGGCAGCACGGCCATCGTGCTGCTGGCGCTGTGTCGTGTCGGCCAAGGCCTGGCACTGGGCGGTTCCTGGGACGGCCTGCCCTCGCTGCTGGCGCTGAACGCACCGCCGGACCGCCGCGGCTGGTACGCCATGCTGGGGCAGCTCGGCGCACCGCTGGGCTTCTTCATCGCCTCGGGCGTGTTCCTCTACGTGTTCAGCAGCCTCGACAGCAAGGACTTCCTGTCGTGGGGCTGGCGCTTCCCCTTCTTCACGGCCTTCGCGATCAACGTTGTCGCGCTGTTCGCCCGCCTGCGTCTCGTGGTCACGCACGAGTACGAGAAGCGCATGGAAGAGCATGAGCTGGATCCCGCCTATCTGCACGAGCTGCTGCCCGCGCAGGGCCACCACATCGTCATAGGCGCCTTCGTGGCCCTGGCCAGCTATGCCCTCTTCCACCTGGTGACGGTGTTTCCGCTCTCCTGGGTCGCCTTGTCAGACGAGCAGGGCATCGATGGTTTCATGAAGATGGAGTTGCTGGGCGCCGCCTTTGCGGCCGCCGCCATGCCGATGTCCGGCTTGATTGCCGACAAGGTCGGCCGGCGCAACTTCCTGGGCACGCTCGCCATCGCCATCGGCGTGTTCGCGCTGTTCGCGCCGCTGATGCTGGGCGGCGGCAAGCCCGGCCAGGCCGCGTTCATCCTGATCGGCTTCGTGCTGCTGGGCCTGTCCTACGGCCAGTCGGCTGGCTCGGTGACGTCCAACTTCCTGCCCCACTTCCGCTACACCGGCGCGGCGCTGACGGCGGACATGGCCTGGCTGCTGGGCGCGGCCTTCGCGCCCGTCATCGCGCTCTACCTGTCCTCGCGCTTCGGCTTGATGTCTCTCAGCGTCTACCTGCTGTCCGGCGTCGTCTGCACGCTGGTGGCGCTGCGGGTGAACAAGCGGTTGCGGGCAGCTGCGGTGGTGCAGGACTGAAGAGTGCCCTGAGGCAGAGAGCGGGCTTCGGCCCGCTTTTGCTTTGTCGCATAGAGAAAGAGCCATGCCACTGACGCTGCACTACCACCCGCTCTCTTCCCACTGCTGGAAGCTGCTGATCGCGCTAGCCGAAAACGGCACGCCTTATGAGAAGAAGCTGGTCAACCTGGGCGACCCGGGCGAGCGCGCGGCTTATGCGGCGCTGTGGCCGACGGGCAAGATCCCGCTGCTTGTCGATGGCGAACGCGTCGTGCCGGAAACAGCCGTACAGATCGAATACCTGGACCGCCACCACCCCGGCCGCCTGCGCCTGCTGCCCGATGACTTCGACGCGCAGCTCCAGGTGCGACTGTGGGACCGGCTGTTCGACTGCTACGTCATGGACCCGATGCAGCGCTACATCGCCCAGCTGCTCCGCCCCGAAGCGGATCGGGATGCCATGGCGATGTCGGCTGCCGTCGACGCCCTCGGCATGGCCTACGACATGATCGAAAGCCGCCGGGGCGACCACGCCTGGGCGACGGGCGACGACTTCAGCATGGCCGACTGTGCCGCGGCACCGGCGCTGTTCTACGCGGCGACCGTGCGGCCGTTCTCGGCCGGTCACACCACGCTGAGCGCCTACTTCGAGCGCCTGCTGGCCCGGCCGTCGGTCTGGCAGGCGATCGTGCAGGCGCAGCCGTGGTTCCAGTACTACCCGCATCGGCAAGCCCTGCCGGCGCGCTTCCTCGCCTGAGCGCGGGTCGGCTGGCCACGCGCTTGTAGGGGGTGCCGGCGGGCGGCCGGTGGCCTAGGATGAATCGGAGCCTGTGGCGCGCGACGGCAGGCTTGGCGGCGCAGCCGACCAGATCTCACTCGCGCGATTCACATTGCCGCGAGGAACTCGTCATGAACGCTTCTGCACTCCGTCGCGGCGCTGCGCACCGGCTGGCCATCGCGGCACTTGGCCTGGCCAGCCTGGGCGCGGCCGCCGACCCCGGCCACAGTGTCGTCGCCTACAGCACCGGCTCGTTCGTGCCGACCGACCCCACGGGTCTTGTCAACACAGGGTTCGGCACCGTCACCCAGCTGCCGGACGGCTCCTCGATCAGCCACATGGGCTGCATCGCCGCCACGCCGGGCGGGGTGGGCTGCACCGTGTCGGGCATGCCCATCGTCGTCGACACCTGGTACAAGCGCGCAACGCTGCCGACGCTGGCGGCCGCACAGGCCTTTGCCGACTACGGCGTGCTCAAGGCGCGAAGCTGGCGGACGGACGGCCCACAGGACTACGGCATGCCCAGCGATCCCCTCGGCACGCGCAGCTTCTACGGCGAAGCCACGGCCGAATGGATGGAGGACCTGATCTACACGGGGACGACGCCGACGCCGGTGACGATGCAGTTCTCGCTGCACGCGAAGTGGAACGACCGGGGGCGCTTCGCCTTCACCATCGGCCTTGAATCCTTCGGTGCAGAGAACGTGCGCCTGATCAACGGGCTGTCCTACGTGAACTGCGCCGGTGCGCTCGAATGCCAGGACGTCGGCGGCGCGCAGACGGTACAGGTCCTGGGCAATGACGCAGACAACACCAGCGGCGATGTCACGCTGGCGATCAACTACACCTTCCTGCTCATTCCAGACATCGATCCCGAGCGCCCCGGGCCCATGCCACCGTTCACGTTCGTCGCCAACCTGAACACCTGGGGCCAGGTGGACGGCGCCGAGACCGATGCCTTCAACACGGTGACGCTCGAGCGCATCCTCGTCCAGCCCGGCGCGCAGATCGGCTTTGCTTCCGGCCACGACTGGCCGGTGCAGGTGGTGCCGGAACCGGCCACCGGCCTGCTTTGGCTGTGCGGCCTCGCTGCGCTGCCGTGGCTGCGGCGCCGGGTAAGGCCGGCGCCGCCTGTGGCTTAGCCGAGCGCCTAGTCCAGCGCCTTTCTCGCGTTCTGGAACATGCGCAGCCACGGGCTGTGCAGCGCGCGGTCGCCGCTGGTCCAGCTCATCTGCACATTGCGGAACACGCGCTCCGGGTGGGGCATCAGCGCCGTGAAGCGGCCGTCCGGCGTCGTCACCGAGGTCAGGCCGCCCGGGCTGCCGTTCGGGTTGAACGGGTAGGCCTCGGTCGGCTGGCCGTGGTTGTCGACAAAGCGCATCGCCTGGATGACCTTGGCCGCGTCGCCCTGGCGCGCGAAGTTGGCAAAACCCTCGCCATGCGCGACGGCGATGGGCAGGCGGCTGCCGGCCATGCCCTGGAAGAACACGCTGGGCGACTCCAGAACCTCAACGAGGGACAGCCGCGCCTCGAACTGCTCGCTCTGGTTTCGCGTGAAGCGCGGCCAGGCGTCGGCGCCGGGGATGATGGGCGCAAGCGCGGCCAGCATCTGGCAGCCGTTGCAGACGCCCAGGGCCATCGTGTCCTGGCGCGCGAAGAAGGCGCGGAACTGCTCGGCCAGCACGGGGTTGAACATGATGCTGCGCGCCCAGCCTTCACCGGCACCCAGGGTGTCGCCGTAGCTGAAGCCGCCGCAGGCGACGAAGGCCGCGAAGCCGTCCAGCTTGACCGCGCCGGATTGCAGGTCGCTCATGTGCACGTCGAAGCTGTCGAAGCCGCCCTGCGCCATCGCGTAGGCCATCTCGACGTGCGAGTTGACGCCCTGCTCGCGCAGGATGGCGACCTTGGGGCGAGCACCCGTGCTGATGAAGGGCGCCTCGGGCGTGAACGTCAGGTGGACATGCAGGCCGGGGTCGTCCGCCTTGCCAGCGGCCGCGTGCTCCGCGTTGGCGCCGGCCGGGTTGTCGCGCAGCTGCGCGATCCGCCAGCTCACTTCGTCCCAGGTCTGCTGCAACGTCGTCAGGTCGGCAGTGAAGACCTTTCTCGCATCGCGCCAGACCTCCATCTGCCGCGCCGCGTTCGGCTTGGCGACGACATGCGAATGCCTGGACAGGCCATGTGCGCGCAGCACCTGCATGACGGCATCGCGGTCCGCCGCGCGCACCTGGATCAGCGCACCCAGCTCTTCGTTGAACAGCGCGCGCAGCGTCAGTTCCTCGCGCCGGCCGCTCACCTGCGCAGCCCAATTCTTGGAGTCGCCCGTATCGGCGCGGCTGTCGCTGATGCCGTCGCCTTCGGTGACCAGCATGTCCACGTTCAGGCTCAGACCGGTCTGGCCGGCAAAGGCCATTTCGCAAGCCGCCGCCCACAGGCCGCCGTCCGAACGGTCGTGATAGGCGAGCAGTTTGCCTGCGGCTCGCAGTTCGTTGATTGCGTTGACCAGCGAGACCAGCAGCTTGGGGTCGTCCAGATCGGGCACGTCGCTGCCGAACTGGTTCAGCGTCTGCGCCAGGATGGACCCGGCCATGCGGTGCTTGCCCTGGCCGAGGTCGATGAGGATCAGCGCTGAGTCCTCGCGCTGCCACTCAGGCGTCAGCGTGCCGCGCACGTCGGCAATGCTGGCAAAGGCGGTGACGATCAGCGACACCGGTGCGGTGACCTGCTGGCCATCCCACTTGGTGCGCATCGACAAGGAGTCCTTGCCGACCGGGATGGAGATGCCTAAGGCCGGGCACAGCTCCATGCCCACCGCCTTGACCGTGTCGAACAGCGCGGCGTCCTCCCCCGGCTCGCCGCAGGCGGCCATCCAGTTGGCGCTGAGCTTCACGCGCGGCAGCTCGATGGGCGCCGCCAGCAGATTGGTGATGGCCTCGGCCACGGCCATGCGGCCCGACGCCGGCGCGTTGACGGCAGCCAGCGGCGTGCGCTCGCCCATGCTCATCGCCTCGCCGGCAAAGCCGTTGAAGTCAGCCAGCGTGACGGCGCAGTCCGCCACCGGCACCTGCCAGGGGCCGACCATCTGGTCGCGGTGGTTCAGGCCGCCCACGGTGCGGTCGCCGATGGTGACGAGGAAGCGCTTGCTGGCCACGGTCGGGTGGCGCAGCACGTCGAATGCGGATTGCTCCAGCTTCACGCCGGTCAGGTCCAGCGTGCCGCCGTCGAGGGCCACGCGGGTCACATTGCGCGAGGTTTTGGGTGGCTTGCCGAGCAGCACGTCCATCGGCATGTCGATGGGGAACTCCTCGCCATCGGCCAGCTTCAGTTCACGCGTCTCCGTCGTCACGCCGACCACGGCAAACGGGCAGCGTTCACGCTCGCACAGCGCCGCGAACTGGTCCAGGCTCTCGGGACCGATGGCCAGCACGTAGCGCTCCTGGCTCTCGTTGCACCAGATTTCCTTGGGCGCCAGGCCGGACTCTTCCAGCGGCACCTTGCGCAAATCGAAGCGCGCGCCGCGGCCGGCGTCGTTCACCAGCTCGGGGAAGGCATTGGAGATGCCCCCCGCACCCACGTCGTGAATCGCCAGCACCGGGTTCTCGGCGCCCAGGCCCCAGCAGTGGTTGATGACCTCCTGCGCGCGCCGCTCGATCTCGGGATTGCCGCGCTGCACGGAGTCGAAGTCCAGGTCGGCCGTGTTCGTGCCCGCCGCCATCGACGACGCGGCGCTGCCGCCCATGCCGATGCGCATGCCGGGGCCGCCGAGCTGGATCAGCAGCGAGCCGGCCGGGAACTCGATCTTCTTCGTCAGGTCCGAGCGGATGGTGCCCAGACCCCCGGCGATCATGATGGGCTTGTGATAGCCGCGGCGCAGGCCGGCGACGGTCTGCTCAAAGACGCGGAAATAGCCCGCGAGGTTGGGCCGGCCGAACTCGTTGTTGAAGGCGGCGCCACCCAGGGGGCCTTCGATCATGATCTGCAACGCCGAGGCGATGTGGGCCGGCTTGCCGACCGGGTTCTGCTCCCACGGCTCGGAGAGGCCGGGCAGATGCAGGTTGGACACAGAGAAGCCCGTCAACCCCGCTTTGGGCTTGGAGCCGCGGCCGGTAGCGCCTTCGTCTCGGATCTCGCCGCCCGCGCCGGTCGACGCGCCCGGGAACGGCGAGATGGCTGTCGGGTGGTTGTGCGTCTCCACCTTCATCAGCACCTCAGCCTGCTCCGTGCGGGCCACGTAGGCGGCGCCGGGCCGGGGCGCCGGCATCCAGCGCTCGATGGCATGACCTTGCATGACGGCCGCGTTGTCCGAGTAGGCGATGACCGTGTGCTGCGGGTTCAGCTTCTCGGTGTTGCGGATCATGCCGAACAGGCTCAACGGCTGCTGCTCGCCATCGACCGTGAACGATGCATTGAAGATCTTGTGCCGGCAGTGCTCGCTGTTGGCCTGCGCGAACATCATCAGCTCGACGTCGCTGGGGTTGCGGCCCAGCTTCTTGAAGTTGGTTTCCAGGTAGTCGATCTCGTCGACCGACAACGCCAGCCCGAACTCGACGTTGGCCTTCTCCAGCGCCGCGCGGCCGGCGCCCAGCACGTCGACATGCGCCAGCGGCTCGGCCGTGCGCTCATCGAACAGGTGTTTTGTGTCCTCGCGGCTGAAGCAGGCCGACTCGGTCATGCGGTCGTGCAGCAGCGCGGCGCAGGCGTTCAGCTCGTCCTTGCTCAAGGGCTTGGCGCCACCAAGCAGGCCGCTCTTGGTGGCGACGCGGTATTCGACGACGCGCTCGACGCGCTTGAGCGTGAAGCCGCAATTGCGGGCGATGTCGGTGGCCTTGGACGCCCACGGGCTGACCGTGCCGAAGCGAGGTGTGACGACGACGAGGTCGCCTTGCGCGCCTTCAAGAGCCGGCTCGGCGTAAGTCAGCAGCGCAGCGAAGCGGTCGCGGGTCTCGCCATCCAACGGCGCATCCGTCCAGACCCAGTGCACCGCGCGGGCGCTGATGCCCGTGATGCGCGCATTGACCTCTTGCAGCCGGGCCAGCAGGGCCTGGGCGCGAAAGTCGGAAAGAGCGTTGCCGCCCTCGAAATGGGTCAGATGCGGGGTCAGGGCCATGGAATCCGGGGAGGCTGGGCGCGGGCGGGCGCGCGGTTCTCGGAAATGCTCGGCCCCAAAACGGCAAAGGGCGGCGTGCGGAAGCACGGGATTCTACTGAGCGCCCCGCGCCCACGCTCACTGGCCGCGCGCGCTGCCTTCGTGATTCGCCCAGCCGGAGGTGCCAGACGAGCGCGCCAGGACACGCAGCGGGAAACTACGGACGGCTCCGGCGCCTCCTCAAGGTAGGATAGCGCTATCCAACACGCACAATCACCCAGCGTCACACGGCGCGGTTCACTGCCTCATCCTCTGCGCCCATGACCCACTTCCCGCCCCGTTCCCTTGTCATCATGGGCGTCGCCGGATGCGGCAAATCCACGGTTGCCGCTGCTCTGTCCGAGCGCCTCGCCGAAGACTGGCTGGAGGGCGATCTGTTCCACAGCGACTCCAGTCGCCGCAAGATGGCCAAGGGCGAACCGCTGACCGACGAGGACCGCGCCAGCTGGCTTGCCAGCCTGAGCGAGCAGTTGCAGCAGCGGCCGGGCTTGATCGTGACCTGCTCCGCCCTCAAACGCGCCTACCGTGACCAGCTCCGTCAGGCCTCCCCGGGCCTGCGTTTTGCCTTCCTGGACATCGACAAGGCCGAGGCCAGCCGGCGGGTGGCGTCGCGCGGGTCGCACTTCTTTGCCGCAAGCCTTGTCGACAGCCAGTTCGAGACGCTGGAGTCGCCGGTGGGCGAGGCCGGCGTCATTCACCTCGACGGGATCAAGCCGCTGCCTGAACTCGTCACCGAGTTGCGCGACTGGCTGGGCCAGCAGCAACCCGTGGCGCAGCGTTGAAGCCATGAAACACCCACCGCTCACCAAACGGGAAATCGTCGGCTACGGCCTGGGCGACATGGGGTTCAATTTCTACTGGACCAACGTCTCGACCTTCCTGCTGATCTTCTACACCGACGTGTTCGGCATCACTGCCGGCGCGGCAGCGACGATGCTGTTCGTCGTCAAGATCTTCAACGCCTTCACCGACCCCATGATCGGCGCCTTCGCCGACCGTACGCAGACGCGTTGGGGCAAGTTCCGGCCCTACCTGCTCTTCATGCCGGTGCCGCTGGCGGTCATCGGTGTGTTGACCTATTCGACGCCCGACTTCGGTCCCACGGGCAAGCTGGTCTGGGCCTATGTGACCTACCTGCTGCTGATGACGATCTACACCAGCATCAACCTGCCCTACAGCGCCCTGTCCGGCGTGATCTCGGGTGACGCGCGGGAGCGCAATGCGATCAACGCTTCCCGCTTCGTCTGCGGCTTTGCAGGCGGGACCCTCGTCACCGCGGTGTCGCCGCGGCTCGTGAGCTGGTTCGGCGCTGGTGACGCCGCGCTGGGCTGGACGCTGACCATGGTGTTCTGGGGCATCGCCGCGGCGCTGATCTTCGCCTTCACCTTCAGTGCGACGACCGAGCGCGTGCAGCCGGTGCAGGCCGAGCCCTCCACTGTGCGCCAGGACATTGCCGACCTGCGCAGCAACCTGCCCTGGATCCTGCTGTTCTTCCTCGCGCTCATCATCATGCTCAGCATCACGCTGCGCATGACCAGTGCCGCCTACTACTTCAAGTACGTGGTCAACCGGCCCGAGTTGCTGGCCACTTTCATGCCGGCCTATCTGCTGGCCGCGGCCGCAGGCACGGCATTCACGCCGCTGCTCACGCGCTTCATCGACAAGCGCAAGCTGCTCATCGGGCTGATGCTGGCCTCCACGGTGCTGTCGACCGCCTTCCTGTTCGTGCCCAGCGACCAGATCGCGCTGATGTACGTGTTGCAGATCGCGCTGGGTTTCTGCCTGGGCCCCAAGTCGCCGCTGTCGTTCTCGATGCTGGCCGACTCGGCCGACTACAACGAATGGCGCAACGGCCGCCGCGCCACGGGCATGACCTTCGCGGCCAGCTCGTTCGCGCAGAAGCTCGGCACCGCCGTCGCGGTCGGCGTCATCGGCACGCTGTTCACGACGCTGGGCTATGTGCCCAACGTGGCGCAGTCGGCCGACTCTCAGGCGGGCATCGTCTGGCTGATGTCCGTCATCCCGGCGGGCTTCACGCTGCTGGCCGCCGTCATCATGGTCTTCTACACGCTGGACAACCCGACCATGGCGCGTATCCAGGCCGATCTGGCCGAGCGCAAGTCCTCCACTTCACCCGTCTGACGCCCATGCTTCGTCATATCAACGGCGGCGAGCGCTGCGAGCTCACCAGCCCCACTGCCCTGCCCAAGGCCGGCGGCTTCCTCTGGAACCGCCGCATGATGATCCAGGTGACCTGCCGCGGCTACGCCACCGCGCAGTTCATGCAGCCCGAACCGGCCAAGTACGCGCACGCGCCCAACCTGGAGGCCAAGACCTTCATGCAGCCGGAGCAGGCCTACTACGCCCATCACCCCGGCCGTTTTTTCTATGTGAAGGACGAGGACACCGGCGAGCTGTTCTCGGCGCCCTACGAGCCGGTGCGCGCTGCGGTTGACAGCTTCAGTTTCGTCGTCGGCAAGCATGACCTGAGCTGGACCGTCGAGCACCTCGGCCTGCGCGTGGAAATGACGTTAGGCCTGCCGACCGACGATGTGGTCGAGCTGTGGGAGCTGCGCGTCACCAACCTGTCGGAGCGGCCCCGGCGCATCAGCGTCGTGCCCTATTTCCCCATCGGCAATATGTCGTGGATGAACCAGTCCGCCGAGTACCGCGCCGACCTCGGCGGCATCGTCGCCAGCAGCGTCACGCCCTATCAGAAGGTGGCGGACTACTTCAAGAACCTCGCCCTCAAGGACAAGACCTACTTTCTCTGCGAGCGCGCGCCCGAGGCCTGGGAGGCCAGCCAATCAGCATTCGAGGGCGAAGGCGGCCTGCACAAGCCCAGCGCGTTGCAGGCCGAGCGGCTCGCCGGTGGCGACGCCCGCTACGAGACGCCCGCCGCCAGCGTGCAGTACCAACTGGCGCTGCAACCCAACGCAGGCGAGACGTACCGCTTCCTCTTCGGCCCCGCGCTGGACGATGCGGAGATCGCGAAGGTGCGTCAAACCTACTTGAGCGAAGCCGGCTTTGCCCGCGCCCGCGCGGCTTACGCGGACTACGTCGACAGCGGCCGCGGCTGCCTGCGCATCGAGACGCCCGACGCCGACTTCGACCGCTTCGTCAACCACTGGCTGCCACGCCAGGTTTTCTATCACGGCGACGTGAACCGGCTCAGCACCGACCCGCAGACGCGCAACTACCTTCAAGACAACCTCGGCATGGCGTACATCGCGCCGAGCGTCACGCGCGGCGCGCTGCTGCATGCCCTGAGCCAGCAGGAAGCGAACGGCGCCATGCCCGACGGCATCCTGCTGATCGAAGGCGCCGAGCTGAAGTACATCAACCAGGTGCCGCACACCGACCACTGCGTCTGGCTGCCGGTCTGCCTGGAGGCCTATCTGGACGAGACCGGCGACTTCGCACTGCTGGATGTCGTGGTGAACGAGTTGACGGTAGCCCAGCGGCTGGATGCCGCCATGGCGTGGCTCCATCAGGACCGCGACGCGCGCGGCCTGAGCTTCATCGCCCAGGGCGACTGGTGCGACCCGATGAACATGGTCGGCTACAAGGGCCGTGGCGTGTCCGGCTGGCTGACCGTGGCGGCTGCCTACGCGATGAAGCTGTGGGCCGGCATCAGCGCCGACACTGGCCGCGATGAAGCTGCCACGCGCTGGCGGGCCGCTGCGGAGGAACTGAACGATGCCGCCAACCGCCACCTGTGGGATGGCGACTGGTTTGCCCGCGGCATCACGGACGACGGCGTGGTGTTCGGTGTCAGGGCCGATACCGAGGGCCGCATCTACCTCAACCCCCAGTCCTGGGCCATGCTCAGCGGCGCGGCCAGCGAGGAGCAGCGGGTGAAGATGCTGGCTGCCATCGAAGCCCAGCTCGACTCACCCCACGGCATCGCCATGTTCGCGCCGCCCTACTCCGGCATGCGTGACGACGTCGGCCGCGTGACGCAGAAGCACCCGGGCTCCGCCGAGAACGGCGCCGTCTACAACCACGCCGCCAGCTTCTACATCCACGCGCTATATGAAGCCGGCGAGGGCGACCGCGCCTGGCAGGCGCTACGCCGCATGATTCCTGGTCCCGACCAGGCCGACCTGCTGCAACGCGGCCAGTTGCCGGTGTTCATCCCGAACTACTACCGTGGCGCCCACAAGCAATACCCGCGCACGGCGGGTCGCTCCAGCCAGCTGTTCAACACCGGCACGGCCGCCTGGGCCTACCGCTGCGTCATCGAGGGTCTGTGCGGGCTGCGCGGGCATGCGCAGGGGCTGCTGGTGAAGCCGCAATTGCCCGATGGCTGGGACCGGCTCAGCGCAGAGCGGGAGTTCCGTGGTGCGCGCTTCAAGCTTCAGGTGCGCCGCACGGGCACTGCACGGGTGCTGCTGGACGGCCAACCGTTGGCGGACGGCCTGGTGCGCAACATCGAAGCCGGCCGCGAGTACCGGCTGGACGTCGAACTAGGTTGAGGCCCGTCGCACGACCTGGAACCCCAGGTCGAGGTTGGGCTGCTCCACCGGCTGGCCGCGCATCAGCTTCATCAGCATCTGCGCCGCCTGTTCGCCGATCTCCCGGCGCGGCGTGGCCACGGTCGTCAGCGGCGGCACCATCTGGTCGCTGCCAGGCAGGTCGTTGAAGCCGGCCACCGCCACGCGCCCCGGCACCGCCACGCCCAGGCGCAGCGCCGCCAGCAGCGCGCCCTGGGCCAGGTCGTCGTTGCAGAAGAAGATGGCGTCGGTCTGCGGTGCTTCACGCAGCACGCGCTCCAGCATGGCGCCGCCCAGGGCCATGGACGAGGGCTCGGCGCTGAGCACCTTGTTGACTTGGTCGCCCAAGCCGGCCTGCACGAGCGCGTCGGCATAGCCTTCGCCGCGCTCCAGCGTGCGCGGGTCGAGCTGGGCGGCCACGTAGGCAACATGACGCCGGCCGCTGTCCAGCAGGTGCTGCGTGATCGCTCGCCCGGCATCACGTTGCGAGAAGCCCACGCTGTGGCCGCCCGCTTCCAGCTCGACTTCCATGACATGCACACAGGGCACGCCGCTGCCTTCGATCAGCGCCGCCGCCGCCGCGCTGCGGTCGCGGCCGGTGACGATGAGGCCGGCCGGCCGATGCGACAGGAAGCTGCGCAGCACCGCTTCTTCCTCGCTGGCGTCGTAATGCGTCACGCCGATCAGCGTCTGGTAGCCGGCGGGCACCAAGCTGTTCTGCACAGCGTCCAGCAGTTCGACGAACAGCGTATTGCTCAGCTTGGGGATCAGCACCGCCACATGGGAGCTGCGGCTGGAAGCCAGCGCGCGGGCGGCCGGGTCGGGCACGTAGCCCAGCGCAGTGGCGGCGGCCTGGACGCGCTCACACAGTTCCTGCGCCACCGCTCGCTCGCCGCGCAGGGCCCGCGAAACGGTGATGGGGCTGACGCCGGCCGCCTGCGCCACGTCCGCCAACGTCACCCGGCCAGTGGCCCGGGTGCGACGGGCGGGGGCGGCGGAAATAGGCTTGCGGCTGGGCATCGCTACATAGTATCCCCCATACCGAGGGGGCTATTCGCGGCCTAGGATAGCGCAATCCCACCCGGAGTGGCGCTGCGTTGGCGGTGCGAACCGGCGGGACGGCGCCAAAGGATTGCTGATCTCAAGGAACCGTCCCAATTTTTTTACCTTGTCAGGATAGCGCTATCCGATAAACAAGTTTTGTTTAGCGAACACGTTCGACGACCGACCACAAACGGCGATCAAGCCGCCAATTAGGAGACGCAATGAAAAACCAACGTTCCAAGACCCTGATCCATCTGGCTGTGCTTGGCGCCTGCACCAGCCTCGCGCTGTCGGCGCATGCGCAAGCCCCGGTGGCTCCGGCGCCGGCTGCCTCCAGTCCGCAAAGCGAGCAGGCGAGCGGCGAAGCCAATGTGCTGAATGCCGTCGTCGTCACCGGCTCGCGCATCGCGCAACGCGGCTTCACCCAGCCCACGCCCACCACGACCTTGACGGCGGTCGACCTTGAGAAGTCCGCCCAGCCCAACCTCTTCAACACGCTGATCGAGCTGCCCGCCCTGCAAGGCAGCACGGGCCGCACCACCTCCACCTTCAGCACCAGCAGCGGTGTGCAAGGCCTCAGCTCGCTGAGCCTGCGCGGCCTCAGCCCCATCCGCACGCTGACGCTGCTGGACGGCCAGCGTGTCGTCCCTGCCAACGTCACGGGCGTGACCGACGTGAGCCAGTTCCCGCAGCTGCTCATCACGCAGGTCGATGTGGTCACTGGTGGCGCCGGTGCCTCCTATGGCTCAGACGCCGTGGGTGGCGTCGTCAACTTCATCACCGACAAGCGCTTCACGGGCTTCAAGGCCAATATCGAAGGCGGCCAGACCAACTACGGCGACGACCAGAACGCCACGCTGCAAGGCGCCTGGGGCCGCAGCTTCTTCAACGACCGCGCCCACTTGATCGTCAGCGCCGAGTACGTGCGTGAGAAGGGCGTGCCCTCGCCGCGCTTCGGCGGTGCCGGCGCGAATGGCCGCACCTGGTTCCAGAACCCGGCCTTTCAGGTTCGCGGCCTCGGCAGCACGACCGACGGCAAGCCGCAGATCTACGACATTCGCAACGCCCAGCAGTTCCAGTACGCCAAGTACGGCCTCATCACCAACGGCCCGTTGCAAGGCACCGCCTTCGGCAAGGACGGCGCACCCTCCAAGTTCGTCTACGGCTCGAACGGTGTCCCCACCGGCACCGGCGCCGTCACCAACTGCATCACGCCCTTCTGCGTGGGCGGCGACCTGGCCGGCACGGTCGGCGGCGGCACGTCCATGGGCATGGACCTCCAGCGGCAAGTCTTCTACACGCGCGGCAGCGTCGACGTCAGTGACGACGCCGAGGTCTATTTCACGGTCAATCTGGCCAAGGTCGATGCGCGCTTCAACCCCAACCCCGGGGCTGCGAAGAACGACAACCTGACCATCCAGTGCGACAACCCCTTCCTGCCGGCGTCCATCGTGACGGCCTGCGCGGCCAACAACATCACGAGCTTCAAGTACGGCACGGCCAACGGCAACTTCGAGAAGGACATCGAGGTCAATCCGGTGCGCGAGCAGAAGCGCTTCGTGCTCGGCACGAACGGCAAGTTCGACGTTGGCGGCAAGAGCTGGTCCTATGACGCCTATCTCCAGCACGGGATCAACGACATCGATATCAGCGTCGCCAACATGATGCTGAACCCGCGCTACAACGCCGCCATCGACGCCGTGCGCGCGCCCAACGGCAGCATCGTCTGCCGCAACGCCGCGGCCGCAGCTGCGGGCTGCGTGCCGCTCAACATCATTGGCGACGTCAAGCAGGACCCGGCCGCCCTCGCCTATGTGTTGCCGGCGAACGGCCCGCACCAGTTGTCGCGCCAGCGCCAGACCGTGGCCAGCCTGAGCTTCAACGGCCAACCCTTCTCCAACTGGGCCGGCCCCGTGGCCGTCGCCTTCGGCGTCGAATCCCGCAAGGAAGGCTACTGGGTCACCGGCGACCCCTACGGCAACGGCGTCTACCCCGCCACGCCCAACACCACCGCCTATCCCGCTGACCCCGTGCTGAACACCGCGGTCGGCAACAACTGGTTCGCCGGCAACTACCACGCCGCCGCGGGCTCCTACACGGTCGATGAAGGCTTCCTGGAGCTGAATGCGCCGCTGTTCAAGTCAGCCACCCTGGGCGAGGCCAACCTCAACATCGCCGGCCGCCACACCCAGTACAGCACCTCGGGCGGCGTCAACAGCTGGAAGGTCGGCTCGACCTGGAAGACCGGCATCGACGGCCTGCGCGTGCGCGCCGTCGCGTCGCGCGATGTGCGTGCACCGAATCTGTCCGAGCTCTACGCCGCGCCCGTGGTCATCAACCAGAACGTCAACTACCAGGGCAACACCTTCACCGCCCAGCAGCGCACCGTGGGCAACACCGCTCTGCGCCCCGAGCTTGCCAACAACAAGGTCATAGGCCTGACGCTGAGCCAGCCCACCTGGGCCCCCGGCTTCAGCGCCTCCATCGACTACTTCGACATCAAGATCAAGGACGTGATCTCGACGTTCTCGATCCAGCAGGAAGTCGATCTCTGCGTCGCCGGCAACCAGGTGTTCTGCGCCGCCATGGACCTCGTCAGCCCGACGAAGTACGTGACGCTGCAGGCCTTCAACCTGGCCAAGATGCGCAACAAGGGCGTGGACATGGAGGCGCTGTACCGCTTCAACCTCGCCGGCGGCAAGCTCACCTTGCGCGGCCTGGCGACGTATACCAAGAGCTTCCTGACGGAGTCGGGCGTCGTCGGCACCATCCCGGTCGAAAGCGCGGGCGTCAATCTCGGCAACACGCCGAAGTGGAAGACCCAGTTCTCGCAGACCTGGGAGTCCGACAACGCCAGCTTCTTCGTCGGCCAGCGCTGGATCAGCGACGGCGTCTACAGCAAGGAGTTCATCGAGTGCCAGAGCGGCTGCCCGGTCTCGACGACCGTCCACCAGACCATCGACAACAACCAGATGAAGGGCGCCTTCTATTGGGATCTGGGCGGCACCTACCGGCTCAACAAGAACGTCAGCGTGTACGTCAAGGTCGACAACGTCACCGACGTGGCCCCGCCCGCCGCGCCGTCCACCAACACCAGCTACGGCGTCAACCCGGCGTTGTTCGACGTGCTGGGGCGGCAGTACCGCGTGGGCGCGCGGATGACGTTCTGACGTCTGCGGTCAGCCGGCTTTCATCCGGTTGACGACGTCGCGCACCTCGCTGAGCAGCGTCGGCACGTCGATGGTCGTCGGCTGGCGCTCCTTGAGCACCTGCCGGCCGCCGATCCAGACATTGCTGACCTGTTCGCGACCCGCCACGTAGACGAGCTGGGCGGCGGCGTTGTAGACAGGCTGGCATTCGATGCTGTCCAGCGAGACGGCAACGACGTCGGCCAGCTTGCCCACTTCCAGCGAGCCGAGATCGTGGCTGCGGCCCATGGCTTTGGCGGCGCGGATGGTGGCCATCTCCAGCGCCGTGCGTGCCGAGGCCACCGTCGGGTCGCCGGTGATGCCCTTGGCCAGCAGCGCGGCCGAGCGGATCTCGCCGAACATGTCCAGGCGGTTGTTGGATGCGGCGCCGTCGGTGCCGAGGATGGTGTTGACGCCGGCCGTCTCCAGCGCCTTCAGCGGCATGACGCCCGAAGCCAGTTTCAGGTTGGAGTTGGGGTTGTGCACCAGGTGCACGCCCTTCTTCGCCATCAACTCGATCTCGGCCTCGTTGAGGTGGACCATGTGCACGGCGACCATGCGTTCGCTGAACAGGCCCAGCTTGTCCAGCCGCTCAATGGGGCGCACGCCATGCGCCTTGATGCCGTCCTCCACCTCGCCCGCCGTCTCGTGGATGTGGCAGTGCATCTGGATGTTCAGCTTCTCGGCCAGGTCACGCAGCTTGATGAAGGTCTCGTCGGACACCGTGTAGGGCGCGTGCGGCGCGCTGGTCCAGTCAAGCAAGCTCTCGCCCTTGTACTGCTCGTAGGCGGCGATGCCCTTGGCGATGTAATCGTCGGGGCCAGACGCATAGCCGGTGGGGAAATCAATGACGTTCATCGACACGGCGGCGCGCACGCCCGAATCCACGGCGGCGCGGGCCATCGCGGTCGGGAAGAAGTACATGTCATTGATGTAGGTCGTGCCGCTGCGCAGGCCTTCGGCGGCCGCGAGCTTGGAGCCCAGGTAGGTCCATTCCTCGCTGACCCACTTCTTCTCCAGCGGCCAGATGTGGTTTTGCAACCAGTCCATCAGCGGCACGTCGTCGGCCACACCGCGCAGCAGCGTCATGGCCGAATGGGCATGGCCGTTGATGAGGCCGGGGATGAGGATCTGCTCGGGCAGTTCGACACGCTCCGCCTGCGGGTACTGGGCCAGCAGGTCGGCACGCGGGCCGACGGCGGCGATGCGCTCGCCGTCGATCAGCAGCGCGTGGTCGTCGAGCACGGGCTCGCCCGGCTTCATCGTCAGCAGCCAGCGGGGCAGCAACAGGGTCTGGGACATCGTGTTCTCCTTGTGGGATTTCAGTTGTTTTGTGCGAGCAGTAGCTCGACTTCGTCGCGGCGCGGCATCGCGTCCTGCACGCCGGGGCGGGATACAGCCAGGGCCGCAGCGGCCTGGGCGAATGCAAGCGCGTTGTCGATGGACTGGCCTTCGGCCAAAGCCGTGACGAGGGCGCCTACCAGCGTATCGCCAGCACCGACCGTGTCGACCGCCTGGACCGGCCGCGCGGCGACATGACGCGCGCCGTCGGCGTCGACCCAGCAGAGCCCGTCGGCGCCCAGCGACACGAGCACGGCGGCGGGGCCCTTGGCGCGCAGGGTCTCTGCCAACGCACCCGGCTCCGCGGCTGCGCCACCGAGCGTCGTGACAAGCGCCTGAGCCTCCAATGAATTGACGACCAGCAGGTCGACAAGGTGCAGCAAGCCTTCGCTGCCGGGTCGGAAGGGCGCGGCGTTCAACACCGTCTTCACGCCAGCGGCACGGGCCCGCTCGAAGGCGCGCGCGATGCTCGCCAGGGGCAGTTCCTGTTGAGCGACGAGCCAGCGCAGGCCGGTCAGGTCCAGCGCCTCGACCTGCTCGAGCGGCAGCGTGCCGTTGGACCCCGCGACGGTGACGATCTGGTTCTCGGCATCCTCGGCGCCTACGACGATGAGGGCAACACCCGGCACCTCGTCGGCCGGCTGGGCGATGGCGCGCGTGTCGACGCCCTCGCCTTTCAGCTGCTCCACCATCGCCGCGCCGTTCTCCAGCAAGCCCACCCGTGCAGCCAGAGCCACGCGCGCACCCAGTCGCGACGCAGCCACCGCCTGGTTGGCACCCTTGCCGCCCAGGCAGGAGCCAAACCGCTGGCCGCGCAAGGTTTCGCCCGGCAGCGGCAGGCGCGGCGCATGGACGATGAGGTCGCGGTTGACGCTGCCGAGGACGAGGATCTCAGGTGCGGTAGCCATGGGCTGTTGGGGCCTCCAAATGAAAAACCCCTCGGGAAGACCGAGGGGTTCGCAGCGCGCGTGGACCGATCAGCGCTGGGCGATGGGCTTGACGTCGCGCGGCGTGGCGCCGACGAAGAGCTGGCGCGGGCGGCCGATCTTGTACTCGGGGTCGCCGATCATCTCATTGAGCTGGGCGATCCAGCCGACCGTGCGGGCCAGCGCGAAGATGGCGGTGAACAGCGGCACCGGGATGCCGATGGCGCGCTGCACGATGCCCGAGTAGAAGTCGACGTTCGGGTAGAGCTTGCGGGCGACGAAGTACTCGTCTTCCAGCGCAATCTTTTCCAGCTTCATGGCCAGTTCGAACAGCGGGTCGTTTTCCAGGCCCAGCTCGCTCAGCACCTCGTGGCAGGTCTCGCGCATCAGCTTCGCGCGCGGGTCGTAGTTCTTGTAGACGCGGTGACCGAAGCCCATCAGCTTGACGCCGGAGTTCTTGTCCTTGACCTTGCTCACGAACTCGCCGATGCGGGCGACGCCGCCCTGCTTCTGGATGTCGCCCAGCATGTTCAGGCAGGCCTCGTTGGCGCCGCCGTGCGCGGGGCCCCACAGGCAGGCCACGCCAGCCGCAATGGCCGCGAACGGGTTGGTGCCCGACGAGCCGCACAGGCGCACGGTCGAGGTCGACGCGTTCTGCTCGTGATCGGCATGCAGCGTGAAGATGCGGTCCATCGCCCGCACGAGCACCGGGTTGGGCTCGTAGCTCTCGCACGGCGTGGCAAACATCATGCGCATGAAGTTGCCGGCGTAGCTGAGGTTGTTCTGCGGGTAGATGTAGGGCTGGCCGACGGTGTACTTGTAGGCCATGGCCACGAGCGTGGGCATCTTGGCGATCAAGCGGATCGCCGAGATCTCGCGATGCTCGGGGTTATTGATGTCGGTGCTGTCGTGATAGAACGAAGACATCGCACCCACCAGGCCGGTCATGACGGCCATCGGGTGGGCGTCACGGCGGAAGCCGCGCAGGAAGAACTGCATCTGTTCGTTGACCATGGTGTGGTGCATCACACGGTCTTCGAAATTGGCCTTCTCGGCGGCGTTGGGCAGCTCTCCGTAGAGCAGCAGATAGCAGGTTTCGAGGTAGTCGCAGTTCACCGCGAGTTGCTCGATGGGGTAGCCGCGGTACAGCAGTTCGCCCTTGTCACCGTCGATGTAGGTGATGGTGGAGTTGCACGACGCCGTCGACAGGAAGCCGGGGTCATACGTGAACTTGCCGGTCTGCGCGTAGAGCTTGCGGATGTCGATAACATCCGGGCCGATGCTGCCCTTGTACAGGGGCAGTTCCATCGAGGGGCTGCCGTCGGAGAACGACAGCGTGGCTTTCACGTCGGACGGGGTCATGGTGCAGTCCTTTGGGTATTGAAAATCGGTTCAGGTGCGCAGTTCGGCGAGAACTTTGTGCACCGCAGCAGTGTCGATTTCACCACTGGGTTCCTTGCGGCGCAGTAACAGGTCGAGAAGGTCGTTGTCGGCCAGGTCCATCAGCGCGGTCAGGCCATCGGCCAGCGTGACGCTGATGCCCTCGGGATGACGGTTGAAGAAGCGCTCGATGAGGATGTCGTTCTCGAGCAGGCCCCGGCGGCAGCGCCAGCGCAGCTTGGACAGCGCTCGCTCATCAATCAGGGCCTCTACTGCTTCAACCATCGTCAGACCGCGCGGCGGACCATCAATTCCTTGATCTTGCCGATGGCCTTCGTGGGGTTCAGGCCCTTCGGGCAGACGTCCACGCAGTTCATGATGGTGTGGCAGCGGAACAGGCGGTACGGGTCTTCGAGGTTGTCCAGGCGCTCGGCGGTCGCTTCGTCGCGGCTGTCGGCGATGAAGCGGTAGGCCTGCAAAAGACCTGCCGGGCCGACGAACTTGTCGGGGTTCCACCAGAAGCTCGGGCAGCTCGTCGAGCAGCTTGCGCACAGGATGCACTCGTACAGGCCGTTGAGTTCGTCGCGCTCCTCGGGCGACTGCAGCCGCTCGGTCTCGGGCGGGATGTTGTCGTTGACCAGGTAGGGCTTGATCGAGTGGTACTGCTTGAAGAACTGCGTCATGTCGACGATGAGGTCGCGCACGACGGGCAGGCCCGGCAGCGGCTTGAGCACGATGGTGCCCGGCAGCGTGCGCATGTTCGTCAGACAGGCCAGGCCGTTCTTGCCGTTGATGTTCATCGCGTCCGAGCCGCAGACGCCTTCGCGGCAGGAGCGGCGGAAGGACAGGCTGGGGTCAACAGCCTTCAGCTTGTTCAAGGCGTCCAGCAACATGCGCTCGGAGCCATCCAGCTCGACCTCAAGGGTCTGCATGTAGGGCTTGGCGTCCTTGTCCGGGTCGTAGCGGTAAATCTGGAAGGTGCGCTTCATGAAGTTTCTCTCGACAGACAGGACGCGTTAGAAGGTTCTGACTTTGGGCGGAATGGACTCGACCGTCAGCGGCTTGAGATTGACCGGCTTGTAGTCCAGACGGTTGCCCTCGGAGTACCACAGCGTGTGTTTCATCCACTGCTCGTCGTTGCGGCCGTTGGGGTGGGCCGGCGTGTCGCCGTAGTCGTTCACGGTGTGCGCGCCACGGCTCTCGGTGCGCGCTGCGGCTGAGACGATGGTGGCTTGCGCCGCCTCGATCAGGTTCTCCACTTCCAGCGCCTCGATGCGCGCGGTGTTGAAGACGTTGGACTTGTCCTTGAGCGTGATGTTCTTGACCCGCTCGGCAATCGCGGCGATCTGGGTCACGCCCTCGTTGAGCATGGCCTGCGTGCGGAACACGCCGGCGTGCTGCTGCATGGCGGCGCGCAGGTCATTGGCCACATCCTGCGCGTACTCACCGCTCGTGCTGCCGTCCAGCCGGGCCAGGCGGGAGAGCGAACGGTCGGCCGCGTCGGCGGGCATCGCCTTGTGCGACTGCTTGCCCAGATCCGCAGCCACCAGGTGGTTGCCGGCCGCGCGGCCGAACACCAGCAGGTCGAGCAGCGAATTCGTGCCCAGGCGGTTGGCGCCGTGCACGCTGACGCAGGCGCATTCGCCGACGGCGTACAGGCCCTTGACGATCTCGTTGGGCTTGCCGTCCTTGGGCACCACCACCTGGCCATGGATGTTGGTGGGAATGCCGCCCATCTGGTAGTGGATGGTCGGCACCACGGGGATAGGCTCCTTCGTGATGTCGACGTTGGCGAAGTTGTGGCCAATCTCCAGCACCGACGGCAGGCGCTTGGCGATGGTGTCGCCGCCGAGGTGGGTCATGTCGAGGTTGATGTAGTCCTTGTTCGGACCGCAGCCGCGACCTTCCTTGATCTCCTGGTCCATGCAGCGGGACACGAAGTCGCGCGGCGCCAGGTCCTTCAGCGTCGGTGCGTAGCGCTCCATGAAGCGCTCGCCGTTGGCGTTGCGCAGGATCGCGCCTTCGCCGCGGCAACCTTCGGTCAGCAGCACGCCGGCGTTGTGCACGCCGGTCGGGTGGAACTGCCAGAACTCCATGTCTTCCAGCGGAATGCCGGCGCGCGCCGCCATGCCCAGGCCGTCGCCGGTGTTGATGAAGGCGTTGGTGCTGGCGGCAAAGATGCGCCCCGCGCCGCCGGTGGCCAGCAGCACGGTCTTGCCCTGCAGGATGTGGACCTCGCCGGTCTCCATCTCCAGTGCGGTCACGCCGACCACGTCGCCTTCAGCGTCGCGGATCAGGTCCAGCGCCATCCATTCGACGAAGAACTGCGTGCGCGCCTTGACGTTCTGCTGATACAGCGTGTGCAGCATCGCGTGGCCGGTGCGGTCGGCCGCGGCGCAGGCGCGCTGCACGGGTTTCTCGCCGTAGTTGGCCGTGTGGCCGCCGAACGGGCGCTGGTAGATCGTGCCGTCGGCGTTGCGGTCGAAGGGCATGCCGAAGTGCTCAAGCTCGTAGACGACCTTGGGCGCCTCACGGCACATGAACTCGATGGCGTCCTGGTCGCCCAGCCAGTCCGAACCCTTGACGGTGTCGAAGAAGTGGTAGTGCCAGTTGTCCTCGGACATGTTGCCCAGGGACGCGCCGATGCCGCCTTGAGCGGCGACGGTGTGCGAGCGGGTCGGGAAGACCTTGGACAGCACAGCCACGTTCAGCCCGGCCAGCGCCAGCTGCAGCGAGGCCCTCATGCCGGAGCCGCCGGCTCCGACGATGACCACGTCGAACTTGCGGGTCGAAATCTTTGCCGTCATCTCACAGTCTCCACAGCACCTGGATGGCCCAGCCGGCACAGCCAAGCAACCACACGATCGAAATCACTTGCAGGGTCAGCCGGATGCCGACCGGCTGCACGTAGTCCATCCAGATATCCCGCACGCCGACCCAGGCGTGATAGGCCAGCGCGACGATGGCCACGAAGGTCAGCAGCTTCATCCACTGCGGCGCAAACACGCCGGCCCAGTGGTCATAGCCCAGTTCGCCGGGCATCAGGAAACGGGCCAGCACCGCGACGGTGAACAGGGCCATCAGCACGGCGGTGACGCGCTGGGCGAGCCAGTCACGCAGGCCGTAATGCGCGCCAACGACGATGCGCTTGGAGCCAAAAGTGCTCATGTTGTTGTCCTTGTCAGTACAGGCCGAACAGCTTGGCGCCGAGCAGCAGCGTCAGCGCGGTGCTCAGCACCAGCGTCACCAGCGCCGAGCTGTGGCCCTGGGCCTTGCTGACGCTGTGCGTCGCGTCCATCCACAGATGGCGCACGCCGGCGATGAAGTGCAGCAGATAGGCCCACAGCAGGGCCAGTGCGACGAGCTTGATGAACCAGCCCGGCAGGCCGGCGACACCCGCCGCAAATACGTTGGTGAAACCGTCGTACGAGATCTCCGACGTCAGGCTTGCATCCAGCATCCACATCACGAACGGCAGCAACAGGAACATCAGCAGGCCGCTGATGCGATGCAGGATCGAGACGATGCCGGCGGGAGGCAGGCGGTAGGACAGGATCTGGGTGACGTGAATATTTCGGTATACGGGTCTTGGCTTTGCGCTGTCCGTCATGGGTCGGCCCTGCGTAATCGAGGTGAAACCAAACAATTCTAGGGCCAAGCGTTCACTTGACCCGCCTTCATGCTGCACTGCGCCATCGTCAGTTTCAGTTCAACTCATTGCGGTAGTGATCGGCGCCGGTGTGATAAAGCCCGCGCCGCAGTTCGACCGGTCGGTCGCCGTACGTGTAGGCAAGGCGCTCGACGCTGAGCAGCGGTTCCCCATGGGCAACATGCAACAGCGCCGCTGCTTCGGGTGTCGCGGCGACCGCGCGCAGCTTCTCCTCTGCCCTCACCATGTGCACGCCGAAACGCGACTCGAAGAGTGCGTAGAGCGTGCCGGGATGGTCTGCGATCACTTCTGCGTTCAGGCCTTCGAAATGCCGCTCGGGAAGCCAGAGTTCATCAAGCACGACGGGTCGGTCACGCCGATGCAACAGCCGGCGCACCTCGACGACGGGCTCCGACGTGCGCAGACCCAGGGCGCGGGCAACCTCGGCCGAGGCGCGCACGCGTCGACAGCCGAGCAACTCACGCGTGAAGCCGCGGGCCTCGTCGTCCGCCACCAAGCGCAGGAAGCGGAACTGCTGGCGCGGCTCGGCATGCGTCGACACGAAGGTGCCGCTGCCCTGGCGGCGCTCGACGATGTGCGCGGCCGTCAGTTCGTCCAGCGCCCGCCGCACCGTGCCGGCACTGGCGCCGAAGCGCTCGGCCAGCGCCGCCTCGCTGGGCAAGGCATCACCCGGCCGCCACTCGCCGGCGGCCAGCGCCGCAACGATCAACTGGCGGATCTGTTCGTACAGCGGCGCGGGTGACCTGGGCTTGGCGGGGGGCATCGGCGCATTGCAGCACAGGGTCTGCCCCTACACTTGTTGGGTTCAGGGCGGCACGCCCTAGCCCGCTTTTTCAACTGCCCCTTCGGAGACTTTCATGAGCAAGAAACCCGTTCGCGTCGCCGTCACCGGCGCTGCCGGCCAGATCGGCTACGCCCTGCTGTTCCGCATCGCCTCGGGCGAAATGCTGGGCAAGGACCAGCCCGTCATCCTGCAGCTGCTGGAGATCCCCGACGAGAAGGCTCAGAACGCCCTGAAGGGCGTGATCATGGAACTCGAAGACTGCGCCTTCCCGCTGCTGGCCGGCATCGAAGCGCACAGCGACCCGATGACCGCCTTCAAGGACACCGATTACGCGCTGCTGGTGGGCTCGCGCCCGCGCGGCCCGGGCATGGAACGCGCCGAGCTGCTGTCGATCAATGGCGCCATCTTCACGACGCAGGGCAAGGCCCTGAACGCCGTGGCCTCGCGCAACGTCAAGGTGCTGGTGGTGGGCAACCCCGCCAACACCAACGCCTACATCGCGATGAAGTCGGCCCCGGACCTGCCGGCCAAGAACTTCACCGCCATGCTGCGCCTGGACCACAACCGCGCCGCATCGCAACTGGCCGCCAAGACCGGCAAGGCCGTCGCCTCCATCGAGAAGCTGGCCGTGTGGGGCAACCACTCGCCGACGATGTACGCCGACTACCGCAACGCCACCATCGACGGCCAGTCGGTGAAGGAACTGATCAACGACGAGCAGTGGAACCGCGAGGTCTTCCTGCCCACCGTCGGCAAGCGCGGCGCGGCCATCATTGCCGCTCGCGGCCTGTCGTCGGCCGCCTCGGCCGCCAACGCCGCCATCGATCACATGCGCGACTGGGCCCTGGGCAGCAACGGCAAGTGGGTCACGATGGGCATCCCGTCGAATGGCGAATACGGCATCCCGAAGGAAGTCATGTTCGGCTACCCCGTCACCACCGAAGGCGGCGAGTACAAGATCGTTGAGGGCATCGAGATCGACGCCTTCTCGCAGGAGTGCATCAACAAGACGCTGAAGGAACTGACGGACGAGCAGGACGGCGTGAAGCACCTGCTGTAAGCCTCGGCTTCACAAACGACAAGGGCCTCCCTCGGGAGGCCCTTTTTCATTGCGGCACCGCTCAGCGCGTGGCGGGCAGCCGGAAGGTCGACACCGTCTCCACCAACTGCTGGGCCTGCACCTTCAGCCCGTCGGCTGCCGCAGCCATCTCCTCGACCATCGCGGCGTTCTGCTGGGTGGCCTGGTCCATCTGCGTGACGGCCAAGCCGACCTGCGACACGCCGGCGCTCTGTTCGGCGCTGGACGAGCTGATCTCGCCCATGATGTCCGTCACCCGCTGGATGCTGCTGACGACGCGGTCCATCGTCGCGCCGGCCTGGTCGACCAGCGTATTGCCGCGGTCCACGCGCTCCATGCTCTGCGAGATCAGCGTCTTGATCTCACGCGCCGCCTCGGCACTGCGGCCGGCCAGCAGGCGCACTTCGCCGGCCACCACGGCAAACCCGCGGCCCTGCTCGCCCGCCCGCGCAGCCTCGACAGCAGCGTTCAGGGCCAGGATGTTGGTCTGGAAGGCAATGCCGTCGATGACCGAGATGATGTCGCCGATGCGCCGCGAGCTGTCGTTGATGCCCTTCATCGTCTCGACGACCTGCTTGACGACCTGGCCGCCCTCGGCCGCGACATGCGAGGCGTTCTGCGCCAGCTGATTGGCCTGCTGGGCGTTGTCGACGTTGTTGCGCACCGTCGCGCCCAGCTCGTCCATGGACGCCGCCGTCTGCTGCAGCGCGCTCGCCTGGCTTTCGGTGCGAGCACTCAGGTCCTGGTTGCCGGAGGCAATCTCGGAGCTGGCATTCGCAACCGACTCCGAACCGTCGCGCACCTGCTTCACGATGCTGGCCATGCTGTCGCGCATGGCCTTCACGCCCTGCATGACGCTGGCGTGTTCGCCCGCCTTCAGCGGGATATCGACGCTCAAGTCGCCATCGGCAAGTTGACGGGTGATGGTGTTGACCGCCGCCGGCTCGCCGCCGAGCTGGCGCGTGATGCTGCGCGTGATTGCCAGGCCAAGCGTCAGCAGCACGCCGACGAGGACGAGCACACCGGCGCCCACCTGCCAGACACGCTTCCAGATCGCCTGGTTGACGGTGTCGACATAGACGCCAGAGCCGACGATCCAGCCCCAGGGCGCAAAGCCCTTCACATAGGACTCCTTCGGCACCGGCTGCTCGCTGCCGGGCTTGGGCCACATGTAGGGGATGAAGCCGGCGCCCTGGGCCTTGACGATGTTGACCATCTCGACAAACAGCGCCTTGCCGGTCGGGTCCTTGCTGGCTGACAGCGGCTTGCCATCGAGCTCCGGCTTCATCGGGTGCATCACCATGACCGGCGTGTTGTCGTTGATCCAGAAGTACTCGTTGCCGCTGTAGCGCAGCGCCTTCACGGCGGTCAGCGCCGCCTTCCTGGCGTCGTCTTCGGAGAGCTTGCCCGCAGCCACCTGCGCATGAAAACTTGCGACGACGCCGTGCGCCACCTCAACCGCCTGGCGCACGGCCTGCTGGCGCTCGTTCATGATCAGGCTGCGTTCGGAGAACAGCAGAAAGCCGGCCACAAGCAGCACGCCCAGGACGGCGCCGAGCGTCTGCAAGGCCAGGCGACGCGAACAGCTGAGCGCTTCGAGTCTGATCATGGACGTCTCCTGATGTTTGTTGGGCACCGATGCTTGCACGTCCAGTGGCGGCGCGTCAGTGCGGAATGCACGCCTCCAGCCTCGCTAAAGTGTTGCGATGAGCGCTCTCCTCCATCCCCGCGCCGCTTTGTTCGGCCATGAAGCCGCCCGCCCGGCCTTGCCCGTCGTCGACCATTACTGCGGCGTCGAGGCCCGCATGCGCAAGAGCCTGGCCCTGCAGGCCGAGCTCGGCCCCGTCTTCGACATCACGCTGGACGCCGAGGACGGCGCCCCGGTCGGCGGCGAGGCCGAACACGCGCTGCTGATCGCGGAACTGGCCTCCAGCGCGGCCAACCGCTTCGGCCGCGTCGGCGCGCGCGTCCACCCTTTCGGCCATGCGGCCTTCGAGGCCGATGTCGACACGCTCATCGCACGGGCCGGCGGGCGGCTGGCCTATCTGATGATTCCCAAGCCCGACAGTGCCGTCGACGTGGAGCGCGCCGCCGCCGCCATCGACTTGGCCTGCGAGCGCCACGCCAAGCCGAAGCTGCCGCTGCAGGTACTCATCGAGACCCACGGCGCGCTGCGCGAGGTCTTCCGCATCGCCGCCCACCCGCGGATCGAATCTCTGTCCTTCGGCCTCATGGACTTCGTCTCCGCACACGGCGGCGCCATTCCCAAGACGGCAATGGAGCTGCCGGGGCAGTTCGAGCATCCGCTGGTCGTGCGGGCCAAGCTGGAGATCGCCGCCGCCGCACACGCCTTCGGCAAGACGCCTTCGCACTGCGTCGTCACCGAGTTCCGCGATACCGAGCGCCTGTCCGCCGCCGCGCGCCGCGCCGCGCGCGAGTTTGGCTACACGCGCATGTGGAGCATCCACCCTGACCAGATCCGGCCCATCGTCGAAGCCTTCGCGCCCGCCGCCGACGAGATCGCGGAAGCCGCCGAGCTGCTGCTGGCTGCGCAGGCTGCGCACTGGGCGCCGACCTCCTTCCGCGACCGGCTCCACGACCGCGCCAGCTACCGCTATTTCTGGACCGTACTGGAGCGCGCCGAACGCACCGGGCGCGCCTTGCCCACCGAGGCGCAGCAGGCGTTCTTCCCAGTAGCCATCGGGTAAATCACGGTGCCGTGTGCGATTTTTCGCGCCGGACAATGCCTACATCTGCTCACCCCGGCGAGGCCTTTTGGAGGCCATGATTCGCCGCCTCATTTCATTCTTTTCTCACCCCACCTCCGATGCAGTTTCCCCCGCTCCGCCGCAGCGCCGCTGCCCTGATCCTCTGCGCCGCCTTCCCCGTTCTGGCGCAGACGCCGCCCACCAAGGCAGCCACCAAGCCCGTTGCAGCGAAGCCCGCAGCCAAGCCGGTTGCCAAGGCCGCGCCGGCCAAGAAGACGCCGCCTCCGCCGCCGGAGCCGGTGCTGACGGATGCCGATGAAGCCCAGCTCGCCGCCGCCGAGCGCGCCTACCTCGGCGACTACGCCTGCGAGTTCAAGGAGACCGTGCACATCGACAAGCACCCCAAGGTGGCCGGCTACATCAACGTTGCCTGGAAGAAGCAGTTCATCACGATGAAGCCCGTGCTGTCGTCCACCGGCGCGCTGCGCCTAGAGGACGTGACCGGCCGCACCCTGATGATCCAGATCGCCAACAAGTCCATGCTGCTCGACACCAAGATCGGCCAGCGCCTGCTGGACGACTGCGTTCACCCCGAGCAGACCAAGCTGATGGAAGCCGCGAAGGCCGCCAGGATCAACGATCCCGAGGCTGAAGCCGCAGCTGCGGCGCGCAGCAGCCTGGGCATCACGCCCACGGCCGGCAAATGAGCCCTCGGCTTGAAACATCCAGGCACAGGTATGTAGAATGCATACATACTTTCTGATGCATACCTGAGTCGCTGCGGCCCGCGGCGCTCAGCCGCTGGAGGCCGCCATGGAAGCCACCGTTGCCGAACGCGGGCAGATCACCCTGCCCAAAGCCGTCCGAGATGCCCTCGGCCTGACCAAGGGCACCACGCTCAAGGTCGAGCTGGACGGCGGGCGCATCATCCTGCGCAAGAACGTCGATGACGCGCTGGCCAAGCTGCGCGGCCGCTTCAAGCTGGCCGAGGGCTTCACCAGCACCGACGAGGCGATGCGCGCCCTGCGTGGCCGCGCGCCCGGCGACCCCTACCCCGCGCCGAGCGACGAGGAATGATCGCTGTCGATGCCTCGGTGCTCGTCGACGTGCTGACGGGCGACGCCCGCTACGGCGACGCCTCCGCCGAGGCCCTGGCCCTGGCGCTGGGTCAAGGCGAAGTCGTCATCTGCGACGCCGTGGCCGCCGAGGTCCAAACCTTGCTAGACACCCGCGAGACCGTCATGGACTCGCTGAAGGAGTTCGGCCTGCGTTTCGACCCCGTCCTGGAAGCTGCCGCCGTACGCGCCGGCCACATGCAGCGCCGCTACCGTGACCGGGGTGGCGCGCGCCAGCGAGTCGTCGCAGACTTCCTCATCGGCGCCCACGCGCTGCTGCAATGCCAGGCCCTCATCACCCGTGATGACGGCTTCTTTCGCGACTATTTCAAAGGCTTGAGGCTGATCGTGCCCAAAGCTCAACACTGACCTGCACCACGGAGAACCCCCCATGCTTGCCACCTACCGCCAACACGCTTCCGAGCGCGCCGCACTCGGCATCCCGCCCCTTGCCCTGGAAGCCAAGCAGGTCGCCGAGCTGATCGAGCTGATCAAGGCCCCGCCTGCGGGTGAAGACGCCTTCCTGCTGGACCTGCTGACCCACCGCGTGCCCCCGGGCGTGGACGACGCCGCGAAGGTGAAGGCCAGCTTCCTGGCCGCCGTCGCGCATGGAGACATCAGCGTGGCCCTCATCTCCAAGGCCAAGGCGACCGAGCTGCTGGGCACCATGGTGGGCGGCTACAACGTGCATCCGCTGATCGAGCTGCTGGACGACGCCGAAGTCGCCGGTGTCGCCGCCGAAGGCCTGAAGAAGACGCTGCTGATGTTCGACTTCTTCAACGACGTGGCCGCCAAAGCCAAGGCCGGCAACACCTACGCCAAGGACGTGATGCAGAGCTGGGCCAACGCAGAGTGGTTCACATCGCGCCCCGAGGTCGACACCAAGATCACCGTCACCGTTTTCAAGGTGCCCGGCGAGACCAACACCGACGACCTGTCGCCCGCACCCGACGCCTGGAGCCGCCCGGACATCCCGCTGCACTACCTGGCGATGCTCAAGAACACCCGTTCTGATGCGGCCTTCACGCCCGAGGAGGACGGCAAGCGCGGCCCCATGCAATTCATCGAGGACCTGAAGAAGAAGGGCAATCTCGTCGCCTACGTCGGTGACGTCGTCGGCACCGGCTCCTCGCGCAAGTCCGCCACCAACTCCGTCATCTGGGCCACCGGCCAGGACATCCCCTTCGTGCCGAACAAGCGCTTCGGCGGTGTCACGCTGGGCGGCAAGATTGCGCCGATCTTCTTCAACACGCAGGAAGACTCGGGCTCGCTGCCGATCGAGGTGGACGTGTCCAAGCTGGAGATGGGTGACGTCATCGACGTGCTGCCCTATGAAGGCAAGCTGGTGAAGAACGGCGAGACCGTCGCCACTTTCAAGCTCAAGAGCGACGTGCTTTTCGACGAAGTGCGTGCCGGCGGCCGCATCAACCTCATCATCGGCCGCTCGCTGACCGCCAAGGCGCGCGAGTTTCTCGGCCTGGCCGCCAGCACGCTGTTCCGCCTGCCGTCGCCGCCGACGGCAACCAAGGCGGGCTTCACGCTGGCCCAGAAGATGGTCGGCCGCGCCGTCGGCCTGCCGGAAGGCCAGGGCGTGCGCCCGGGCACCTATTGCGAACCCAAGATGACGACCGTCGGCTCGCAGGACACGACCGGCCCGATGACCCGCGACGAGCTGAAGGATCTGGCCTGCCTGGGCTTCTCGGCCGATCTGGTCATGCAGTCCTTCTGCCACACGGCGGCCTATCCGAAGCCGGTCGACGTGAAGACCCACCGTGAGCTGCCCGCCTTCATCAGCAACCGTGGCGGCGTATCGCTGCGCCCGGGTGACGGTGTCATCCACAGCTGGCTCAACCGCCTGCTGCTGCCCGACACCGTCGGCACCGGCGGCGACTCGCACACCCGCTTCCCCATCGGCATCTCCTTCCCGGCCGGTTCCGGCCTCGTCGCCTTCGGTGCCGCCACCGGCGTCATGCCGCTGGACATGCCCGAGTCGGTGCTGGTTCGCTTCAAGGGCGAGATGCAGCCGGGCGTGACACTGCGCGACCTGGTGCACGCCATCCCGCTGTACGGCATCAAGGCCGGTCTGCTGACGGTGGCCAAGGCCGGCAAGAAGAACGCCTTCTCGGGCCGCATCCTCGAAATCGAAGGCCTGCCTGACCTGAAGGTCGAGCAAGCCTTCGAGCTGTCGGACGCCTCCGCCGAGCGCTCGGCCGCCGGCTGCACGATCAAGCTGAACCCGGCGCCGATCAAGGAATACCTCACCAGCAACGTCGTGCTGATGAAGAACATGATCGCCGACGGTTATGCCGACGCGAAAACGCTGCAACGTCGCATCGAGAAGGTCGAAGCCTGGCTGGCCAACCCCGAGCTGCTGGAGGCCGACAAGGACGCGGAGTACGCCCACGTCATCGAGATCGACCTGGCTGACATCAAGGAACCCATCCTCTGCTGCCCCAACGATCCGGACGACGCCAAGTTCCTGTCCGAAGTCGCCGGCACCAAGATCGACGAGGCCTTCATCGGCTCTTGCATGACCAACATCGGCCACTTCCGTGCCGCGGCCAAGCTGCTGGGCGGCCAGCGCGACATCCCGGTCAAGCTTTGGGTGGCCCCGCCCACGAAGATGGACCAGAGCGAGCTCATCAAGGAAGGCCACTACGCCGCCTTCGGCACGGCCGGTGCCCGCACCGAAATGCCGGGCTGCAGCCTGTGCATGGGTAATCAGGCGCAAGTGCGTGAAGGCGCGACCGTCGTGTCCACGTCGACCCGCAACTTCCCCAACCGCCTGGGCAAGAACACCAACGTGTTCCTGGCCTCGGCCGAATTGGCCGCCATCGCTTCCAAGCTGGGCCACATCCCGACAGTGCAGGAGTACCACGAAGCCATGGGCGTCGTGAACAAGGACGGCGCGGCCATCTACAAGTACCTGAACTTCGACCAGATCGAGGAGTATGCGGACACGGCCAAGGCCGTGGCCGCCTGAGCCGAGCCGGCCCAAGCCGCAAGCCCGCCGCCCGGCGGGCTTTTTTCTGAGCACTCGGCGCGGTGATACTGATGACATCACCTGCCGCCAACCCAACGCTCTCGCATGGAAATCATCGCCGCCGTCCTGTTCGCTCTGGCGCTGGTGCACACCTTCGCCACCAAGTTCTTCGAGCACCTGGCTCACCGTCATCCACGCCATGCCGGCCTGTTCCATCTGCTCGGCGAGGTCGAGGTGGTGTTCGGCTTCTGGGCCGTCGTGCTGGTCGCCGTGATGGCCGTCGTGCAGGGCGGAGACCGGGCCGTCGACTACGCTGAGACCCGCCAGTACGTTGAGCCGCTGTTCGTCTTCGTCATCATGGTTGTGGCCGGCTCAAGGCCGGTGCTGGAGGCAATCAAGGCGCTGGTGGCGGCCGTGGCCAGACTGATGCCCATGCGGGGCGTCACGGCGCAGACCTGGCTGTGCATCGCCATCGTGCCACTGATCGGCTCGCTGATCACCGAGCCCGCCGCGATGACGCTGGCGGCGCTGATGCTGGCGCCGCGCGTCTTCCGCGCCGGCATCCCCGAGCGTCTGAAGTACGGCGCTCTCGGCGTGCTCTTCGTCAACATCTCCATCGGCGGCACGCTGACCTCCTTCGCCGCTCCGCCGGTGCTGATGGTGGCGACGACCTGGCAGTGGAGCAGCGCCTTCATGGCCGCCACCTTCGGCTGGAAGGCGGCCATCGCGGTGCTCATCAATGCCACGGCCATCACTTTGCTGCTGCGCAAGCATCTGCGCGACGAGGCGCCGGGGGCGGCTGGCGACTCGCCGCCGCCCGTGCCTGGGCTGGTCATGGCCATTCACCTGGCCTTCCTGGTCGGCGTGGTGGTGTTTGCGCACCACCCGGTCATCTTCCTCGGGCTGTTCCTGCTCTTTCTCGGCTTTGCCCAGGCCTACGAAAAGCACCAGACCCCGCTGATCCTCAAGGAGGCGCTGCTGGTGGGCTTCTTCCTGGCCGGCCTGGTGGTGCTGGGCGGCATGCAGCAGTGGTGGCTGCAACCCATCGTGTCCAGCCTGCAGCCGACGGCGCTGTTCTTCGGCGCGCTGGGCCTGACCGCGATCACCGACAACGCGGCGCTGACCTATCTGGGTTCGCTGATCGAGGGCATTTCGGACCCAGCCAAATACATGCTGGTCGCCGGTGCAGTAGCGGGCGGCGGCCTGACCGTCATCGCCAACGCGCCCAACCCGGCGGGCGTGGCCCTCCTCAAGCAGGGTTTCGAGGATGAGTCCATCGGCGCGGTCGGCCTGCTGCTCGGCGCCCTGCTGCCGACGGCCGTGGCGGCGGCCTTGTTCCTGCTGTAGCCAGGGCCCCGCAACTGCGCTGGTACTGAGGCGCAGCGCAAAAGAAAACGGACGCCGAGGCGTCCGTTTCTTTCGATTCTCATCGAGATTTTTTGGGGTGGCTGATGGGGCTCGAACCCACGACAACAGGAATCACAATCCTGGACTCTACCAACTGAGCTACAACCACCGCAGAGCCACGCAGTATAGCGCAAAAATCAGGGTGCGCTGGCGGCCGACGCCGGGGCGGCGACCTTGATGACGGCCTTGTACTGGGACTTCAGCACAGCCAGATAAGCCTGGCCTTCGGCGCGGGCCCAGGCGCTGGCGTATTGCTGAGCGGCGCGCTTGTCGTCGATGACGGCGGCGTCACGCGGCTGCAGCTGATTGATGCGCACGACGACATAGCTGCCGTCTTCGGCAGTGACGCCGATGGCCGCCGGCAGCTTGGCCGCGTCGGCGCCGAGCACGGCTTCGAGCTGGGTGCGCGTGAGGTTCATCGGCTTGGCGCGCGAGACAGTGACGGCGGCATCCAGGCCAGCGGTGTCGGCGGCGTTGGCCTTCAGCGCGGCGAGACGGGCCTCGCCGGCCTTTTTCGCATCGGCAGCGGCGAGCTTGTTGACGAGCAGGCCGCGCACCTTGTCCTTCACGTCGGCCAGCGGCGGCACGCGGGTCGGGTTGTGCTGAGTGACCCGGGCTGAGACGAGCTGGCTGGGGCCGGTCTCGACAGCCTCTGTGTTGCGCTTGTTGCGCAGCGCATCGGCGCCGAAGACGGCATCCAGCAGCTTGGGCGAGGCCAGCGGCCCGAGGGCACCCGGCTGAGGCTGGCGAGCGACCGTGGCGGTCTGGATGGTCAGCTTGAGCTTGTCGGCAGCGGCTTGCAGGCTGTCGGATTGTTCGTAGACGAGATTGCCGAACTGCTCGGCGGCCTCGGAGTACCGGCGCTGGGCAAGCTGCTTGCGCACCTCGGACTCGACCTCGGCGCGCACGGCGTCGAACGGCTTCTTCTCGCCGCCACGAGTGCCGGTCATCTGGATGATGTGAAAACCGAAGTCGGTCTCGACGAGGTTGCTGATCTCGCCCGGCTTCATCGCGTAGACGGCCGCATCGAACTCCTTGACCATGGCGCCGCGGCCAAAGAAATCGAGGTCACCGCCATTGACCGCCGAGCCCTCGTCCTGCGAGTTCTTCTTGGCGACTTCGGCGAAGGACGCCGGGTTCTTGCGCACCTCGGCAAGCAATTCCTCCGCCTTGGCCTTGGCCTTGGCGCGCTCGTCGGCGGGCTCACTGCGCTCTGCCTTGATGAGGATGTGGCTGGCGCGGCGCTCTTCGGGCACGCCGTAGCGCGAGGCGTTCTCTTCGTAGTACTTGCGCAGGTCTTCTTCGGTGAAGCTGACGTCCTTCTTCAGCGCCTCCAGGTCGAGCACGACGTACTGGATCTGCGCCGATTCGGGCAACTGGAAGCCGGCGGCATTCGCCGGGTCCTTGTAGAAAGCCTCGAGTTCGGCGTCGCTCGGGTTGAGCTTGGCGGCGAAATCCTTGATGTCGAAGCGCTGCATCTGCACTTCACGCTGCTGCAGCAGCGAGTCGAAGGCAAGCTTGGCGTTGGCGTTGCCGGCAACCGTGGAGGTCTCGACGGGCGCGGTGACCTGGCGCAGCGCATAGTCCTGGCGCAGGCGTTCAAGGAAGCCGGACGGCGTCATGCCCTGGGCAGCGAGGATGGCCTTGTTGACCGTGCCATCAGGGTTGCGCAGGAAGGCGAACTGCGGGTCGTTCCAGAAGCGCGCGTTGACGGCGTCGGCGCTGGGCGTGAAGTGCTGGTGGTTGGCGGCCGCCTGCAGCGTGCGCTCGTTGACGAGGCCGTCGAGGGCCTGGCGCTTGATCTCAGGCGAGTCCAGCAGCTTGGCGTCGACGCTGGGGTTCTGGCGGCGGATGCGGTCGGCCTGCTCGCGCAGCGCCGCGTCCCAATCGGCCTGGGTGATCTTGCGGCCATCAACGCTGGCCACGCCGGCGTTGGGGCCATCCATCATGCTGGTGTAGCCCTGCATGCCGACGAAGGCGAAGGACGGCAGGATGAGGATCAGCAGGATGAACTGGAACAGGCGCGTATGAGCGCGGACGAATTCAAACATCTCGAAAGCCTTGAGGGGGTCTTACGCGGCCTAAATCGGCCTTAGGCGGCCAATCGGGCGCGCATCAAACGCGGGTCAGAACGCAACGAAGGCGAACCGAGGTTCGCCTTCGAGGGGAGTCGCATTCTATGGTGGGCGCTGACGGGCTCGAACCGCCGACAATCTCCGTGTAAGGGAGGTGCTCTACCAACTGAGCTAAGCGCCCGGAGAAACCGGGAATTTCGGTTCGGCGAAGTATCAGTTCACGGCGTCCTTGAGCGCTTTGCCGGGTTTGAACTTGGGCACCTTGGCCGATTTGATCTTGATGGTATCGCCAGTGCGCGGGTTGCGGCCGGCTCGCGCAGCGCGCTTGGTGATGCTGAAGGTGCCGAAGCCTACCAGCGAGACGGTGCCGTTCTTCTTCAGCGTCGTCTTGACGCCGCCGATGACGGCCTCGAGCGCACGGCCAGCGGCGGCCTTGGAAATGTCGGCCTGCTTGGCGATGTGCTCGATCAATTCGGACTTGTTCACTCGTGCCCCCAGATTGGACGATTCAGCGGTTGGGCCCGGCATCATGGCCGAGATGCAGAGCTGATATGCGAATGCTTGCCCGCGTACTGCCGGGAGCCAGGAGAGGCCGCCGAATCGACGGCCCGGGCTCGCGCGGGGAAGCGGATTCTAGACGCGCGCCAGACGCCCCAAGGGGCAGGAAAAGTCCCGATACAACTCGTTTGGGGGGTGTCTGGTCAGCGTGCTTCAACGCGCTTTAGCGCGGATTTCCGGCACGGCCTTGCGCATGTAATAGACCATCGACCAGATGGTCAGCACCACGGCCGCATAGATGAGCCACGTCCCCCATACATGGGTGGGGATGACGCCGAAAAGGCGGCCGTCGTAAAGCAGAAAAGGGATGGCAACCATCTGTGCCGTGGTCTTGAGCTTGCCGACCATGTGCACGGCCACGCTGCGCGCCGCACCGATCTGCGCCATCCATTCGCGCAGCGCCGAGATGGTGATCTCGCGCCCGATGATGACCAGGGCGACGAATGCATCCACGCGCTGCAGCTTGAGCAGCACCAGCAACGCGGAGCAGACCATCAGCTTGTCAGCCACCGGATCGAGGAAGGCGCCGAACGACGAGGTCTGGTTGAGCTTGCGGGCCAGATAGCCGTCCAGCCAGTCAGTCAGTGCGACGACGACGAACATCACCGTCGCGAGCAGGTTCTGGTGGGCAGGCGTCAGGTCCAGGTAGAACACCCCGACGATCAGCGGGATGGCCACGATGCGGGCCCAGGTCAGCAGAGTCGGGACGGTCAGGAACATGGCTTTGATTGTGCCCAAGCCTGGGGCACCGCCACCGCCTGCTTGTGGTGGCGAACCCTCAGTCCAGGCTGCGTGGCTTGAAACGCCGGTCCTCGTCGAAGAGGAAGGTCTCCGTGAAGCGCCAGGGCTCGGGCATGCGGCGCACATCACCGAAGGGGGCGGCGCGGTGCACGGCGTCGATGGCCATCTGCAGGGTTTCAGGGCCGAACCTGGGCGGGCGGACGACGTTGATCTTGCGCACGCTGCCGTCGGCCTTCACTTCCACGTCCAGCACGATGACCGTCAGCAGATGTGAGGGCGCGGGCGTCATGTAGCTGCGCTCCGGATTGGCCATGACCAAGCGCTCGGCGGCCTGGCGGCGCAGGTCCACATGGGTGCGCACTGCCTTGGGCGCCGGCATGCCCTGGGGCTTGGGCATGGCGGCCGAGGGCTGCGGTGCGGACGGGGCCACGGGCGCCAGGGTCTGTGCGGCAACGGGTGCAGGAATCGGTGGCGGCGGTGGCGCGGGCGCCGGCGCGCGAGGCGCGGCGCCGCAGGCGGCCAGCAGCGGCACGATCAGCCACGGAGAGACGCTCCTGGCACGGTCAGCGATGGACATGGTTCTCCTCCGGATCTGTTCTCGTCGCACGCTTGCGCTCAGCGCAACGCGCGTGGACATCTTCTGCGAGTTCGTGCGTTGTGCAATCAGTGCAGTGCCCGGTAGATCTCTTCGGCAAGCTCGCGTGCTCTGCACTTCAGTGCAGCACGCGGTAGATTTCTTCGGCGAGCTCGCGTGCTCTGCACTTCAGTGCAGCACGCGGTAGATTTCTTCGGCGAGCTCGCGTGAAACGCCTTTCACGCTGCAGAGCTCGTCGACGCTGGCGCCCGCCACGCCGCGCACGCCGCCGAAGCGCTGCAGCAGCTGCGAGCGCTTCTTGGGGCCCACGCCAGGCACATCTTCCAGCCGCGAGCCGCCGGTGCGCGTGGCCGCGCGCTTGGCGCGCATGCCGGTGATGGCAAAGCGGTGCGCCTCGTCGCGGATCTGGGCGATCAGCATCAGCGCGGCGGAGTCGCGGCCCAGGTAGACCTTCTCACGGCCGTCGGCGAACACCAGTTCCTCCAGCCCGACCTTGCGGCCCTCGCCCTTTTCGACGCCGGCGATGAGGCTCAAGTCCAGCCCCAGCTCCTCGAAAACCTCGCGGGCCATGCTGACCTGGCCTCGGCCGCCGTCCACCAGCACGAGGTCGGGCAGGCGCCCGGTGCCGAGTTGCGCGGCTTCGGCCATCTTGGCGTAGCGACGCGTCAGCACCTGGCGCATGGCGGCATAGTCATCGCCGCCGGTGATGCCCTCGATGTTGTAGCGCCGGTACTGGCTGCTCTGCATCTGGTGGCCCTCGAAGACGACGCAACTCGCCATCGTCGCCTCGCCGGCCGTGTGGCTGATGTCGAAGCATTCGACGCGGAACTTGTCGATCTCCGCGACGGACAGGTCCAGCGCATCGACCAACGCCCGCGTGCGCGCCTGCTGCGAGCCCTCCTCGGCCAGCAACCGGGCCAGCGCCAGCTCGGCACCCTTGACGCACATCTCCAGCCAGATGCGCCGCTGGCCGCGCGGTTGCGCCTGCACGGTGACCCGGCTGCCGGCCTGCGTACTCAGCGCGTCGGCAAGGCCGGCGTCAACCGCCTCACTGAGGACGATGAGGCCGGGCAATGGCGACGCCAGGTAGTGCTGGGCGATGAAGGCTTCCAGCACCAGTCGCTCGGGCGACAGCTGTTCTTCGTCGTCCAGCTGGATGGCCGTCGCGTCCTCGACATGCTTGGGGAAGAAGGCCCGGTCGCCCAGATGCCGCCCGCCGCGCACCATGGCCAGGTTCACGCAGGCCTTGCCGCCCTGCACCTTGACCGCGAGCACGTCCACGTCACGCTCACCGCCGGTGGCGCTGCTTTCCTCGATGACCTGCTGCTGCAGCACCTTGGACAGCGCCTGGATCTGGTTGCGCACTTCGGCCGCCAGTTCGTATTCGAAGCGCTCGGCATAGGCGCCCATCTGCACCTGCAGCGAGGCCATCACCTCGTCGGTCTCGCCGCGCAGAAATCGTTCGGCGCTCCGCACGTCACGGGCGTACTCGGCTGTCTGGCCGGCCGGCACGCAGGGGCCGGAGCAGCGCTTGATCTGGTGCAGCAGGCAGGGCCGGCTGCGGTTGTTGAAGACACTGTCCTCGCAGGTGCGCAGCTTGAAGACCTTCTGCATCAGCTGGATGGATTCCTTCACCGCCCAGGCGCTCGGGAAGGGCCCGAAGTACTGATGCCGCTTGTCCACCGCGCCGCGGTAGTAGGCCATGCGCGGCCAGGCGTGCGAGGTGATCTTCAGGTAGGGGTAGCTCTTGTCGTCTCGGAACAGGATGTTGAAGCGCGGGTTCAGCGTCTTGATCAGGTTGTTCTCAAGCAGCAGCGCCTCGGCCTCGGTGCGCACCACCGTCGTTTCCATGCGGGCGATGCGCGACACCATCACGCCGATGCGCGTGCCGCCGTGGTTCTTCTGGAAATAGCTGGAGACGCGCTTCTTCAGCTCCCTCGCCTTGCCGACGTAGAGCACCTCGCCCTTGGCGTCGAAGTAGCGGTAGACGCCCGGCATGGCCGGCAGCGCGTTGACCTCGGCCAACAGCTTCTCGCGCGTCTCGTGCGCGGCGGCCTCCATGTCGGCCGCGCGTTGTTTCTCAGCGGCTTCGATGGCGGCGCGCTCTGCCGAGGCTTGCTCGCCGAGGTCGGCGTCTGAAGGGGTCGTGCTGGACATTCCGGGATTTTGGCCTGGGACAATCGCCCCATGATCTGGGACCTCTTTTGCCGCGTCATCGACAACCACGGCGACCTCGGCGTCTGCTGGCGGCTGGCCCGTGATCTGGCGGCGCGCGGTGAAAGCGCAAGGCTGTGGATCGACGATGCAACGGCGCTGGCGTGGATGGCGCCGGAGCGGCCAAGCGGCGTAGAGGTCCGCCCCTGGCCGGGCGGCGATATCGACGTTCTGCCGGGCGACGTCGTCATCGAAGCCTTTGGCTGCGACCTGCCGCCGGCCTTCATCACCCGCATGGCGGCCCGACAGCCGGCGCCGCGCTGGATCAACCTGGAATACCTCAGCGCCGAGGACTACGTCGAGCGCAGCCACGGCCTGGCCTCGCCGCAGTTCAGCGGCCCGGGCGCGGGGTTGACGAAGCACTTCTTCTACCCCGGCTTCACGTCCCGCACCGGCGGGCTGCTGCGCGAGCCCGGCGTGCTCGATCGCATCGCAGCCTTCGACGGCCCGGCCTGGCTGGCCGAGCAAGGCTGGTCCCCCGAGCCAGGTGAGCGGGTCGTCAGCCTGTTCGCCTACGCCAACCCGGCACTGGCGCCGCTGCTGGACGCTCTCGCTGATCAGCCGACGCTGCTGCTGGCCTGCCCCGGGCCGTTGCAAGCTCAGGTCACCAATCGGCCCGGCCTGCGCACGGTCGCCCTGCCCTATCTGGCCCAGGACGACTACGACCGGCTGCTCTGGGCCTGTGACCTGAATTTCGTCCGCGGCGAGGACTCGTTCGTGCGCGCGCAGTGGGCCGGCAAGCCCTTCGTCTGGCAGATCTACCCGCAGGACGACAAGGCCCACCACGCCAAGCTCGAGGCCTTCATGACGCGCGCGGAACTGCCCGAGGTGTGGCGTGCCGTCTGGCGCGGCTGGAACGGCCTCGGCGGCTTGCCGGCGCGTCTGATGGGCCTTGCCGATGCCGGCGCGCACGCACGCGCATGGCGTGCGCAGTTGGCGGCCCAGGCCGACCTGCTTAGCCAGCTTCTCTGGTTTTTAGGGGCTTCCCGCTAGAATGTCGGGCTTTGCCGCGCCAAGCCGAGACGGAATCTGGTGCGCTGCAACGGTTCATCGGCTGGCAGACCTTTCCAACTACCCGGCCCCCAACTTCGCAACACACCATGAAACTCGCACAAGAAATCCGCGCCGGCAACGTGATCATGCAGGGCAAGGACCCGATGGTCGTGCTGAAGACTGAATACAGCCGTGGTGGCCGTGGTGCCGCCACCGTGCGCATCAAGATGAAGAACCTGCTGAACGGCTCCGGCGCCGAGTTGGTCTTCAAGGCCGACGACAAGATGGAGCAGATCATCCTCGACAAGAAGGAGTGCACCTACTCCTACTTCGCCGACCCGATGTATGTCTTCATGGACACCGAGTACAACCAGTACGAAGTCGAGTCCGAGAACATGGGCGACGGCATTTCCTACCTCGAAGACGGCATGGCCGCGGAAGTGACCTTCTACGACGGCAAGGCCATCTCCATCGAACTGCCCACCAGCGTCGTGCGCGAGATCGAAACCGAGCCGGCCGCCAAGGGCGATACCTCGGGCAAGGTCATGAAGCCCGCCCGCCTGAAGGGCACCGGCTTCGAGATCTCCGTGCCGGCGTTCGTCGAGAACGGCGACAAGGTTGAAATCGACACCCGCACGCACGAGTACCGCAAGCGCGTCTAAACGCTTCAGCTTGGGGCCAAGGGCCTCGCCAAACAGAACGCCCGCTGATGCGGGCGTTTGCTTTATTCGGCGTCGTCGGAAAGATCGGGAATTTCGACTTCGAGTTCGGCGTCGATCTCGCTGTCGAAATCGGCCGTGGCCTTCACGGGAATCCAGGGCCGGTCCAGTGGGCGGTAGACGCGGCGCTGCAGGCGGGTCAGGCGGTCGGAGCACTCGATGGCGTGCATCACCTGCTCGGGGGCGATCAGCATGGCGAACGGATCAGCCAGATTGGGGGTGGTGGACAGCATGGTGAGCCTCCTGTTGACGATGGGTCCACTGTAGGCAGGCGCATCTTTTCGCAACAGTCGGCACATCGCGCTAGGGGCTGTAAGACTTTGCCCTACACGCCGGCTGCGGCGAGAACTACTTCTCGCTACTTCCCGGCATTCGCAGCGCGCTGGCGCTCGGCCATGGCTTCGCGCAGTTGGGTGGCCATCTTGTCGCGGCCGCCGCGCTGGGCGAAGTCGGCCGCCGTCAGCTCCTGCTCGTTGGCAGCGCGGGGCTCGGCACCTGCCTTGAGCAGCAGCGGCACGAGGTCGCCGCTGCCGTAGCGGGCGGCCATCATCAGTGGCGTCGTGCCGTTCTCGGAGCGCGCGTTCAACTCGGCACCTTCGGCGATGAGAAAGGCCGCGACGCCGTTGTCCGGCCCGCTGCAGGCGTAGTGCAACGGCGTCCAGCCCTTGCGATTGACGGCCGCCCCGCGCTTCACCAGCGCCTTGGCGGCCGGCAAGGAACCGCGCACGGCGGCCAGCATCAGCGGCGTCTCGCCATCGGCATTGACAGCGTCCGTCCGCGTCCTGGGGTCGGCCAGCAGGCTTTCCAGCGCCTTCTGCGAACCCTCGCGCACGGCGGTGAACAGCGCGGTGCGGCCACGGTGATCGGCCAGGTTGGGGTCCACACCCTTGAGCAGCAGGGCCAGCACTGCGCGCGGGTCATTCATCTCGGCGGCGGTGACGAGGTCGTCGACCGGTGTCGCGTGCGCGCCGGTGACGACGACCAGCGCCAAGGCGATCAGCAGCGTTCTCATGCGGGCTCCGGAAGCTTGAACAGCCGGCGCGTGTTGGCCGTTGTGATGGCGGCCAGTTCGGCCACCGGCAGACCGACGGCATCGGCCACAGCCTTGGCGACGTGCGGCACATAGGCCGGCGAGTTGGTCTTGCCGCGGAAGGGCATGGGGGCCAGGTAGGGACTGTCCGTCTCGATCAGCACCCGGTCCAGCGGCAGCAGCTTGAGCAGGTCGCGCAGGTCCTGCGCGTTCTTGAAGCTGACGATGCCGGAGAAGGAGATGTAGTAGCCGCGCTCCACGGCCGCCAGCGCCACCTCGGCCGTCTCGGTGAAGCAGTGGAAGACGCCGCCGGCCTGCTCGCCGCCCTCCTCGTCCAGCACGCGCAGCGTGTCGGCGGCACTTGAACGGGTGTGGATGACGAGCGGCTTGGCCGCCTGCCGTGCCGCGCGGATGTGGGTGCGGAAGCGCTCGCGCTGCCACTCCATGTCGTCGATGCTGCGGCCGTTCAGGCGGTAGTAGTCCAGCCCCGTCTCGCCGATGGCGACGATGCGCGGCAGCGCCGCCAGCCGCACCAGCTCGGCCACGTCGGGCTCGCGCATGTCCTCGGTGTCGGGGTGCACGCCGACGGTGGCCCAGAGCACATCGTTCTCCAGCGCCAGCCCGTGCACGGTCTCGAACTCCTCCATCTGCGTGCAGATGCAGATGGCCTGCACCACCTGCGCGTTGCGCATGTCGGCCAGGATGTCGGGAAGCCTCTGCTTCAGTTCGGGGAAGCTGAGGTGGCAATGGGAATCGATAAACATGTCAGCGGTGCCCGGCCGTCCGAAACCGCTGACGCGCCCCCTCGGGGAGCAGTGAGCGAAGCGAACGTGGGGGCTTTTTCACTTCAGAGAGTCTGGGTGGGCTTGCTCGACGAAACCGCCGTGCCCAGCACTTCCTCGATCCGCACGCGGATCAGCCGCGTCTTGTCGTCGCCGGGGAAGCGCACGCCCACGCCCTGGGTGCGGCCACCGGACGCGTTGGCCGGCGTCAGCCAGGCGACCTTGCCGGCCACCGGATAGCGCTGGTTGTCCTCGGGCAGGGCCAGCAGCAGGTAGACGTCCTCGCCGAGCTTGTAGTCTCGCGTCGTGGGCACGAACAGGCCGCCCTCGGTAAAGGCCGGAATGTAGGCCGCGTAAAGCGCCGACTTCTCGCGGAAGACCAGTTGGATGACGCTGGGCCGCGCCTGCGAACTGCTGGCGGAACCACTGACCGAGGGCAACGGCAGGGCGCCGCCGTGCTGGCTGGGCTGGAATTGCAGGGAAGCCGGTCCCTGCTTGGAAGACGCGTCGCTCATCGCCTGAGTGTATGAGCCTGGAGCCAGGCTCAGCGCATTGCCGCCGTCACCGCCGCCTGCGCTTGCGCCACCAGCGCCTCAATCCACAGGCTGGCGTTCAGCGGATGGTCGGCATGGCGGGCGGCGCGCTTCAGCTCGGTGTCCCAGGCGAGCAGCGGCGCGGCGCGCCTGGGCGAAGGCAGGGCCATCGGCGCGAAGAACTGGCCGGGTTGGCCGTGGCTGCGGCGCAGAAGGTCGTGGCACAGGCGCTGCAAGGCATCGATGGCGCGCGGCGGGGCGAGCTCGGACAGGGCCTGCACCTCGCCACGGGCCACGCGCTTCGGGATCGCCTGCCAGGCGGCATCGCTCAGCCCCGCCTGCGACCATTCCAGCGCCTGCTGCGGCCGGCCGCCGGTCGCGGCCAGCAGTCCTTCGGCGCCGTCCACGCCCTTGGACGCCAGCCAGGCCAGCGCCGCCGTGCGCTCGGGCAGCGCCAGAGGCACAGGCTGGCAGCGGCTGCGGATGGTGGGCAGCAGGCTGGCGCTGTCATGGCTGGCGAGTGCGAAGCGCAACAGGCCGGACGGCTCCTCCAGCGTCTTCAGCAAGGCGTTGGCGGCGATGCCGTTCAGCGCCTCTGCGGGGAAGATGACGACCACCTTGGCCTTGCCGCGCGCCGATGTCGCCTGGGCGAACGCGAGCAGGTTGCGCACCGCCTCGACCTTGATCTCGCGGCTGGGCTTGGCCTTGCCGGCCTTGGTCTCGATCTCCTCGAAAGGCAGGCCGAGGGACTCGCGAGCCGACGCCTCCAGGGCTTCGGGCAGCAGCATCTGAAAGTCAGGGTGCGTGCCGCTGGCGAACAGCTTGCAGCTCGGGCAGTGGTTGCAGGCGGGTTGGGCGGGTGCCGCGGCTTCGCAGAGCCAGCTCTGCGCCAGCTTGACGGCCAGCTCCAGCTGGCCGACACCGGCCGGGCCCTGCACCAGCAGCGCGTGCGAGCGCGCGCGGGCCAGCGCGTCGGCGAGCGGATCCTTCAGCCAGGGGAGATCGGCGTTCAGCATGCGGGGTAGCGCTGAGCGAGAACCGCCAGCACGGCCGCGCCGACCTGCTCGACCGTGCCGCTCGCGTCGATGCGAACGATGCGCTGCGGCGCCTGGGCTGCACGGGCGGCGTAGCCGGCGCGCACGCGCTCGAAGAAGTCCAGGTCGAGCTGCTCGATGCGGTCAGCCTCTCGCGCACTGGCGCGGCGAGCGGCGGCTTGTTGCGCGGGCAGGTCGAACCACAGGGTCAGCTCCGGCTCGGTGCCTTCCTGGACCCAGTCGGCCAGCGCATTCAGCACCGCCAGCGGCAGGCCGCGGCCGCCGCCCTGGTAGGCGAAGCTGGCGTCAGTGAAGCGGTCGCAGAGCAGCGTCCGGCCGGCGGCCAGAGCGGGCTTGATGACGGCTTCGACGTGGTCGCGGCGGCCGGCGAACATCAGGAGCAGCTCGGTCAGCGAGCCCATGGACTCCTTCAGCACGATGTCGCGCAGCGCCTCCGCCAGCGGCGTGCCGCCGGGTTCGCGGCTGAGCTGCACATCGGCGCCACGGGCGCGGAACCAGTCAGCCACCGCCTGGATGTGGGTGGACTTGCCGGCACCGTCGATGCCCTCGAAAGAAATGAATCGACCGGTCACTTGGCCGCACGCTGGTATTTGTTCACCGCGCGATTGTGCGCGGCGAGGTCGTCGCTGAACTCGCTGCTGCCGTCACCGCGAGACACGAAATAGAGCGACTTGACTGGCGCCGGGTTCAACGTCGCTGCCAGCGAGGCCGCACCCGGCATGGCGATGGGCGTGGGCGGCAGGCCGCCGCGCGTGTAGGTGTTGAAGGGCGTGTCGGCCAACAGGTCACGCTTGCGCAGGTTGCCGTCGAAGGTTTCGCCCAAGCCGTAGATGACCGTGGGGTCGGTCTGCAGCGGCATGCCGACGCGCAGGCGGTTCACGAACACGGCGGCGACGCGGCTCCGGTCGGCCGGCGTGCCGGTTTCCTTTTCGACGATGGAGGCCAGGATCAGCGCTTCCGCGGCCGACTTCAACGGCAGGTCGGCGGTACGCTTGCTCCATGCGGCGGCGAGGCGGCCCTGCATGGCCGCGTGGGCGCGCTTGAGCACGGTGAGATCACTCACGCCCCTGCTGTAGGCATAGGTGTCGGGAAAGAAGCGGCCTTCGGGTGCGACGCCCGGCTCGCCAAGCGCGGCCATGACCTCGGCGTCGCTCATGGCGGCGGTCCTGGCCTTGAGCGACGGCGCGGCAGCGAGAGCCGCCCTCACCTGGCGCCAGTTCCAGCCCTCGATGAGGCGAAGCTGCTCGAGGATCTGGTCGCCGCGGACCATCTTGTCGAGCAGCGCGCGCGGCGTGATGCCGGCGTGGACTTCATAGCTGCCGGCGCGGATCTGCTTGGCCTGCCCCGACCACTTGAACCACTGGTAGAGATAGCGCGCATCCGTCTGCACGCCGGCCGCCACCCAGGCGCGGGCGACCTCGGCCGGGTTCGTGCCGGGCTCGATGGACAGCTCCACCGACGGCGCGGCCAGGGCCAGCGGGCTGCGCAGCCACTGCCACACGGCGCCTGCGGCCAGCGCCGCGATCAACAACAAGACGAGCAGCGCCCGCAACAACCACTTCATGCCCTTGCCCGGCTCTGCCCAAAGGGGGCCGATGATAATTCCGCCCATGTCTGAACCCCTCCAACTCCGCCTCGCCGACTGGGGCGTCATCCGCGCCCAAGGCGCCGACGCCGCCAGCTTTCTTCACAGCCAGCTGACTCAGGACTTCGCCCTGCTCGACCGCGAGCATGCCCGGCTTGCCGGCTTCTGCACGGCCAAGGGCCGGCTGCTGGCAACGCTGGTGGGCTGGCGCGGCGGCGACGAAGAGATCCTGCTGGCGCTGCCGGTCGAGACGCTGGCGGCGACGCTGAAGCGGCTGTCGATGTTCGTGATGCGGGCCAAGTGCAAGCTCAGCGATGCGAGCGCTGAGCTTGCGGTCTATGGGCTGCTGGGCGCGGAGGTCGCCGAGGCGTGGACCCTGAGCCGCGATGGTGGTGCCGTCCGGATCGCCCTGCCGGGCACGGGTCGCGCCTTGCTTGTGCAGCCGGCCGATGCGCCTGCGCCGGCTGGCGAGGCGATCACGTCCGACGACTGGGCCTGGGCCGAGGCGCAAGCCGGCGTGGCCTGGGTACGCGGCGCTACCGTCGAGGCGTTTGTGCCGCAGATGATCAACTTCGAGGTGCTGGGTGGGGTGAGTTTCAAGAAGGGTTGCTATCCCGGCCAGGAGATCGTCGCCCGCAGCCAGTACCGCGGCACCTTGAAGCGGCGGTTGCAGGTGTTCGAGACCGAAGAGGCGGCGACCGTCGGCCAGGAGATCTTCCACAGCGCCGACCCCGCGCAGCCGGCCGGCGTCGTCGCCAGCGCCGGCACGCGCGATGGCCGCTCGCTGATCGCTGCCGAGATCAAGCTGGCGACGCTCGAAAGTGGCAGCCTGCACCTTGGAAGCGCTTCTGGCGCGACCTTGCAGCCACGCGCCCTGCCCTACGAGATTCCACCGCAGGACTGATGCAGCTCTACGTCTACTACAAGGTGGCCGCCGACAACGTCGATGCGGCGCTCATCGCCTTCCGCAAGGCACGCGTCGAGGCACCCATCGAGCTGCTGCAACGCCCCGAGCCGGATGCCGATGGGCAGTGGACGTGGATGGAGATCTACCCCGAAGGCTGGGGCCACCGCGAGCCGCAGGTGGCGGCGGCGATGGCGCAGTGGCTGGCGAGCGAGCGCAAGGTGGAGCGGTTCGAGATGCTGGGCTGATCTCCGGGCTTTTCAGTGCGCAGGACGGCTGCGCAGCAGCTTCAACACCCGCTTCACCTCGCCAGTGTCAGCCGGCGCGGACGAGCCGCACATGCCGAGCTCGTACGGTGCGGCGCCGTAGCCAAAGATCAGCCAAGAGCGAGACATCTTGGCGGCGACGATTTTGTCAGGCGACCTGACCCGCGCTTCCAACCAAATGGGGCGATTGACGGCGCTGACCCCGCATTGACCGCCACCAATGTTGGAGCGAACCGGCAATCGCTCGCCGACCCGACGCTTGCCCTTGAAAACTTCCTTGACCACAAAGACTGCGTCCTCGACATACATCTCACCATAGCGATAGCCGCTCGGATCGTCAGGCGTCAGGCGGACCGACTCGACAGTTGCAAGCACGACGTCAGTTGCGTCCGCGTAAGCACGTTGGTCATCAGGAACGGCGCAACTGCAGCTGAACGCCGGCGTTTGAGCGGCAGCAAACACCAACAGAAGCGGCTGCAGCGTTCGACGAATATTCTGGAAAAACACCCAATCGCTCACAGCGCCCTCACCATCTCGACGTGCCCAATGCCCGCCTCCTCAAACGGCTGGCCCCTGCGCTGGAACCCCGCGCGCAGATAGAAATTCTCTGCCGACAGCTGCGCATGCAGCAGCACCTCCCGGTAGCCCTGCTTCTTCGCTTCGGCCATCAGCGCGTCCAGCACCTGGCGGCCGATCTGGGTGCCGCGCATCGCGCGCAGCACGGCCATGCGGCCGATCTTGGCGACGCCGGGCACGTGTTCCAGCATCCGCCCCGTCGCCAGCGGCATGCCGAAGCGGTTGCGGGCCAGCGCGTGCAGGCAACTGGCGTCGGCCGCGTCCCATTCCATGTCGGCAGGGATGCCTTGCTCCTCGATGAAGACCTCGTGGCGGATGGCGCCGGCCGCCTCCCCCAGGTCGCGCCAGTCGCCGACCGCCACGTCGACCACCGGCTGACCCGTCTCGAAGCCGTGGATGACGTCGCGCAGCGTGTCCGGCACGCGCAGCGGCGTCTGGGTGACCGGGTCGGCGAAGACGTAGATCATGTCGGCCTGCACCAGCAACTGGTCGCCACGGAAGACGCCGCAGTCGACCTTCATCGAGCTGTTGCCAAACTCTCGGCAGCGCACGCCGATGTCCAGGCGGTCGTCGTAGCGGGCGGAGCCGAGGTAGTCGAGCGCGGCGCGGCGCACGAACAGGTCGCCACCGAGTTGCTTCATCGTCTCGGCATAGGGCAGCGCCAGCGCCCGCCAATAGCCGCTCATGGCGGTATCGATGTAGGTCAGGTAGTGGCCATTGAAGACGATGCCCTGGGCGTCAATCTCGACCCAGCGGACGCGCAGGGGTTCCAGGTGGCGGAATTCGGTGCGTTTCATGGCTGGAGGTATTGCTTGAGTGCAGCGGCGCAGAAGTCGATTGCGGCAACCGCCTCAGGCAGGCTGCGGCCCATCTTGATGAAGTCGTGAGTCACGCCGCGCACCAAGTCCAGTTGCACGGGCACGCCGGCCGCACGCAACACGTCGGCATAGGCCAGACCTTCGTCCACCAGCGGGTCGGCCTCGGCGAGCAGCACGGCGGCGGGCGCCAGGCCGCTGTGGTCGTCTGCGTTCAGCGGCGCAAAGCGCCAGTCGCTGCGCTGCTCAACGTCGATGTATTGGCCGAAGAACCACTCGATGGTGGTCGCGTCGAGCAGGAAACCTTCGGCGAAGCGGACGTGCGAGGCGTGGCTCCTGTCGCTGCCGGTGCCGGGCGTGATCAGCAGTTGCAGCCCCAGCGGCAGGCCACGTTCACGGGCGAAGAAAGCCGCGCCTGCCGCCAGCGTGCCGCCGGCACTGTCGCCACCGACGGCCAGGCGCGAGCCGTCCAGCCCGAGCGAGGCGGCATGGTCGTGCAGCCAGGCCAGCGCTGCCCAGGCGTCGTCGACGGCGGCGGGGAAGCGGTGCTCGGGGGCCAGGCGGTAGTCCAGCGCCAGCACGGCAGCACCACTGCGCAGAGCCAGTTGGCGGCACAGACTGTCGTGGGTTTCCAGGTCGCCGATGGTGAAGCCGCCGCCGTGCAGGTAGAGCATGACGGGCAGCTTCTCCGCGCTCGGCGCGTAAAGGCGTGCGGGGCGGCCGGCAGCTTTGAGATCCTCGACACGCGGCAGCGGCGCACGCGGGAGGTCCAGGATCTCGGCGCCCATGCGGTAGGCGATGCGGGCCTCGCGCGGCGTCAGGCTGTGGAAGGGTGGGCGGTTGGCGCGGCGGATGCGTTCCAGCACGCCGGCCATTCGGGGCGTCAGCAGCGGTGTGGGTTGCGTCATTGCGCGCGCATTCTCGGTGGCACCCACGGGTCGCGCAGCGGTGCCTGGAATGCGCCCTCGTTCGTCGGCGCGACGCTGCCCGGCGTCTGCGGCGTGCCGGCACGATCGACGGCGATGACAGGCCGAGCCTCCAGCGCACGGCGCTCGGGGCCGAGATCGGTGGCGGCGCGCAGGGCCAGCGTGCTGGCGTAGAAGGCCTTCATGTCGGCGAGCTGGGCCATGCGGGTCGCGTCATCGAGGTAGCTCATGTGGCCGCCCGCGTAGTTGCGGATCTTCACGCGGCTGGCGTCCACGCGGGCAAGGTCGGTCTCGGTCAGGTGGAAGGGCGTGGCCAGGTCGTGATAGCCACTGACGGCCAGCACGCGCAGGCGCGGGTTCTGCGCCAGCGCCGCAGCCAGGTCGGGCAGCGTGTCCGGCAGCGCGCGGCCGGCGTGGCTGAAGTCCCAGAGCTGGATGGCGTTGCTTAGCACGACATAGGTGGAGGCGTTGCGGTAGCCGAGCTGGTCGCGCAGATGCGTGGCGATGCCCTGCGCAAAGCTCTCGCCTATCCAGGTGCTGGACGGGTCGCCCTCAGACGCGAGCTGGCTGCCGGTGGCCGCCTTCATGCGGCCGTCGTAGCGGCCCAGCAGTTGGCCGCTGATCAGCCATTGGCGGTAGTCATCGGCGCCGACGTTGAGCGTGACCTGCCAGCGCGAAGCGGGCAGGCCCGTCAGGTCGGCCAGCGGCTGCCACAGCGCGGGTGCCTGCTGCCCGCCGGTGACGAATGCCAACAGCGCAGGCGCGTAGACCTGGTCGGCATAGTTGCGCGAGGTGACGGCCCAGGCGCCGAGGTCGGTGGGCACGGGCTGGGTCAGGCGGTGGAAGGCGCCGACGGCGGCGAATGTAGGCAGAAAGCCGCCGCAGCCCCGGCCGTTCGTGATGGCGCAATTGCTGTTGTAGTCCATGGCCGGGGACTGCAGCACCACGCCGTCCAGCATGACGCCGGCCTCCTGCAAGCGCCGCGCGAGCACAGCCGTGCGCGGGCCGCCATAGCTTTCGCCGAACAGGTATTTGGGTGAGGCTGCGCGGCCGTTGACGGCGAGATAGCGCTGGATGAAGTCGCGGAACAGTGCCGCGTCGCTGTCCACGCCCCAGAAGTTGCGGTTGGTGAAGGGCGCAATCGCCTGCGAGTAGCCGGTGCCCACCGCGTTGATGAAGACGAGGTCGCTTTGGCCGAGCAGGTGTTCGGCGTTGTCGACCATGTTGAAGGGCCGCGCCGTCGTCGTCTCGGGCACACCGGTCACCAGGCGCTTGGGGCCGAAGCTGCCCAGCTGCAGCCAGACCGAGGCCGAGCCTGGGCCACCGTTGTAGAAGAAGGTGACCGGGCGGGTGGCGGCGTCGGCGCCGGGCAGCGTGTAGGCAACGTAGAAGACCGAGGCCTGTGCCGCACCGACCCCGTCACGCGCGATCAGGTGGCCGGCAGTGGCGGTGTAGCTCAGTGTCTGGCCGTTGGCGGTTAGCGTCTGCGTGCTGACGGCGGCCGCCTCGACGGCACCGGGCAGCGAGGCATCGGCCGCCGAGGAATAGACCGTCGAGTCGGTCAGCCCGGGCAGGGTGTCGACCGGTGGCGGGGTGGATGAACCGCCGCCGCCGCCACCGCCGCAGGCCGCGAGCAGGAGGACGAGCAGCCATGTCAGTGGAGTCGCGCGCATGACGGCCAGTCTATGCACACCGCACTAGGATGCAAAAAGACATCGCGGAGAGATGAATGAACCAGCCCCCACGCTCACTTCGTTCCCTGCCCCCCGAGGGGGCGAGTCAATTGCTTCGGACGGCCGGGCGCGATTGACATGGCCCAGATCCTCTACCTGACCCGCATCGAGCTGGCCTTTGGCGCCTGCAGCCTGCTGCCGGCGGAATGCGAGCGCATCGGCATCCGCCGTCCCCTCGTCGTGACCGATGCCGGCGTGCGCGCGGCCGGCGTGCTGGACGATGCGCTGGCCGCCTTCGAGGTCAAGCCGCCCGTCTTCGACCGCACGCCCGCCAACCCGACCGAGGCCGCCGTGCGCCTGGCCGTGCTGGTGGCGCAGGAGTTCGGCTGCGACGGCCTCATCGCCATCGGCGGCGGCTCCAGCATGGACCTGGCAAAGGGCGTGGCCATCGCCGCCACGCACGAGGGGCCGCTCAAGCGCTGGGCCACCATCGAGGGCGGCGCCGTCAACATCACCTCCAAGGTGCTGCCACTCATCGCCGTACCGACGACGGCGGGCACCGGCAGCGAGGTGGCGCGCGGCGCCATCCTCATCGTGGACGACGGCCGCAAGCTGGGCTTCCACAACTGGGAGCTGCTGCCCAAGGCCGCCATCTGCGACCCGGCGCTGACGCTGAAGCTGCCACCCGCGCTGACGGCCGCCACCGGCATGGACGCCATTGCGCACTGCATCGAGACCTTCCTGGCGCCGGCCTTCAACCCGGCGGCCGACGGCATCGCGCTGGAGGGCCTGCGCCGCGGCTGGCAGAGCATCGAGCGCGCCACCCGCGACGGCCAGGACCGCGACGCGCGGCTGGACATGATGTGCGCCAGCGTGCACGGCGCCCTCGCCTTCCAGAAGGGCCTGGGCGCGGTGCATTCGCTGAGCCATTCGCTGGGCGGCATCAACCCGCAGCTGCACCACGGCACGCTGAACGCCGTCTTCCTGCCGGCCGTCATCCGTTTCAACGCCGAGGCCGACAGCGTGAAGCGCGAGCAGCGGATGGGCCGGCTCGCGCAGGCGATGGCCCTGGCCGGCAGCGACGCCGATGCGGTGGCCGAGGCCATCACGGCGATGAACGCCCGGCTGGGCCTGCCCTCGGGCCTTGCCGCCATGGGTGCGGGGCCGGAGCTGGACGAGCGCATCGTCGAACACGCGCTGCTGGACCATTGCCACAAGACCAACCCGCGCATCGCAAGCGCCGAGGACTACCGCGCGCTGCTGGCGGCCTCGCGTTGACGCGGGCCGCCACGGCGGGGTCATCCGTGATGTAAGCCGCACGCCCTGCCGATCCTGCTGCTGGCGTGCGACCTCAAGGCGCGAACATCGCCGGTTACAAAAGGAGACCGCCTTGATGAATCTGACCATCGGCAAACGGTTGGCCGCCGGCTTTGCCTTGATCCTGGCGCTGGCGGCGTGCGTCATCGCGTTGGCGTCCTGGCGTCTGACCGCCACGGCCACTGCCACGCGGCAGATGATGGACGAGCCGCTGACTAAGGAGCGCCTGCTCGCCGACTGGAACCGCAACATCAACGCCGGCGTGCGTCGCACGATCGCGATTGCCAAGAGTTCGGACACCTCGCTCGTCGCGCTGTTCGCCGAGGACCAGGCGCAGTCGACCAAGCAATCCGGTGAGTTGCAGGAAAAGATCAAGGCCCTGATCCGCTCGCCGGAGGAGCAGGCGCTGTTCGACACGGTGGCCAAGGCCAGGCAGGTCTACATCGCCTCGCGCGAGGAGATAGTCAAGCTGAAGAAGGACGGTCAGGCCGAGGCTGCCGACAAGCAGCTGACCGAGGTCTTCGTGCCCGGCTCCAAGGTCTATCTGGCGCGCATGCAGGAGTTCCTCGACCACCAGCGCAAGAGCATCGACCGGACTGCCGCTGACATCGACGCGGCCAACGGCAGTGGGCGGTTGCTGCTGATCGCGTTCGGCTTGGCGATGCTGGGCCTGGGCGTGGGCGCGGCCTGGAGCATCACGCGCAGCATCACCGTGCCGCTGGCTGCGGCCAATGAGCTGGCCGAGCGCGTGGCCGACGGCAACCTGATGCGTTCCGGCCAAGGCGCCGCAGCACGCTCCGACGAGATTGGCAAATTGCAGACAACGCTGCGCCGCATGCGCGAGACGCTGTCGCAGACCATCGGCGGCATCCGCGATTCGGCCGAGTCCATCGCCACCGCTTCGGCTGAAATCGCCAGCGGCAACCACGACCTGAGCGGGCGCACCGAGAAAGCCGCGTCCAGCCTGGAGGAGACGGCCAGCGCCATGGAGCAGCTGACCGGCACGGTGCAACAGTCAGCGGCATCAGCGGGCCAAGCCAATTCACTCGCCATGTCGGCTGCCAGCGTGGCCCAGCGCGGCGGCGAGGTGGTGGCGCAGGTGGTGCACACCATGGACGAGATCAATGCCAGCTCACGCAAGATCGCCGACATCATCGGCGTCATCGACGGCATCGCCTTCCAGACCAACATCCTCGCCTTGAACGCTGCGGTGGAAGCGGCGCGGGCCGGTGAGCAGGGCCGCGGCTTTGCCGTCGTGGCGAGCGAGGTGCGTTCCTTGGCCGGCCGCTCGGCTGACGCGGCCAAGGAGATCAAGGGTCTGATCGGCAGCAGCGTCGACCGCGTGGAAGCCGGCTCACGCTTGGTGGCCGAGGCCGGCAAGACCATGGACGAGCTCGTCGGCGCCGTGCAGCGCGTCAAGGACATCATGGGCGAGATCACGACCGCGACCGCCGAGCAGTCCGACGGCATCGCCCAGGTCAACATCGCCATCGCCCAGCTCGACCAGGTCACGCAGCAGAACGCCGCGCTGGTGGAAGAGTCCACCGCCGCCGCCGAGAGCCTGCGCGAGCAGGCCGCGACGCTGAACGGCGCGGTCGGGACTTTTCAGGTGGCGCGCCGCTGAGCCTGTCAGTCGCCGCCGCCGCCGCAGCCTGATCCACAGCTGCTGCTGCCACCGTCCGCGCTGGCATCGCAGCTTCCGGCCGCATCCCAGCTACTGCCGCAACTGCTGCCGCTGTCACTCTGGCGGCGCCGCATCTCGGCCAGTTCCGCCTCGCTGACCAACCCCAGCGCCGCCAGGCCGCCGGCCGCAACCGCCGCATGCGCCACCACGTTGCCGCTGGGCTGGCCGAAGCCGTCGATCTGCCGGTGCACCAGTGCGCTCTTCTCGTAGCGATAGGCCCAGCCGGTGGGCAGGCGCAGCAGGCCGTCCAGCGCAAACAACAGCGGCAGTCGCCGGTCGAGCGGGCTGTGCCCCTCGCTGCGGCAAGCGCCCACCCAGGCACGGGCCAGGCAGTCGTCCAGCGGCGCGCCCAGATCGGGAGACTCGCGGTGCTCGACGACGCGGCAGAAGTAGCGCTGCTGCCAATCCGCCAAGCCGGCCGGGTCGAGCTTGAGCCAGGCATGCCAGATCGAATCGGCCGCCTTGCTGGGCAGCGCACAAGGCCCCTGCTCGCGCTGCAGCCGGCAGGCTTCGAAGAACTGCGCCAGACCGAGCGAGCAGCGCAGCCAGGCACCTTCGCTGATGGCTAGGCCGGGGAATTCTTCCGGCGCGTGCTGTGCCCAGGCTGTGCGGACGGCGGGCGGGATCTTCCCGGCCGCCAGCGTGGCCGGCGGGCAGCGCTTGCGCAGTGCACCCGCCTCGCTGCTCTCCCGCCGCTGTGCCCACCAGCCACCGATGCGGGTGGTGAGACTGAACCTTGTATTTGTTGTTGTGTTGTTCATGGCGCCAAGTGTTTGACGAATGTATGACGCCACCGTGACGGACGCAAAAAAGCCCGCCGAAGCGGGCTGTGAACCGTCAGGAGTTGAGGTTGACGGAGGGAATCGTGCGCGGGATCAACCGTGCTTGGCGTCGAAGAACTGTTCGTCTTCGGTCGAGCCTTTCAGCGCCGCGGTGGAGGCGTTGGCTTCGATGGTGGTGGTGACGGCGTCGAAGTAGCCGGTGCCGACCTCGCGCTGGTGCTTCACGGCGGTGAAGCCCTTTTCGGCGGCGGCAAACTCCTTTTCCTGCAGCTCGACGAAGGCGCTCATCTGGTGGCGGGCATAGCCATGGGCCAGCTCGAACATCGAGTAGTTCAGGCTGTGGAAGCCGGCCAGCGTGATGAATTGGAACTTGTAGCCCAGCGCACCCAGCTCGCGTTGGAACTTGGCGATGGTCGCGTCGTCGAGGTTCTTCTTCCAGTTGAAGGACGGCGAGCAGTTGTAGGCCAGCAGCTTGCCGGGGAACTTGGCATGAATGGCGTCGGCGAAAGCCTTGGCGAAGGCCAGGTCGGGCTTGCCGGTCTCGCACCAGATCAGGTCGGCATAGGGCGCGTAGGCGAGGCCCCGGCTGATGGCCTGGTCCAGGCCGTTGCGGGTGCGGTAGAAGCCTTCGACGGTGCGCTCGCCGGTGCAGAAGGGCTTGTCGTTGTCGTCGATGTCGGCGGTGACGAGGTCACCGGCTTCAGCGTCGGTGCGGGCGACCAGCAGCGTCGGCGTGCCCATCACGTCGGCAGCCAGTCGGGCAGCGACGAGCTTGGCGACGGCCTCACGGGTGGGCACCAGCACCTTGCCGCCCATGTGGCCGCACTTCTTGGCGCTGGCCAGTTGGTCTTCGAAGTGCACGCCGGCGGCGCCCGCTTCGATCATGGCCTTCATCAGCTCGAAGGCGTTCAGCACGCCGCCGAAGCCGGCTTCCGCGTCGGCCACGATGGGGGCGAAGAAGTCGATGTCGTCCTTGCCTTCGCTCCACTGGATCTGGTCGGCACGCTGGAAGGTGGCGTTGATCTTCTTGACGACCTTGGGCACCGAGTCCACCGAGTAGAGCGACTGGTCGGGGTACATCTCGCCATTGCTGTTGGCGTCACCGGCCACTTGCCAGCCCGACAGGTAGATGGCCTTGAGGCCGGCCTTGACCTGCTGCATGGCCTGGTTGCCCGTCAGCGCGCCCAGGGCGTTGACGAAGGGCTCGGTGTTCACCAGCCCCCAGAGCTTCTCGGCGCCGCGCTTGGCCAAGGTGTGCTCGATCTCGATGGAACCTCGCAGGCGAACGACGTCGGCGGCGCTGTAGCCGCGGGTGATGCCCTTCCAGCGCGGGTTCTCGGCCCAGTCTTTTTCGAGGGCGGCGATCTGTTGGTCACGGGTCAGGCGGGTCATGGAGGCTCCTTGCAAAACATTGAAAACCGATGTCGCAAGACTAGTCCTCAAGCTCACTCTTGCGGCCATGCAAGTCTTATATAAGACAAAAAACTTTTTCTTTTAAAAACAATAGCTTGATCTACGTTTTTCAAATCACAAAAAGCGATTCACCATAATGAGAAATCTTGCGGCAGCGCAGCAAGTTCAAATTTCGCAATTTGAAAAGTGACTTTCGAATCGTGAGAAGTCCGGTTTCAAAATGCGGCGATGACCTTGCTGACCACTCCCAGGCTGCGGCTTGAGCCGCTGGACGATCGCCACTTTGAGGCGCTGTACCGCCTGAACAGCGACCCGGTCGTCATGCGATACATCACCGGCCGGCCGGACACGCGTGAGGACACGCAGTCCATGATCGACCGCGTCAAGCTGCGCTGGGCCGAGTTCGGCTATTCCTGGTGGGCCTTCATCAAGCAGGACGACGGCGACCTGATCGGCACCGGCTGCATCCAGCACCTGAACCGCGACCTGGCCGGCCCGCTGGAAACCGGCTGGCGTCTGCGCCAGGACGCCTGGGGCCAGGGCTATGCCAGCGAGGCGGCGCGGCACATGGTGGGCTGGGCGTTCAGAACGCTGCGGCCCGAACTGGTCTGCGCCGTCTGCCAACCCGAGAACGAGGCCTCCGCTGCCGTCATGGAAAGGATAGGCATGCGCTTCGTCGGCCCCGGCCGTTGGTACGACATGGACTGCAACCGCTACGACGTCACGGCTGGCGAATGGGCGGCCAGTCCGGCCCGGGCGCAGGCCGATGCTGAGGCATAGTTCAAATTTTCACCAACCCACGGAGGACACGATGGCCAACACTGAACAACGCGGCAACAAGATGACGAAGAAGCCCAAGAAGGACAGCGGCCCCGTCAAGGCAGCGGGTGGTTCGGACCGCCCGGTCGCGCCGATGACGGCGGTGCTGCCCAAGGGCAAGGAAGCCAAGCTGAAGGGCAAGTGATGCCCGCGTCGGCGGATTTCTGACCGTCAGAGTCCGCCGATGAAATAGCGCTTCAGGCCGGCCAGCACCATCTCCACGGCGATGGCGGTCAGCACCAGGCCCATCAGCTTCTCGATGGCCGACACGACCGAATCGCCCAGCAGCTTGCGGATGCGGTCGGCCATCACCAGCACGAGGCCCGACACCAGCAGCGCCGCGCTGAGCGCGCCTATCCACTCGTAGATGCGGTCAGGCTGGCGGGATGCCAGCAGCAGCACGGTGGCCATGGCCGACGGGCCGGCCAGCAGCGGCACGGCGAGCGGGAAGATCAACGGCTCCTTGCCCGGCTCCAGCCCGTAGGCTGACTCGCCTGAGCCGCCGAAGATCATGCGGATGGCGATGATGATCAGGATGACGCCGCCGGCCACCTCCAGCGAGCGCTCCGACAGGTGCATCACGCGCAGAAAGCCTTCGCCGAGGAACATGAAGGCGAACAGCACGCAGAAGGCGATGCCCACCTCGCGCAGGGCCACGCGCGTGCGGCGCTCCTTGGGCACCGCACGCATGATGGGGATGAAGACGGGCAGGCTGCCGAGCGGGTCGAGCACCAGCAGCAGCAGGATCAGGGCGGAGAGGAAGCTGTGGTCCATTCGCCCGGATTGTCAGCGCCGCTCTTACTCGGCCTAGAACCGGTAGTGCGCCCGGGCGAAGTAGGACGCGCCGTTCAGGCCGAACTGCACGCTGTCGTAGTAGAAGCCGTTGTCGGTCTCGTCCGGGTTCTGGCGGCTCGGTTTCACGTTGAAGACGTTGTTGCCGCCCACACTGAGCTTCAGCGCCGGCGTGGCCTGCCACGTCAAGCCGAGATCCATCGAGGTCTTGGGTTTGTATTGCAGGTAGACGTCATCGGAGAAACCGCCCTGCGTCTGCTTGCCGAAGTGGACGACCTTGGCTTCGCCGGTCCAGGCGCCCTGGCTGTATTCGAAGCCCAGCGTGGCCTTCGCCCGCGGGCCGCCCTGCTCGATGAACAGGCGCTCGCGAGTGGACAGCAGCACGTCTTCAAAGCCCTTCAGCGCGGCCGGTGCGTTGACGCCAGTCACCGTCGTGCGGCTGATGTTCAGCGCCAGGAAGGTGGCGAGCTGACCCGCGCCGAGCTTGCTGCGGTTGGAGGCCGTCAGGTCCAGGCCGCGCGTGCGGGTGTTGACCGAGTTGACGAAGAACTGCGCCTGACCCACGCCCAGGCCTTGCAGGATGGTGCCGAGCGCCGGGTAGTTGTCGGCATCAAAGCGGCCCGACAGCACGATGCGGTCCTTGATGTTGATCTGGTAAAGGTCGGCCGTGAAGGCCGTGTCCGCGCTGGGCTTGAACGTGAAGCCGGCCGTGAAGTTCTTGGACTTCTCCTGCTTCAGCGACGGCACGCCAGCGGCGTTGGCAACGGTGCTGCCGTTGGGAGCCAGCACGACGTCGAGCGGCTGACCGGCGATGAAATCGGTGAAGGTGGACGAGAAGTAGAGCTGCTGCAGGCTGGGCGCGCGGAAGCCCGTGCTGGCCGAGCCGCGCAGCAGCAGTTCCTTGCTGAGCTTGTAGCTGCCGGAGAGCTTGGCCGTCGTCGTCGAGCCGAAGTCACTGTAGTGCTCGCGGCGAATGGCCGCGTCCAGCGTCAGGCTGGGCGTCAGGCTGGCTTCCCAGTCGAGGTAGAGCGCCTGGCTGTTGCGGCTGCGGTTCGTCGCGTCCGACGGGAAGAAGCCCGGGAAGCCCTGGCTGCCGGCATTGCCGCCAAAGCCCACGCCATCGGCGTCGACATAGGAGCCAGGCTCACCGGCGACGATGTTGTATTTCTCCTTGCGGTACTCGGCGCCAAAGGCGATGTTGCTGCCGCCGAGCAGGTCCGGGAAGAAGCGGCTGACGTCGAAGTTGGTCGTCGCCTGGCTGAAGCCGAAGCCGCCGGCATCGAAGCTCGTCGGGCTTAGCCCCAAGCCGCCCGCCAGCAGGTCCTTGTTGGCGATGGAGGCGTTCATCGTGTTGTTGATGTTGTAGCGCAGCTTGTTGCTGCCGTAGGTCTGCGACAGGTCGGTGTCCCAGCCGGCGATGGACGACTTCCAGCCGACGATGAGATAGCGGTCCTCGATCTTGCCGTCGATGAAGGGCACGTAGCCATTCGGGTACATCGCCTCAGAGTTGCGCGAGGGAATGTCTTCGGAGCCGATGCCCTCGCGGGCCCAGGCGCCAGATGACGCATCACGGTCCTGCGCGCCGGCGGTCACGTAGAACTTGCTGTCGCCGGCGATGGGAAATTCGCCGTTCAGGTAGACCGTCTTGTTCTCGACCTGGGTGTCGCCAATCGTGCGCAGGCTGCCCGGGTCGGCGCGGTTGGAGCGGCCGCGGTCCTGCCATTCGCCGGTGATGCCCAGCGAGCCGTCGCCCAGCTTGATGCCGCAGTAGGCCGAGGCGAGGTAGTTCTTGCCGTCGCCAGCGGAGTACTGGCCGTAGCCCGCAACGGCCTCGCAACCAGCCTTCTTCTTCAACTGGATGTTGATGACGCCAGCAATCGCGTCGGAGCCGTACTGGGCCGCCGCGCCGTCGCGCAGCACCTGCACGTTGTCGATGGCGAGCAACGGCATGGAGTTCATGTCCGTGCCCGTCGTGCCGCGGTTGCGCGCGCCGAAGATGTTGACCAGCGACACCGTGTGGCGGCGCTTGCCGTTAACGAGCACCAGCGTCTGGTCCGAGCCCAGGCCGCGCAGCGCGGCGGAGTCGATCAGGTCGGCGCCGTCCGCGCCGGTCTGGCGTGTCGAGTTGAAAGACGGCGAGAGGTATTGCAGCGACTGCGCCAGGTCGAATTGACCACCGCCCTCGGCCACCTTGCCCATCGCGTAGATGTCGACCGGCACGAGGGTGTCGGTGCTGGACGCGGCAGGCAGGCTCTTGCGTGAACCGACGACGGTGACGCGCTCGAGGCCGGTAGCCTCCTGGGCGAGTGCGGCGGCGGTGCTGAAGAGGCTGAGGGCGGCGAGCGCAGTCGGCAGCAGGCGGATGGCGTGCATGGGGTTTCCTTGGTGAGGTGCGATGGCGCCGGAGTTTGCCCCTCGCCGCGCCGCCCCGCGCCTCGGTTGTTGTCCGCCGCCGACAGGTTTGAAACCAATGAAACTTTCGAAGCCCGCGTGGTACGCGACGCCGATTTCTACATACCTTTTTGGCTCAGCCTCGTGGGTGGTGCGTAGCGTGCAAGGCCTTGAGGCGCTCACGCGCCACATGGGTGTAGATCTGCGTTGTCGACAGGTCGGCATGCCCCAGAAGAAGCTGCACGGCGCGCAGGTCTGCACCATGGTTGAGCAGGTGCGTGGCGAAGGCGTGGCGCAGCGTGTGCGGCGACAGCGGCACCGTGATGCCTGCCACCAGCGCATGTCGCTTGATCAGGGTCCAGAACATCTGCCGCGTCATGCCGGCGCCGCGTGCGGTGACGAAGAGATCGTCGCTGCTCTGGCCGGCCAGGATCTCGGCGCGCGCTTCGCGCAGATAGCGCGCCATCCAGTCAGCCGCATGCTCGCCGAAGGGCACGAGGCGGGCCTTGCCGCCCTTGCCGGTGACATGCAGCACGGCGTCCTTGAAGGCCACGTGCGCACCCTTGAGCGTGACGAGTTCGGACACGCGCAGCCCGCTGGCATACATCAGCTCCAGCATCGCGCGGTCGCGCAGGCCGAGCGGCGTGTTCACGTCGGGCGCGGCGAGCAAGGCGCTCACTTGGGCCTCGCTGAGCAGCTTGATGTTGCGGTGCCCGGCCTTGGCGGCCGTGAGCTTCAACGTCGGGTCAGCCGCCAGGCGGCCTTCGCGCAGCGCCCAGCGGAAGTAGCGCTTGATGGCCGACAAGCGCCGGTTGGCGCTGCTCGACTTGCCGCCCGCCTTGGCGACGGCAAGTTCGAGCAGATCGCGTTCGGTACAACTGTCGAGCGAGCGCGGCGCGATCAGCGTTGCCAGCGCCGTCAGGTCACGCCGGTAGGCCGCCTGCGTGTTGGCGCTCAGGCCGTCTTCCAGCCAGAGCGCCTCTATGAACGATTCAATCGCAGGGTCAGTCAAGTTTCAGCTTCTGAGCTGCCACGACCTTCTTGTAGACGTCCAGTTCCGCAGCGATCTGTGCGGCGAACTGCTCGGGCGTGTTGGCCACGATCAGCGAGCCGGTGTCTTCGATGCGCTTCTTCACGTCGGGCAGCTCGACCGCCTTCCTGACGGCTGCGCTGATCTTGTCGACCACTTCCTTGGGCAGGCCCTTGGGGCCATGGATGCCGTAGTAGGCCATGCGGTTGACGGCGTCCAGACCGACCTCCTTGAAGGTCGGCACATTGGGCAGCGAGGCCACGCGGGTCGGCGCGGCGACGACGATGGGGATGAGGCGGCCATCCTTGATGAAGGGCAGCGCCGAGGGCAGGTTGTCGAAGATCATCGGCACCTGGCCAGCCACCGTGTCGTTGAGCGCCGGGCCCGCGCCGCGGTAGGGGATGTGCAGGATGAAGACGCCGGCCAGCGTCTTGTACAGCTCCATCTGCAGGTGGCCGATGCCGCCGGTGCCCGAGGTCGCGAAGCTGTACTTGGCGGGGTTCTTCTTGATCTCGGCGACGAAGCCCTTGTAGTCGCGCGCCGGGAAGCTGGGGTGCACGGCGATGACGTTGGGCGTGGCCGCGACGTTGATGATGGGCGTGAAGTCGGTCAGCGGGTTGTAGGCGATCTTGGGGTTGATGGCGGGGTTGGCCGCCGTCGTCGACACCGTGGCCACGCCCAGCGTGTAGCCGTCCGGCGCGGCGCGGGCGATCTCGGTCGCACCCACCGTGCCGCCGCCACCGGCCTTGTTGTCCACCACCATGGTCTGGCCCAGCAGCGTGGGCATGCGCTCGGACAGGATGCGGGCAATGATGTCGGTCGTGCCACCCGGCGCGAAGGGCACGATGAGGCGCACGGGCTTGGCGGGGTAGGCCTGTGCCCAGGCAAATTGGGCCAGCGGACCCAGGCCGGTCAAGGTGGCGACTTGGAGGATGGAGCGGCGTTGCATGTGTCTGTCTCCTGTAGGTATTTGTGCCGGCCGATGCTAGCCCGGCTGGCCTAGCAGCCCGGCGCGCAGCTTGGCGTCACTGTTGTGATCGCCGATGAAGACCTTGAGGAAGGCGGCGTAGAAATCCTGGCCCTCGATGGGCTTGCCGTAGACCTTGCCGTTGACGGTCAAGACCGTGCCCTGGGGCGGCAGATAGTCGATGACGAGCAAGTCACCCTTCTTCACCCGGCCGACTTCACTGATGGCCGCGTTGAACTGCTTCACGCGCTCCTCGAGCGCTGCCTTCTCGGCCTCGGTGGAATTGCGGCTGACGCCCTTGTTGATGGCCTTGACGAACTCCTGAGCGGACACGTCCTTCACCAGCGGGATGACGATGCGCATCTCCAGCCGCTTGGGGCCGTTCTGGGCGTAGATCGCCTCGGGCGACGAGGTCTTCTGCGGCAGGTAGAGGGCGGCCAGGTAGAGCGAATAGATGGCCACCTGGCGCTTGCCGGTGCCGTTCAGCGCCAGTGTGCTGCCGCCGAGCTGCAGCGTGTCGGGGAAGTCATGGCCGTCGTAGCGCACCGCCTGTACCGGCAAGGCAGCGGCGGCGGCCAGGGCGAGAACAAGGGTGCGGCGGCGAACGGACAAGGTCATTCAAGGGCTCCAACGGACAACGGGCTGGAAGATAACGCGGCAGACGCCGCCGGCGCAGACAAGGCCCATTCGATGTGCTCTGTCGCCAGTGCATCGGCGCCCTGCCCCGCGCGCTGCAAGGCGGCTCGCAGCACAGGGTCGTCACGCAGGCGCAGCGCATTGCCGGCGGCGACCGCCAGGTTGCGCTGCCAGCGCGCGAAGCCGATGCGGCGGATCGCCGAGCCCTCGGTGCGGCGCAGGAACTCGTTCTCATCCCAGTCCAGCAGCGTGGCAATCGGCGCGCCTGCCATGCCGGGGCGCACGTCGAAGTCGGCCAGCACGGCCCGCTGCGCGAACTTGTTCCACGGACAGGCGAGCTGGCAGTCGTCGCAACCATAGACGCGATTGCCAATCAGCGGCCGCAACTCGACCGGGATGGGGCCGTCGTGCTCGATGGTCAGGTAGGAGATGCAGCGCCTCGCGTCGACGCGGTAGGGCGCGGTGATGGCGGCTGTGGGGCAGACGTCCATGCAGGCGCTGCATTCGCCGCAGTGCGCGCTGACGGCCTCGGTCAACGGCAGGGCCAGGTCGATGAAGAGCTCGCCGAGGAAGAACATCGAGCCGGCCTCGCGGTGCAGCGCCAGGGTGTGCTTGCCGCGCCAGCCCAGCCCCGAGCGCGTGGCCAGCTCCACCTCCAGCACCGGCGCCGAGTCGGTGAAGACGCGGTAGCCCAGCGGGCCGACCTCGGCTGCCAACTTCTCGGCGAGCTTTTGCAGGCGCTGGCGCAGCACCTTGTGATAGTCGCGGCCCCGGGCGTAAAGCGAGATCTGGGCCTGCTCGGGCCGGTTCAGCCCCGACCATTCGACCGCTTGCCAGCCGGGCTCGGCCGCCTGCGGCAGGTAGTCCATCCGCGCCGTGACGACCCGCAGCGTGCCCGGCACCAGCTCGGCCGGCCGCGCGCGCTTCAGGCCGTGCGCGGCCATGTAATGCATGCGACCGTGGTGGCCGGCGTCCAGCCAGGCCTGCAGGCCGGGCTCCGCGCTGCTGAGGTCCACGTCGGCCACGGCGATCTGTGAGAATCCAAGCTCACGAGCCCAGCCCCGCAAACGCTCCAGTAGCGCGGTGGCATCGACAGTGGACGGGACCTCTTGCATTTGCCTGCGATTCTAGAAACCGAACTGCTGTGGCCCGACGAGGCTGCAGCCCAAGCCTCCGCTGAAAAGCTCGCGGTGGCCTTGCTTCCCGCTCCCAACGCGCTGATCGAACTGCACGGGCCGCTTGGCGCCGGCAAGACGACCTTCACGCGGTTGCTGCTGCGGGCGCTGGGCGTGGAAGGCCGCATCAAGAGCCCGAGCTACGCCGTGATGGAGAGTTATGAGCTGGCTGGCGGAAGCACCGCCAGCCACTTCGACTTCTATCGTTTCGGCGATCCGCGCGAGTGGGAGGACGCCGGCTTTCGCGACGTCTTCGCAGCACCCGGCCTGAAGGTCTGCGAATGGCCCGAGAAGGCCGCCGGCCAGTTGCCGCCCGCCGACCTGCAGCTCTTCATCGAGCTGATGGCCGACGACAGCCGCCGTGTGCGCGCGGCAGGCGCGGCCCGACTCGTCGAGGCCTTGAAGGCATGAAGCGCCGCGCTTCCCTCGGCGTTCTCGCCCTGCTGCTCAAGGCGCCGACGACGCTGGCGGCCAGCAGCCAGGCCAGCATCGTCGCCGTGCGCGTCTGGCCCGCGGCCGACTACACGCGCGTGACCATCGAGTCCGACCAGCCGCTCGTGGCCAAGCACTTCCTCGTCGACTCGCCGCACCGCCTCGTCATCGACATCGACGGCCTGGCGCTGAGCCCGGGCCTGCGCGAGCTGATCGGCAAGGTCGAGGCCGACGACCCCTACATCGCCGGCGTGCGCGTGGGCCAGAACACGCCCACCGTGGTGCGCCTCGTGCTGGACCTGAAGCAGCCTGCGGCGCCCCAGGTGTTCACGCTGGCACCCGTGGCCGCCTACAGACACCGCCTGGTGCTGGACCTGCACCCCAAGGTCGAGGCCGACCCGATGGTCGCCCTGGTCAAGGAGCACGACAAGCCGCCCGCCGCCGCCCGCCGGGCCGAGGCGGCTGCCAGCGCCGTCAACGACGCGCTGGAGGATCTGATCCAGAAGATTGAGCGCCCTGCCGTGCCGCCTGTTGCGCCTGCGCCGCCGCCCGTCGTCGCCGCCGCACCCAAGCCGGCCCCGGCGCCCCAGCCCAAGCCACCGGCAGCAGCCGCGATGGACAGCCTCATCGTCATCGCACTGGACCCGGGCCATGGCGGCGAGGACCCCGGCGCCGTCGGCCCCTCGGGCCTGCGCGAGAAGGACGTCGTGCTCGCCGTGGGTCTGAAGCTGCGCGAGCGCCTGCAATCCAACCCCAACATCCGCGTGCTGATGACGCGCGATGCCGACTTCTTCGTGCCGCTGCACGAGCGCGTGCGCAAGGCCAGGCGCGTGCAGGCGGACCTGTTCGTCTCCATCCACGCCGACGCCTTCTTCACACCGCAGGCGCGCGGCGCCTCGGTCTTCGTCCTCTCAGACGGCGCGGCCACGAGCGCGGCAGCGCGCTGGATGGCCAACAAGGAGAACGCGGCCGACATGGTGGGCGGCGTCAACGTCGGCGCGGCCACCAAGGACGCGAACGTGCTGCGCGCCCTGCTCGACATGAGCACCACGGCCCAGATCAAGGACAGCCTCAAGCTCGGCAGCGAGGTGCTGGGCCAGATCGGCCGCATTGGCAAGCTGCACAAGGTCAAGGTCGAGCAGGCCGGCTTCGCGGTGCTGAAAGCGCCGGACATCCCGAGCATCCTGGTGGAGACGGCTTTCATCTCCAACCCGGAGGAGGAGAAGAAGCTGCGCGATCCGGCGTATCAGGATCAGCTGGTGGACGCGCTGGCGACTGGCATCGCGAAGTACTTTGGCAAGAACCCGCCGATGGCGAGGAAGCGCAGTACGACGCTTTGAGCCGCGCGAGGCGTCAGCACGGGCCGTGCCAAAACGTGATCAGGAAGTCTTCGACATATGCACGCCAGCTGTCGGGTGCCGCCGGATAGAAAGGGGAGACGGCGGATTCAACCACCGCATACAGCACCCACAGCGCGAGTGGGAACAAGAGCTTGCGCGGCAGGGTCCGCAGCCTGTGGCTGGGCAACAGCACCGCCGCAAGTGTCAATGCCCACATGAAGAGCCTGAAGGCTTCGGTTTTCCAAACGTAGTTACCGCAAGACCAGAGGCCGAAATAGGCGGCGCCCAACATCGCGTAGGCGCAGGCCAGGCCGGCAACGAAGTCGCCGTAGCCACGACGCAGCTTCATGTCGGCACGCTGCGTCTGCCCGTCGATGCCCACCGCAGCCCGTACGGCAAGCCTTGTGGCCCAAACAGAAAGTGCAGCACGCGCCGCCGCCCTGTCGCCGACGTCTTGGACGACGCATGCAGCACCAGCGGCCGCATCAGCAGCCCGTCACCGGCCAGCGCGTTTGCCGACACCTCGCCCACGCGATCACGCGAGGCTAGCGCCGCGTCGTCGCCGAGCACCCCGTGCAGATGCGACCCCGGTACAAACCGCAAACCGCCATCGGCTTCGGTCGCGTCATCGAGATGCACCCGCAAAGCCACCATCTGCGCCAGCAGCTCGGCGGGCGCCAGCACGAAATGCCGGCCACCTTTGACCGACCAGCCGCACAAACGCGGATGCTCAACGCGTTCAGCAACGGGGATGGTCAGGTCCTGATGCGGCGTAACCAGCCAGTTGCGGTCAGGCGACTTCTCGAACAGCGTGCACTGCACCGCCACGGCCTCGGCTGGCAGCGCGTCCTGCAGCTGCGGCAACCCAAGCAGCCACAGCGCCAGCCCCTGGCACCAAGGCTGTTCGAGCAACTCGCGCTGCCCTGCCGTACCGGGCGGCAGGGTGGCCAATTCGGCAACCAGGGCCTGCCGCTGCGCTGGCGCCAGCAGGCCAGGGAGAAGGCGAAAGCCTTCGGGCAAGGCAGCGTCGTTCAGAACCGGCATGGGCCGGCGTTTTACCACCGGGTGCGAGCATCATCAGACGGGCCATGCGCGCCCGTGCGGCGGCCAGCGTGGGGTGAGGGCCTCATCCGTGCCCGACCTCCCCTCGCCGAATTTCCGCCGCCCGCTCCTGCACCGCCTGCCTTTGCTCATCACTCAGCCGCGCCACGTTCTTCACCTGCAGCGCCATGCGGGGGTTGCCCGCGAGCGTCGCCTCATGGCGCATCAGGAAGTCCCAGTACAGCGTGGTGAACGGGCAGGCGCGGTCGCCGCTGCGCTGCGCCGGGTCGTAGCGGCAGCCCTTGCAATGCGGGCTCATGCGCTGGATGTACTTGCCGGTGGCGACATAGGGCTTGCTGCCCATCAGGCCGCCGTCGGCGTACTGGCTCATGCCCAGCGTGTTGGGCAGCTCCACCCACTCGACGGCGTCGACATAGACGGCCAGATACCAGGCATGCACCTGCTGCGGCTCGACGCCCAGCATCAGCGCATAAAGGCCCGTCACCATCAGGCGCTGGATGTGGTTGGCGTAGCCGTGCTCGAGCGTCTGCGCCAGCGCGTCGCGCAGGCAGGCCATGTTGGTGTCGCCCGTCCAGTACCAGGCGGGCAGGTCTTCGTGCGCATCGAGGGCGTTGAGCCCGGCGTAGCGCGGCATGCGCGTCCAGTAGATGCCGCGCACGTACTCGCGCCAGCCCAGGATCTGGCGGATGAAGCCTTCCACGCTGGCCAGTGGCGCCCGGCCCGCGCGGTAGGCGGCTTCGGCGGCTGCGACCACCTCGCGCGGGTTCAGCAACTTCAGGTTGAGCGCGGCCGACAGATGCGAGTGGTAGAGCCAGGGGTCGTCGGGCCATATCGCGTCCTGGTAGCGGCCGAACAGCGGCAGGCGCTGCGCGATGAAGGCCTGCAGGGCCTCCAGCGCCTGGGCACGCGTGACCGGCCACGCAAACCTGTCCAGCCGACCCGGGTGCTGCTCGAAGCGGCTGTTGACCAGGGCCAACACGTCGCGCGTGACGGCATCCGGTTCGAAGCCCAGGCGCGGCGGCACGGCGCCCGGGCCTTCGGCGCCGAAGGCCTCGCGGTTGTCCGCGTCGAAGTTCCACTGCCCGCCTTCGGGTTGGCCGTGCTGCATCAGTACGCCGTGGCGCTGGCGCTGCTCGCGGTAGAAATATTCCATGCGCAGCGACTTGCGGCCCTTGGCATGGGCCGCGAACTCACGCACGGTGACAAAGAAATGGCGGTCCTCGCGGACGTCCAGCGGCAGGCCATTCGCCTGGGCGACGCCCTTGATGGCCTGCAGCACACGCCAGTCGCCCGGCGCCGTCATCACCAGCGCCGCGGGCCGCAGCCGCGCGATGTCGGCCTGAAGCTGCGCGGCGAGCGAGCCGGGGTTGCCCTCGTCTTCCAGCCGCGTGTAGTGAAGCGGGCGGCCAGCGCCGCGCAAGGCCAGCGCGAAATGGCGCATCGCCGCAATGAACAGCGCCGTGCGCGGCTTGCCGGACCAGACATGGGTGGACTCCTCGGCCACCTCGGCCATCCAGACGGCGTCGGTCGCGGCGTCGAAGCCGTCGAAGCCGGACGCGTCCAGGTCGAGCTGGTCGCCGAGCACGATGACGAGCGTGCGCAGTTCAGTCACGGGTGGCACCCTTGCGTCGGCATGCCTCGGAGCAGTACTTCACCTCAGCCCAGTTGGCGGCCCAGCGTCGGCGCCAGGCCATCGCCAGCCCGCAGGCCGCGCAAGGCTTGCTGGGCAAGGCAGCCTTGTTGCCACGAAAGCCACTGCGTTCGCGTGGCATCAGGCGGCCTGGGCCGGAGGACAGGCAGGGACCGCTTGAGCCGCATCCAACAGCATGGCCGCCGACAGCGAGCGGGCGGACAGCCACGCGCCGTCCACGCCCGACCCGCCGAGGAAGTCGCCGCAGACGCCCAGGCCCTGCGCGGCATCCCACCAGAACGATTCCCCCGGCGCCGTGCGGCGCGCCTGCGGCAGCGCATATCGCCAGCGATGCACGGTGCAATGAAGCCAGTCCACCGGCTGTCCCAGCGTGTCACTCAGCGCGGCCTGCATCTGCTGCTGTACCCAGTCGGGCGGCTGCTCCAGGTGCTGGCGGCTCCAGCCTGCCCTTGCGTGGGCGACCCAATGCGCCTGGCCCGGCACCCGCGCCCGGCCCGGCCGCGCGTCGTTGCGCATCACCCAGGCCAGCGGCCCCGCGGGCGGCCGCGCCAGCGCCCAGGCCGGCGGGGATGCGTCCGCCGCGACGCCCATCAGCGTCCAGCAGGGCTGCATGGGCGCCAGCGCGGCGTGCCGGGCCCAGTCGCGCCGGTGTGCGCCCAGCAAGGGCGCGGCCTGGGCGGGCGGCAGCGCCAGCACCACGGCATCGAAGGGCCCGCCCTGGCGCCGGCCGGCCGCTTCCAGCTGCCAGCCGGGCGCCGCCCAATGCAGCTTGTCGACGGCGCACGACCACGTGGCGGCCACGCCGTTCAACAGGCGCCGGCACAGCTCCGGGCTGTCGGGCACGGGCACATGGAACAACGCGTCGCCGTCCGGCGGCAGGCTGCCTGCGGCCAGCTTCGGCCGCCACTCGGCCAGCCAGCCGGCCTGCATGCCTTCGTCGACAAACGCCCCGAAGGCGCCGGCATGCGCCGTCATGCCCGGCGCGCCATGGTCCAGCCGGGTCGTGCAGGGCTGACCCGCCCGGTCGACCCAGGCCATGCGGCGCGTGGCCAGCCGGCCGCCCGGCCCGCGCGCCTTGTCGAACACCTGCACCTCATGTCCGGCCTGTGCCAGGGCATGCGCGCACATCGCTCCGGCGATGCCGGCGCCGATCACCGCCACGCGTTGAACTTCGGTTGATGCCATGCACGCATCGTACGCAAAACCGATTCAATCGTCGGTCACACTGCAATACACGGCCAATTCACTCTGATAATCCGCGTCAAACTCGATTCATCTGACGAATCAACATGCCGCACCCGCACGACACACCAACGCTTCACCGCAGCGGCGCCGTGGCGCGCATGCTGCGCCTGCCGGTGGCCACACTGCGCAACTGGGAGCGCCGATACGCGCTGACCCAGCCGGCGCTGTCGCCCAGCGGCCAGCGCCTTTACTCGGCGGACGATGTTCGCCGGCTTGCCCTCATCAAGCAGCTGACCGACCTGGGACATGCCATCGGCAGCCTGGCACCGCTCGACATCGTGCAACTGCAGCAGGTGGCCGCCACCCATGCCAGCACGCTCGCGGCCACACAGCCGGCCGGTAGCGCGGCTGCGGTCGGCCAGCCGCCCGCCCGGACGGTAAGGCTGGTGGTGATCGGCGCGGCACTGGGCGCCCGATTGCGCCGCCCGGCGCTGCTACGGCAACTCGGGGCGGCGGTGCACTTGCTGGGACCTTTCGACAATGCGGCGCAGGCGGCCGCGGCCGTGGGTGATGACGCCGTGGATGCCCTGCTCGCCCATCAGCCGCAGCTGCATGCGGGCTGGGCACAGGCAATCGACACCGCCGCACCGTCACTTGCGGCCGTGCCCAAGGCCGTGCTGTACAGCTTTGCCGCCGACGCCGTCTGCGACGCGCTTGCCTGCGGCGGCACCCTGCTGTTGCGCGAACCCCAACCCGACGCTGTGCTGGCCCAGTGGCTGCGCAGCCTGATCAAGGCCTGCGAAACGACGGTGCCGGTCGCCTCGGCAGCACCGCAGCTCGCAGCGACACGCCGCTGGAGCGATGCCGCGCTGGCCGACTTCGCCGGCCTGTCCTCCACCATCGCGTGCGAGTGCCCGCGCCATCTGGTGGAGTTGCTGGTGCAGCTGTCGCACTTCGAGGCCTACAGCGCCGACTGCCTGCACCGCAACGCGGCCGACGCCGACCTGCACGCGCATCTCGGCCGGGTCGCTGCCGGCTGCCGTGCAAGCCTCGAGGCGGCGCTGGAGCATGTGGCGCTGCACGAAGGCCTGCTGCTGCCGCGCTGACCGGCCCGCGCCGTTGGAAAATAGCGCGGCCTGCATGACTTCCTGCGCCCGCAGAACGGAAATGACCGCCAGCCAGCCGCAACCGTCCGACTTCATTCCTCTTGCCAGCGATACGCCGCACGACTGCGGCGGCTGCGGCGATGCGGAGCGACTCGGCTTCCAGTTCGACTACGCCTACCAGCCCATCGTCGACATGGCGAGCGAGCGCGTCTTTGCGCACGAGGCGCTGGTGCGCGGGCCCCAGGGCGAGGGCGCGATGTCGGTGCTGGCGCAGGTCAACGAGGCCAATCGCTACCGTTTCGACCAGGCCTGCCGCGTCAAGGCCATCAAGACGGCCGCGCAGCTGGGCATGGCGGAACGGGTGTCCATCAACTTCCTGCCCAATGCGGTCTACAAGCCGGAGGTGTGCATCCGTTCGACGCTGGAGGCTGCTCGCGCGCACGGCTTCCCGACCGAACGCATCATCTTCGAGGTGACCGAGGGCGAACGCGTGGAGGACGGCCCGTGGCTGGCCGCCATCCTGCGCGAATACCAGCGCTGCGGCTTCCTGACCGCCATCGACGACTTCGGCGCCGGTTACGCCGGCCTGACGCTGCTGGCCGACTTCAGGCCCGACATCATCAAGCTCGACATGGCCCTGGTGCGCGGCGTGGATACCAGCAAGGCGCGCCAGGCGATCGCCCGCGGCATGGTGCGCATCTGCGAGGAACTGGGCATCCAGGTCATCGCCGAGGGCGTCGAGACGGCGGGCGAGCGCGACTTCTTCTTCAGCGAGGGCGTGACGCTGATGCAGGGCTACCTGTTCGGTCGCCCGGCGTTCCGCGCGCTGACACGGGCAGACGCCGTCAACTGGCCCGTCGCCTGACGTCGCTCAGCAGCACTTGCCGGTGCGCGACGCGTACCTCGCGGTCTGCCGGTTCCTGAAGAACTCCTCATAGCTCATGGCCGCGCGCTCCGGGTGCGTGGCCTGGTGGTGGGCCAGGTAGGTGCCGTAGTCCGGCACGCCCACCATCAGGCGCAGGCTCTGCGTGAGGTACCGGCCCGCCTGGGCCAGGTTGCGCTTCTCAAGCATGCTGGCCCGCCGGCAGCGGCACGAAGGCCGTTTCCTGCGCCGTGACGTTGGGCGTCTGGCGCGCCGCCCGGATGGTCTTGATGCTGTAGATCAGCACGCTGATGACCACGCCCATGAAGAGCACGCACAGCGCCGCGTCCAGGCGGTCGTTGAAGACCACGCGCTCCATCGCCGCCAGCGTCTTGGCCGGTGCCAGCACCTTGCCTTCCGCAATGGCAGCGGCGTACCTGTCGGCATGGGCGAGGAAGCCAAGCTTGGGGTCGGCCGAGAAGATCTTCAGCCAGCCGGCCGTCATCGTGCACACCAGCAGCCAGGCCGCCGGCAGCACGGTGACCCAGGCGTAGCGGTCCTTCTTCATCTTGAACAGCACCACCGTGCCGAGCATCAGCGCGACGGCGGCCAGCATCTGGTTGCCGATGCCGAACAGCGGCCACAGCGTGTTGATGCCGCCCAGCGGGTCGACGACGCCCTGGTAGAGGAAATAGCCCCACGTGGCCACGCACAGGCCGGTGGCGACGAGGTTGGCGACCCAGCTCTCGGTGCGCTTCATGGACGGCACGAAGCTGCCCAGCAGGTCCTGCAGCATGAAGCGCCCGGCGCGGGTGCCCGCGTCCACGGCGGTCAGGATGAACAGCGCCTCGAACAGGATGGCGAAGTGGTACCAGAAAGCCATCATGGCCTTGCCGCCCACCACCTGGTGCAGGATCTCGGCCATGCCGACGGCCAGCGTCGGCGCGCCGCCGGCACGGGCCAGGATGGTTTTCTCGCCGACGTCGGACGCGGCCTGCGTGAGCATTTCGGGCGTGACGACGAAGCCCCAGGTCGACAGCGTCTGCGCGACCGTCGCTGCGTCCTTGCCGACGACCGCTGCCGGGCTGTTCATCGCGAAGTAGACGCCCGGCTCGATGCACGAGGCCGCCACCAGCGCCATCACCGCGACGAAGCTCTCGGCCAGCATGCCGCCGTAGCCGATGTAACGGGCGTTGGACTCGTTGTCGAGCAGCTTGGGCGTGGTGCCGGACGAGATCAGCGCGTGGAAGCCCGACACCGCGCCGCAGGCAATGGTGATGAACAGGAAGGGAAACAGGCTGCCCGCCCAGACGGGGCCGCCTCCGGACGCGAACTGCGTCAGCGCCGGCATCTTCAGCGGCGGCGCGACGATGACGATGCCGATGGCCAGCGCAATGATGGTGCCGATCTTCAGGAAGGTGCTGAGGTAGTCGCGCGGCGCCAGCAGCAGCCAGACCGGGATGCTCGCGGCGACGAAGCCGTAGCCGACGAGCAGCCAGACGAGCGTGGTCGGCTCCAGCGTGAAGAGGGGCGCCAGCGTCGGGCTCTCGCTGACCCACTGGCCGCCGAAGATGGCCGCCATCAGCAGCACGAAGCCGATCGCCGACACCTCGCCGATGCGGCCCGGGCGCAGGTAGCGCAGGTAGACGCCCATGAAGAGCGCGACGGGGATCGTCGCCGCCACCGTGAACAGGCCCCAGGGCGAATCGGCCAGCGCCTTGACGACGATCAGCGCCAGCACCGCCAGGATGATGATCATGATCATGAAGGCGCCGAACAGCGCGATCAGCCCGGGTACCGTGCCCATCTCCTGCTTGACGAGGTCGCCGAGGGACCGGCCGTCACGCCGCGTGGAAATGAAAAGAACGATGAAGTCCTGTACCGCGCCTGCAAAGACGACGCCGGCCAGTATCCACAGCAGGCCGGGCAGATAGCCCATCTGTGCAGCAAGCACCGGGCCCACCAGCGGGCCGGCACCGGCAATCGCCGCGAAATGGTGGCCGTAGAGCACGTGCTTGTTGGTGGGCACGTAGTCCAGCCCGTCGTTGAACTTCCAGGCGGGCGTCTGCCGATTCGGGTCCAGCCCCAGCACCTTGTCGGCGATGAAGAGGCTGTAGTAGCGGTAGGCGATGAGGTAAGTGCACAGCGCGGCGGCGACGACCCACAGCGCGCTGATCGTCTCGCCGCGGCTCAGGGCCACGGTGGCGAGGGACACGGCGCCGAGGATGGCAACGCCCGCCCAGGGGAGGTGGCGGCGAAGGTTCAGCATGGTTTGTCTCCGTTGCGGCGCGCGTCTCGAAAAGGACGCCTGGCCGTGGCGGAAGTCTCAGCAATCCGGGGTCCCGCCACATCGTCCATGCCACGCGGGTCAGGCGCGCGGGATCACCTAAGGGTCAACCCAGGCCACAGAACTTTACGAATCCCATCCGCCCGGCCGTCAACGCCGCGCCGGCTGCGCCGTTGTTCAGGCATCGCAGGCCGGCCGTTTCGGCCTCGTAGGAGGTTCCAAATGCTTCGTCCCATCCTTGCCACCCTGATTGCCGGCGCTGCCCTGCTCGGCGCCACCGCCGCCCAGGCCGGCACCAGCTGGTCCATCGGCATCAGCCTGCCGCCGGCCGACTTCGTCGTGTCCAACGCCCCGAGGTATTACGCCGAGCCGGCACCCGTCTACTACAGCCCGGCACCGGTCGTGCGCTATGCGCCTGCACCGAGGTACGAGCGCGACGTGTACTACGCGCCGGCTCCGCGGGTGGTCTACGAGCGTTCCTACCACGACCGTCGCTGGGATCGCCGCAACGACCGTTGGGATGGCCATCGCGATCACGACCGCCATGACCGGCACGACCGGCACGACCGGCATGACCACCGGGATCGTGACCGCGACAGCTACGGCCCGCAGCGAGGGCGTTGAACGGCCGGGTCTTCGGCGCCAGCTACGTGCGGCGCCGACGCCCAGCCAGGCCCACCAGGCCCATGCCCGCCACCAGCATCGCCCAGCTGCCTGGCTCGGGCACGGCAGTGACGGTGAAGTTGTCGAAGGTCGCGTCCATGCCCTGGCCGAACAGGCGCTCCGAGACCGGAATGGAGACCGCCAGGTCGGGGCGGTCGGGATGCTGGAAGGGGAAGGCGTCCAGCAGGCTGAACAGGCCATGGCCGATGGTCAGGCTGTTGATCTTGCCGGCGAGCAGTTCGCCCGCGCCGTAGGACGGATAGGCGCCGCTCCACACCTCGCCGCGCTGGTCCAGCGGCACGCCGACCTGGTCGACCGTGGAGACCAGGCCGCCATCCAGGAAGTAGCTCACGCTGCCTGAGTCGCTGTAGGTGATGGACACCTCGTGCGGGCCGGCACCGATTTGCACCTGCTTGATGATCTGCGTGTACATCTTGTCGATGCCGACATAGCCCGCGTCGCCGGGCTGCAACGCCGGATTGGTGACCGCCGAGGGCAGCCGCTCGATGAGCGCGAACGCTGTCGAGCCGGAGATGAACCAGTCGAATAGCTGGCCGGTGGAGAAGTCGATCATGTTCATCACCGCGCCGGCCTGCTGGCCCTCGAGCGCCAGCGCCGAATACGGGGCGCCACTCTGAACGTAGCTGCCGCTGATCAGGCGACCGGCCGCCTGAGTGTTGTAGGCGGTGGCGTTGATGGTGGACGAGAAGGTCAGCGAGCCGCCGGTCGGCACGGCGAACGACTGCGTGCTGGTCGCGATGTACTTCAGATGGTCGTAGACGCTGAAGTCGAAGCCGGTCTTGAACACGGACGCCTTGATCGAGAAGTTGCCGTTTGAGACATTGCGCGTGTCCGTGAGCGCCATCTCGCCCAGGCCATAGGGGTTGACCCATTTCGCGTCGTAGCTGGCGAGGGAATAGCCGGGCGCGTCGAAGTCGTCGTAGACCGTGGTGGCGCCCCAGGCTGGCCCAGCCAACGCAAGGGCGGCTCCGAACGCCAGGACCGCGCGCCGTGGCCGCCCACTGCGGTTGCCCACTTCATGCGGGGTGAATCGAACTCGTGCCTGGCCTTGGTGCATTTCCCGTACCTCGATGAATGAATCCGCCCTGATGAATGGGTTGGTGCGCAGGGACCTCACGTCCCGCGCCGGCGATCTGCGTCGCTTGGGCGATGCTTGGGCAAGGCGCCGCTGGCGGCACTCACGTTTCCACCAGCGCGGCGGCGTTTCGACATGCCGATTGAGGATGAGGCGGGTAGATTGCGCGGCTTTCCAGGCTTGGAACGTTGCGCGCTCGACCGTTCAGCGAATTGGCGCGGCCCGGGCGCCCTGCTCCAGCCTGTGCCCGATGCACTGCCGATGCGCCTGCCTTATGTCAGCTGCCCGAGGTTGGGCTGGCACGTCTCGGGTTGGCGAACCTTGCGTCAGCGTTCAGGTCGACCGGCGTCCACCGCAGGTTTCACCGCTCACGCCCATGCTCCACCGCATACCGGATCAGCTCCGCCTGTCCCTCCAGATCGAGCTTGCGCTTGATGCTCTGCCGGTGGGCTTCGACGGTGCGAACGGACAGGTCGAGGTCGCGCGCAATCTGCTTGCTCGACGCGCCCTGCCCCAGCTTGGCGAGGATCTCGCTCTCGCGCGGCGTCAGCACCGGCTTGGGCGCCTGGCCGCGAAAAAGCCGGCCCGAAACGGCGGCGCTCAGGAAGGTGCCACCCGCTGCCACGGCGTCGATGGCCGACACGATCTCGGTGGCCGGCGCGTCCTTCAGCACATAGCCGCGCGCGCCGGCCTGCAACGCGCGCTGCACGTACTCAGGGTTGTCGTACATGCTGAACATCAGCAGCTTGACGCCCGGTTGGGCGGTCAGCATCTCGGCGGCCAGCGCAATGCCGTTGACGTCCTTCAGGCCCACGTCCATCAGCACGACATCGGGCGCCGTGCGGGCGAGCTGCTCCAGCGCCTCGACGCGGTGGCCCGCCTCGCCGACGACCTCGAAGCGGGGCACGGCGGCCAGGCGCGCGACCAGGCCTTCGCGCACCATGGGGTGGTCGTCGACGAGCAGGATGCGGATGGGGGTTGAAGTCATGCGGAGGCGCGGGCGAGGTCTGCGGCCGATAGTTTGACCGCGAGCCTGGCGCCGACGCCAGGCGCCGCGACCAAGCTCAGCCGGGCCCCCAGCGCGTCGGCCCGCTCGCGCATGCTGCGCAGGCCCAGGCCCCGGTCGGCCACGGCCTGGGCGGCGTCGGCGTCGAAACCCTGGCCGTCGTCGGCCACCTCCAGCGTCAGGCCGCCGTTGCGCTCGAAGCGCAGCGTCACTGTCACCGCCGTGGCATGCGCATGGCGGGCGGCGTTGTTCAGCGCCTCCTGGGCAATGCGGAAGAGCGCCGTGTTGACGGCCTCGGGCAGGCCGACCTCTTCCCCCTCGATCAGCGCCGAGAAGTGCGTGCCGCCGGCTGCGTCGAACTCGCCGGCCAGGTGCTGCAGCGCGGCCGGCAGCCCCAGCGTGTCCAGCAGCGCCGGGCGCAGCGCATGCGACAGGTGGCGCACCTCGGCCAGCGTGCTGTTCAGCCGCTTCAGCGCCAGCGCCTGCAAGCGCTCGGCACTGGCCGGCTCCTGCTGGGCCGACTCGATGAGCAACTTGGTGGCCACCAGCGCCTGGCTGACGCCGTCGTGGAGTTCGCGGGCCAGGCGGCCGCGTTCGTCCTCCTGGCTCTGCACCACCTCGCGGGCCAAGGCGCGCAGCTTGGCCTCGACGCTGCGGTGCTCGCTGAGATTGAGCGCCAGGGCGCCCGCGCTGATGAGGGCCACGCCGAAAACGGCCACCGCACCCACCCACAGCATGGTCGCCGTGATGTTCTGGCGCGCACCGCGCTCCAGTTCGGTCATCGTCGCCTCGATGCCGTCCAGATACAGGCCCGTGCCCAGCATCCAGTTCCACTCCGGCACGGCGACGACGTAGCCCAGCTTGGGCGCGAGCAGGCTGCTGGACGGCTTGCGCCACAGGTACTCGACATAGCCGCCGCCGGCCTTGGCCTGGGCGATCAGCTGCTGGATGGTGGGCCGGCCCTTGGGATCGCGCAATTCCCACAGGTTCTGCCCGATCAGCTCGGGCTGGCGCGAGTGCATCAGCACGCGGCCATCGAGCGCGTAGACGAAGAAGTAGCCGTCCGGGCCGTAGTCCAGCGAGGACAGGATGGCCAGCGCTTTCTCCGGCCCGCCGGGTTGCCCCAGCAGCGGCTTGACGGTGCTGACGGCCAGGTCGACGTAGTGCTTGAGCTCGGTGCGGCGCGCGTCCATGTAGCTGGCACGCACCAGCGCATGTTCGCGGGCGGCCAGCTCGCTTTCCTGCTGGCGCACGGCCAGTGCGATCAGCGCCAGCGAGGTCAGCAGGGGCAGCAGTGCAAGCAGAAAGAGGCGGCCCCGCAGTGACAGGGCCGCCCAGGCTTTCATCAACGGCCCAGCGTCGCCGCCGCGGGTGCCGACTTGCGCTGAATCGGCTTCCACCCCTCCAGCCGCTTCAGCACATCGGCGATCGCTGCATCGAGCTGCGTGTCCTCACCCCGGTTGACGGCCGCCGGGTCGAGTTCGACGTCCATGTCCGGCGCCACGCCCTCGTTCTCGATGCGCCACTCGCCTTCCGGTGTGTAGAAGCGGAAGAAGGGCACGGTCAGGAAACCGCCGTCGATCAGCGGCGGGTTGGCGGAGATGCCGATCAGGCCGCCCCAGGTGCGCTTGCCAATGAGGGGGCCCAGGCCCACACGCTTGAAGGCGTAGGGCATGAAGTCGCCGCCCGAGCCGGCGTCCTGGTCGACCAGCATGGCCTTGGGGCCGTAGATGGCGCCGCCCGGCGTGTCAAAGACGAGACCGTCGCGGTCTTTCCAGCTGCCGAGGTAAGGCCGCGCCAGCAGCTCGGTCACATAGTTGGCCGCCTGCCCGCCGCCGTTCTTGCGGTCGTCGACGATCAGCGCCTGCTTGTCGACCTGCGCGAAGAACATGCGGTTGAAGTGCTCGAAGCCCTGCCCGCCCGTGTCGGGCATGTAGACATAGGCGACACGGCCGCCGCTCCTTTCCAGCACCTTCTTGCGGTTGCCTTCGATCCACGCCCAACGGCGCAACAGGCTCTCGTTGGCGATGGGCTCAACCGTGATGTCGCGGCGGCTCTTGCCGGCGGCATCCTTGGCGATGCTCAGCACCACCTGCTTGCCGACGGTGTTCTCCAGCAGCGCGTACAGGTTGGTCTTGTCGTCCAGCTCATGGCCGCCGATGGCGAGGATGAAGTCGCCCTCCTTCACGCCCAGGCCGGCGACGCTCAGCGGCGAACGCAGGTTGGGGTTGAGGCGGTCACCGGCGTAAAGCCTGGCAATGCGGTAGCGACCCTGCTCGACCGTGAAGTCAGCACCCAGCAGGCCGACGGCGACGGGCGTCTCCTGATGCACATCGCCCCCGCCCGCGCGGTTGTGGCCGACCTGCAGCTCGCCAATCATCTGCACGATCAGGTCGTTGAGGTCCTCGCGGCGCTGCACATGGGCCAGCTGAGGAAGGTAGCGGTCGTAGACGGCCTGCCAGTTCAGGCCGTGCATGCCGGGGTCGTAGAAGAACTCCTTCTCCATCCACCAGGCCTCGTCAAAGATCTGCTTCCACTCGGCGCGCGGGTCGACGCGGCCGCGCAGGCCGGCGAGGTCCAGCGCCTTGCTCTCGGCCTTGTCGTTGGCGTCACCCACCTCCAGCTTGCCGCCAGCCATCGTCAGCAGCAGCTTCTTGTGGTCTTCGCTCAGCGAGAACTCGGCGATGCCGGTGCGCAGCATCTTGGCCTTGCGGTCCTCGAAGTCGAAGCGCCACAGCTCGGCGGTCGCGCGCTTCTCGGCCTGCGGTGCCTCGGTGCTGGCGCCGGGTTGCGGGCGCTGCAGGTAGAACAGCGCGCCGTCGGAGGCCACGGCCAGGTTGTCGTAGTTGCGCTCGGCCACCGGCAGGGCGACGACGCGGTCCATCAGGCCATCGAGGTCGACCTTGGTCGGCTTGGCGGGCTCGGGCTTCTTGTCGTCCTTCTTCTCGTCCTTCTTGGCGTCAGCCTTCTTGTCGTCCTTCCTGGCGTCGTCCTTCTTGGGCTCGTCGTCCTTCTTTTCGTCCTTTGTCTCGTCCTTTTTTTCGTCCTTCTTGCCATCCTCGTCGCCCGCCTTGGGCGCCAGCGGCGACTTGCCGTCGGCGGCCAGCACGACGGCGTAGAGGCCGGCGCGACGCGGGCGTTCCTGGGTGGACAAGTCCAGGCCGACCTGGCCGGGGCCGGAGTTGATGGAAGCGGTGAAGTACAGCAGGTCGCCCTTGGCCGAGAACGTCGGGTTGCCGGCGTGGGCCAGGCCGTCGGTCACGGCGTGGCTGCGGCCCGTGGCGATCTCGTGCAGCGAGATGCGGCCGAAGTAGTTGTCGCCCGAGCTCGTGTAGGCCAGCCAGCGGCTGTCCGGCGAAAAGGCCACGGCGTAGCCGTCGGCGCCCAGGCGACGAACGTCGGTGGCGATCTTGACGAGCTGGCCGCGAGAACCGGCTTTGGCGCCGGGAGCCAGGCTGAGCCGGTAGAGGTTGAGGTGGTTGTCCTGCAGCACCAGCTGCTGGCCGTCGGGCGACCAGTCCGTCAGCGTGAAATAACCATCGCGGGGCAAGGCAATGCGCTCCTTGGCGCCCAGGCCGGTCTGCGCCTGCAACACCAATTCGTGGCGCATGCCGGGGGCATCGGAGATGTAGGCGATCTGCTTGCCGTCGGCGCTCCACAGCGCGTCCTTCTCGCGCACGCCGGCCGTCTCGGTCAGGTTGCGCACGCTGCCGTCCTTGACGGGCACCGTGAACACTTCGCCACGCGCGCTCACCACCACACGCTTGCCGGTGGACGACAGGTGCGCCGACGTGACCGCCTTGCCGGCGTCCTTCCACTGCGGGCGCACCTGCGGGGCGGTGCTGGCGAGCTGGATATCGAGCACGCGCGGCTCACCGCCAGCAAGCTCGATCTGCTTGATGCGGCCACCCGATTCATAGACCAGCGTCGTGCCGACGGCGTCGACGCTGCGCACGTCCCACTGCGTCTCCTTCGTGAGCTGGCGCAACGCCTGGGTGGCGGGGTTGAAGGCGAAGAGATTGGCCGTGCCCTTGGTCTCGCCATCGCGGTCCGAGATGAACACCACCTCGCCGCCCGACCACACCGGCGCCGAATCGCTGGCGTTCACGTGCGGGATCTGCTGCCACTTCTGGCTGGCCACATCCATGATCCACACCGGCGGCGTCGAGCCGCCCCGGCTCTGGCGCCAGCCGCTGACGCCGGCATAGGCCGCGTTGTAGGGTCGGTACGCCAGCTGCCTGCCGTCTGCCGACCACGCGCCCTCATAGGCCACGGCCTTCATGACCTGCTTCTCGTAGCCGCCGTCCAGGCTGACCTCGTAGAGCTGGTTGCTGCGGTTGTTCAGCACCTCGCGCGGCGAGGCGAACAGCACGCGCTTGCCGTCCGGGCTCCAGCCACTGACGACGTCCGCCGTCGGATGCCAGGTGAGGCGCTTCGGCTGGCCACCGTCCAGGCCGATCACGTAGACATCGGTGTTGCCGTCGTAGCTGGCCGAGAAGGCGATCTGCCGGCCGTCCGGCGAGAAGCGCGGCGCGAACTCGCTGGCCGCGTGGCTGGTCAGGCGCCTGGCGTTGCCGCCGCTGCGGTCGGCCAGCCAGAGGTCACCGGCGTAGACGAAGGCGAGGTGGTCCTTGGAGACGGCGGGCTGACGCAGCATCAGCGTCGGTTCGGCAGCCTGGGCCAGGCTGGAGGTCATCCAAGCCAGGGCCAGAGCGAGTCGAGTCAGGGTCATCGGGATCTCCGATTGGTCGCAGAGCCCGCGACTCTAGTGCCCCTCGGGGCACTCGCCCGAAAGTCAGCCGGGTGCCCGCTTGAAGCGGCTCTTGATGCCGCCAGCGATGACGAGCACGCCCGGAATCAGGATCATGGCCCAGATGATCTTGTCCAGATTGGCCTTGACCCAGGGCACGTTGCCGAACACGTAGCCGATGAGAATGATGCCGCAGACCCAGAGCAGGCCGCCGGTCACGTCGTAGAACGTGAACTTGCTGCGCGTCATGCGCGCGACGCCGGCCACGAAGGGCGCGAAGGTGCGCAGAAAGGGCATGAAGCGGGCCGCGATCAGCGTGAAGCCGCCGTACTTCTCGTAGAAGGCATGGGCCTTGTCGAACGCCGCCTTGTTGAAAAAGCGCGAGTTCTCCCACTGGAAGACGCGCGGCCCGAAATGCCGGCCGATGGCGTAGTTGCACTGGTTGCCGGCGATGGCCGCCACGGTCAGCAGGCCCATGGACAGCCACAGGTCCATCAGCCCGACGCCGCACATCGCGCCGACGACAAAGAGCAGCGAGTCCCCGGGCAGGAAGGGCATCACGACGACGCCGGTCTCCACGAAGATGATCAGGAAGAGCAGCGCGTAGACCCAGGCACCGTAGGCGGCGACGAAGGTGGCCAGGTGCTTGTCCACGTGCAGGATGAAGTCGATGAGGAAATGCAGCAGGTCCATGGCGGCGCATTATCCCGGCGACTTTGTGACGTCTCGGGGGAAACGATAATCGCCGCGATGGATTCCCCCCTGCCTGAGGTCCCCGCTCCCCGCGCCATCCGCGAACTGCCCGACGAGCTGATCAGCCAGATCGCTGCCGGTGAGGTCGTCGAGCGGCCGGCCTCGGTGGTGCGCGAGCTGGTGGACAACGCACTGGACGCCGGCGCCAAGAGCATCCAGGTCAAGCTGATGGCCGGTGGCGTGCGCGCCATCGTCGTGGAGGACGACGGCTGCGGCATCCCGGTCAATCAGCTGCCGCTGGCGCTCAAGCGCCATGCCACCAGCAAGATCGGCAGCCTGAACGACCTCGAATCCGTTGCGACCATGGGCTTCCGTGGCGAGGCGCTGGCGGCGATCTCGTCGGTTTCCGACATGGCCATCGCCAGCCGCACCGGCGCCGACGCCCACGCCCACCGGCTGGACGCCCGCAGCGGCGAGCTGCAACCTGCCGCCCGCGGGCGAGGCACCAGCGTCGAGGTGCGCGAGCTGTTCTTTTCCACGCCCGCCCGCCGCAAGTTCCTGAAGACCGACTCGACCGAGCTGGCCCACTGCGTGGAGGCTGTGCGCCGCCACGCGCTGGCGCGGCCCGACGTCGGCTTTGCGATCTGGCATGAAGGCAAGCTCGTCGACCAGTGGCGCGCCGCCTCCAGCGAGCAGCGCATCTCCGACGTGCTGGGCGAGGACTTCAGCGCCGAGAGTCGCCCCTTCGAATACAGCGCCGGGCCGCTGGCGCTGACCGGCCGCGCCGGCCTGCCCGAAGCCGCGCGTTCGCGGGCCGACCAGCAATACGTCTGGGTCAACGGCCGCTACGTGCGCGACAAGCTCATCAGCCACGCCATCCGCTCGGCCTACGAGGACGTGCTGCACGGCCAGCGCCAGCCCTGCTATGTGCTGTTCATCGAGATCGCGCCCGAGCTGGTGGACGTGAACGTGCACCCGACCAAGATCGAGGTGCGCTTCCGCGATGGCCGCGCCATCCACCAGTCCGTGCGTCGCGCCTTCATCGATGCGCTGGCCCAGTCCCGCGCCGATGCCGCCGCCGTCGAGTCCGCCATGGCGCCGCTGGGCTTCGAGGCGACGATGCCGGCCACGCTCTACGTGTCCGAGCCGCGCCAGAGCTACCAGCCCTCGTCCAGCTATGTACCGCCGGTGCCGGCCACGGCCGAGCAGGTGCGGCTATCGCTGGTGCAGCACGAGGCGCTGTGGGAGCCCGCAAAAGCGGTCGTCCAAACGGCGTTGCCGGACACCCGCCCGGCACCGCTGCTCGACCTGCCTGAGTTGTCCAAAACGGACGATTGGCCGCTCGGCCGCGCCATCGCGCAGATCCAGGGCGTCTACATCCTGGCGGAGAACCGGCAGGGTCTGGTCATCGTCGACATGCACGCGGCCCACGAGCGCGTCGTCTACGAGCGGCTCAAGGCCAGGCTTGGCTCGACGGCCATCGAGAGCCAGCCGCTGCTCATCCCGGTCAGCTTTGCCGCCACGGCCGAGGAAGTGGCCGCTGCCGAGCAGCATGCCGACACGCTCAACAAACTCGGCCTGGACGTTTCGCCGCTGTCGACCCGCACGCTGGCCGTGCGTTCGCGCCCTGCCTTGCTCGCGGCCAGCGACCTCGTCGCGCTGACCCGCGAGCTGCTGGCCGAGATGGCCCAGTTCGACGCCAGCTCCGTGCTCGAACGTGCCCAGCACGAGATCCTCGCCACCATGGCCTGCCACGGCGCCGTGCGCGCCAACCGGCAGCTCAACATCGACGAGATGAACGCCTTGCTGCGCGACATGGAAACCACCGAACGCGCCGACCAGTGCAACCACGGCCGCCCCACCTGGCGCCAGCTCGACATGCGCGAGCTGGACGCCCTTTTCCTGAGAGGCCGTTGAGGCACAAACCACATGGCCACCATCACACTCAAGGGCAAGCCCAAGCCCGCCGCCAAGACCCGCAACGCCGAGGGCGAGAAGCGTGCGCCGGTGCGCGGCAGGGGCGTCTCCAAGCCCCGCCCGTCGCTGGCCAAGGCGCAGGCCGAACGGGCCGAGCGCGAGGCGGAGTTCCAGAAGACACAAGCGCAACGCAACGAACGTCCAGCGCCGATGCGCGACGATCGCCCTGCACGGCCCAAGCCAGGCGGCTTCAAGCAGGACCGCCCGCAGCAGCGCAGCGAACCCTTCCGCCGCGACGAGCAGCGCCCCGACCGGCCGCGCGACGAGCGCCAAGGCCGCCCTGGCCCGAGGCCGGGTGGCCCGGGTGGCCCGGGTGGACCGCGTGGCCCCGGTGGCTTCAACCCGGACGGCCCGCCGCAGCGCGCCCAACACGCCCAAGGCGGCGAACCGGTGCGCCGCAACGAGCACCGCGACGAGCGCCCCGGCGACCGCCCACGCGACGACCGCCCGCCTCGCGTCGACCAGCGCCGCGTCGCCAACCGTGGCCCCAACTTCGAGCCGCCAGCCCGCCCGCAGCAGCGCCACAACCCAGCCCGCGAAGTCGCACCCGAAGACGGCGAGCGCCTGTCCAAGCGCATGGGCGAGCTCAAGCTGGCCTCGCGCCGTGAAGCGGACGAGTGGATCGCCGCCGGCTGGGTGCGCGTGAACGGCAAGGTCGCCGTGCTCGGCCAGCGCGTCGGCCCCGATGTGCAGATCGACATCGACCCCGCCGCGCGTAACCAGCAAGCCGGGCTTGTCACGGTGCTGATCCACAAGCCCATCGGCTACGTCTCCGGCCAGGCCGAGGACGGCTACGAGCCGGCGGCCGTGCTCTTCCGGCCCGAGAACCGCTGGGCGGAAGACGCCTCCGGCATCAAGCCCAACGCCGGCCACCACCGCAACCTGGCCCCGGCCGGGCGGCTGGACATCGACTCCACCGGCCTGCTCGTGCTGACCCAGGACGGCCGCATCGCCCGCGTGCTGATCGGTGACGACTCCGACGTCGAGAAGGAGTACCTCGTCCGCGTCGAGTACGTCGGCCTGCCCGGTGCCGACCCCGTGCCCGAAGGCACGTTGCCCAATGCCGCGCTGTCGAACAACAAGCTCGCGCTGCTCAATCACGGCCTGGCGCTGGACGGCGAGGAATTGAAGCCCGCCAAGGTCAGCTGGCAGAACGAGCACCAGCTGCGCTTTGTGCTGCGCGAGGGCAAGAAGCGCCAGATCCGCCGCATGTGCGAGCTGGTCGGGCTCAAGGTCGTGGGCCTGAAGCGCGTGCGCATCGGCCGCATTCCGCTGGGCCATCTGCCGGTTGGGCAGTGGCGCTACCTCGCGCCATGGGAAAAGTTCTGAGCCCCATTTGTTTGGCTGGCCCGACGGGCTGCGGCAAGACGGCAGCAGCCTTGGCCATCGCCGAGGTGCTGCCGGTCGAGATCATCAGCGTCGACTCGGCGCTGGTGTATCGCGGCATGGACATCGGCACGGCCAAGCCCACGGCCGCCGAGCAGGCGGCGGTGCCGCATCACCTCATCGACGTCCTCGACCCGACCGACAGCTACTCGGCCGCCGAGTTCGTGCGTGACGCCAAGCGTCTGGCCGCCGACATCAGCGCGCGCGGCAAGCTGCCGCTGCTGGTGGGCGGCACGATGCTGTATTTCAAGGCGCTGTTCGACGGCCTCTCCACGCTGCCCCAGGCCGATGCCGAGTTGCGCGCGGCCATCGACGCCGAGGCCGCCGAGCGCGGCTGGCCGGCGATGCACGCCGAGCTGGCAAGCCTTGACCCCGAGACCGGCGCACGCCTGGCGCCGGGCGACAGCCAGCGTATCCAGCGCGCGCTGGAGGTCATCCGCCTGACCGGCCAGCCCTTGAGCGTGCTGCACGCCGCGACGCGCGACGAAGGCGTGGACTGGCCGCTGTTCTCGCTCGAACCCGCCGACCGCGCCTGGCTGCATGCGCGGCTGGCCCAGCGCTTCGACGTGATGCTGTTGGGTGGCCTCGTCGACGAGGTCAAGGCCCTGCGTGCCCGGGGCGACCTGAGCCTGGCGCTGCCGTCCATGCGCTGCGTCGGCTACCGGCAGACCTGGGAGGCGCTGGACACCGGCGACTTCTCCGACCTGCGCGAACGTGGCATCGCCGCCACCCGCCAGCTCGCCAAGCGCCAGGTCACCTGGTTGCGCAGCATGCCGCAGCGCCGCGTCATCGCCTGCGACGGGCCGCAGCCGATTGCCGAGTTGCTCGCCGGTCTCCAACGACTGCTCGGTTGAAACCTCTTGCATCGCTTTCAAACCCTGCTAGAGTGATATCACTTTGATTCACTTTTTGAGACAGGTCAAGCCATGGTCAATCACTCCCCCTCGCGCACCGTCGTGACCGAGACCCCGGCCCGCGCCGGCAATGGCTATTTGATGGCCCTCGTCGGCCTCACCATCGCGGGCCTGGGCGCGCTGGTGCTGACCCGCGGCCTGCCGCTCTACGGCGTCCCGCTCATGCTGGCGGGGCTGTTCGTGATGGCCGGCCTGTACATGCTCAACCCCAACCAGGCGGCGGCGCTGACGCTGTTCGGCGCCTACACGGGCAGCGACCGCGGCGCCGGGCTGCGCTGGGCCAACCCGCTGGCCATCAAGAAGCGCGTCTCCCTGCGCGACCGCAACCTCAACGCGCCGGTGCTCAAGGTCAACGACCAGCGCGGCAACCCCATCGAGATCGCCTGCGTCGTCGTCTGGCGGGTGCGCGACACGGCGCAGGCGCTGTTCCAGGTGGACGACTACGAAGGCTATGTGCGCGTGCAGGCCGAGGCCGCCATCCGCCACCTGGCCGCCTGCTATGCCTATGACCATGCGGACGAGGTCGATGACGGCGAGGTGACGCTGCGCGGCGGCCAGGACGCGGTGGCGCAGGCTCTGCGTGCCGAGTTGCAGGCCCGCTTTGCCGACGCCGGCGTGGACGTGCTCGACGCCAAGATCAGCCACCTCGCCTACGCCCCCGAGATCGCCCAGGTGATGCTGCGCCGCCAGCAGGCCGAGGCCATCGTCGGCGCCCGCAGCAAGATCGTGCAAGGCGCGGTCGGCATGGTGGAGGCCGCGCTCAAGGGCCTGAGCGAGCGCGACATCGTCGTGCTGGACGACGAGCGCCGCGCCGCCATGGTCAGCAACCTGCTGGTCGTGCTGTGCTCGGACCGCGAGACGCAGCCCGTGGTCAACACGGGCACGCTGTACACCTGACGCTGTTGGCATGGCCAGCCCCGACAAGAAGTCCTTCCCGCTGCGCGTCGACCCCGCGCTATGGGCCGAGGTCGAGCGCCTCGCGGCGACCGAGCTGCGCAGCGCCAATGCGCAGGCCGAGGTGTTGCTGCGTGAGGCGCTGAGCCGGCGTGGGGTGAAACTGTCGCCACCCAAGGGCCGCGCGGTGGCGGCCCGCAATGAACCCGAAGCCAGCGAATGAGCCCACTGATCGCACGCGGTCTCGCCAAGTCCTACGGTGACGTGGCGGTTTTCTCCGGCATCGACCTCGAACTCGCGCCGGGCGAGATCGTCGCGCTGCTGGGCGAATCGGGCAGCGGCAAGTCGACGCTGCTGAACTGCCTGGCGGGGCTGGACGAGGCCGACGCCGGTTCGATCACGCTGGCCGGGCAGGCACTGCGGCCGCTGGACGACGAGGCGCGGTCGGCGTTGCGGCGCGAGTCCCTGGGGTTCATCTTTCAGGCGTTTCACCTGCTGCCGCATCTGAGCGTGGCGGACAACGTGGCCTTGCCGTTGCGGCTGCTGGGTCAACGTGACGATGGCCGGGTGGCGGAGATGCTGGCGGCGGTGAACCTGGCGGCTTTGGCGGCAAGGATGCCTCGGCAGTTGTCGGGGGGGCAGTTGCAGCGGGTGGCGATTGCTCGGGCTTTGGTGCATCGACCACGGTTGGTGCTGGCGGATGAGCCCACCGGGAATCTGGATGCGAGGCATGCGGTGGAGGTGCTGGAGTTGCTGCGGCGCTGTACTCATGAAGTTGGCGCGGCGTGTCTGCTGGTGACGCATTCGGAGGTGGCGGCGCAATCTGCTGATCGGCGGTTGAGGTTGGATGCGAGTGGATTGCATGGGGCTTGACGGTGGGTTGACGCCAAGGCCCAGCCGGGATTTCGTCCCGGCGGCCGACTCACTTTTTGCGCCGCCAAAAAGTAAGCAAAAAGCTCTCCCCTGCGAAACCGCCCGGCGGAGCCGGGTCCCCTGCGATGCTCGAAGCCCGGGGCCGCACCCAACTCACTTCGCTACGCTCCGTTCAAACAAAGGGGTGCGAAGTCAGTTGTTGATGCTCGCTGCGCTCGCGCCCCGGGCTTCTGCGCTTCTCGGCGGTTTAGAAGGGGAGGCCCCGGAACAGCCGAACAGCCGCAACAGCCGACAGCCAAACCCGAAGTCCGGGTGGTGGATGTATTTCTGCATGCCCCCTTTTAGCCCCGCCGAGGAACGGAAGACCCGAAGCCCGCGCGCGCAGCGCGCTTCGTGCTCTGACTCGCGACGCCTGTTTGAGCAGAGCGTAGCGGCGCGAGTTCGGCGCGGGGCTTCGGGGCTGAGTACCACAGGGAACCCGAAGCGCAGCGAAGGGCGGGGCGGTCAGGGGGGAGCTCTTTGGTTACTTTCTGGCGGCCCAGAAAGTGACTCGCCCGCCGGGGCGAAATCCCGGCATGGGCCTTGCCAACAACCGCCAGCAACGGCGAAGCCCACCCGATGACCCTCTGGCGCCACCTCACATGGCCCACCTGGCGCGACCAACCCGGCCGCGTGGTGCTGGCCATCGTCGCCGTGATGCTCGGCGTCGCCCTCGCCTTCGGCGTCCACCTCCTCAACGGCGCCGCCCTCACCGAATTCACCCGCGCCGCCCGCAGCGTCAACGGCCAGCCGGACCTTGTGCTGCGCGCCCGCTCCGGCCCGCTGACCGATGCCGATTTCGCAGACCTGCTCAAGCGCCCCGAGGTCGCCGCCGCCAACCCGGTGCTGGAAAGCCAGGCCCTGTGGACCGGGCAAACGGGTCGCGACGGCCGCGGGCTGCTGATCCGCCTCATCGGCATCGACCCCCTCGCCCTGCTCGCCTCCGCCACCAGTGCCAAGCCACTCGCCCCCGAGCTGATCCCGCAGGTCGATGGCGGCCCGGTCGAACTGCTGGCCAGCCAGGCCGTCCACCTCAACGCCGCCGCACGAGAACACCTGTCGCCCGGCCAGGCCACGATCACCCTGCGTATCGCCCCGCCCGGCAGCGGCGAGCCGCGTGATGTGGAGTTCAACGTCGGCGGGCGCATCTCCGCCGGCAACACGCCGCTGGCGGTGCTGGACATCGCCGACGCTCAACAGCTGCTCGGTCGCCTCGGCGCGCTCGACCGCATCGATGTGCAGCTCATCGACGGCGTGGACGCCACCACCTGGGCCGCCACCCTGCCCCAGCATTGGCGCGCCACGCCGCCCGACGACGAAGGCGCGCGTCTTTCCGACCTGACGCGTGCCTACCGCATCAACCTCGGCCTGCTCGCGTTGATGGCGCTGTTCACCGGCAGCTTCCTCGTCTACGCCGTGCTGTCGCTGGCGACCGCGCAGCGGCTGCCGCAATGGGCGCTGGTGGGCGTGCTGGGCGTGTCGGCGCGCATGCGCTGGCGGCTGATCTTGGCCGAGGGCGCGGTCATCGGCGTTGCCGGCACGGTGCTGGGCCTGGCACTGGGCGTCGGCCTAGCCGCAGGTGCGCTCAAACTGATGGGCAGCGACCTGGGCCTGCACGACGCGGGCAGCTCGTCCACCGAGCTGCTATTGCGCCAACCCCTGGTTCTTCCTGCACTGCTCTACGGCCTGCTCGGCCTGGCCGCCGCGCTGGTGGCTGCGCTGGCGCCGGCCCTGACGGTGCGCCGCATCGCGCCGGCCCTGGTGCTCAAGGGCCTGGGCCTGCCGGCCGGGCGCACGCTGCCGGCCTGGGTGGGCGCCAGCGGGCTGGTGCTGGGCGGCGCGCTGGCCTGGCTGCCGCCCGTGTTCAACGACACGCCCATTGCTGCCTACCTCTCCATGCTCTTCCTGCTGCTGGGCGGCTTGGCGCTGGTGCCGGCGCTGGTGCGCGGGATGACGGCCGTTCTCGCCCGCGTACCCGCAGGCCCCCTGCTGCTGCTGGCCCGCGAACGCAGCCGCGACCAGGCCACCGAGGCGCGCCGCGCGCTGGCCGGCGTGCTGGTCGCCCTGGCCCTCGCCGTGGCGATGACCGTGATGATCGGCAGCTTCCGCGAATCGCTGATGCGGTGGCTGGACCACGCCCTGCCCGCCGACCTCTACGTGCGCTCCGCGCTGCGCGGCCCCGACGGCACGCCCGCACCGCTGCCACCCGCCTACCTGAGCGCGCTGGAGCGCCTGCCCGGCATTGCCCGCAGCGCACCGCAACGCAGCACGCGCGCGCGGCTGGCACCCGGTGCCGACCCGGTGGCGCTAACGGCGCGGCGCATGGACGTCGGCAGCCTGCCGCTGGTGGAGCGCTGGCAGGGCAAGGCCGAGCCGGGCGCGCTGCCGGTGTGGGTGAACGAAGCGGCACGCGACCAGAACGGGCTGAAGCCAGGCCGCGTCATCAACGTCGAGCTGCTCGACAGCGGCCGCACGACCCGGCTCCAGGTGCAGGGCGTGTGGCGCGACTACTCGCGGCAGAGCGGCGCGCTGTGGATGGCGCTGGACGACTACCGCCATGCCAGCGGCGACACGGTGACGACCGAGGCGGCGCTGTGGCTCGCGCCCGGCCAGGCGCTCGACGCGGCACGCGCCGCCGTGCGCGCGGCGGCGGCGAGGCCGGACGACATCGACACCGCCGCAGCCGGTGAGCTGCGCACGCTGTCGCTGCAGATCTTCGACCGCAGCTTTGCCATCACGCTGTGGCTGCAGGCCGTGGCGCTGGCGGTGGGGCTGTTCGGCGTCATCGCCAGCCAGTCGGCGCAGGCGCTGGCGCGGCGGCGCGAGTTCGGCCTGCTGCGCCACCTGGGCCTGTCGCGCCGCGCGCTGATGCGGCTGTTGCTGCTCGAAGCCAGCCTGCAGGGCGGCGCCGGTGCGCTGGCCGGGCTGGCGCTGGGCCTGGGCCTGAGCGCGGTGCTGGTGTTTGTCGTCAACCCGCAGAGCTTTCACTGGAGCATGGAGATGCACCTGCCCGTCGCGCGGCTGGCCGTGCTTGTCGGCCTCGCGTTTGCGGCTGCCGTGAGCGCGTCCTTGTTGGCCGGGCGCCGCGCGCTCGGGCCCGATGCCGTGCGCGCCGTGAGAGAGGACGCATGAAACGTCGCGCGCTCATGCTCGCCGCCTTGCCGTTGCAGGCGCAGGCGGCGATCAACTTCCCGCACGACTTCGGCGCCCACCCGGCCCAGGCCATCGAGTGGTGGTACCTCACCGGCCTGCTCGGCGACCGCGACGGCGCACCGCCCCGCTTCGGCTACCAGCTCACGTTCTTCCGCCTACCGGGCCCGGCGGCGGCCAGCCATCCGAGCGGCCTGGCGGCCAAGCAGCTGCTGCTTGGCCATGTGGCGCTGTCCGACCTCACCGCGAAGAAGCAGCGCCACGGCCAGCGCCTGCTGCGCGCCCTGCCCGGTGCCGTGCATGCGACGGTGGGCGACTGCGATGTCAAGCTGCGCGACTGGACCCTCAAGCGCGAAGGCACAGCCGGCTACCGCGCCCGATTCAGCGGACCCGGCTTCGCCCTCGAACTGGAGCTGGCCACGGCGGACCTGCCGCTGCTGCAGGGCGACGCCGGCCTGTCGCGCAAGGGCGCCGACCCGGATCAGTTCAGCCACTACTACTCGCGGCCCCAACTGCTGACCCAGGCCGCGCTGACGCTGGACGGCCGCCGCCACAGCCTGGCCGGCCGCGCCTGGCTGGACCATGAATGGAGCGACAGCGTGCTGGGCGAGTCGGTCGGCTGGGACTGGCTGGGCATCAACCTGCACGATGGCCGCGCGTTGACCCTCTTCCAGCTGCGCCACAAGGATGGCCGCCGCGCCTGGGCGGGCGGCAGCCTGCGCACGCCGGGCCAGCCCGACCGCAGCTTCGGTCCCGGCGAGGTCGAGATGGCCGCGACGCGGCACTGGGCCAGCCCGGCGACCGGTGCGCGCTACCCGGTCGAGTGGCGGCTGAAGAGCCCGGCCGGCGAGATGCGTCTGGTGGCGGCCTTCGACGAGCAGGAGATCGACGCGCGTGGCAGCAGCGGGCTCGTCTACTGGGAGGGCGCTGCGCGCCTGCTGGACGCGGTGGGGCGGGAGTTCGGCTGGGGCTATCTGGAGCTGACCGGCTACGCAGGCCGGCCGCCGATGCTGTAGGCCGCCTGGCGCGCTGGCGCCACTAATCCAGCGCGGCCGACAGCGGCGCGCGGCGGTAGTTCACCTCCACGGCAAGGGCTTCCTCTCCCGCCGGCGAGATGTTGAACATGCGGATGTCCAGGTGCTCGGCGTCGGGTTGCGACAGCTCGGTGCGCCAGCCCCAGCGCTCGGCCGAGCCGCCGCCGGCGCCATAGCTGCCCAGCGCACCGAAGCGCCCGTCCTCGAAGCGGCCGGTGCTGAAAATGATCGACGTCCCGGTGCCGAAGCTTTCACCCCAGGCGCACTCGAAGGCGTTCTCGTCGAGGTGGTAGGCCCACAGCGCGACGCCTTCCATGGCCTCGCCGCCGCATCCGCCCTCGTACTCGTGAAGCAGGAAACGGCCACCGCCGACAAGCCGGATGGAACCGCGTTGCACCGAGTCCTCGGCCGGGTCGCCGGGCTGGAACCACAGTCGGAAGCGACCTTCCCAGTCGCCCGCCATGGCGGCCAACCGATGGTGCACACCACCCGGTGTGGCGGAACGCGCGAACGCCTCGTTGCCCATGTGATCTCCTTGAGATGGAAGCGCTGGCACGCATTCGGTGGCGTCCAGCGAAGTGATCGTAGCGGCGGCGCACCGGCCGGCGTCCCGCGTCCTCGCTCCGCTTGTGGGGCACAGGGCGGGCGCCCGGCGCGCAGGGCAGGTTCTAATTCGCGCCCGATGCATCGACAACCCACCCGCCCCACCTTTGGCTGGGACAACCTCGGCGGTCACCGCGCCGCCGGCCTGCCCGCCGTCGACGACCTGCCCCACCAGCGGCTGCTCACCAGCGGCCGCGCGGCGCTGTTCGCGGCGATGAAGGCGCTCGGCGTTCAGGCAGGCGACAGCGTGCTGGCGCCCAGCTACCACTGCCCCACCCTGGTGGCACCGCTGCGTGCGGCGGCTGCCAGCGTGCAGTTCTATCCGCTCGGGCCCGATGGCCTGCCGGCGCTGGATGCGATCACGCCGGCCCCGGGGACGCGCGCCCTCGTCGTGGCCCAGCTCTTCGGACTGCCGCGCTCGCTCGCTGCCGTGCGCGCCTGGTGCGACACACGCGGCATTGCGCTGGTGGAGGACTGCGCCCACAGCTTCTTCGGCCAGGCCGGCGAGCGGCCGGTGGGCCACTGGGGCGACCTGGCGACGGCCAGCGTGTCCAAGTTCTTCCCGGTGTCGGAGGGCGGGCTGCTGGCTTCGGCCCAGCCGCTGCCCGCCCAGGCGTTGCAGCCGGCCGGCGCCAGGCAGCAGGTCAAGGCATGGGTCGACCTGCTGGAGCGCGGCAGCGAACAGGGCCGGTTGACGGGCATGAACACGGCGCTGAGCGCCCTCTTCCGCCTGAAAAACGGCCCGCCGCGCGCGCCCTCTGCCGGCACGCCGCGCCAGATGAACGAGGCCGAAATGATGGCCGAGTGCGACCTCGCCCGCAGCGAGCAGGCGCCGCCCGCGTTGACCCACAGCCTCTTCGGCCTGCCGCGCCAGCGCGTCGTCGCCCGCCGCCGCGCCCACTACGAAGCGCTGTATCGCCTCACGCAGAACCTGCCTGGTGCCCGGGCGCTGTTCGGCGCCCTGCCCGTGCAGGCCGCGCCTTACGTGATGCCGCTGTGGGTGGATGACGCCGAGCGGGCCGACGCCGCCTACGCCGCCCTGCGCGCCGCCGGCTGCGCCGTGTTCCGCTGGGACCGCGTCTGGCCCGGCGTGCCCGACTTCCACGACGACCACGGCGCCCGCTGGCGCCGCCAGGTGCTGCAACTGCTTTGCCACCAGGACCTTGACGGCGCGATGCTGGCCCGCACCTGCGCCGTTCTGACAGACAACCTCACCTCATGAGTTCCACGACCGACCGACCCGCCTCCAAGCAGGCCCGCTCCCTGAGCGGCCTCGCGCCCTTCCTGCGCCCCTACCGGGGCCGCATCGCGCTGGCGCTGGTGCTGCTGGTGCTGGCGGCGCTGGCCACGCTGGCCTTCCCCATCGCGCTGCGCGGCCTCATCGACGCCGGCTTCGGCGCCGCCAACCCGGGCGAGCGGCTAATGGCGCTGCGTGAGCACTTCCTGGCGATGTTCGGCGTGGGCGTGGCGTTGGGGCTGTTCTCGGCTTCGCGCTTCTACATGGTCAGCTGGCTGGGCGAGCGCGTCACGGCCGACCTGCGCAATGCCGTCTACACCCACGTGCTGCGCCAGAGCCCCGAGTTCTTCGAGACCACTCAGACCGGCGAGGTGCTGAGCCGCATCACGACCGACACCACGGTCGTGCAGACGGTGGTGGGCTCCAGCCTGTCCATGGGCCTGCGCAACACGGTCATGGGCATCGGCGCACTGGTCATGCTGATCGTCACCAATCCCTATGTGATGGGCCAGGTGCTGGGCATGCTGGTGCTCATCGTCGCGCCGGTGCTGTACTTCGGCCGCCGCGTGCGCAATCTGTCGCGCGCCAGCCAGGACCGTGTCGCCGATACCTCGGCCATCGCCGCCGAGATATTGAATGCCGTCACCGTCGTGCAGAGCTACACCCAGGAAGGCGCCGAAGCGAAGCGATTCGCGGCCGCCAGCGAGGCCGCCTTCGACACGGCGCGCAAACGCACGCGCATCCGCAGCTTCATGGTGGCCTTCATCATCACCGCCGTTTTCGGCGCCATGTTGTGGGGGCTGTACCAGGGCACGCAGGCCGTCATCGCCGGCCACATCACCGCCGGCCACCTGGGGCAGACCGTCGTCTACGTGACCCTGCTCGTCAGCAGCGTGGCCGTGCTGGCGGAGGTGTGGGGCGACGTGCTCCGCGCCGCCGGCGCCACGGAGCGGCTGGTGGAGCTGATGGAAGCCCGCTCACCGGTGGCCGACCCCGCCCAGCCGACGGCGCTGCCCGCGACGACCGGTGGCAGCCGGGTCGAGTTCGACGGCATCCGCTTCAACTACCCCTCCCGCCCGCTGAGCGCGGCGCTGCACGACGTGCAACTGACCATCGAGCCGGGCGAGACCGTCGCCCTCGTCGGCCCCAGCGGCGCGGGCAAGACGACGCTGTTCCAGCTGCTGCTGCGCTTCTACGACCCGCAGTCGGGCGTCATCCGCCTGAACGGCGTGCCCACCCAAAGCCTGAGCCTGGCTGAACTGCGCGGCAACATCGGCCTGGTGCCGCAGGACAGCGTCATCTTCTCCACCACGGCGATGGAGAACATCCGCTACGGCCGGCCCGGCGCCAGCGACGACGAGGTCATCGCCGCAGCCAGGGCCGCCTTTGCCGACGACTTCATCCGCGCGCTGCCCGAGGGCTACGCCAGCTTCCTGGGCGAGCGAGGCGTGCGCCTGTCCGGCGGCCAGCGCCAGCGCATCAGCATCGCCCGCGCCATGCTGAAGAACCCACCGCTGCTGCTGCTCGACGAAGCCACCAGCGCGCTGGATGCCGAGAGCGAACGCGTCGTGCAAGCGGCGCTGGAAGCGGCCATGCAGCACCGCACGACGCTCGTGATCGCGCACCGGCTGGCGACCATCCAGAAGGCCGACCGCATCGTCGTGCTGGATGCCGGGCGCATCGTCGACATCGGCCGGCACGACGAACTGGTGGCGCGCGGCGGGCTGTACGCCAAGCTGGCGGCGATGCAGTTCGGGCTGGTGGCCGACACGCAAGCGGCCTGAGCGCAACCCTCGGCGAGGGGCTTCAGTCCAGCCCGAGCAGCTCGCCGATATGCGCCCGCAATGCCTCCAGGGACACGGGCTTGGTCAAGAACACGTTGACGCCGGCCCCCAGACAGGCGGCACGGTGTTCGGCGGTCACCGAGGCCGAGATGGCGATCACGGGCACCGCGTTCAGTTCCGCATCCTGCCGCAAATGGCGCGTGGCTTCCACGCCGTCCATGGACGGCATCACGCTGTCCATCAGGATCAGATCCGGCCGGAAGCTCCTTGCCGTCGGCAACAGTTGGCTGCCGTCGCTGGCCTGCGCCACTTCGAAGCCGGCGTTGGTGAGAAAGTCGCACATCAGCGTGCGGTTCGCTGCCACGTCGTCGACGACCAGCACACGACGCGGCTGCCCCGGATAGCGCGCCACTTCGGCTGCCTTCGGGGGTTGAGCCTGCGTCGGCTGCACCACCGGCAAAGGCAGCTCCACGCGGAAGCGGGTGCCGCTGCCGAACTCGCTGCTCACCTGCACCTGTCCGCCCATGTCGTTCACCAGTGCGCGGGTGATTGCCAGGCCCAGCCCGGTACCGCCGCTGCGGCGCTGCACGTCGCCCACCTGCTCGAAGGGCTTGAAGATGCGCTCCATGTCCTCGGCCCGCATGCCGACGCCGGTGTCCTCGACATCCAGCCGCAGCAGCACCTGCGCCGGGCCCTTGGGCTCGGCGCACGCGCGCAAGGTGACCGTGCCGTCGTCGGTGAACTTGATCGCATTGCCCAGCAGGTTCAGCAGCACCTGACGCAGCCGGCGCTCGTCGGCCAGCACGGCCTCGGGCAGCCCGTCTGCGGCGTCGAACGCGAAGGCCAGGCGCTTCTCGTCGGCCTTCACCCGCATGAGGTCCACCACCGTCTGCAGGAGGTCGGACAGGCTCACCGCCGTCGGGCTGAGCTCCGTTCGGCCGGCCTCGATGCGCGCCAGGTCAAGGATGTCGTTGATCAAGGCCAGCAGGTGCTGGCCACTCTGGTGGATGGTGTCCAGGCCGCGCGCCTGCCGCTGGCTCAGGCCACCCTCCATGGTCAGCAACTGCGCATAGCCGAGCACGGCATTCAGCGGTGTACGCAGTTCATGGCTCATGCCGGCGAGGAACTCGCTCTTCGCGCGGTTGGCCGCCTCTGCGGCATGCCGGGCGGCGCGCTCGGTCTGGACCATGCCGCGCTTGAGTTCGGCCATCGCGGCATGGGTGCGGTCCTGGGCGTCCAGCTTGGACAGGATGCCTTGCACCTGGCTTCTGAGCGTCTCCTCGCTCAGTGAGAGCGCCCTGGCGATCTCGGGATAGGCATTGCCCTGGGCAATGAATCGCAACACGCTGATCTCTGCCGACGTGAGGGACTCCGCCGTGACCTGCTCGGCCAGTTCGAACGAGCCTTCCGAGGGCAGCGCCTTGCGGCCGGCGTGCACGGCGCGGATGGCGTCGAGCAGCTCCTTGTGAAGGGCGTTCTTGAGCAGGTAGCCGCGAGCGCCGGCCTGCAGCGCGCGCTGCGCCTGCGCGTCGCCGGCATACGTGGTGAGCACGATGATGCGGGCGTCGGGGAACTCGGCCCGGATCGCGCCGATGGCATCGAGCCCGCTCATCCCGGGCATCTGCGAATCCATCAGCGTGACGTCCGGGCGGTGCGCGCGGAACTGCTGGATGGCCTCGCGTCCATTTGCTGCTTCGGCCACGAGGGCCATGTCCGGTTCCACGGCGAGCAGCGTCGCGATACCCTGGCGCACGATCGGGTGGTCGTCGACGCAGAGAACCTGGATGCGGGTCAGTTCTTCGCTCATTCGCCGATCTCGCTGGGCGCCAACTTCCTGTGGAAGAACCACGATCTGGCGGGTGTGGGTTTACTGTACGCCCGCGACCCGGGAGCATTGAATTCCACCTGCGTCCCCTTGTCCAGGCCGCTGACGGTGAGCGTGCCGCCGACGAGTTCGGCGCGCTCTCGCATGCCGCTCAAGCCGTAGTGCCCTTCCTTCTCGCCCGTGCGCAGCACTTCCGGGGTGATGCCCTTGCCGTCGTCACGCACCCGCACGCGCAGCTGCCGTGCGTCGTAGAGGATCTCGACTTCGACATGCGTTGCGTCGGCATGGTGGAAGGCGTTGCGCAGCGCCTCGCCGGCGATGCGGAAGGTCTCGTCGCGCACGATCGGGTGCAGAGCCTGCGGCCTGCCCTGCACTTCGACATGCGCCGATGCCGCATGGCCGCTCTCGTTGGCGAGGTCCTCGGCAAGCGCCCGCAAGGCGTCCGCGAGGTTGTTCGTCTCCATGGCCGAGGTGCGCAAGCCCTGCACCGTGTCGCGGCCCTCCGTGATCGCTTCGGCCGCCCGGTCGATGGCGCTGGCGAGGACCTGCTTCGATTCATGTGGCCGGTCCGGCAGCAGGTTGAACGCGGCCTGGAACTGCAGCAACAGGCCGTGGAAGTGCTGCAACAGCGTGTCATGCAGATCGCGGGCGATGCGCGTGCGCTCGGCGACACGCGCATCCAGCCTCGCCTCGAACTGGCGATGCAGCCGCCGTATCCGCATATGCAGCCAGAGCTGGAAGCCGCTCCAGGCCAGGCCGATGAGCAGGGCCGCGCCGACCAGGCGGAACCAGGTCGTCTGGTAGAACGCCGGCGCGATAGCGAACTGGATCTGCGCGCCTTCGTCGTTCCACACGCCGCTGTTGTTGGCGGCCTTGACGTGAAAGCGATAGCTTCCCGGCGACAGATTCGTGTAGGTGGCCTGGCGCCGGTCGACGGCATCCTGCCAATCGTTGTCGTGCCCTTCCAGCCGGTAGCGGAAGCGCGTGTTCTTCGGATCGACAAGGCTCAGCGCGCTGAACTCGATCGTGATGTCGCGGACTCGCGCGGGCAGCGCCAGGCCGTTGGCGACGGCATAGGGCTTCTGGTCGGCGACCAGGGCCTCGATGTGGACCGGCGGCGGCAGCGGGTTGAATGGCAGGTGAGCGGGGTCTATCACCTGGACGTCGGCGCCCGACACGAACCAGAGCTTGCCATCCGGGCCTTTCGCCACGGGGGGATTGAAGTAGGCCGGCGTGAAGGCCAGGAGCGGGACGCCATCCGCGGCGCCCCAGACCTTCGGCGTGACCCGGTGGCTGGCATCGGCGATCCAGGCCGCGAGGTCGTCGCGCATGACCCGCACGAGCCCGCAGGACGCATGCATCCACAGCGACCCGTCGTCATCCAGGGTCGACCAGTGAACCGTGTTGCAGGGCATGCCGCTGCCGACGGTCAGGGTGGTGACGCGGCCATCCTTGATCCGGCTGAGGCCGCCCTTCTCCGTGGCCGCCCACACGGCCCCGTCGGCGTCCAGCCGCAGGCCGGCGACATGCCCCGCGCCCAGCCCTTGCTCGGGTGTGTAGGTCGCCTGCACCTTGCCGTCCTTGACATACAGGACGCCGCCGTCCTGCCAGAAGGCCAGCCACAGGCCGCCTCGATCCGCGACGATGACCTTGGCCTGTTGCTGCCGGCCGAACGCGGCCCACGGCAGGCTCTCGACGAGCCGGCCCTTGCGCAGTTGTGCCAGGCCTTTCTGTCCCGACAGCCAGAGGTCGCCGGCCGCGTCGCCGGTGATGGAATAGACCTCCTGCGCAGGCAAGCCGCTGACGGCGACGAAGCGGTCGGACTCGAAGTAGGCCAGGCCGCGGCCCGTGGCGGCCCAGAGCCGTCCGCCAGCGTCCTGGTAGAGGGATTGCACCTTTGCATCCGGAAGCCCGTCGCTCTCCCTGTAGACGGCAGGCCTCGCATCCTTGCGCCAACGGGCCAGGCCATCGTCGGTAGCCACCCAGACGCTGCCGTCCGTGGTCGCCAGCACAGCCCTCGTTGCTGAGTGTGGCAGGCCCTGTGACGTTGCGATGGTGGTGACCGGCAGCTTGCGGAAGCGGTCCAATCCCTTCTCGCTGCCGAACCAGATGTTGCCCTCGCGATCCTCGAAAAGACTGCAGGCGATATTGCCCGAGAGGCCATCCGCCCGGTTGAACAGGTCGGCCCTGCCATCTTGCAGATGGACGATGCCCTGGCCTTCGGTGCCGACCCACAACCCGCCATCGCTGGCGCGCAGCAACTTGTTCGCCTTGATGGCGCTGTCAGAGAGCCAGCCGTCGGGTTTGGCGGCGCTGCGCATTGGATAAGCCGCCAACCGGTCGCCAGCGAACCGCTTCAGCCCTGCGCCACGGATGCCGACCAACAGTTCCCCATCGACGGTCGTGCTCAGGTCGCCCACGCGCATGCCGGGCGTCTCGAACCGTTGGGGCGGCCCGGGCTTCCAGCGCCAGAGGCCCGATTCCGCACCCACCCACAGCGCCCCCGCGCCGTCCTCGGCCAGGCTCCACACGAACTGGCCGAATCCGCCCTCCTGCGAGGTGCACTCGACCTGCCCCGCGCGAACCGCACACAGCCGCCCCGGGTTCGCCAGCACGCCGGCCCAGACGGTGCCGTCGCGGTCTTCGAACAACGACGTCACGAAGCCGCTGGCGATTTGCGGATACCGGGTCAGCTCGGTGCCATTCCAGCTGACCAGCCCATTGAAGGTGCCGATCCAGAGCGTTCCGTCGCGGGCCACCAGCAGCGCATAGGGGTTGTCTGGCAGCGACTGGCCCTTCGGCGGTTGCCAGGGAACGAAGCGCAGGCCATCGAAGCGGAACATGCCAAATGACCCGCCCACCCAGAGATAGCCATCGCGCGTCTGTGCCATCGCGAAGACGAGGCCCAGCAAGGCCCCGTCCCGGGCTGTCCAGGAGGTGTGCGCGTACTGGGAGGCATGCGGGGGCGAATCGAGTGCAAGGGCGGGAGCCGGCGAGGCCAGCAGCGCCGCTGCCGCGAGCAGGCCCGGCACGACGACGCTTTGACGCTGGCCTTGCAGTGAACGCACAGGGCATCCCTTTACCGTTGGGGCACGCGGGCAGCGTAGCGCGAAAGGTGCCCGGCCGGGTGGATTCACATCGTGTGCGGCGCATGGCGCGGCTTAAGACAAACTGCCGCACATGAAATCACTCGCCCTTGCACTGATCACCGCCATGCTGCCCATTGCCGCCGCCGCCGATACGCTGGTCTATTTCGGCACCGACACCGCTGGTACGAGCAAAGGCATCTACGTCTCCGCCCTCGACGAGACCACCGGCGCGCTCTCGCCGCCTCGGCTGGCTGCCGCCATCGGCAACCCGGGATTCCTGGCCATGCATCCGAGCAAGCCGCTCGTGTACTCGGTCGCGGCAGGCCGCGCCGCAGACGGTGCCTGGAAGGAGGAGGTCGCCGCCTTCGCCGTGCAGCCGGACGGCAGCCTGACCCTGCTCAACACCCGGCCCTCCGGTGGCAACGGTCCCTGCCATGTTTCTGTCGACGCCAGCGGGCGCGTGCTGATGCTGGCCAATTACAACGGCGGCAACGTCGCGTCCTATCCGATAGCCGACGACGGCAGCCTGGGGCCCGCCGCCTCCACGGTCCAGCACCAAGGCTCCAGCGTGAACCCGCAGCGCCAGAAGGAGCCGCACCCGCACGGCATCTACCCTGACCCGACGCGGACCCGCGCCTACGTGCCCGATCTGGGTCTGGACAAGGTGGTCATCTACCGGCTGGACGCGGCGAGCGGCCGGCTCTCGCCCAACGTGCCGGCTTTCGCCAGCACCGAACCCGGCGGCGGCCCGCGCCATCTCGCCTTCCACCCGAACGGCCGCGACGTCTACGTCAACCTGGAGCTGACGTCCCGCGTCGCTGCCTACCGCATGGACCCGGCCACCGGCGCGCTGAACAGCTTTCAGGTCCTCTCCAGCCTGCCGGCGGGGGCCACGTCCGAAGGCAACAGCACGGCCGAGACGCTGGTGCACCCGAGCGGAAAATTCCTCTACGTCTCCAACCGCGGGCACGACAGCATCGCGGTGTTCGCCATCGACCCGCAGGACGGTTCGCTGCGCTTCGTCGAGGCGACGAGCACCGGCGGACGGACGCCCCGCAGTTTCGGCATCGTCCCCGGCGGGCGCTTGCTGGTGGCGGCCAACCAGAACAGCGGCAATGTGACGGTGTTTCGCATCGACCCCGAACGCGGCACGCTGTCACGCACCGCCGGCGAGGCGGCGGTTGACCGGCCGACTTACGTGCGATTCATGCGGCGCTGAGCCGGCGAGCAGCCTGGCGACGCGCGAGCGTCCCGCGCATCAAACCACCGACGGCAGCCCTTTCAGCAGCTTGTCCAGCGTGACGGGGTAGTCCCGCACGCGCACGCCGGTGGCGTTGTAGACCGCGTTCGCCACCGCAGCGCCGACGCCGCAGATGCCCAGCTCACCCACGCCCTTGGCCTTCATTGGCGAGGAGGTCGGGTCGGTCTCGTCGAGGAAGACCACGTCCTGGTGCGGGATGTCGGCATGCACCGGCACTTCGTAGCCGGCCAGATCATGGTTGACGAAGAAGCCGCGGCGCGTGTCCACCTGAAGCTCCTCCATCAGCGCCGCGCCGACGCCCATCGTCATCGCGCCGATGACTTGGCTGCGCGCCGAGGTCGGGTTGATGATGCGGCCTGCCGCGCACACGGCCAGCATGCGGCGCACGCGGATCTCGCCGGTGAAGGCGTCCACCGCCGCTTCGACAAAATGCGCGCCGAAGGTCGACTGCTGGAAGCGCTTGTCCAGGTCACCGTACTCGATGCCGTCTTCGGCGACGAGGCCGCTGAAGGATTCCAGCGGCACGGCCTTGCCGCCGCCGCGCACCTCGCCGTCGACAAAGGCGGCGTCCTCGCCCAGCTGCGCTTTTGCGCTCACCAGGCCGCGCAGCTTCATGCAGGCAGCAAACACGCCGGCGCAGGAGTTGTTGGCGCCCCATTGCCCGCCTGAACCGCAGGACACCGGGAACTCCGAATCCCCCAGCCGCACGCGCACACGGTCGAGCGGCACACCCATCGTTTCGGCGGCGGTCTGGGCAATGATGGTGTAGCTGCCGGTGCCGATGTCGGTCATGTCGGTCTCGACGACGATGTGGCCCTCGCCGTCGATGCGCACGCGGGCCTTGGACTTCATGGACAGGTTGTTGCGGAAGGCCGCGGCCACGCCCAGGCCCACCAGCCAGCGGCCCTCGCGCACCTGAGCCGGTTTGGCGTTCCGCTTGTTCCAGCCGAAGCGCTCGGCGCCCAGCTTGAAGCACTCGGCCAGGCGGCGCTGCGAGAAAGGCCGCTGCGGCTTCTCCGGGTCGACCTGGGTGTCGTTGCGCAGGCGGAAATCGATGGGGTCTAGCCCCAGCTTCTCGGCCATCTCGTCCATGGCGATCTCCAGCGCCATCATGCCGGGCGCCTCACCCGGCGCGCGCATCGCATTGCCCTCGGGCAGGTCCAGCACGGCCAGGCGCATGGCGGTCAGGCGATGCTCGCCGGCATAGATCAGCCGCGTCTGGGCGACGGCCGTCTCCGGCCCGCCGCCGGGCAGGTCGCCCGACCAGCTCTCATGCGCGATCGCATTGATACGGCCATCCTTGTCGGCGCCGATGCGGATGCGCTGGATGGTGGCTGGCCGATGCGTCGTGTTGTTGAACATCAAGGGTCGCGTCAGCGCGATCTTGACCGGCCGGTTCACGGCGCGAGCACCCAGGGCGGCGAGCAACACGTCGGCGCGCAGGAAGAGCTTGCCGCCGAAGCCGCCGCCGATGTAGGGCGACTTCACATGCACGTTCTCCTTGGGGATGCCCAGCGTCTTGGCCAGGTCCTCGACGGCCCATCCGATCATCTGGTTGGCCGTCCACACGGTCAGCTTCCGGCCCTCCCAGGCGGCCAGCGTCGCGTGCGGCTCCATCATGGCGTGGCCCTGGTCGGGCGTGGTGTAGGTCGCGTCCAGCTGCACGGGTGCCTTGGCAAAGGCGCCTTCAAAGTCGCCCACCTGGGTCTGCGCCTTGCCGCCCATGCCGTCGCCCTTGGCCATCGGCGCGTTCGGCTTGGCGGCGGCCAGATCGAAGCGGCCGGGCGTGGCCTCGTAACGGATGTCGATCAGCGCGGCGGCTGCACGCGCTTGCTCGAAGGTCGTGGCGACGACAACGGCCAACGCCTGGTGATAGTGGCTCACCTCCGGGCCGCCAAGCAGCTTGGCGGTGTTCTTGCTGCCCTTGCCGAGCTTGCCCGCGTTCTTGGCCGTCACGATGGCCAGCACGCCCGGCGCCTTGCGAGCGGCCGTCACGTCCATGGACTTGACGCGGCCCTTGGCGATGCCGGCGCCGACGACGAAACCGATGGCCGGATCGGCCGTCACATCGTGGTGTTCGTAGGCGTAGGGCGCCGTGCCCGTGGTCTTCAACGGCCCGTCGATGCGCGGCGTGGGCTTGCCGACGACCTTGCCCTGGTCGATGGCGTTGGTGGTGGCGGGTTGGTCGAATCGCATCACGTCGCCTTTGCAGCTTGGAGGATGCCGGCGAGCGTGCGCTCAGCCAGCGGCAGCTTGAAGGCGTTGTCGTCGGTCGGCTTTGCGCCGGCAAACGCCTGCGCCGCGAAGGCCTGGGCGCCCTTGCCCAGCGAGCCTTCCGCCGCCTCGACACGCCAGGGCTTGGGCGCCACGCCGCCGAAGGCGATACGACCCGTGCCGTCAGGCTGCACGATGGCCGCGACGGACACCAGCGCAAAGGCATAGGACGCGCGGTCCCTCACCTTGCGGTAGACGTGCACGCCGGCAATCGGCGCCGGCAGCAGCACCGCCGTGATCAGCTCGCCATGCGCCAGCGCATGTTCGATGTGGGGCGTGTCGCCCGGCAGCTTGTGGAAGTCGGCAATCGGGATGCGGCGCGTCTGGCCGTCGGGCTTGACCGTCTCGACCTGGGCGTCCAGCACGCGCATCGCGACGGCCATGTCGCTCGGGTGGGTGGCAATGCAGCTCGGGCTGGCGCCTATGACGGCCAGCGAGCGTGTCACGCCGCCAAGTGCGGAGCAGCCGCTGCCCGGCTGGCGCTTGTTGCAGGGCTGGGCCGTGTCGTAGAAATACGGGCAGCGGGTGCGCTGCAACAGGTTGCCTGCCGTCGTCGCGCGGTTGCGCAACTGGCCCGAGGCGCCGGCCAGCAATGCGCGCGACAGCACGGGGTAGTCGCGCTTCACGGCTGCGTCGGCAGCGAGGTCGCTGTTGCGCACCAGCGCGCCGATGCGCAGGCCGTCCCTGGTTTCGTCGATGCGATCCAGGCCCAGCGCGTTCACATCCACCAGATGCGTCGGCGCCTCGATCTGCAGCTTCATCAGGTCCAGCAGATTGGTGCCGCCGGCAATGAAGCGGGCATCCGGCCGCTGCGCCACGGCGGCGGCGGCCTCGGCCGGCGTACGGGCGCGCTCGAAGGTGAAGGCTTTCATGCCACGCCTCCGCCAACCTGGGTGATGGCCTCGGCGATGTTGGAGTAAGCGCCGCAGCGGCAGAGGTTGCCGCTCATGCGCTCGCGCAGCTCCTCGGCGGACAGCAGCGGCTTGGCCGCCAGGTCAGGCGTCACATGGCTGGGCATGCCGCGCTGGAGTTCGTCCAGCATGCCCACGGCCGAACAGATCTGGCCCGGCGTGCAGTAGCCGCACTGGTAGCCGTCCTTGGCCACGAAGGCCGCCTGCAGCGGGTGCAGCTTGCCCGGTGTACCGAGGCCCTCGATCGTGGTCACCTTGGCGCCTGGCGCCATGACGGCCAGCATCAGGCAGCTGTTGATGCGCCGGCCGTCCAGCAGCACTGTGCAGGCGCCGCACTGGCCGTGGTCGCAACCTTTCTTGGTGCCCGTGAGGTGGAGCTGCTCGCGCAGGAGGTCGAGCAGCGTCGTGCGCGTGTCGACGTCGACGGTCTGCGGCTTGCCATTGATCTCAAGCGTGAGCCGGGCCCTCGTGCCGGGCGGGCTGCCGAGGGCCGGCGGGGCATCGTCCGCGGCGCCGGCCACCGAGATCGTGGCCGTGCCGGCGCTGGCGATCAGCACGTCCCGGCGTGAAAGACATCCGTACCCATCGTCCATGGCTGGCTCCAAGCTGGCTAGCTGGGCAGACTAGGTGGCGTGACGGCGTCGCGCGTGTCGGACAACGCGCCGTCCCGGCGCAGGACGGGCGGTTACTCCCCTAGCACGACGCCTTCACGGCGTGAGTCGGCGCCACCCACCCAGCCGGTAGGGGTGCGCATCAACACCTGCAGGCCGCTGGTCAGGTCGGTCTCGACGATGGCATGGCCACGGCCGCGCAGGTCGGCGAGCTGGGCGGCCGTCAGCGCACCGCGCTCGACGATCAGCGAGCCGCTGTTGAAGTGGCCGAAGTTGGGCAGGTCCACCGCCTGCTGCACCGGCAGGCCCCAGGCCAGCGCGCCGGTGATGACCTTGGCGACGTAATGAATGATGACCGGCCCGCCCGGCGAACCTGCCACCAGGGCGAGCTTTCCATCGCGATCAAAGACGAGGGTGGGCGCCATGCTGGAGCGCGGGCGCTTGCCGGCCTCTACGCGGTTGGCCACCGGCTTGCCGTCGGCACCGACCGGATTCAGCGAGAAGTCCGTCAGCTGGTTGTTCAGCATGAAGCCACCGGCCAGCCCCGTGCCGCCGTCGCTCATGACGCGGTTGCCGAAGGCGGACTCGACGCTCGTCGTCATGGCCACGGCGCGGCCCTTGGCGTCGACGACGCTGATCTGGCTGGTGCCAGCTTCCAACTGCTCGGCCTGAGGCGAGCGTGCCTGCTTGGTCGCGCCCGGATCGCCCGCCGTGGCGGGGGCCATGGCGCGCTCACCGATCAAGGCGCCGCGCTCCTTGAGGTAAGCCGGCGCCAGCAGGTTCAGCCAGTCACCGCCCGGCGCGCTGACGAAGCCGGGGTCGGCGATGAACTGCGCGCGGTCGGCAAAGGCCAGCTTGGCAGACTCGGCATAGGCATGCATCCAGTCCGCCGTGACGCCCTTGGCCGCGACGGCCAGGGGCTGGGTGTCGAGCAGGCCCAGGATCTGCGTCAGCGTCAGGTGCCCCGAGGTGGGCGGGCCGAAGCCGCAGACGCGATAACTGCGCCATTCATTGCACAGCGGCGGGCGCATCACGGCCTTGTAGCCGGCCAGGTCCGCCAGTGTCAGCAGGCCCGGGCGTGCATGGCCTTTCACACGGCGCACGATGTCCTCGGCCACGGCGCCCTCGTAGAAGCCTGCGGGGCCCCGCCTGGCGATGCCTCGCATCACGGCGGCATAGGCGGGGTTCTTCAGCACGGTGCCCACGGGCTTGGCGTTGCCGGCAGCGTCGAAGAAGTAGGGCGCGGCCTGCGCATCGCTGCGCAGCGCGCGTTCGCTGGAGGCCAGTTCGAACAGGCGCGGGCTGATCGCAAAGCCCTGCTCGGCCAGCGCGATGGCCGGCTCGAACAAGCGCGCCCAGGGCAGCTGGCCGTGCTGGCGATGGGCCTCGGCCAGCATGGCCAGCACGCCGGGCGTGCCGGTGGCGAGGCCGCTCAGCACGGCGTCGCGCATGGTCAGCGGCTTGCCGTCGGGCTTGAGGAACAACTCGGGCGTGGCCGCAGCGGGCGCCGTCTCGCGGCCGTCATAGGTCTGCACCTGGCGCCCGTCCCAATGCAACAGGAAGGCGCCGCCGGCAATGCCGCTGGACTGCGGCTCGACAAGGCCCAGCACGGCCTGCACGGCGATGGTGGCGTCGACGGCGGAGCCGCCGGCACGCAGGATGTCCAGGCCCGCCCGCGCAGCCAGCGGGTTGGCGGCTGTGACGGCAAAACGCTTGGCCGGCGCCTTGAGACTCGTCTCCTTCGCGGTGCGTGTCGTCGCGGCTTCGGGTTGTTCGACCGCTCCCGCATGCTGAAGCGAAAAGGCCAGAACAACGGGAAGCCAGCGCAAGCTCATGTGAAGTAGCCGAGGTCTCGGGTCGAGTAGTTGCCGATCTGGGGCAGCACCATCGGCAGATCTGTCGCCGACACGCCCATCCAGGTGGCGAGTGTCGCCGCGAGCTGGTCCACGGACGTGGTGGGCAGCAGCCGGCCCTGGCCGACGTCGTCCGGCCCGTTGACGCTGACCGACGGCAGCGCGCCGTAGTAGCGCCCGCCCTTGACCGCGCCGCCCATGACGAAGTGGTGGCTGCCCCAGCCGTGGTCGCTGCCGTCGCCATTGCTGGTCAGCGTGCGGCCGAAGTCGCTGGCGGTGAAGGTCGTCACCTTGTCGGCCACGCCCAGCTCCACGGTGGCGGCGTAGAAGCTGGCCATGGCATCGTTGACCTGCGCCATCAGCAGCGGGTGCTGGGTGGCGAGCAGGTCGTGCAGGTCAAAACCGCCGATGGAGACGAAGTAGACCTGGCGCGCGGCGCCCAGCGCCTGGCGCGCAGCGATGAGCTTGGCCACCATCTGCAGCTGAGTGGAGAGGCTGGTCGTGTCGAACGCCGTGCCGAAGGCGGGCACGGCGGCCAGGGCGGCGCCGAGCGTGGTCTGCGCGTCCGCCGAGCGCTTGACGACGCGGTTCAGCTCGGCCTCCATCCAGTGCGTGCGGTCGGCCGTGATCAGCGAGCGCAGCGCCGTGGAGCAGGCCGCCGAGCCGTACAGCGACTTGGTGATGCCGTTGATGGGCACCGCGCCGGACGTGGACACCTGGTACTGAACGGCCTGCTTGCCGGCCATGTAGACGGCGTTGCCCGACACGTTGATGCAGGTGAAGGTGGACGTGCCGTTGCCACCCATGAAGAGGTCGCCCAGGCGCCCGCCCCAGCCCGAGGTGGCGCCCTCGGGCGAGCTGGCCTGCCAGACGGATTGCTGGTCGTTGTGCGAGAACAGCTTGGGCGGCAGCGGCACGCTTTTGGCCTTGTACTGGGCCAGCGTGGTGGGCTGCACCAGCGTGCCCACGTTCAGCTGCACGGCCAGCTTGCCGGCATCCCACAGGCCCTTGAGTTTGCCAAGCTGGGGCGCCAGCGCCATCTGGCGGCCACCGACGATCTCGGAGAGTGCCGTGGCGGCCAGCGTGTCGCGCGGGATGGTCAGCGCCTGGCGGATGCCGGCGTAGGCGGCGTGGCTGGCGGCGTCATAGGGAACGAGCGTGTTGCCGTAGTCGTTGCCGCCGTACATGAAGAGGCAGACCAGGGCCTTGTAGTCGCCTGGCGTCGTCGCGGCTGCAGCTTCGCCGATGCCGGCCAGGGACAGCGCCCAGGGCGCCGCGGTGCCGGCAATGCCGACGGCGGAAGCGCGACGCAGGAACTCGCGGCGCTGCAGCTCGGGGAGGTGGTTGAGCTTCATGCCGGCCTCTATTTCTGGATCAGGTATTCGGGACAGGCCATCAGCATCAGGATGGCGGCGTAAACCCGGTTGAGCTTGCCGGCATCGCTGGTGACGGTGATGGTGGCAATGGCTGTGGCGATGGCCGACTCGGTCGCGGCCGAGATGCCGCCGCCGCCCAGGCGCAGCGCCAGGTTGGCCACCAGCGCGGGCGGGTCGGCCACGAGTGCCAGCTCGGCCGTGTAGCTGGCCTTGACCTCACCCACGCCGTTGGCGATGACCGTCTGCAGGAAATTGAGATAACCCGCGGCCGTGCTCTCGTTGCAAAGCTGGAACTCGGGCGCCGTGACGGCGTTGGTGCCGAGCGTGGAGCCCGGCGGCACATAACCGGGGCGGAAGAAGTTGAACACCGAGCCGCTGCGCAGCGGGCTCTGGCCCAGGCGCGTGGCGGGGTTGGTCGTATCGCCGATGTTCCACACGCCCGTGGGCGACGCCGCGTTGAAGCTGCGCGCCCATTGCACCAGCCGCAGCACCGGTTCGCGCAGCTTGCCGCCGGAGTTGCCGGTGGGCACGCTGCGCGCCTCGGCGTCCAACAGCACGGCGCGGATGACGGCCTTCAGGTCGCCACGCACACCGGCGCCGTTGTTGGCCCACACGGCCGCGACGCGCGCCACATAGGCCGGGCTGGGATGCGAGGCCACCAGCCGCTGGATGAGCTGCCGGCCGAGGAAGGGGCCGACGTTGGCATGGTCGGCCAAGGTGTCCAGCGCCGTCTTCATGGCCGCGGCGCCGTTGGCGGTGGCGGGGATATCCACGCCCAGCACCTTCTTGGCGCCGCTAGCAAAGCGAGAGGCCGTGTTCACCATCGGCTTCTTCACATAGGCCGGGTCGGTGGCGCTGGCGCCGTCGTAGTCCCAGCCGGTGAAAACGCGGGCCAGGTCGGTGATGTCGGTCAGCGAGTAACTGTCCTGCGGCTTGCCGTCGCTGCCCGGCTTGGCACTGCCGTCGGCATTGAGCTGCACCAGGCCGATCGTGAAGAGCTGCATCACCTCGCGGGCGTAGTTCTCGTCGGGCACGCGGCCGGTGCGGGTGTCCTCCTTCTGGTTGCCGCGCATGTTGAGGTAGACGCCCATGGCCGGCGACAGCGTCACCGCCTGCAGCAGGTCGCGGTAGTTGCCGAAAGCGTGCTGCTCCAGCAGGTCCAGATAGGCGGCGCCCATGAAGCCGCGCCACTGCACCGGCAGGCCGTTCATGGAGACGACGAAGATCTCCGACAGCGCCAGCACGACGCGTTGCCGCAGCGTGTCGGGGGCCGACATGAGCTTGCGCCAGATCGAGTTGTCCAGGCCCGCGAAGCTGTTGCGGTTGGCCTCCACCGCGTAGCCGCGCTCCAGCATCCAGTCGAAATGACCCGCGCTCACCGGCAGCGCGAACTGCGCGTCCAGCCAGGCGGCATATCCGCCGGCCTTGACGGTGGCGATGTCGGCTGTGGGTGCGGCAAAGCCGGCCTGCGCGAGGAAGCGGGACGCCTCGCCGTCGGTGGGCGGCGGTGGCGGTGGTGGTGCGGCGGTCGCGTTGGCGGCGGGCGATGAACCGCTGCCACCGCCTCCACCGCCACCGCCGCAGGCGCTCAGCAACGTGGCGGCGGCCAGCGCAGCGGCGGCCGGGGTCAGCGGCGAGAGGTTGTCGTCATCGGTCGGAGCCGGCGGAGCGGCGAGCAGGTCAGGCATGGGACGTCCGGAGTTGCGGGGCGGATGATGACCAACCGCGCGCGCTCCGGCGCGCCCCTCACCGCAAGGACGTGATAAAGGTCCTTGGGCTTACCGAGAGAAACAACTCGCCCCAGAAGCGGCGGTTGGGCGCGCTCGAGGGGCTGGCGAGGCGGGTCGCTGGCAAGGCGCGACGACGCTGCGGGCTCGCGCCCGCGAGGAGGAGCAACGCCGCCAGCGGCCAGCAGCGACAGACCAGCGGGCGTGGCCAGCCGCCGCTTCTGGGGCTACAGGAGGGGAACCCCTGTCTTGCTTTGCGCGAACTCGCGTGTCACGCCCTCGGCCAGCTCGACGAGCTTGAGGCCCTCGGGCACCACGTCGAAGACGCCGAGGTCGGTGATGACGCGGTCCACCACCCCCACGCCCGTCAGCGGCAGCGTGCAGTTCGGGATGATCTTGAGGTCCTCCGTGCCGTCCTTCTTCTTCGCGACGTGCTCCATCAGCACGATGACGCGCTTGACGCCGGCCACCAGGTCCATCGCCCCGCCCATGCCCTTGACCATCTTGCCGGGGATCATCCAGTTAGCCAGGTCGCCCTGGCCGCTGACCTGCATGGCGCCCAGGATGCTCAGGTTGATCTTGCCGCCGCGGATCATCGCGAAGCTGTCGTGGCTGCCAAAGATGCTGGAGCCGGCAATGGTGGTGACCGTCTGCTTGCCGGCGTTGATGAGGTCGGCGTCGACCTCGTCCTCGGTCGGGAAGGGGCCGATGCCGAGCATGCCGTTCTCGCTTTGCAGCCAGACTTCCTTATTCGCCGGCACATGGTTGGCCACCAGCGTCGGGATGCCGATGCCGAGGTTCACGTAGAAGCCGTCTTCCAGCTCCTGGGCCGCGCGTGCGGCCATCTGGTCTTGGGTCCAGGGCATGGCTCAGGCCTCCGTCTTGGGCGTTAGGGTTTTCTTCTCGATGCGCTTTTCCGGGTTCGCATTGAGCACGATGCGGTGCACATAGATGCCCGGCAGGTGCACGCTGTCCGGATCGATCTCGCCGGTCTCGACGATCTGCTCGACTTCCACAATGGTCAGCTTGCCGGCCATCGCCACCGCCGGATTGAAGTTGCGTGCGGTGCGGCGGAAGACCAGATTGCCGCTCCTGTCAGCCTTGTAGGCCTTGACCAGCGACACGTCGGGCGTCAGTGCCCTCTCCATGATGTAGGTCTCGCCGTCGAACTCGCGCGTCTCCTTGCCCTCGGCGATCAGTGTGCCGACGCCGGTGCGCACGAAGAAGGCCGGGATGCCGGCGCCACCGGCGCGCAGCTTCTCGGCCAGCGTGCCCTGGGGCGTGAATTCCAGCTCCAGCTCCTTGGCCAGGAACTGGCGCTCGAACTCCTTGTTCTCACCGACGTAGCTGGAAATCATCTTCCGGATCTGGCGTGTCTCCAGCAGCTGGCCGAGGCCGAAGCCGTCGACACCGGCGTTGTTGGAGATGACCGTCAGGTCCTTCTTGCCGCTGTCGCGCAGCGCCGCGATCAGCGCCTCCGGAATGCCGCACAGGCCGAAGCCGCCGACGGCCAGCAACTGCCCGTTCTCCACCACGCCGCGCAGCGCTTCTTCGGCGCTCGGGTACACCTTGTTCATGCCGTTGTCTCCATCAACTCTTCGAGAAGGCGCACAGCGTATCCGCGCCGGCCTACGTATGGCGTTACGTAGAATCGCCTAATCCACTCGGAGCAAGGAAAGCGCTGCATGTCAGCTTGGTGGCGACGGATCGCGACGAGTTGCCTGCTGGTGGCAAGCACGTTCGCCACGGCGGGCGACGTCGAGTTCAGCGGCTTCGGCACGCTGTCTGCCTATCGCGGTGACGACGACACCGTGGCCGTGCGGCCTCGCCGCTTTGTCGTCGAGTCGTCCAAGGACGGCCAGTGGCGCTGGGATGGCGACTCGGTGCTGGGCGCGCAGGCGCGCTGGCTGATCAGCGATTCCGTCCAGGCCGTCTGGCAGCTGCAGGCCGCCGACGAAGTGGACCGCCGCTGGCTGCCGCGCACGGAATGGCTGTACCTGGGCTGGACGCTGTCGCCAGCCTGGAGCCTGCGCGTCGGCCGCCAGCCGCAGCCGCTGCAGCAGCATTCCGAGACGCGCGGCGTCGGGCTCGCACGTGTCACCGTGCGGCCCGTGGCCACGGTCTATGAGCTGATTTCCAACACGCCTGTCGATGGCGCCACGCTGAGCTGGAACGCCGACGTCGCCGGCGGCAGCCTGCTCGTGGACCTGGCCTGGGGCCGCTTCGATATCCGCAGCAACTCAGGGCGGGCCGTGGGCCGCAGCCTGGCCAGCCTGGCTGCGCGCTGGCAGCACGGGCCCGTCACGCTGCGCGCCGGCTACTCGCGCGGCGGGCTGGATCTGCTGAACTCGTCGCTGGAAGCCCTGGGCGGCTCGCTGCGCCCGCCCGGTGGGCCTTGCCCCAACTGCGCTGCTGTCTTCAACGACCGGCTCAGGACCCGGGGCATCAGTGTGGATCGCATCACCATCGGCAACAGCTGGGCCTGGGGCCCGTGGACGCTGGACATGGAATACCTGCGCCGCAACAGCAACTCCGCCGTCACCGCGTCGGCGGACGGCTGGTATGCGTTGCTGTCGCATCGCACGGGCGTGCTGACGCCCTTTGCTGCCTACGGCAAGACGCGCTTTCGCGAAGCACCGCTGGGCCTGCAGGTGGCCGCTGGCGCGCCACCCGACGTGGCGGCCAGCATCACCGCGCTGGACAGCCGTTTCCAGTCCCGCCAGGACCGGCAGATCGCCCTGCTCGGCCTGCGCTGGGACCTGCACGAACGCGCGGCGCTGAAGCTGCAGTTCGAGCACTGGCGTTCCACGCGCGACACGCTGACACCGCGCAACGACGAGATCGTTTTCGGCGGCGCCGCGACGGGCTGGGACGGTCGGGTCAACCTGCTGAGCGCGAGCCTGGACTTCGTGTTTTGACGGTCATGGCGCGTCGCACCCTCCTCCTCACCGCACTGCTGCTTGCCGGGCCGGCGCAGGCCCAGGAGAAGCTGCGTGTGGCCATCTCGCAGTCGCTGAGCCCGCCCTTCGTCGTCTGGCGCGACACGCAACCGGTGGGCGGCCTGGATGTGGATCTGGCCAAGGCCATCGCCGAGCAGTTGCGCCTGGGCGTGGACCTGCTGCCGCTGCCCCGCCAACGTGTGGAAGTGGCGCTGGCGGCGGGTGACGCGGACCTGGCCTGCAACATCACGCCGACCCGCCGCGACGCCGCCCTGCCCGGCCCGGTGCTGTTCGAGACCCAGGACCTGCTGCTGGGCCAGGAGGCCACGTCCGCGCCAGACAGCGTCGAGCAGTTGCCGGCCGGCACCACGGTAGGCAGCGTGCAAGGCCAGCTCCACGCGCCCCTGGAGCCACTGTTCACTGACGGCCGACTCAAACGCGACGAGGCACCCAGCGACGAGAAGCTGCTGCGCAAGCTGGTGCTCAACCGCCACCCCTATGGCGCCAGCAGCCAACCGGTGCTGAGCTGGTACACCAGCCAGGAGCCCATCGACGGCCTGGCGCCGTGGCGGCTGCACCTGGGCAGCCGGCCCTATCGCTGCATGGTCTCGGCACGTGGCCGCTTGGAGGCGCGCCAGCTCATCGCCGCCATCGAGCAGCTGCAGGCCAATGGCCGCGTGCAGCAGTTGCTGGCCGCCCACGTCGGCACGCCGCTGGCGGTGGTCGTGTCGGTGAACAGCCCCCTGCGCGGCATCACGCGGCAGACACTGGCCGAGCTCTTCCTCGGGCAGCGCCTGCGCCTGCGCGACGGCAGCGCGCCCGAGCCGGTCATGACCAACGCAGCGGCCGAGCGCGAGCAGTTCTTCAGCACCGTGCTGCACCGCCCCGCCGCCGAATACCGCAGCGCCTGGGCGGCCCAGCAGTTCGGCGGGCGCCGCCGCGCGCCGCCCGAACTGGCCGGGGCCGAGGCCATCAAGGCGCATCTGCAACGCCATGCCGGCGCCATCGGCTACCTGCCGCTGGCACTCGTCGATGCGTCGCTGCGCATCGTCTTCATGCCATGACGGTTTTGCCGGATTACCGCCTGGCCTTCGACCTGGCCCCCATCGGCCTGATCCTGTCCGAGCAGCGCATCGTGCGCGACTGCAACCAGCAGGTGCTGGCCATCTTCGGTGCGCGGCGCGAGCAGCTCGTCGGCCGCAGCTTCGAGCAGCTCTACCCCTCGCACGACGAGTTCCAGCGCACTGGCGACCGCATCGTCGCCAGCCTGGACGCGCGCGGTTGCTACGGCGACGACCGCGTCATGAAGCGCTGCGACGGCAGCCTGTTCTGGTGCCACGTCATGGGCCGTGCGCTGGACCCGAAGGACCCGCATGCACGCGGCATCTGGAGCTTCGAGGACCTGTCCGCCCGTCGCGGCCTGACGGCCGAGCTGACACCGCGCGAGCGCGAGATCGCCGCACTGCTGATCGACGGCCTGACCAGCAAACTCATCGGCCGCCGCCTGGGCATCAGCCACCGCACGGTGGACGTGTATCGCGCGCGGCTGATGAAGAAATACGCCGCAGCCAGCACGCCCGACCTGATCCACAAATTGTTGTCTGCATGAGCCTCACCAGCCACCACGCGCCCGCCCTGCCCTACTGCCGCAACTGCCACTTCACGCTGGCCGCGCCGCGCCCTGTCTACTGCGGCAACTGCGGGCAGGAGACCGACCTGCATCCGCCGTCGGTGCGCGAGATGTTCACCGAGTACCTGGGGCATTACGTCGCCTTCGACGGCCCGCTGTGGCGCACGCTCTGGGCGCTGATCGCCTTGCCGGGCCACCTGACCAACGCCTATTTCCACGGCCGGCGGCGGCGCTATGTGCTGCCGCTGCGGGTCTACCTGAGCGCGAGCTTCATCTTCTTCGTCGGCTGGGCGCTGCTGCCGCAAGGGCCGACGCAGACGGTCGACGCCGAGCCTGCCGTCGTGGAGCCCGGCAGGCCGGTGCAACGGCGGGTCAAACCGGGCGAGACACCGGCGGAAGCCGCTGCTGCGGCTGAGGCGATCTCCAAAGGGGCAAGCGCCGCCACCAGCGTGAAGGTCAGCACCAAGATCGCTGACTGCGACCTGGACCGCCCGGAGACCTGCACCACCTTCACGCGTTGGGTAACGCAGGTGGCCAACAAGGCCGAGGCCATGACCCTCGATCAATGGAAGTCGCGATCACGGGCGCTGGCGCCCTACGCCATGCTGGCCATGCAGCCCATCTTCGCGGCGCTTTTGCTGCTGATGTTTGCCGGCAGCGGCCGGCGCTATGCCGAGCACTTCGTGTTCTCGCTGCACAGCCACAGCCTGTGGTTCCTGGCGCTGCTGCTTGCGGCGGTGACCGGCCTGGAGGGCCTGATGATGTTCGCCGTCTTCGGCCACGGCCTGGTGGCGATGCGACGCGTCTACGGGCTGGGCTGGTTCAGCGCCCTGTGGCGTGGCCTGCTGCTCAGTGGCTCGTATTTCCTGCTGCTGGGGCTCGTGGCCATGAGCCTGGTGGCGTTGATCGCCCTCACCGCCTGATCAGGGTCAGGTGAACACGCCCTGGCGCAGCCACTTGGTCGCCACCCATTTCTCGCCCTCGATGACGGGCGCGCCGCCATGCAGGGTCTGCGTGGCCGGGTGCGGGCGGTCGTAGCTGAAGAAGACGGCGTTGCCCTTGACGGGTGCGACGTCCAGGCCGATGTCCGGAAAGATGGTGGCACCGCCAGCCACGGGCGTGTTCAGGTAGATGACCAGCGTGCCGACGCGTTGGCCGCCGCGCGTGAGGATGTTGGGCGTGCTGACGTGGCCGGGGTCGAAGTAGTCGTAGTGCGGCTGGTACTCGGCGCCGGGGCGATAGCGCAGCACCTGCAGCCCCTCGCCGTGGTCCAGCGGCCAGCGCAGCAGCGTGGCGATGCGCGACTCGACCTTGCGGATCAGGTCCGTCTCACAGCGCTCGAAGAACATGCCGTCGCTGGTGCGCGCGGCGTTCACCTCGCTGCCGTCGGCGGCGGTGGCCACCGTCTCGGAGCGCGCCAGGCGCTTTTTGGCCAGGTCGATGATGCCGTCGCACTCCTCCTCGGACAGCAGATCGCCGAAGACGACGACGCGCGGCTGGCGCAGCGCCATGAGGATCTTGACCGGGCGGTCCCCGCCGTTGACGACCGGCGTGAAGCGGGCCAGGTCGGGCTCGGGCAGGCCGACTGTCGCGCCGGGCGGCGCCGTCAGCGTGGCGGACTGGCCCAGCGTGCGCGCCAGTGCCTGGCGGGCGACCTGCTCGTCCCAGCCGCTGCCCAGCATGGCCGCCAGCACGCTCTCGGATGCGTGACCGGCGCGGGTCTGCTCGGCGATCCATTCGCAGAGCTCGGGGGTAATGACTTGTTGGCTCATGACTTGCGGCGAAAAACCAGACGTTCTGACGATGACACCTCGGGGGCCCAACGATAGCCGTCCAGATTGAAGGCTTTGAGACCGTCCGGCGTTTCCAGGCGCCGCTGGATGGCGAAGCGCGCCATCAGCCCGCGGGCGCGCTTGGCGAAGAAGCTGATGATCTTGTACTCGCCGTTCTTCAAGTCCTCGAACTGGCAGTCGATGACGCGCGGCTTCAAGGCCTTGCGGTCGGCGGCGCGGAAGTATTCCTGCGAGGCCAGGTTGACGATGACCGGCGCCTTCTCGGCTTTGGCCAGCTTGTTCAGGTGCAGGGCCAGGCGGTCGCCCCACCAGTCGTAGAGGCTGGCGCCGGCCGGCGTGGCGAGCCGCGTGCCCATCTCCAGGCGATAGGGCTGCATGCGGTCCAGCGGGCGAAGGATGCCGTACAGGCCCGACAGCATGCGCACATGCGCCTGCGCCCAGGCGATGTCGTCGGTGCTCAGCGTCTTCGCGTCCAGGCCGTCGTAGACATCGCCGTTGAAGGCCAGCACGGCCGGTTTGCTGTTGTGCTCGGTGAAGCGCGGGCGCCAGGCTTTGTAGCGGTCGACATTGAGCTGGGCCAGCGGCTCGGACAGGTCCATCAACGCCCGCACGTCGGCCACGGTCTTGCCGCGCAGCACGTCGATCAGCGCGGCGGTGTCGTCGAGAAACTGCGGACGGGTCAGCGCCGGCGCCAGTTCGGGCGGCGTGGGGGTGTCGTAGTCAAGCGACTTGGCGGGCGAGAGCAGGAACAGCATGGGCGCGGATTTTGTCCTAGGAGAATGGCCGCCATGCCCATCGCCATCCAAGGCTTCCACGACCCGGCCACCGGCACGGTCAGCTATGTCGTGCACGACCCGGCCACGCGCCAGGCCGCCGTCATCGACCCGGTGCTGGACTACGACGCCGCAGCCGGCCGCACGGCCACGCGTTCGGCCGATCTGCTGCTGGCCCACCTGCGTGAACAGGGCCTGAGCCTGCAATGGATCCTGGAGACGCATGCGCATGCCGACCATCTCTCCGCCGCGCCCTACGTGAAGATGCAGGCCGGCGGCCTCATCGCCATCGGCGAGCACATCCGCAAGGTGCAGGCGACGTTCGGGCGGCTCTACAACCAGGCGGTGGTCAACGACGGCTTCGACCGGCTGCTGCGCGACGGCGAATCCTTCCGGATCGGCGGCGTGACAGCCACCGCGCTTCTCGTGCCCGGCCATACGCCGGCCGACCTGGCCTACGCCATCGAGGACGCCGTGTTCGTGGGCGACACCCTCTTCATGCCCGACCTCGGCAGCGCCCGCGCCGACTTCCCCGGCGGCGACGCGGCCCAGCTCTACCGCTCCATGCACCAGCTGCTGGCCATGCCTGACGAGACACGCCTCTTCGTCTGCCACGACTACCCGCAAGGGCGCGCTGCGCATTGGCAGACGACGGTGGCCGAGCAGCGCGCCGCCAACATCCATGTGCGCGACGGCACGACGGAGGCGCAGTTCGTGGCAATGCGCCAGGCCCGAGATGCCACGCTGGGCGTGCCGGCGCTGATGCTGGCGGCCCTGCAGGTCAACATCCGCGCCGGCCAGTTGCCACCCGCCGAAGACAACGGCGTGGCCTATCTGCGCATCCCCGTCAACGCCTTGCCCGGCCCATGAGCAAGAGCACCACTCCGATCAGCACGATGCCCGCCGCCAGCCATTCGTGGCCGCTGATGTGCTCGCCGGCCAGCGTCACGCCCAGCAGCATGGCGATGACCGGGTTGACGAAGGAATAGCTGGACGCCAGCCCCGCCGACGCCTCCGCCAGCAGCACCATGTAGGCGTTGAAGGCGATGAGCGAGCCGAAGACGACCAGATAGGCCCAGGCCCAGAGCGCGCTGGGCTCGATGTGCGCGGGCAGCGCCTCACCGTTGAACCAGCTCAAGGCCATCAACACAGCGCCACCGGCCAGCATCTCGCTCGCAAAGCCCATTGCGCCGGGCGCCAGTGGCCACAGGCGCTGCGACAGCACGCTGCCCACCGCCCAGCTCGCGCAGGCCACGACGATGGCCAGCAGCCCGCCGGGCGACGCACCGAAACCCTGGCCCTGCGTCAGCAGCAGCACGCCCACCAGGCCGCAGGCGATGCCCAGGCTCTCGACCCAGCCCGGCTTCTCGCCCCACAGCAGGTTGAGGGCGGCAATCATCAGCGGCATGACGGCGATGAAGGCGACGACCAGGCCCGAACCCACGGTCTGCTCGGCCACCGCCGTGCCACCCATGCCGCCGCCCAGCATCAATCCACCGATAGCGAGGGCATGCAGCCACTGCCTGCGGCTGGGCCACGCCGCGCCACGCCAGCGCATCCATGCGGCCAGCAGCACGCCGGCGACGAGGAAGCGACTGCCCATCTGAAGGAAGGGCGGCAGGCTGACCAGCGCCACCTTGATGGCCAGATAGGTCGAGCCCCAGACCAGCCAGGTAGCGGCCAGGCAGAGCATCAGCTTCGGGCCCAGGCTGGTGGCGGTCTTGAGCGGCAGCGTCGTTGTGTTCATGGCGGGCATCGTAGAAATTCCAGCCTTGCGGCAACAGGGCGCTTTGAAGGTTGATTCAGCGCGTCGCCTTAATATTCAAGAACATTCCGCCGCTTTGCAGAGACTTTGATGGCCGTCGAGCTTGATCCCCATGACCACCGCATCCTGGCTGAATTGCAGGCCGACGCCCGCCTGACGATGGCCGAGTTGGGACGGCGCGTGCACCTGAGCCAGCCGGCCGTGACCGAGCGCGTGCGCAAGCTGGAAGAAGGTGGCGTGATCTGCGGCTACCGCGCCGTCGTCGACGCCAGCAAGCTGGGCTACGGCATCCGCGCCATCATCCGCATCGCCAGCCTGGACGACGCCTCGATGGCCAGAGCGCTTGAATCCAGCCCGGAGGTGCTGACCGCCTACGGCGTGACGGGCGAAGACAGCTGGATCCTCGAACTGGCGGTGCGCGATGTGGCCCATCTGCGCGCGGCGCTGTCGCGCTTCTGCCAGCAGGCGCCCACCTCCACGGCCATCATCCTGCACGCGCTGCGCGAGCACGCGCCGATCAGGCCCCTGCCCACGGCCGAACCGACGCCAGTCGCCGCCGCGCCGGCCAAGAAAAAACCCCGCAAGTGACGTGACCTGCGGGGCTGGGCGAAGTGACGCGCAGCGGCTTACTTGACCAGCAGCGTGTTGACGCCGTTCACGTCCTCGGCGCGCAGCTGGCCGGATGCCTGGCGCAGCTTGAGGCTGTTGACGACGACGTCGTAGCGCGCCTTGGCCAGGTCGCGCTGGGTCGAGTAGAGCTGGGTCTGCGCGTTCAGCACGTCCAGGTTCACACGCACGCCGACCTTGTAGCCGAGCTGGGTGGCTTCCAGTGCCAGCTTGGTGGACGACTCGGCGGCCTCATAGGCGGCAACCTGGGCCTTGAGCGACTGCACGCCGAAGAAGGCGCGGCGCGTGGCCTCGGCAACGGCGCGGCGCGCGAAGTCGAGGTCGTTGCGGGCCTTGTCCTCCAGCACCAGGGTTTCCTTGATGCGGTTCTGCGTCAGGCCGCCGGTGTAGAGCGGGTAGGTCAGCGTCAGGCCGATGCTGGCCGTCTTGCTGGTGCCCACGCCCGACGACTGCGCGGCAATGCCGTTCAGGTTGTTGTGCAGGTTCTGGCCACCCAGCGTGGCGCTGGCGTCCAGCGTCGGCCGCTCGCCGGCGCGGGCGATCTGCGTGTCGAGCTGGGCCACTTCCAGGCCCAGCCGGGCCTTGCGCACGACCGGGTGCTGCTCGTCGGCGGTGGCCACCCAGGTGTCGACGTTGGTGCTCGGCAGGGCCGGCAGGGCCACCGGCACGGCCAGGCCCTTGGGCTCGACGCCGACGCGGCCGACGAACTGGTCCAGCGTCACGCGCTTGACGCGCAGGTCGTTGTCGGCGGCCAGTTCCTGCGCCACGGCCAGGTCGTACCGGGCCTGGGCTTCCCGCGTGTCGGTGATAGTGGCGGTGCCGACCTCGAAGTTGCGCTTGGCCGAGGCCAGTTGCTCGGCGATGCCGGCCTTGTTGGCCTGCGAGGTGGTAAGTGCATCCTTGGCGGCCAGCACATCGAAATAGGCCGTGGCCAGGCGCACGATGAGGTCCTGCTCGGCCGACTCCAGGTCTGCCTGGGCGACCTCGAAGCCGCGACGGGCCTTGTCGATGGTGGGCAGGTTGGCCGCGTTGTAGACCGAGTAGCGGCCCTGCAGGCCGGCCGTCAGCGTGCGGTTGTTGACCGCAGCGCCGGCGGGCGGATCGGAGCGCGACTGGGTGCCGGACGCCGACAGGCCCAGCGACGGGCGGGTCAGCGCCTCGGCCTGGGCCGCGCGGGCGGCTGCCGCTTCGGCGCTGGCGCGGGTGGACATGAAGGTCGCGTCGTAGCTCCGTGCGGCGTCGTAGAGCTCCTGCAGGCTCTGGGCGTGGGCCGCACCTGCGAGCAAAAGGCTGGCTGCGATGGCCAGCGGTTGCAGGATCAGGCGTTGGGCTGTGACGAGAGGCATGGGATTCCTTGGCTGGAGCAATGTTTTAAGCAGCGGCCGGGGTTATAGACGCAAAGCCCGACGGTGACTGAAGCCATGTGACGAGTTGCCCCCCGAAGGCGGCAGGCGGCGTTTGGCGGCGACGGGCGGTGTCCATCCAGCTCAGAGGCTGAAGGCGGGCGCTTCGGCGAAGCCGGGCAGGCGGCCGGCCACAGTGTCGAACAGCTCGACACGGCGGAAGTCGCTCGCACCGGTTCGCGTGACGATGACGGCCCGCATCACCGGCTCCTCGCCGACGATGGCCACCAGGCGGCCGCCCACCTTGAGCTGGTTCAGCAGCGCCTGCGGCACGGTGGCGACGGAGCCGGACAGCAGGATGGCGTCGAAGGGCTCTTCGGTCGGCAGGCCGCTGGCGCCGTCCTGGTTCAGCACGCTGACGTTGAGCACGCCGGCACGCTTGAGGTTGGCGGCGGCCACGGCAGCCAGGCTGGCATCGGCCTCCAGCGCAATGACACGCTGCGCCTTGTGGCCCAGCAGCGCGGCCACGTGGCCGGTGGCGGCGCCGATCTCCAGCACCTTCTCGTGGCGCTGCACCTTGAGTTCCTGGAACAGGCGCGCCTCGACCTTGGGCGCCAGCATGCGGCGTGTGGCGGTCAGCGGCAGCTCGACGTCGACGAAGGCCTGATGCCGATGAGCCTCCGGCACGAAGTCCTCGCGGCGAACGACATGAAGCAGCTCCAGCACGCTGGGGTCGAGCACGTCCCAGGGGCGAATCTGCTGCTCGATCATGTTGAAGCGGGCTTGTTCGAGGTTCATCTTGTTCTCCGGGCGCGGTACGGCAAAAAGCAAAATTCTAGAGGTCAGGCCGGCTGGGCCAACAGACCATGCAGCAGCAGCGACATCTGGGCCTCCAACAGGGCCTCGGCGCTCATGGTCTTGTGGCAGATGTCATGGCTGCCGAAGGAGTGGTCGTGCAGCAGCATGTGCAGCATGGGCGCGATCAGCAGGTGCACCGTCGCCTCCACCGGCACGGCGCGGAACTCGCCGCTGCGGATGCCGCGCTCGATCAGGCCGCCGATGAGCTGCTTGGACGGGTTGATGACTTCGTCGACATAGAACTGCGCCAGTTCCGGAAAGTTGCGCGCCTCGACCATCATGATCTTGCAGACGCCGCCCGCATTGCCATGGCCCACCTTGGCCCACCAGGCCTGCATCATCTGGTGCAGCAGCTCGGCGATGGGGCCTTCGTACTGCGCCGCCTGGGCCGCCGACTCGGCGATGTGCACGGACAGGTTCTCGCGCACCATCGCCTTGAACAGCTCGTCCTTGCTCGGGTAGTAGCGGTAGAGCGTGCCCTTGGCCACACCGGCGCGCGCGGCCACCTCCTCGCTGCGCGTGGCGGCAAAGCCCTTCTCGACGAACAGCGCCAGCGCCGCGTCCAGCAGCTCCTGCGGGCGCGCGTCCTTGCGGCGTTGACGGGGGGCGGCAGTGGCCAAGACGGCGGAGTTAATGACCGAAGGGTCAGTAATGTAGCCCTGGGGTCAGCGCGCGGCAAGCTCCGGCACGAGTCGTGCAACAAGGCGCCAACAGGGGCTGGCTACACTGCGCCGCCCTTTTTCAATCGTTGCATTCCCGGAGCTGTACGTGGACGTCATCCTGCTGATCAAAGCCGCCATCATGGGCATCGTCGAAGGGCTGACCGAATTCCTGCCGATCTCCTCCACCGGGCACCTGATCCTGGCCGGCTCTCTGCTGAACTTCGTCGGCGAGAAGGCCAAGGTGTTCGAGATCGCCGTGCAGACGGGCGCGATGTTCGCCGTCGTCTGGGAGTACCGCGAGCGCCTGGCCAACACGGTCAAGGGCATTACCCACGAACCCCAGGCGCGGCGTTTCGCGCTGAATGTGCTGATCGCCTTCCTGCCCGCCGTCGTGCTGGGCCTGGCCTTCGGCAAGTACATCAAGGCCCACCTCTTCCATCCGGTGCCGGTGGCGCTGGCCTTCATCGTCGGCGGGCTGATCATCCTGTGGGTGGAGGCGCGCCATAAGCGCCTGTACGGCGCGATGGACATGCAGGGCGGCCGCAAGGCGCGCATCGAGACCGTCGACGACATGGGCCCGACGGACGCGCTCAAGGTCGGCCTGCTGCAATGCCTGGCCATGATCCCCGGCACGAGCCGCTCCGGCGCCACCATCATCGGCGGCGTCGTGCTCGGCATGTCGCGCAAGGCGGCGGCCGAGTTCAGCTTCTATCTCGGCATCCCGACGCTGATGGGCGCCGGCGCCTACTCGGTGCTGAAGCAGCGCGATGCGCTCGCCTGGGCCGACCTGCCGATGTTCGCCGTCGGCCTGGTGTTCGCGTTCTTCAGCGCGCTGCTGTGCATCCGATGGCTGATCCGCTACGTGTCCAGCCACAGCTTCGCCGTGTTTGCCTGGTACCGCATCGCCTTCGGGCTCGTCGTGCTGGCCACATGGTTGACGGGCACCGTCGTCTGGGCGGACTGAGATAATTCCGCAATGGCCATCACGATCAAGACCGCAGCCGACGTCGAAGGCATGCGCATCGCCGGGCGCCTGGCGTCCGAAGTCCTGGACATGCTCACGCCGCACGTCCAGCCGGGCATCACGACCAACGAGCTGGACAAGCTCGCGCATGACTACATCGTCAACGTGCAGCAGGGCATCCCGGCGCCGCTGAACTACTGCCCGCCCGGCTACATCCCCTATCCCAAGTCGATCTGCACGTCGGTGAACCAGGTGGTCTGCCACGGCATCCCGAACGAGAAGGCGCTGAAGAACGGCGACATCGTCAACATCGACGTCACCGTCATCAAGGACGGCTGGCACGGCGACACCAGCCGCATGTTCCTCGTCGGCGAGGGCTCCATCGCCGCCAAGCGCCTGTGCGCCTTCACCTATGAAGCCATGTGGAAGGGCATTGCCAAGGTCAAGCCGGGCGCGCGCCTGGGCGACATCGGTCACGCCATCCAGACCTTTGCCGAGAACGCCGGCTTCTCCATCGTGCGTGAGTTCTGCGGCCACGGCATCGGCCAGGTCTTCCACGAGGAACCGCAGGTGCTGCACTACGGCCGCCCGGGCACGCTGGACGAACTGGTGCCTGGCATGATGTTCACCATCGAGCCGATGATCAACGCCGGCCGCCGGGAGATCCGCGAGATGGGCGACGGCTGGACCATCGCCACCAAGGACCGGTCCCTCTCGGCGCAGTGGGAGCACACCATCCTCGTCACCGACACCGGATACGAGGTCATGACCGTGTCCGCCGGCAGCCCGCCGCCGCCCGCCTTCATCACGCAGGCTGCGGCTGCCACCGCCTGACGTGGCGACGCTCGCCGATCTCCGCCAGCAGTTCAAGGCCGGCAAGCAGGCGCTGATCGACGGCTTCCTGGCCGAGCGCCCGACCCAGGCCGACGCCCATCGCCTGCTGCGCCGCCTGGCCCGCCACGTCGACGACACGCTGCGCGGCCTGTGGGCACAGGCCGGCATGCCGGATGGCTCCTGCCTCGCCGCCGTGGGTGGCTACGGCCGCGGCGAGCTGTTCCCGCATTCCGATGTTGACGTGCTCGTGCTGCTGCCGGATGGCGTCGAGGCCCATGTGCCCGGCGCCATCAAGACGGCCATCGAGGGCTTCATCACGGCCTGCTGGGATGTCGGCCTGGAGATCGGCTCGTCGGTGCGCACGCTGGGCGAATGCCTGAGCGAGTCCGAAGGCGACGTGACCGTGCAGACGGCCCTGCTCGAAGCCCGCCCGCTGGCCGGCGACACCAAGCTCTTCAAGCAGATGGCCAAGCGCTTCTTGCTGGCCATGGACCCGAAGGCCTTCTTCCGCGCCAAGACGCTGGAGAGCCTGCAGCGCCACACCAAGTTCGACGACACACCCTACGCGCTGGAGCCCAACTGCAAGGAAAGCCCCGGCGGCCTGCGCGACCTGCAGATGCTGATCTGGATCGCCCGCGCGGCAGGCCTCGGCGACACCTGGAAGGCGCTGGCGCAGCGCGGCCTCATCACGCCGTTCGAGAGCCGCCAGCTGCAGCGCAACGAGGGTCAGCTCACGCTCATCCGCGCCCGCCTGCACGCGGTGGCCGGCCGGCGCGAGGACCGCCTCGTCTTCGACCAGCAGACCGCGGTGGCCCAGAGCTTCGGCTTCGAGGGCACGGCCTCGCAGCGCGCCTCCGAGGTGCTGATGCGGCGCTACTACTGGGCGGCCAAGGCCGTCACCCAGTTGCACCAGATCCTGCTGCTCAACCTGGAGGAGCAGATCAACGAGTCGCAGCAGGGCTTGCTGCATCCCATCGAAGGCCAGCCGGATTACCGTGACCGCGGCCGCATGCTGGAGGTGGCCAGCGACGACCTCTACCAGCGCGACCCGCACGCCATCCTGCGCACCTTCCTTGTCTACCAGCAGACGCCGGGCATCAAGGGCCTGTCGGCGCGCACGCTGCGGGCGCTGTACAACGCCCGCGGCCTGATGGATGCCGCCTGGCGGCGCGACCCGGTCAACCGCGCCACCTTCATGGCCATGCTGAGGGCGCCCGAAGGCCAGACGCATGCCTTCCGGCTCATGAACGAGACGTCGGTCATGGGGCGCTACCTGTGGGTGTTCCGCGCCATCGTCGGGCAGATGCAGCACGACCTCTTCCACGTCTACACCGTGGACCAGCACATCCTGATGGTGCTGCGCAATGTGCGGCGCTTCTTCGTGCCCGAGCACGCCCATGAGTACCCCTTCTGCTCGCAGCTCGCCGTGCAGTTCGACACGCCCGAGTTGCTCTACATCGCCGCCCTCTTCCACGACGTCGCCAAGGGCCGCGGCGGCGACCACTCCGAGCTGGGCGCCGTGGAGGTCAAGCGCTTCTGCCGCCAGCACGGCGTGAGCGCCGACGACACGGCGCTGTGCGTCTTCCTCGTCGAGCATCACCTGACGATGTCGCGCGTGGCGCAGAAGGAAGACCTCTCCGACCCCGACGTCATCGCCGCCTTTGCCGCCAAGGTGGGTGATGTGCGCCACCTGACGGCTCTCTACCTGCTCACGGTGGCCGACATCCGCGGCACCAGCCCCAAGGTCTGGAACGCCTGGAAGGGCAAGCTGCTGGAGGACCTCTTCCGCATCACGCTGCGCGCCCTGGGCGGCGCCAAGATCAACGTCGACGCCGAGATCGAGGCTCGCAAGCAGGAGGCGAGGCAAGGCCTGGCCCTGCACTCCCAGCTGCCCGGTACCGAAGAGCCGCTGTGGAAGACGCTGGCCGTCAGCTACTTCGCCCGCCACGAGGGCGCCGAACTGGCCTGGCATGCGCGCTCGCTGTGGCGCCATGTCGAGACCACCGTGCCCGTCGTCCGCGCCCGCCCCTCACCCATCGGCGAAGGCCTGCAGGTGCTGGTCTACGCGCCCGACCAGCCCGACCTTTTCGCCCGCATCTGCGGCTACTTTGACACCGCCGGCTTCAGCATCCTGGATGCCAAGGTGCACACTACGCGCAAGGGCTACGCGCTGGACACCTTCCAGGCCATCCGCCCCGAGGCCGACGTGCATCACCGCGACCTCGTGCCCATGGTGGAGCAGAAGCTCGCTGCCGTCCTGCTGGCGGGCGGCCCGCTGCCCGAGCCACGCCGCGGGCGACTCTCCCGCCGCGTCAAGAGCTTCCCTTACACGCCGCGCATCTCCTTGCGCCCGGACGAGCGAGCCACCGCCTGGCTGCTGACCATCTCCACCAGCGACCGCGCCGGCCTGCTCTACGCCATCGCCCGCGTGCTGGCACGGCACGGCATCAATCTGCAGCTCGCCAAGATTTCGACGCTGGGCGAGCGTGTCGAAGACACCTTCCTGCTCGACGGCCCGGCCCTCCAGCACAACAAGGCGCAACTGCAGATTGAAAGCGAACTGCTGGACGCCGTGTCGCTGCCGGCCTGAGGGGCCGACACGTCGGCTGACGCGCGTGCCCTTGCACAATCGTTGGCAGCCCCCGTGGCTATACTGCCGCGGCGCGTGGGGGGGTAGCTCAGCTGGGAGAGCGCCGCGTTCGCAATGCGGAGGTCGGGAGTTCGATCCTCCTCCTCTCCACCAACCGATCATTCCAGGCCGTCCCGCACCATCCCGGAAATTCCGAAAAGCCCTTGAGAATCAACGCTCTGGGGCTTTTTTCTTTTCCTAACAGTGTGCCAAGCGATCCCACGCGATCCGAGATCACATTGCAGTAACTGGCGCAGTAACTCAAAAATTTCGACGTTCCCGCTGAAAAGTTACTGCATGCCGTAGCACCTCATCCCCTCAAACGCCACCATCAAGGCCATCAAGCTGGGCGATCGCAGGTCCCGGCTTGGCGACGGCGCAGGTCTCTACCGGACACTCTTCGGATCATGGCCGTCAAGCGCAAGAAGACTTAGATGGGGCGCAAGGAGGGGTGAACCTCGCGATGCCTTGGGCCGGGACGCAGGATCAGCTACGAACCCGTTCAGAAGCCGCCGACGCTGCCCGACAGAGAAGCGGCTGCTGGTCTGCGTCGACGACGATCCGAAAGGCCGAGGCGGCGGTTCAGCGCGTGCGTGCAACGCTGCAAGGGCGACCGGTGTCGAGGGTGATGCGGTCGTTCAGCTTGGCTGGCGCCGGCCGTGGCCATCAACTCGCGCCGGAATGTCTGCTGCTCGAAGCGATGGAACGGCCCTCTCGCCCCCTTGCAGCCGCAGGCCAAGCGTCGCGGGCGTCAGCAACGTGGAAGTGCCCAGTTCATCGTGCTGGTGGCAGTGCAGCCAACGATTTGCACTGTGCCTCCGATGGGGTTTCGCTCCGCTGCCCGGTCCTCGCTGGCACCAGGAAAACCCTCTGACGGCCCCTTCACCAGCTTATTAGGATAGCGCTATCCCATCGCTGCGATCCTGGCTCGGCCGAACTGCGGGAACGTGGGCAAGCAGCGCAAAACCAATGCCCAGCAACGGGCACGCATGAAGCTCACCGCGCCGCGCACCGAGCGCACCGGGGCTGCGTGGCAAAAGAACTGGAGACTTCCCCATGACCTTCCATCCCACCGGCCCGCATACCCTCGCGCTTGCCGCCGTGCTCGTCGCCTCTGGTGGCGCTTTTGCCGCCACGCCTGCCGCATCCGTGTCTGCCTACCAAACGCTGCCGGACGATCCGCGCGCGGTCGTCGTGAAGGCGAAGGGCGATGGGGTTGCCGATGACAGCGACGCGCTCCAGCAGGCCATCGACAGCGCCGCCAATGGCGGCAACGGCGGCGTCGTGTTCCTGCCGTCGGGCCGCTACCGCATCACGCGCACGATCCTCATTCCGATCGCCGTGCGCGTGTACGGCATCGGCAAGACCCGTCCGGTGCTGGTGCTGGCGGCTGACACGCCCGGCTTCCAGAAGGGCGTGGCCAACATGGTGATCTTCACGGGCACCGACGCCTACAACATCGGCGGCGTCGCCCAACCTGTGCCAAGTGCCGTGCCGGCCCCCGGCACCCCGGGAGCCAAGCCTGTGCAAGACGCGAACTCGGGTACGTTCTATTCGGTGCTGTCGAACGTCGACTTCGAAGTGGCTGACGGCAACCCGGCCGCCGCCGGCGTGCGCATGCACACCGCGCAGCACTCGAACCTGTCCCACATCGATTTCCGCATGGGCTCAGGTCTGGCCGGCGTCTACCAGGTCGGCAACTACGCTTACGACCTGCACTTCCACGGCGGCCGCTACGGCATCCTGGCCGAGAAGACCTCGCCCGCCTGGCAGTTCACGCTGCTCGACTCCACCTTCGACGGTCAGCGAGACGCCGCCGTGCGCGAACACGAAGCCAACCTCACCCTCATCAATTCGGACATCCGCAACACGCCGATCGGTATCGAGATCGACCGCGGCTACGGCGACTGGCTGTGGGGCTCCGACGTGCGTTTCGAGAACGTGTCGAAAGCGGGCGTCGTGATAAGCAACGAGAACAGCGTCTACACCCAGATCGGCTTCGAGAAGATCAGCGCGAAGAACACGCCCGTGTTCGCGCACTTCCGCGACAGCAGCAGGGATGTCGCCGGCAAGGGCGAGAGCTACCAGGTCAGCGAGTTCACCCACGGTTTGAAGATCGACACGCTGGGCGCCCCCGGGCGCTTCGACACCCTCGTCCACATGACGGCCGGCGCGGCGGTTGCGGCTAAGGCGACGGAAGAGCGCGTGCGGCGCCACCTGCCGCCGGTGAGCGAATGGGCCAGCGTGCACGGCTTCGGCGCCAAGGGCGACGGCACTACCGACGACACGGCCGCCATCCAAAAGGCCATCAACACGAAACGCGTCGTCTACCTGCCGCTGGGCTTCTACGCCGTCAACGACACGATCCGCCTGAAGGCCGACACGGTCCTCATCGGCCTGCACCCGGGCCTGACCCAGCTGATGCTGCGGAACGGCTCCCCGCTGTACCAGGGCGCTGACACGCCAAAGGCGCTGCTCGAGTCGGCCCAGGGCGGCGATGCCTTCATCACCGGCATTGGCCTGGCCACCGGCGAAGTCAACAACCGCGCTGTGGCCTTGCTGTGGCGCGCCGGCGAGCGCTCCATCGTGGACGACATCCGCATCCAGGGCGGCCACGGCACACGCCTGTACGACGGCTCGCGCGCCGACCCGTACAAGAAGACCGGCAACTTCGACACCACCGCCTGGTGGGACCGCCAGTACCCGAGCATCTGGGTGACCGACGGCGGCGGCGGCACCTTCACCGGCATCTGGTCGCCGAGTGGCTACGCGCAGGCGGGCTTTTACGTGACGAACACGAAGACGCCGGGGCGCGTCTACCAACTCTCGGCCGAGCACCACATCCGCAACGAAATCGTGCTGGACGGCGTAGAGAACTGGTCGTTCTACGCGCCGCAGACGGAAGAAGAAGTCCGCGACGGCATGGATGCAGTCTCGCTCGACATCTGCAACTCGAAGCACCTGCTGTTTGCGAACTACCACGGCTACCGCGTGACGCGCTCCATCAAGCCGGCCCCGACCGCCATCAAGATCAGCAACTCGAGCGACATCCGTTTCCGGAACGTGGCGGTCAACGCCGAATCGGGCTTCCCGACCTGCGACGAAAACGGCTGCACCGCCTACCTGCGCGCCTCCAAGTACCCCTACGAGAACGCGATCACGGACGTGACGCACCATCTGCAAGTGCGTGAGCGCATGTTCGCCGTGCTCGACTACACCGGCAAGCAGACAAGCGCCCCGGCCACGCCGACCCGCGCCAAGGTGGACAAGCTCGAAGACGGCTTCCACTCGATCGCCGGCGCCGCCGTCGACTCCAAAGGCCGCCTGTACTTCATCGACCGCTGGTTCAAGAACATCTACAGCTACGCTCAGGGCGAAGGCCTGAAGATGGTCAGCGACTACCCGCCCGACCCGGTCAACCTGGCCGTGGACGGCAGCGACAACCTGATGGTGCTGTCGTCCGCCGGCAAGGAAGCGACCGTGTACTCGCTCAAGCCCAACGTGCCGGGCGCGACGATCTCCGTGATTTCTCCGACCGCAAACGCCGCGCGCCCTAACGCGCACGTCGCCATTCCGGCCAACTTCTGGAGGAACGGCGAGTTCTGGGACCAGCTGAACTACGACACGATGGAGTTCACGACGCTCAATGAGCTGTTCGTGCGCGACGCGGCCACACCGAAGGCGCGCGAATACGTCTCGCCGGACGGCTCGCTGGTGCTGCCGGCCTTCCGCGTGACGCGCCACGGTTCGCCCGACCACCTGGGCTACCGCTGGTCCCACACGCTGGATACGCACGGCTTCGTCTACGCCGCGGTCGGCCAACGGGCCGTGTTCACCAACAGCTCGGAAAACATCACCTACAGCGGGCTCGTGGGCGCCGGCGGCGCGATCACCGACCTGAAGAAGGTGGCCGACCGCGGCGGCGAAAGCGCGGCGGTCGGGCCGGATGGCAACGTGTATGTGGCCAATGGGCAGATCTTCATCTACGGACCGGATGGCGAGGAGATCGGGCGAATCGATGTGCCGGCGCGGCCACTGCAGCTGATCTTCGGCGGGGCGGACAAGCGGACGCTGTTCATCTTGACGCACCACGCGCTGTATTCGACTCGGATTTGATGCGCGGTCGGCCGACTGCCACGCTGTCACCGCTTTCAGCCCCACGGCATAGCGACTTCATCGTCCTGCACTACCACCTCACCCGCCGCGACGACAGCCCCTTCGGGCGCCACGTGCGCACGATGGACGTGCCCGAACTGCTGCGCCGCAAGCTCGACGCGTTCGGCCGCGCCGGCCGCCTGCACCAGGCGCACCGCGACCTCTTCGCCGACCCGAGCTGGCTGCAGGTGATGGTGGGCCAGGTGCTATTGCCGCACCACCACGGGTGTCCGGGAAGTGCCCGAAGCGGACGTCGGCACAAGGCCTGCCAGGCCTCCAGAAAGCTGCCGGTCAACGGTCGATATGAGCCGGGCCGCCAGGCGTCGGCTGGATAGAACTGCTACGCCGCACCGCCGCCCGCATCAGGCGGTGGACCGCACAAACGAATGCGCCGACGGAACCGACGACCATCAGCAGCAAGCCCCACATCGCGAGGCAGGTTAGCGCAGATTCTTCGTCTAACTTGGAGCCCGACGACGAGAACATCATGGCCAGCGCGATCAGGAGTGCAAGCGCCAAAACTGCAAGCATCCGGCCAACCGTACCGGTTCGCGACGCGGGCCGCAGTAGCACGACCGATGGCGCTACGACAACGAGCGCTGCTACCAAGACAGCCACGATGAATCCTGCGCTCATAGTTGCATCGACGGCTCAACGTGCGAATTCAGCGGACCAGCCACCGTAGCTGGCGCAGGTCAGATGCAATGAAAGGTTAAGCCGCACTGCCGTGGCCTCCAGTGGATTCCGAAAATTTCTCAAGGAGCGGCAACAGATCCGAATAAATCTGCACATGCAAGTCGGCACCCGAGTGCCGCGCGGCACGAGCCTTAAAGAACAGCTCCGCTCGGACTTCCTCTAGCGTTGAACGCGGAGCGCGCCGCGCTATATCCGCCGCAGCCTCGAAGGAGCCGAAGACCCCGTATGCATCAAACGACATGGCGTAGGCAAATATGTCGGCGGGGTCGTGTGCAGATGGAAGCAACAAGAGTGCGTCTTAACGTTGGCGCACAGCGGGCGGCGCAGCCGTCCGCTGCAGAAAACGGTTAAGCGACTGGCCCTTCGCAGGAAGGCATGTCTTCACTTGAGTCAGCTTCACAGATCGAGGAAGCCTTGCCAATGTCCATCGCGCTGTCCGCCGGCGCTGGCCGCACGAACAATTGGCCCATCGGCGAGATCTTGATTTGCTCGATACGTCGAAGTGCCACTGTGCGCTTCCTGCTGTTTAACGTGCGAGTTCAGCGGGCGGCGAAGCCGTCCGCCGCAGCAAAAGGTTAGCCAGCCTACGACGTGCCATAAGTGCATTGCGCCGCGCTAGCAAAAATGCCTTTGAGTGATGCGGGACGCGGATATAGAGCTGCAACGCAGCTCGAACTCGCCCTTGGTCAAAAAGTGAATTGGCGATGTTGTAGAGCAGATCCCCTCTGCGCTCCCATTCCGAACGAGCGCGAGCGCGCCGAAAGTATCGTTCCGCCGCGCGCGCTTTGCCTAACTCGCTGAAACACGAACCAAGAGCCCACAACGTATCGACATCGTCGGGAGCCAAGCGTAGCGCTTTGAAGAACGCTCGCTGAGCGGACCTCAAGTCGCGAGTGCGATACAACGCGTCGGCTTCGCGGTAACACGCCAGGTGCTGCTCCCACGCTTGTGCTTCGTTCATACGCTTGGCTGGCTAACGTTGGAGTTCAGCAGGCGGCGGAGCCGTCCGCTGCAAAGCAGGGTTAGCTGTCAGCATCGTGCGTCCTGAGATAGTTCGCCAACCTTGCAAGGAGATTCTCCTCGTCGCGATAGAACACTGCCTCAAGCGCGGCGAATCTAGCGCCCTCGCGGATGCCTTCCAGTACATGCTGGCGCTCGGAGCGGTCCATGGGAGGCATCGCAGCTGGAAACTCAGCATTTGCAGCCATCAGCAACGAAGCTGTATTGCTCGCGCCTATGGCCTCTAACGCTTCAACGGTTTGAAGGGCCAAATCACCTGCCGAGTTGAAGTAGTACTGGTCGAAGCCTCCGTTGTTTACCTCGGCCTCAAGCATCCACACACCAACAGCAAGAGCTTCTAGACCAGTAAGCCCACGTGGTCCGGACGCGATGTACTTGTCGATCCACGGATCGATGCGCTCCAAGACGTAATCGAGATCGCTCATGACGGCTAACGTTGAAGTTGTGGGGCGGCGAAGCCGTCCCACACAAATGACAAGTTAGCCATCAACGCGGGCATTTCCTCAAGCCTCGCACTGCGCAAGCCTATTGATTTCGCGCGCGGTGTACAACGTAAACCGGCTCGGCTTGAAGTCGACGAAATTGACGACTAGTCGCGTCACTCGGATTCGGGCGCCTTTACGCAGCGGCGACAGCACATGGACCGCACCTGCTCGTATTGCCGTGCTTGCTGACTCAACTAGCTCTGTGTCGGTATCCGCCGGCTCGACGGCTTCGATTGATACCAAGACTTCGTCCGCGAGCGTCAGTTCGACGTCCGCATTAAAGATGCAGACATAGCTCCCGCCGCTCGCAGCCTGATTGACTTCGTGGACGCTGAATCGCATGGCTTGATGGCTAACGTACTACCTAAGCGGACCAGTCAGTCTAGCTGGCGCAGGTTCGCTTGGGCGAATGGTTAGCCATGCAGCCACGCACAGCAAGGCTCCATTCAAGAGCAGCCCGCCGGGCATTGCCGATGGAAGCGCCAACTGCGACAGCACGACCAACAGAGCGGCGCCGATCACGAGCCATGCAACCCAGCGAACTCCGCGCCAAAGCGCGGGCAGAGCCAATAAGGCAACTACTCCAAGGACTCCAAGCTGAACCATGGACTCCCAGGGAATTGGCACGCGATAGCGACCCAAGATGTTGTGCCACCACAGCATCGGGGATGCGGCCACCCAAGCGACTGCAATAACAACGACGACTCTCGCTAAGCGCGACATGCTGCTGGCTAACGTCGGAGTTGACCGGCGCGCACCGGTGCTTCGCCGCTTGGCGTAGTCGCACGCCTTGCGGCGAAGTGCCGGTGCGTGTCCGTGTCGAACAACCTGTTGGACCGCGTGAAATCAAGCATGCTTGTCAGTCTATCTCGTCGTCGCTGATGGCCAGGCGGCATGAGTTGCCACCAGCCCTTGCAACTGACTTCGCTTCTCCGGCGTTGGCGCCGCGAGGGTCGCGCAGAGTTGATCGGACAAGCACTCAGCCGCGCTCTTGCTCTCTGCGTGCGCTTGGAACTCAAGCATTCGAATGGCTCCGTCCGTTTGCCCTGATCGGATTGAAGCAAGCAGGGATGCGTACAGTTTGATTTGATCGGCGCTGGCGCTCACCTGTACGAAGCGCGCTCTCTCAGCTTCTTTTTTGGCGGCATTTTGCTCGGCGATGCGCTTGCCGGCAAAGAAGGCAGCTGCGACTGACACTGCAACCAAGAGCGGCAGTACGCCCCCAGGCATCTTGACTACGAACATGCGTCGAACATCACTCATGGGTTGTCGGTCCAACGCGACAGCTCAGCCACGGCCGTAGGCCGTCGGCTGGAGCGCCCGGTTAGGGCGGGATGGACTACCAAAGCACTGGCCCCTCATCAGGCCGAGCAACAGCTGACTTGAACGCCAGCGGATTGGTGCCTGGGTAACCGGCACGCGCCGGGAGGCAAAGCCGACCAGAGCGTGTCCGGTTAACAAACTGGTTAGTCATTACACTCTGCTAGGACGATGTCCGGCTCGAGTTCTTCTGTAGTTCAGCGAGGATTTGGTCAAGCTTGCGCTCAGTGTGGAGATTGGCGGCACCGACAAAGAACCAAACACACGCGAAGTTCACGAGTGGGATTGCACCCAGGATCGTCCATTTGACAACGTTACGCCCCTTCTCCTTCGCCAAGAAGAAGGAGCCTACCGAGACAAATAGCGACATGAAAATTAGCGGTAGCAATGAAATGAAGATGGACGGCTCGTGCTGCGGTTGCATGGTGCTCCTTTGGGTTTTGCGATTCGAGAGTTCAGGCGCCGCGGTGGTGGGTGATGCCTAACGTTGGAGCTCAGGGGACGGCGAAGCCGTCCGCTGCAGCGACTGGTTATGCGGATGGAGCCGAGGACGTTGCAACAAGGCGCGCCTCCAAGAATAAAAGTGATGCTTGCCAATGAGAATCGCCATCCTCGCCGATTCGCTTGATCGTGCCGATTGCATCTAGAAGGTCGGTGACGGAAGCACCTTGCTCGCATAGTTGAATTGACGACTCTTCTGCAAGAACGGTAAGCGATACAAGCACCGATGCTTCCGGTGGATTGGTGCGGCGTACATACGGCTTGCTCAGCATCGCCAGCCCGATGCGCGCTTGTGTCAGCGCACCGCGCATGTCTCCACCATCGCGAAGTCGAAATCCCCGACCGGCTGCGGCGGTCGCGCGCATGGCGGTCGCGAAGCTCTTCGCGGAGTCAAGAAGCCGCATAACGTGCGAGCTCAGCGGACGGCGAAGCCGTCCGCTGCAGCGAAAGGTTGGGCAGCAAATTGGCCGCGACGCTAACTGGGGCCCAGTCACGATGTTCCGGCTCCATGACATGCGCTACCCAGTCTTGCAGGGACGCATAGACCTCGGTCCCCGGCCACGGCAACCGCTCTTGGCCTTTCGACCACGTGAGATGAACATCGGCCACCCTATTGCTGCCATCCAATACTTCGAAAAGAACATCGTCCCCGTTCCCGCGCGCCAACACTTTTAGTGGCACCCCATAGAGCGCGTGCCCTGGCGGGAGTTCGACTTGAAGCTGTCGCAGAAGCCCCTGAGCCAAGCGCTCGCCAATATCGTCTACTGAGATCCATGGCTCTAGCCAATTCACGATTGGTCTTTGCTGCTCAACGTCGGAGATGACCGGCGACCAAGGAACAGGAGCGGCGTAGCCGCGGACGCCCTTGGGCGTCCGTGTCGATCGACTTGTTAGCCCTCATTCCCCTGCACTTCTAGAGTTGGCCCGCCATTCTGTCGCAGTCAGGGCTTCGATTGCTGCATTCATCCGACGGTTGAAGTCTGGCTGCGCACGAACCGCCGGGTTCGAAAGTTCGGCGACAAATCGGTCGAGCACAGAACCGATGGCATGGGCAGCCTCGTGGCGAGTGAGGCCTTGCGCTTGCAGCCGCACCATTGCACGGCAGGTTGGTCCGCTACCCGCGGCGATCTGATTCTCGACGGCGGCATGAAGGGCCGCGTGCAACTTCACGTTCTTGGGCTTGATGCGCGCAGCTTGGTGATAGCTTTGGGTTAGCCGAACTCGCTGGACTTCGGACAACGCCAGCCACTCCTTGGGGTCTGGCGCCACGTCGGGATCGTAGAACGTGCCTGGCATCTTCGATGAGGGCTAACTACTAGTTTATCCAGCACGCCGTGCTGGTTAACTCCGAGAGCTGCTGCTTAACCAGGTCGATCACAGTCACGGTAAGTCCTTGTTCGGTAAAGAGAAATCCTTTGACGAGCAGGATACCACCCCATTAAATTCATGTGGAAGGCGGCAGCGATAGGCGCGACTTTGCCAGCGGCTTGAACCTGGCGCAACGGTGGAAATTGCCGGCGGCGACTTTGCAAAGATTCAGCCCCACGGCCGGGCCGGTTTCCGCATTCCGGCGCCCGCGAGAGGCGGCTTCTTGGCGCAAACCAGACCTCCGAGTCGGCCGCGATGAGCGGCTGCAACCGCTGCACAGCAGCCCTTCGCCGCAAACGTGCTGGCAGTGGGGATCTACCCCCTGCTCTGATCGATGAGATCGGCATGGCAACCGCTCGATGTATCAACGGCACGTTCCTTGGGCCGGTCGCCGTCAAGCTCGTTTGCCGCTTGATCGTGAAGCTTCTGGCGACCGGGCGCGGAGCGGCCCTGCGAGTCACGAGCCATGGCAGCGAGCGAAGCGCCGCGCATCAACGTCCAGAAAGCAGCTCCATGGCGTGCTGATGATCCGCTCGGCTTGTCCAATCAGTTCTCCTTCATGCTCGCCATGGCGGCAGCGCTCCCGCGGACGGGTGTGAGTCGGGTTCATGCAGTCGCTCCTGCCGCCAAATCCCTTGAAGACGGCAAGATCGTCGGCGCGTCGGGCGCAGCACCTCGATGTCCTCCAGTTGGGCCCTGGGGGTGCTGGCGCTTTGCCGTCTTGTGGCCCGGTGAACTGCCCGGGATGCAATCCATCGTCTCGTCGCTTGTCTTTCTGGCTCCTTTCCGAACGACTGCGAAAGCCCCCGTCGTTCGGAAAGTGCGCGGTAAGAGTCGGCCGATGACGATCTCGTCTCCTCAACGACCTTTCAGGGCATCACATGGCACGTTCTCATCACCCGCGCTTGAGCGCTTTCACCACCAGCGGAGCGCGGCTGGTCGCACTGGCCCTTGTCCTCAGCGGCGCTGCATCCACGGCCACCGCCCAGGGCTCGGGCGGTGATGGCGGTTCGCAGGGCACGGAGTGGGGCCTGGGCCTTGGCGTGATCGTCAAGCAAGACGCCTACCGCGGGATCAAGCGGGAGACCCAGGCCGTGCCCGTGCTTCGCTTCGAGAACGAGTACGTGGAGTTCTTCGGACTCGGCCTTGAGGTGAAGCTCCCTGGCCTGAAACTCAGCGAGCGCAGCCGCATCAAGTTCGGCCTCGTGAGCGAGTACGACATGAGCGGCTATGAAGCGAAAGACGCCCCCATCCTCGCCGGCATGGCCGAGCGCAAGGGCGGACTCTGGGCCGGCGCCAAGACGGAATGGGAGAATGAAGTCGTCGATCTCAGCGCGGAGTGGACCGCCGACGCGTCGGGCCACAGCAAGGGCCGAAAGCTCAGCCTGGGCCTGAAAAAGCAGTGGCGCCTGGGACAGAACACCATGGTCATGCCCTATGTGACGGCCAACTTGCTGGACAAGAAGTACGTGGACTATTACTACGGCGTACGAGCCGCTGAAGCCATCGCCACGCGTGCGGCCTATGCCGGCAAGGGCGCGACGAACGTGGACATTGGCATGCGCACCCTGTACCGGTTCGGCGAGCACCATTCGGTGCTACTCGATGTGAGCGTCACGCGACTGGCCAAGCAGATCAAGGCCAGCCCGCTCGTGGACCGCTCCAGCACCAGCAAGGTGATCCTCGGCTACGTCTACAACTTCTGATGAACCGGATCCTGCTGGTCGAGGACCATGAGCGGCTGGCGCAACTTGTGACGAACGGCCTGAGCGCCGCGGGCATCGCCGTCGACGCCGTGCAGCGCATCGACGCCGCCTGGTCCGCCCTCCAGCAGGTTTCCTATGGCGCGCTGGTTCTGGACCGCGGTCTTCCCGATGGCGATGGGCTGGCGCTGTTGAAACGGCTGCGAGACGCCGAACTGAGCATTCCCTGCCTGGTGCTTTCGGCGCGCGATGCGCTCAACGATCGCGTCCAGGGCCTGGATGCCGGTGCCGACGACTACCTGCCCAAACCCTTTGCCATGGACGAGTTGGTGGCGCGCGTGCGAGCCCTGCTGCGCCGGCCTGCCGAGAGCCTGCCCATCGAGCCGGGGCACGGCGATCTCGTGCTGCGCCCTGCGCAGGGCATGCTCCACTGCGGCGACGAATGCGTGTCGCTGGCGGCGTCGGAGATGCAGATCATGCTGTCGCTGGCCCGAAAAGGGGGCGACACCGTTCCCCGCTCGAAACTGGAAGCCGCGGCCTGGGGCCTCAGCGAGGCGGTAACACCCAACGCTCTGGACGTGGCCTTGCACCGCATCCGCCGCAAGCTGCGCGCCATCGGCTCGTGCCAGAAGATCGTCAATGTGAGAAGCCTCGGCTATGCGCTTCGTGAAGATGCAGTGGATGAATAGCCTCAGCGTCAAGGTCGTGCTCGCCTACGTCGGCGGCGCGGTCTTGAGCGTCCTGCTCATCGTGGCCACCGCCTTCGCCATCCTCTATACCGAGGGCGACGTGGTGTATGGCTTCGACGTGGCGGACACCGCGGGCGAGCTCGCCGAAGAGCTCCAGTTCGACAAGGACGGCACGCCCGTCAGGATCGGCGCCGATCCGCTGGACCGCAACGCCGACTTCGCCTTCGACGACGAAGCCAAGCAGCTCTTCGAGAGCCTGAAGCACGAGGCGGCATTCCGCGTGCTGGATGCATCCGGCAAGGTCGTGCTGTCATCCGCACCGGGCGTGACCTTCTGGCCGGCGTCTCACGCGGAGTACATGCTGAAGCCCGGCCGCTACGAGTTCGAGCACGAAGGCGTCACGATGCGCGCTGCCACCGAGGCCGTGGAGCGAGACGGCCGGGTCTGGTACGTGCAATTTGCGATCAGCCGACGCTTCCTGCGGCTGATGTACCAGGAGTTCGCCTTGCCGTTCAGCGCCGTCGGCGTGACGCTGTTCACCCTGGTGCTGCTGCTGGTCTTCGGGCCCTGCGTCTACTTCACGCTGCGCTACGCCCTTAAGCCGGTACACCGGGTGTCGGAGGCGGCCGCCGGGATCTCGCCACGGTCACTGCATGTGCGGTTGAACACCGAGGAGGTCCCGCGGGAGATCGCCCCGTTCGTGGACAGCTTCAATCGTGTGCTCGAACGACTGGAGCACGGTTACCGCGTCCAGCAGGAGTTCCTCGCGACGGCCGCCCACGAACTCAAGACACCGCTCGCGCTGATCCGGGCGCAGGTTGAACTGAGCCCGCCGTCCAGCGAGAGCGGCATGTTGCTCCAGGACGTCCAGCACATGAGCCGGCAGGTGCAACAGCTGCTGCATCTGGCGGAGGCCAGCGAAGCGCAGAACTATCGGCTGACCACCGTGGACATGCACGAGCTTGTGCGCGAAGCCGCCAGCTACCTGCTGCGCATGGCCGAGGCGGCTGACGTGCGCCTGGAGCTTGCCGGGAGCGCGGGCGTCCGCTGGCAGGCCGACCGGGGCGCGCTGTTCACCTTGCTGAAGAACCTGCTGGAGAACGCCATCCAGCACACGCCGGCCGGCACGCTGGTGAGCGTTGACGTCGACCACACCTCCATGACCGTGCGCGACTGGGGGCCGGGCGTCCCTCAGGACCAGATGTCGAGCATCTTCGCTCGCTTCTGGCGTGGCCCCGATCGCCGCGACAAGGGCGCGGGGCTAGGCATGTCGATCTGCCAAGAGATCGCGCAGGCCCACGGATGGACGCTCAGAGCAAGCCGGGCAGAGCCTGGGCTTCGCGTTGTGGTGGAACGACCGGCCGACGCGGGCGGGAACGTGTCGGCTTGAGGCCTTCGCTCCATCGCCCACCACCTCACGACGCCATGGCTGGTAAGTGTTCGGAAAGTGATGGCCGCTGACGATGCTGTCCGCCTGGCCGCTCATACCGAGGGACGCCGGGCCACGACAGCAGCAGGCCCGATGTTCACTGATTCCTCCGTCCATCGCTTTTCGACCCCGGCGCTGCGTGATGCGGCAGCAATCGGGGCAGGATTTCTGCTGCTGGTGCTGTGGGACGTTGCCGGGCTGGACCTTCCGTTGGTGCAGATATACGGCAGCTCGCACGGCTTCGCTTGGAGGAACCACTGGTTGACGGGCGGCGTCTTGCACGGCGGCGCTCGCCTGATCGCGTGGGCCGTGTTCGGGAGGTTGCTGCTCGGGCTGTGGTGGCCAATGCGCTTCGCACGGGGCTTGTTATGTCGCGAGCGCGCTTGGTGGCTGGGGACGACGTTGCTGTGCGCGGCGCTGATCCCGCTGCTCAAGCGCGCGAGCATCACCAGTTGCCCGTGGTCGCTGGCGGAATTCGGCGGAAGCCTTGCGCACTACGTGCCCCACTGGGCGCTGGGAATGAACGACGGGGGCGCTGGCGGGTGTTTCCCGTCAGGCCACGCTTCCACGGCCTTCGCCTTTCTGCCGGGGTGGTACGCCCTTCGCGAAAAAGCCCCGGTCGCGGCCAGGAGGTGGTTGTTCGTGACCGTGGCCGCCGGACTCTGTCTCGGATGGGTTCAAATGACGCGAGGCGCGCACTACCTCAGCCACGCGTCGTGGACGGGCTGGGTGTGCTGGTTGATTGCAGCGCTGTCATTCCACCTCCTGAATTCGAGGTGCCATCAAGACAACCAACGTCGCAAGTGACTGCAGCAAGGCCGACGGCATCTATCGTCAGCAGGTCCTGGAAATGGAATCTCGCCACCACGGGACGCCGCGAGGCCCGGCGTCGACCGACCAAGATGGTTGCAAAGCCGACCCCCGATATTTTGCTCAACCCCGTTGCAGATCAGCGCTTGGGCACAGACACTGGCTGTCCAACTTCTGGAGGTCAGTTCACTTGTTTGGTGGGCACCATCCTGGCCGCCGGCCACCGGGCGTTCAAGGTGAGTTGGCCGGACGCATATCGTGCGCCGCGAATGGCAGCGATGTGCTCAAAGCCGAAGCTCGCGACCGACGACGGAGGACAGCAGCGCCGCGGTTGCAGCCGCTCGTCGCGGCCGACTCGGAGGTCTGGTTTGCGCCGAGAAGCCGCCTCTCGCGGGCGCGGGTATGCGGAAATCTTCGCTGCGCACTGCCGGCGTGGCGTCCGGAGCACTACCCGACCATCGCGGACGCTCGCGAGGTATTCCCGGGCAATAGAACCAACGGGGATCGAACGCATCAACTGCCGTATCGACTGACACACACACGACCCGATCAGCGCACCTCGGATCGGCAAGGCGTGGCGCATAGCCGCTCCACGCGCAGGATGCGGCGCTGGCTGCGGTCGCCTTCGACGTCTTCGACATAGTGCAAGCGCAACAGCACGTCATCGCTGATGGCGAGCGGTGGTTCGCTGCCGTTATGGAAGCCGGAGCCCCCACCGCCACTGCGGCGGTAGACGAAGTCAGTGCCACCGACGCGGAAGCTCTCCCAGGTGGCGCGGTCGTGGCGCTTCGTGCTGGTGTTGTAGACGGCTGTCTGCTGCAACGCATAGGCCTGCACCGGGCCTTCAGCCACGGCGACATCGCCCGCCTGCAGCTTGGCGACCAGCCTGCGCTGGTCCCAGACCGTGGCAGCCACCGCCAGCAAGGCCACACCGATCATCACGACGAAGAAGCCGTGCACCTTGGGCGCCCGACCCGGACGCCGCTGGTAGCACCAGGCTGCCAAGGCCAGGGCAAAGACCCCTGCGGCAGCCATCAGCCAGTAGATTTCAGAAGAGTCTTGCTGCGTGATGTCGTAGACGAGTTCAGTCTGCATGGCGAGGTATCACTGAAATCACTGAAGGGAAGCAAGGGCATCGCAGTACGGCACTGCTTTGGGCCACAGTTTCCAGAGCGCTTGTTTCAGTTGCGCTTCAAGACAGTTCACGCTCCCGGGTCCACCTGTTTCGTTTGTTCAGCGAGGCCATGCAACACAGCGGCTTGTTTCGATGGTTTCAGCTTCGGCATGACGTGACCGGTGCAAACGAAATCTGATTGAAACGTCGCCCAAGCACGATGGCGGAATCGCCCACCCTCGCGGACACCGCCATGACCACATCGAACTTCGTGCAGCGCGACTTCCCCCCGCGCATCGCCAACCTCGGCTTTTCCGTCGAACTGCCCGACAGCTGGCAAGCCCAGGGCTTGCCCGAGGAAGAGCCCACCTTTGACGACGCCACCCGGCTGTTCGGTCTGGCCGCCGTGGCGTCGCCCTATGCCGCCATCATCCTCGTCGCATCGGCCCGGCCGGCCTTCGACGAAGGCACGGTGCAGGACTGGGCGCTGTGGCTGATCCAGCAACACCAGGTGCAGCCCAGCACGCTGGGCCCCGCCAACCTGGGCGACCTGCCCGCCATCGTGGGCCAGTGCGCCGTGCAGGGCGACTTCGGCCCGATGACGATGTTCTTCGCCTTTGCAGAAGACGGCGGGCGGCTGCTGCACCTCAGTGTCATCGGCCCGGACGCGCTGGGTGCGCACGTGTTCGAGGTCTGGCAACGTGTCCTGGCCAGCTTTCGGCTGGCCGCGCCGCAAGGCGCCACGGTGTTGCTGCACGCCCAGCCCGAGGTGATGACCGCGGCGCCAGGCGACGACACGACCCTGCCCGACATCGGCAGCTTCGCCTTGGCCGGTGGCCGCGCCACGCTGGAGCAGACCCATCCCATCAACCAGGCGCTGCTCGAGCAAGGGAAGGGCTTTGCGCCGCGCATCCAGGCGATGGACGAAGACAACGGCCGGGCCTGGGTGGTCAGCCCGGCGCTGCAGGCCGTGCTGGCCGTGCCGCTGGGCTGGCACCTGCTGGACGACAGCCGGCGCTTGCTGCTGCTGCACCCCGACAGCTCGGTGCAGATCAGCCTGGAGCAACTGCCCGCGCCCGGGGGCGACCTGCAGGCATTGCTCAACCGCTTCGAGGCGGAAGCGCGCGCCGCCTACCCCGCGCCGCAGTGCCAGCGCATCGCCAGTGGCGCCACCGTCGGCCTGGCGGTGTTTGACATCGACGACGGCCCCGAGCCGATCGCGCAGTTGCACCTGCTGGTGGCCGGCAATGCGCCCGAGACGGCGCTGCGTGCCCGTGTGACCACCACGCGCGAGCAAGCGACGATGGCTGGCGACCTGGGCGAGGTGCTGCTGTATGGCATCCAGTTCCAGATGGAGTTCGAGCCGCCGGCCCCCGACGACGGCCAGCCCGAATGGGCGCGGGAAGCCGACGCGCTGGAGGCGCAAGACCGACTGGAAGAAGCCGAGCAGGCCATGCGCCGGGGCTGCGACCACATCGGCGTGCTGATCTCCATTGCACACATGTACCGCCGACGCATGCTGCGCCTGGCCCAAGCCGGCGACACAGCCGGTGCAGCACATGCACGCCTCAAGGCGGTGCAATGGGCCCACAGCTACGCGGGCAGCGCTACCAGTGGCGGCGAAGGTGCGGCGCTGTCGATGGAGCGCGACGAATTCATCCGCGACCTGGGCGGCCATAGGTAGCCCGCTGCAACCAACGAAACAAGCCCACGCCCTGCAGGCAACGCGCTTGAAACCCCGACAAGGCATCGTGCCGGCATACCCAACCGGAGCCCTTCGATGAACAACTTCTCCACGGTCCTTGCCCTGCTCGTGATCAGCACTGCGGCCCAGGCCGCCGAACCGCAAGACACCTTGTCGCGCCTGGCCTCGTGCCAGGACTCCTGGCTGGACATGAAGGACGACCCGGCACGCGCGCAGAAGTTTGCCGAGGTCATCAAGACCCACTTCGTGCAGGACGACAGGGCGCCGACGTGGAAGCCGCGTCGGCCGATGAGCTGGCTGGGCAAGCCGATCATCGAGATCACGCCACAGAGCATCGGCATGGGTGTGGGCTTTGCCGTCACGGTCAAGGCGGTGTCCGCCGACGTGAAGCCGGCCTATGAAAAGCTCGTCGGGCAGTCGCTGGGCAACTGCGACAAGAGCGACGGCGCGCTGATGTGTGATCGCCCGATTGCCGAGAAGCGCACGGCCATGCTGACCGCGCCGCTGACCAAGCCCGAGCTCGGCACGATGCTGGGCTGCTACTACTTCTACCAACAGTGACGGCCGCAACCGCCATGACCACCCCCGACAAGCAACAGCCGGAGAGTGTCCTCATGACATGGGTCCGCAAGACCGTGCAATGCCTGCTGGCGATGTGCGGCCTGCTGGTGGCCCGGGTCCCCATGGCGGCCACGCCCGTGCCGGCCGAAGCGGTGCTCCACACCATCCGGGAGGGCGATCTCTTCGGCCTGATCGACGCCCAGGGCCGCGTCGTGCTGCCGCCGGAGTTCCGGGAAGTCATCCCGGGCCAGCCCTTGACGCTGGTGCGCAAGGGCCAGCGAACGGCCTATCTGGACGGAGCCGGCCGGATGGTGGTGGCACCGCAGGAGGCCTGGACGCTGCCCTACACCGAAGGCCTGATGCCGGCGCCGGGCAAGGACGCACAGGGCCGTGCACGCTGGGGCTATGTGGACGCTGCGGGTGCATGGGCGATTGAGCCCGCCTACGACAGTGCCGGGCCTTTCTCGGGCGGTGTGGCGGTGGTGGGTCTGGACGATGCCTGGGGCAGCCCGAAGTACGGCGCCATCAACCGCGCCGGCAAGCTGGTGGTGGCCGCCCAGCACGACAAGCTGCTGCCCGCCGCCGGCGGCTTGGTGCGCAGTGAAAGCAAGCAGCGCACACACCGCGTTTTCGATGCGACGGGGCGCGACATCACGCCGCCCAAGATCGACTTCGTCGGCATCCCCGCCGACGGCATGGTCCGGGTGTGGGAGGGTCGCAAGCAGGGCTACATGACCGTGGCCGGCGAGCTGCTCGTGCCGCCGCGGTTCGAGCAGGCCAGCGAGTTCAGCGAGGGCCGCGCCCGCGTGTGGGTGGGCGGCAAGTACGGCTACATCGACCGCGAGGGGCGGATGATCGTGCCGGCCCAGTACGACACCGCAGAGGACTTCGCCGACGGCTTGGCCCTGGTGAAACAAGGCGACCGCATCCTGTTCATCGACGCCCAGGGCCAGGTGCAGCTGCAGCCGGCGGTGGACCGCGCCTGGTCATTCTCGGAGGGTCTGGCGGTGGTCAAGGTGGGCAAGCTGCACGGCTACATCGACAAGCGCGGGAATGCCGCGATCGCGCCGCAGTACAGCTTCGCGCGGCCCTTCAGCCGTGGCCTGGCATTCGTGGGTGTGGGGCGAAGCTCAAGCTACATCAATGCCGATGGGCTGGCCGTGTGGCGCAGCGCCAATCCCTGAGCACCGTGAACTCCGCATCGACATGCCCCTGACCGCTGATCAGCACGCAGAGCTGGCGCGCTTTCCCGGCGCCCTGCGCGATCTGGTGCACGCGGAGCTGACAGCGGGCAATGCCATCGAGGACATCGGCCACAGCTTCCCGGCGCCACCCGTGGGTGCCTATGTCCTGCTCGCCCGAGCCTTGGCAACGCGCCCGGCTGCCAGCGGCCAGGGCCTGGTCTTCCGCGCCCGCAACAGCGCCATCACCAGCGGCGAGCTCACGGACGCGGGGCGCCACTTCTTCGTGCTGCTGCCACCGAGTGCGGAACCGGAGCTGCCCGACATGGACGCCATCCGCAGGTCGCACGCGCCGCCCGGTCAGCCGCTGGGCGCTGAAGGCGCCACGCAGCGACTGCCCACTCAAGCCCGCCCTGGCCCGCAGCCATCGCAGCATGCGCAGGCGCTCACCTGCCCGGACAGCGTCGAAGCCATTCAGCAAGCCATCGTTCATGCGCTGAAACGAGGGGCGCGCTTCAGCCGGTCCGACAAGGAAGGCAGCAGCACCCTCATGTGGCGTGCCGGCCGCTTCGTGCGTACCGATGAGGGCGATTACCCGTCCGAGGCGTCTTGCAGCGAGGAGGCCGACCTCTGGCCCCTGCTGCGCTCGTTTTGCCGCCTGGCGCTGTGGCGCGCGCAGCAGGGCCAGCCCTTGTCAGAGCTGGACATCTGGCGGGTGATCTGGCGCTCGATGAGCCCACCCTGACCCACCTGCACGATGCTCACTTCCACAAGGACGTGGTGGCCATGGCGCCGGTCTCGCTGTTCACCCGCACCAGCAGCGGCTCGGACAGCTTGTCCGGCACCGGCGGCCGCGTGCCGATGAAGGCGACCCAGGGCGAGCCGGGCAGGATCTGCGACAGCTTGAAGCGCTCGATGCCCGTGTCCACCCGCCACAGCAACTTGCCGGCGCTGTCCACGCGGGCCACGACCACCGTGGCGCCAGGGCTGGCCGAGGCGCTGTAGGCCATCAGCAAGCTGTCCGGCGAGGCGACACGGATGGGCTCGCCCGCGTTGGCGCTGCGCACGAAGGTCGCGTTGAAGTACTCGTCGGCAGACAGCGGCGTCAGCGACTGGATGGTGCGCATGCCGCGGTCCATCACCGGCCCCAGCTCGGCGCGGTGCAGGCGCCGCATCACCTTGGCGCTTTCTGCCGCAATCACCGGCGACAGCCGCTGGCCGGGCCGGAACTCGCGTGCCGCCTGTTGCGGCGACAGCAAAGCCAGCCACTGGTGCGGCGCCGCGTGCGCACCCACGCTCAGGAAGTCTTGCACGTCGGGGCTGAACGGCAACTGCGGCTTGGCCGGTGCCACGGGCTCGGCGCGCAGCGTGGCGGGGTCGATGGCGAGGACGCGCTGGCGGTCGGGTGAGGTCACGCGCAGCCGCTGGTCGAACTCGACGCGCCGGTAGTCGTCCCAGGGCTCGTCCAGCCCGGCATTGGCCCGCCGCAGCTCGGCCGGGCCGATGAGCTTCCGTGAGGCCACATCCACGCCGCGCAGGCCCGCCACGTTGAACCACACCGTCCTGCCATCACCGCCCAGCAGGCGCGCCAGCGTCAGCTCGCCGGAACGCTTGCCCTTGGCGATCGGGATGACTTGCTCGCCCGAGCGCCCGTCTACCGGCACCAGCAACAGGCTGATGGTGTAGCGGTCGTTCTCGGGCCTGTGGTGGAGCGACGGCACATACGGCTCGAGCGTGGAGATCAAGGTCGCCACGTGTTGCGGCGTTCGCACCGAGGGGCCCATTGGGGCGCCCGAGCCTGACTTCACGGTGAAGAGGCTCTGCATGCCAAGCGCTGCGGCAGCGGCCAGCAGGAGCGCGCCGCCAATGGCCAGGCGCTGCGAGTTGCTCGTGTTCATGGTCGTGTCGCCTGCGATGCATCTATTGCCGGAATGCCGGCAGTGTCGACACGCCGCGTTTCAATCCGCCTTCCCGAAGGGCCCTGCGCGTTTCCTTTGTTTCACTGGTCTCAGCGGCGGGCATGGGCGGCCGCCGGCCCCTACATTCAGCCGCCCGATTGAGGGTGACCGCCCAGGCCCGACCCACCATGCTGCCTTACCAAACCATCGGCAATGTCTGCGCTGCCATCGCCACCGTCCTGCTGCTGTGGCCGCTGCAACACCTGCTGTGGGCCTACTCCCACGAAAAGGCATTCCGCAATGGCTGGGAGCCGGAGGTGCTGTTCATCCTGATTCCGCAGTGGCTGCTGTTGATGGGCGGACTGCTTTGCGTCACCGCCGGCGGTGGCTTTGATGGGCTGCGCCTGGGGCGCCCTGCCCTCCATGTGCTGACCGTCGCTGCGGCGGTTTCGCTGGCCGTCGCTTGCTTCGTGCTGGTGGCCATGTTCATCCAGCCGGGGTTTTCTCCGCGGGTGATCTATCTGCCGCTGATCGTCGTGGTTCCGCTCGCCACGGCGCTGCTGATCTGCCTGAGCCTGAATCCTGGCCTGGCGCTCGGGTCCTCGTTGCAGTGGCTGCGCTGGCCATGGACCGCCTTTGCCGCGCTCAGCCTGGTCGCCTGCGTGGGCTTCTTCGGCTCTCAGCTCGCACGCACGGGGCTCGGCAGCGTGGCCGGCATCGTCCACCACTTGCAGCAGGCCCATGACGACGCACCTGCGCAACTGGCCGAGATGGCACGCCTCGACCCACACACCGACCTCGGCTTTGCGGACCTGCTCAAGCTGGCGGACAGCTACCGCGACCGCACCGTGCGCGAGGCCGCCACGGCGCGCCTGCGATTGGTGGCCGACTTCCCCGCGCGCCTGGCTGCGGAACTGGCGGGCAGCAGGAACGAACACGCACTGGAATTTGTGCTGGCCGCCACGCTGTCGCCCGAAGAGAAGGCGCTGCTGGCCCTGCCGACCCGCGCCGCGCTGCAGCGATTCACGGACGGGATTCCCGCGCCGAACTACATGTCGCCCGAGCGTCGCAAGCAGTTGCTGAAATGGGGCCGCAAGACCTTCGCAGCCCTCGCCACGAAGTTCGAGGGCAGCGGCGTGGACTTCGCGCCGACGCTGGCCGCCTTTGAACACGCCTTGCGCCCCGACGACAGCCGCCGCTGACAACCGCGTTCAACAGGCCGACGCCCTCAACGAGAGAACCAGCCCTCGCGCGGCGTGGCCTTGTCCAGCAGTTCCCAGACCCGACGGAACTTGCCCGTGGACCACTTGGCCTCGTCGTGTCGTGCCTTGGCCAGGTCGTAGGGACGCAAGCCCGCCGGGTAGGTGACGGTGGACGCCCATTCGGCAGCCAGGATGGGGTCGGTGTAGACATAGGCGGCCGTGCTGCGCAGTCGCGGGTTCGCGCCATGGGTCAGCAGCCACTCGGCCGCCTCATGCTCGCCCTCGAAGGCCGCCCAGTGCAAAGGCGTGAAGCCTTGCGCGTCGACAACGGTCATGCCCACGCCCGGGCCCATTAAGTTGGCGCTGGGCATTGCCACCGTGTGCAAGGGCACGCGGCCCAGCTTGTCACGCGCGGCGATGTCCGCCCCGGCGGCCAGCAAGGCGGCGCGGGTCTCGGGCCTCGACATGTGCAGGGGTGTCGTGCCGTACTTCTGGCTGGCCGCCTGCACGCGGGCACCGGCACGCAGCAGCAGCTGCACGCAGGGTGTGCAGGCGGAGAAGGCCGCCATGTGCAGCGGCGTGAAGCCGCCCGGTGTCGCGGCGTGCACGTCGGCACCGTTGGCCAGCAGGGCCGCCATCACGGGCACGACATCGCCAGACTCATGCCACGCGGGCAGCTTGTGCAGCGGCGTGTCGCCGAATCTGTTGCGCGGCATTTCGCCCTTTGCGCGGCGCATCAAGGCGGTCACGCGTTGCACGTCACGGGCCTGGAGCGCATCGTCCCATTCAGCGGTGAATTCGATGTGGCGGGTCATGGGCAGACCTTGTGCGGCGGTGGCGGATGCCTTCTCACTGCCCTGGGCCTGCGCGGCACCCACGAGCAGCAGGCCCGCCAGCAGTCCGGCTACTGGCCGGGTTTTCAAAGGCGAACTCGTCAAGGGCTCTGCGGCAAGTAGCCGGCCCACACGGTGTGCAGCGCCAAGAGGCAGAAGGCCGCCAGCGCCAGCATGGGCAAGCGAATGCCGCTGCCTGCCGACAAGGCCAGCAGCAGCGACGGCAACAGCAGCAGGGTGAACATCGCACCGGCGCTGACGCGCGCCCAGGCGGCCTGTGCCGCAAGGCCCCGGCCGGTGAACCAGCACAGGGTTGCGACCACCAAGCCCGCCACGGCGACCATGGCCATGACGTTGAACACGAACTGCGCTGCCGAGCCCACCGCGCTGGCGATGGATGCGATGACCGTGCTGACCCCTTTGAGCATCAGCAGGATCGCGTCGGGGTTGCTGCCGAACTCGGCGCTCGTTGCACGGTCACTCGCGTCGCGGCCAGCACCCACCGCCCTGTACAAGCCGTAGAGCACCAGCACCACGGTCGACGGGGCGCCGACGAACGCACCTGCCCAGGTGAACAGGCTGGCGAGCATCGTCATCGAGATTGGATTCATGGTGTGTATGCCCCGGGTCTAGCTTGAGCGTCTTGGGGCTGCATCGGCCCGGCTTCAAAAGCTGGCTACAACGGCATCGATGCGGTCCACGCGCACCACGATGCGCGAAGACTGCGCGTTGCGGCCGACCACACAACAGGCCTCGACCGACGTCACCACCATCGCAATCGCCGCGCCCCCGGCATGCACCGTGACGCCGCGGCCCTTGGCCAGGCTTTCTGCCAGCAGGGCCTTGAGCGGCCCCAGGTCATCGGCCGCATGGCTGGCCGGCGAGAAGGACAGCCCCCCTGCCAGGCAGCAGACCGCTATGCAGGTGGTCAACGATGACTGGATCTTGCGAACACTCGAACGGTGCGTGCGGTTCATGGCTTAGCCCCTGACAGTGACAGAAGACCTGTACTGTGGTCACCGCTTGCATCAGCCCCGCTTCAAGCGCGCTGTGATCTTGTTTCGTTTGTTGCGCCAGACGCTGCCGACGCGCACTGCGCCTCTCGACCCCAACACCGGCCGACTTCTGGCAACCAGCGGAACCGCCCGTTTGAACACCCTGACTCAACTTCGCAGCGGCGCCCTTCAAGGCGCGCAACGCCTGACCCGTGCTGCTGGTTTCGGCATGAACGGTCCTTGACTCTGGCGGCTCCTGCTGCGGGTCACGACTGGCGTGAGACATCCGGTATTGCGTATCGATCGTCGATGGCCGCAACGACCGGCTGTTCAATGGTCCGCGCCTCGACTGACTGCCGCCCCCCCCCCGACACGGCGCGCTTACGCGCCGTGCCGAAGGTGTCCCTGGTGAATGACTCCGTTCGCACCACCTGTGCGGCTCGAGTCGACGATCGGGCAGCTGCTGCGTCGGGCGGTCGGGGGCCCGCTTCGGCTGCCCGTGCGAGACATCAGGGGGCCGACGACACACGCAGGGCCAGTGCGGCCTTGAAGGCGGTGTGGGCATCCGCCTCGTTCCCGTGGTAAGTGCTGCCTGGCGGGTCCACGTCAGCGAGGATGGTCTGCAAGCTCTGCCCGTCGGGCGCCCGGTGTGAGGGGGGTACGCCCTGCCGTAGAAAGAACTCGGCTTCTGCCCACATCTGCATCGACGCCGCGTTCATCAACGCGGTGTGCTGCAGCCGGTCGGAACGCGGGTCCAGGTGCGTGAAGTCAGCGCCATGCCGCGCCAGGATCTCCAGCGCCGGCAAGACTGTGAAAGTGGAGAAGTAGATCGGCCGCCCGTCCTCGTCGATGACATCGGGGCTCGCGCCTGCGGCCAGCACCATGTCCATGATCGCCAGCGCGTTGGGGTTGTGCACGCCGTACAGGTGGTAGACGAGCTTGTGCACGCTGACGGACGCCGACGTCTCCTGCGCGGCCAGGGCATCGACCGCCGGCGGTGCGCCCGCCGCCAGGAGCAGGCGCACGAACTCGGGACGGTCCGATGCGCTGTTGTCGTTCAGCGCCTTCTCAATGGCGTGGCCCAGCAAGTTGCGGCCCCAGCGGTCACGCGCGCTCCAGTCGACCCGCCCGCCTGCCAGCAGGCGCTGCACGGCAGCGCGGTCCTGGGCATCGATGGCGCGCGCCAGATCGCTGAGGCGGGCGTCCGCAAAGCGGCCCCGCTGTGCTTGCCACAGCCCGCGTTCGACCTTCTTCAGCATCCCGCTGGAGAAGTCGAAGGCGACGTACGCCACGGGCGAAACAACGATGCAGAAGCCCAGCCACCAAGCCACCGCGGGGCCGCCGCGACTGCCCCACCACAGCAGCGCACCCGCAACCAGCACGACGGGGGCCAGCAGCATCGCGAAACCCATCGCCATGCCGCGGCCTGCCGCGTCGTCGCCCATGTTGCGCTGCAGCGCGAGCAGCAGCACGAACGCCGCCTCCAGGGACAGCAGAGACCAGCCGGCGATCACTTGAAGCTTCATGGCGCCTCGCTTCGCCAGACGAACTGGCCTTGGTGGTTGATGTAGCCCGTGGTGCGGCCCTGGCCGACGTACGCCAGCCTCTGATGGAATGGCCGCACGAAGCTGAAGCGCGGTTCGATGGCCACCTACGGGGTGCGGTGGCTGTCCGCCACTGTGCACGGCATCGGTTGCAGCCGCGCTTCGTGGCTGCCCCGGCCTGATTCAATTGCTTCAGTCAGGCCACGAAGGCCATGGCGAATTGCGCGTCGTCTGCGGTGCGTGACACCAAGTGCAGCGACTGGCGCGACGGACGAGCCGCTGCGAGCAGTTCAGAGCGGCCCGGCAACGGGCTTGGCGGGTGACCGGTGTGACGATCTGGCCGGCTCAGCGCGCAGCGCAGTTCATCAATACCGGCCTGTTCGCCAAGCGGCTCGTTCACGCCAGCGTGAAGGAAGAAGAGCCGCGATCACCGGGCATGGAAAGGGCCGTGACCTGGACGCCCTGGCATGGCGATTCCCTTCAGGTGGCGAACTCACCTTCCCGTCCGTCGCAAAGAAATGCGGTTCATCCGGTCCTGCCCGCGATCCATCGCCTGGCGCTCGTAGCGACGAGCAGGCCTATAGACACTGCATTCACTGACAGAGCAAAACCACCGGAGCCGACCATGAACACCGCCACCAAGACCCTCTTCATCGCCATTGCCGCCGTCACCGCCGCTGCGGCCACCGGACTGGGCTTGGCCAACTTCACCGCAGCCCCTGCAACTGAAGTTGTGAAGCTGGAGCGTGTGGTCGTCATCGGCAAGCGCGCGGACACAGTGGTCATCGCCAAGTTGCCACGCGTCGTCATCGAAGGTCGCCGTGCAGTGGCGACCGAAACGACAGTGGCTTCGGCCAAGGCGGCCGTCCCGAACGTCTGACTTCATGCGGCTCTCAGTGACCCACCCGCCGCTGGCGGGTTTTCTTTCGCCGCAAAGCGGCAGCGTGCCCCGGCAACCGGCATGGCGGGAGAGCGGCGCGGCGATCTGGTCGGCAGGGCGCGAAGCGCGTCTCATCAGTTCCGAAGGACCCGGACATTAGGCCTGGCGACGCATTAAGCTTCGACCACGCAGCGCAGCACGGCGTGACGGCGTGGCCTTCGGACGCGAGTTGACGCCAGCCGACCAAGTCAACATGACTTGGCCAGACGCTTACCGCTCCGGATCGTTTTCAACAGCACATCAACGCAACTTCGCCAAAAATCCGTCAATCAACTCCTGCCGCGATTGCTGCAAAGTCGAAATGAAACCGGTTGGCGTGTTGGTCAGAGGATCGTGCTTGGCGCTCCACGCTGTGAGTTCGAGCATGACCGGCAGGAGGTCCTTACCCTTCTCGGTCAAGGTGTAGAGCGTCGAGCGCTTGTCGGTCGCCGCCTGCCGCACGACGATGCCGTTTTGTTCCAGTCGCGTCAGGCGCTCCACGAGGATGTTGCTGGAGATCGGCCAACCGGTCGAAAGCCGTGCCCCATGGATACCGACCGCGGATCGCTAACTCGGATGATCAGAAGAAGCCGCCAGCGTGAAGCGACCATCGTTCAGCAGCGTGGCGCTGATGTCGTCAATGAACGCTCTCGTGCGGCGCGGCAGGCGCTTGCGGCTTGGGTAGTAGATGTGAAAGCCGAGCGAGTTGTTCGCGAGGTGCGGCCACAGCGCAACCAGGCGACCTGCGCGCAGATCCTGGGCAGCGTTGATGGTGTCAATCAGCCCGATGGCCACGCCTGAGCGCACGACGGCCAGTTCCACCTCCGGATCGTTGGTACAGAAGAAAGGGCTGACATCGACGGTGATCGGCCGCCCGCCCTCCTCCAGCTCCCACGGCAGCAGGCGTCCCGAGGCGTGGTGGCGAAATCCGGTGCAGCGGTGGCGGCGCAGCTCATCCGGCGATGACGGCGTGCCGTAACGGGCCAGGTAGGCAGGTGCGGCGCACACGACCTGCGGCACGGTGAAGAGGCGCCGCGCAACGACGTCGCCCTGCGGCAGCAGGCCGGCGCGGAAGCCCACGTCGACCTGTTCGAGCACGGTGTCTGTGAACGTGTTGGCCGCGATGAATTCGATGGTGACCTCCGGATGAAGGTCGCAGAAGGCGGCCAGCGGCGCGATGAGGACCTTGCGCGCCGACGGTGCAGCGCTCAGGCGCAAGGTGCCGCTGATGCGTTCCGATGCGGAGCGCACGCGGCGCAGCGCGTTCGCCAGATCTTCGATGGGGCCTGCCGTCTGCTCGCGCAGCTGCATGCCTTCCTGCGTCAGGTTGCTGCGCCGCGTGGTGCGGCTGAGCAGCCGGACGCCGAGATGCTGCTCCAGCTGGGCAATGCTCTTGCTGACGGCCTGCGGGGTGAGCCCTTCGCTGACGGCCGCCTGCCTCAGGCTGCCCGTGGCGGCCACGGTGTGAAACAGACGCAGTGCGCGGAGCTCGTCCATGGCGAGATGGGGTGCAGGGCTTGCTGGGAAGGCGGGGGAACAACTTTCGGTTGTCACTCTAGCAGCGCGTCGCAGGCTACCCCGTGGCGCCGCCGATTTCTACATTTCGTGCAACCCATGACCGGAGCGATGCATGCCATACGAACCTCGCAGTCCAGCGCAGTGCGCAGCCAGCCCCTTTGCCGTCGGCTTGTGGGCCGTTGGCATGACAGCGGCGACGATCCGCAGCGCGTGGCCCGCCCTGCCAGCCGAGGCAGCCCACGCGGCCGCTTGTGCGGTCGAAGAGCAGCCGGCCAGCAGCCAGCACGTCATCTCCCCTCCCCTGACCGGCTGCCACGCATGACCGCGGGATCGTCGCCCATGCACCTGGATTTCACCGTCAACGGCACCGGCCATGTCATCCGCGCCGCCAGGGACAAGCCGCTGCTGTGGCTGCTGCGTGACGACCTGGGCCTCACGGCCACCAAGTACGGCTGCGGCGCCGGCCTGTGCGGCGCCTGCACCGTGCTGGTCGGCGGCGAAGCCAGGCGGGCCTGCCAGACGCCGGTCGGCACCCTCACCGGCAAGGCCGTCACGACGCTCGAAGGCCTCGCGACGTCCGAGGCCCTGCACCCGGTGCAGCAGGCCTGGCTGGCGCTCAATGTGGCGCAGTGCGGCTACTGCCAGGCCGGCCAGATGATGAGCGCGGCGTCGCTGCTCAAGCACAACCCCGCGCCGACTGGCGCGGAGATCGACGCCGCCATGGCCGGCAACCTGTGCCGCTGCGGCAGCTACCCGCGCATCCGCCAGGCGGTGGCGCGCGCGGCCGAACTGATGCGCGGAGGCCAGGCATGAAGCGGCGCGACCTGCTGCGCTGGGGCATGGCGGCGGGCGGCGTGCTGGCGGTGCAGATGCGGCTGCCGCTCGCGTCGGCCGCCGATGGCGACGCTGCACAGTTCGGCGCGCTGCTGCGCCTGCATCCGGATGGCAGTGCCGAGCTGCTGCTGGCCCGGCACGAGATGGGCCAGGGCGTCAGCACGGGCCTGGCCACCGCACTGTTCGAGGAGCTGGACGTGCCGTGGTCGCACGTGCGCGTGTCGTTCTCGCCGTTTCACCGCGCGGTGTCGTTCGGCACCGGCGGCAGCACGACGCTGATGTCGCTGTGGCTGCCCCTGCGCAAGCTCGGCGCGGTCGTGCGCGAGCGCCTGCTCGCGGCGGCGGCCGCCCGGTGGGAGGTCGACGTGACCGCTTGCGAGGCCCGGGCCGGCTGGCTGCACCACCGCGCCAGCGGCCGCTCGCTGCGGTATGCCGACGTTGCCACAGCCGCGTCGCTCGAACCGCTGCCGGCATTCGACGACCTCGCCAAGGCCGACATTGCGCTGAAGCCCGCCACCGCACTGCAATTTGCCGGTCGTGAGCGGCCCAACGTGACGGCACCCGACATCGTGCGCGGCCGGCTCGGCTACGGCATCGACCTGCGGCTGCCCGGCATGCTCATGGCAACCATCGTGCGCTGCCCGCACCTGCATGGCGGCGTGAAGGCCTTCAACGCGGCGGAGGTGAAGCGCCTGCCCGGCGTGCGCGGCTGTGCCCGCATCGCCGGCTATCACGGCATCGACCTGCCGGGTGTGCCGGAAACCGGCGGCTTTCCCTTCGTCGTGCGCAGCGGCGTGGCGGTCTGGGGCGACGACACCTGGGCCGTGCTCCAGGCCCGCCGGCGGCTGAGCGTGCGCTGGACGCCGTCGCCCGCGCAGACGCACGACAGCGACTCCTTTGCCCGCTTCGCCGCAGGGCTCATCGCCAAGGACGGCCCGGTCTCCGGCCGCCGCGGTGCCGCTGTGGCCGAACCCATGCGCCAGCACAGCGCCGACTACGAATACCCCCATCAGGCGCACACGCCAATGGAGCCGCTCAGTTGCGCGGCGCACTGGCATGCCGACGGCACGGGTTGCGATCTGTGGGTGGCGACCCAGTCGCCTGGTTACCTCGCCGCGGAGGTGATGCGCCTGACCGGCCTGCCACAGGCCCAGGTCCGCATCCACCTGTTGCCCAGCGGCGGCAGCTTCGGGCGGCGCTTCTTTCCGGACTTCGCCATCGAGGCGCTGCTCGTGTCGCGCGAGGCCGGCCACCGGCTGGTGAAGCTGATGTGGACTCGGGAGGACGATGTCGCCACCAACCACTACCACGCCTACACGCAGGCCCGCTTCGAGGCGGGCGTGAGCGAAAACGGCGACATCCGCCACTGGCGCCAGACGGAGGCCCGCACGCAATGGAGCCGGCGCAAGGCCGGCGACAAGCCCGAGCCTCCCGAGCGCGGAGAGGTCGCGTGGATGCCCTATGCCGCGGCGATGGTCGAGCATGCCCAGCGCGACCTGGAGACGCACACCGTGCTGCCAAGCTGCGCCTGGCGCTCCGTGGTGGCCAATGCCTGGATGTTCGGGCAGGAAAGCTTCGTCGACGAGCTGGCGCTGGCCGCCAATCGAGACCCGCTGGCCTACCGGCTCGCGCACCTGGCCGACTCCGCGCCACGCGACATCGGCCACGGCACGCCGTTCCAGCCCGCCCGCCTGCGCGCCGTGCTGGAAACGGCTGCCCGCGCGGCCGGCTGGCCCAAGGCCGCACGGCCCGGCTGGGCGCAGGGCATCGCTGCGGCGCCCTATATGCATGGCAACAGCTACTGCGCCGTCGTGGCGGAGGTCGCGGTCACCGGCACGGAAATCCGCGTCGAGCGCATCGTCTGCGCCGTCGATTGCGGCCTCGTGGTCAACCCGAGCACCGCACGTCAGCAGGTCGAGGGCGGCGTCATCTGGGCGATGACCGCGGCGCTGCACGGCGGCGTGCGGTTCAAGAACGGCCAGGTGCAGGCGAGCAATTTCCACGACATGCCCATCCTGCGCCTGCCCGAGTGCCCGAGCATCGAAGTGCACTGGGTGCCCGGCGACCCCACGGCGCCGTCCGGCATCGGCGAGATCGCCGGCCCGCCCACGGTCCCAGCCATTGCCAACGCCGTCGCGGCGGCGACTGGGCAGCGCCTGCGCCGGCTGCCGCTGCGATTGGCATGACGGCCGGTGCTTGGCACTGGTGCCGCGCTTGCCTGGTCAACGCCAGTTGAAACGACGCGAACACTGGCATGCCGGCATAGGCAAGCGGATGACCAGTGTTCCTCCACTGCCAAACGTCGGCATCGAGGTGGATGACACGCTCGCATTTTTTCTGAGCCATCGAGGGTTGCAGCAAGATCTTCTGCTTCAGCGGCGTTGAAGTTCAGCGCCGCTGGCCTGTCGTTTCAACCGCCGTCGCGCCGCTGCAGCAGCGCCTCGTCAAAGAGTTGGCGAAGCACGGTCGTGCTGATCTCCCGCGTCTTCTCCGACGAATCGGCATCGGTCCCCGACTGCCGCCACGCTCACGCGCGGGGCAAGCAAGAGGCGGTCGTGTCGTTGCGCCACGTGTCCTTGCACCGGGCCTGCTGCTGCCGGCAGATCGCCACCGGCATCGCCTCGGCGGCCGTCTCGCCGCAATGGGTTGGCGGCACGGTCCGCCCACACCGCAACCCCGGGGAACACGCTTTGCTCAGGCACTCGGTCCGCACGCCGGTGCGGATCTCATCCCACACCAACTCCGGAGCCATTCCAATGCATGCAAAGCTGATTCAAGCCGCAGTCCTCTTCATCGGTTCGCTCGGCGCCGCCGAAATCGCCATCGCGCAGGCGCCTGGCAACAGCCCGTCGGCCAACGCGACAGCGGGGATGTCGTCGGACCGCGACTTCGTCACCAAGGCGGCCATCGGCGGCCAGGCGGAAGTCCAGCTCGGCCAGTTGGCGCAACGCCAGGGCGCGAGCGCCGAAGTCAAGCAGTTCGGCGCGCAGATGGTCAAGGACCACGGCCAGGCCAACGAGGAACTCAAGCGCATCGCGTCGGCAAAGGGCGTCGAGGTGCCAGCGCAGCTGGACGCCGAGCACCGCACGATGGCCGACCGGCTGCAGCGCCAGTCGGGTGCCGCGTTTGACCGGCAATACGTCCAGGCGATGCTGGATGCGCACAAGAAGGACGTGGCGCTGTTCGAAAAGCAGGCCTCCTCGGGCCAGGACGCCGAGCTCAAGGCGTTCGCGAGCAAGACGCTGCCGACGCTGAGGCAGCACCTCTCCCATGTTCAGGCGCTGGCGCAGGCGGTCGGTGCCAGCTCTGCCGGTGGCACGTCCGGCCAGCAGCGTTGATGTGCCAGCTCGCCAGGCGGCGGTCGTTCGACTGGCTGCCCGCGCCGCCCAGCTAGAGGCTGTTGTGCACAGCGGTCGCAGCGGTGGCGGCCTGCCTGACCGCCCCGCCGATCCGGTCCAGCGCGCTGACGACATCGCCTGCGGCATAGAGGTTGTCGACGCCGGTGCGCCCGACGCGGACGATAGTCACCGCAAGCTTTTCTGACGCAGATTTACCTGAAATCGGCTTGGCAGCGTCCGAAGCTCAGGTGATGCGGCTAGCTGGTTCCGCTGCTGTAGCTGCCGTAGTGGCCGGGCGGCTCCTTGTCGTGCCGGTCGACCGACGCAGCCAAGCCCGCGCGCAGTTGCACATGGCAAGCGAGGGCCTCGTCCAGCGACGGCAGCAGCAGCCCACGCTCGCTGGACAGGGCGCTGTATGACGGCCGCGCCGCCGTCCAGCCGAGGGTGGTGGCGGGCACCTCCTCCACCAGGGCGGCATCCAGCCCGGCCGCCCGCGCTGCCCGGCGGGCCAGTTCGGCCCAGCTCACCGGCTCGGCATTCGTCAGGTGCCACAGCCCCGCTTCGCCGTCGATGAGCAGATCCAGCGACACATGCACGAGGTGAGGTACGTAAGTGGGCGACACGATGACGTCGCCCGCGGCGCGCACGCGGCGCGGCGCCCGCAAGGTGTCGATGGCATGGTTCACGAAGTTGTGCTCGTCCCAGGGGCCGAAAAAGGCGCTGGTGCGCACGACCAGTGCGCTGGGCAGGGCGGCGAGTACCCCTTGCTCGGCCTGCAGCTTGCTGCGGCCGTAGACGTTGAGCGGCCGCACCGGGTTGGACTCGACATAGGGCGTGCGCTGCTCGCCGTCGAAGACCAGGTCGCTGGAGAAGGTGAGCAGCTGAACGCCCTGGCGGGCACAGGCCGCCGCAAGGATCGCCGGGCCCAGACCGTTCTCGCGCAGGCAGCGTTCGGCATCGGCCTCCGCATCGTCGACCCGCACATAGCCGCTGGCATTGATAACGGCCCACGGGCTGTGCTGGCGCAGGGCGGCGTCCACCGAGACCGGGTCGGTGATGTCCATCTCCTGGCGGCTGAGGATGCGGTAGGCGATGTTGCGGCTCTCGCACAGCCGGGCGAAGGCGCGGCCGAGGGTGCCGGTGGCGCCGCTGATGATCACCGGCCGGCCGAGGTGGCTGCGAGCCACTGCGCGCTGCGCGGCCAGCACCGCCACCGTGCTGGGCGTCGAGACCGGCGGGCACCAGAAGCGGCCCGGGCGCCGCCACCAGCCCTGGCCCTGCAGCACGGGGTGCGCGGGTTGCCGGCCGGACGACAGCTCCCGCATCAGGCGCGCCAGGGCCGTGGGCCGCGGCGTGGGGGAACGGGCGTCGAAAGGGCCAGTCTCGTAGTAGCCGCGGCACTCGGTCACGAGGCAGTTCCAGTCGTAAGCGCCGAGCAGCGCCCAGGCCGTCACGGCGCGGAGCTCCACGCCAGCGGCGCGCGAGGCCTGCGCCGCGTGCCAGACCTCCTGCAGCCAGCGCATCTGGTCTTCCCGCGTGCCGTCCAGATGCACCTCGGTGATGGCCATCGGCGTCCCGTAGCGCTCCCAGACTTCTTGCAGCAGCGGACCGATGCCGGGCGTCGGTGTCGCCAGCACCCGGGGCGTCTCGATGTCTGCAAAGGCCACGCCGCTGGAACTGCCCAGGTGTTTGGCCGGAAAGCGCTCCGTGCGGTGGTCCAGCCAGCGCTCGCTGGTCAGGTAGTGATTCAACCCGACGATGTCCGGCGGGCAGGGGTTGTCGCGGAACCACAGCAACTCGGCAGCCGGCACGCCGGTGGAGATGAGGTAGTCCCACATCTCATGCCCCGGCGCCACGCGGCCAAAGAGCAGGTCCCAGGACAGCCAGCGGCGGGCGTTGTAGAAGTCCGCCAGCCAGGCCATTTCAGGCGTGCTGTATGACTTGCCGAGGTCGTCGGTCTGCAGCAGCTGCGCCTCCGGGTTCACCTCACGGATCGCCCGCATCGACAGCACCACCGCGCGGCACTGGTTGAGCACCGCCTGCACGAAGCTGCGGTCGTCCCGGGCGTGCGGATACCAAACGCCGTACAGCGCGCTGAAGCGGGCGGTGGTGAGGGGTTCGTTGACGGGCGTGTAAAGGCTCACCCAGGGATAGCGGCGCGCCACGGCACCGGCGAACTCGGCCAGACGCTCGGCAAAGTCAGGGTCCAGCAGGTGGGTGTCCTGCGGGCCGCTGCCGTGGTGGACCAGGCCCACGATGGGCGTGATGCCCAGTGCCCGAAGCCGTGGCAGCCGTTCGTCCGGCCAGGACCAGTCCGCCGCAGCCAGGCCTGCGGGTGCGGTGTGCTCCCACAGCACCGGGTAGCGGATGGCCTGGATGCCCAGCGAGGCGAAGCGCTCCAGGTCACCGTCGCGCGCGGCGTGGCCATTGCGCTGCATCTGGCAGAAGTACTGGTCCTTCACGCGGTTGACGGTGCACTCGAGGCCGCCCCACAGCGCCAGCGGCGGACGGGTCGTGTCGTCGGTAAGGGTCATGGTGCATGAGCGGCCCCCCGCAAGGTGCGCCCGCGAGTCGGCCGGAGTGGCGAAGAGTCGTCGCGCAGCAATCCGCATGCCCCTCTACGGCGGGCCCTGAGACGGCACGCAGCTTGCCGCAGCACGACCATGAGCACCCGAACTCACCTCATCGCTCTTGCGCGCACATTCAGGACTGATGACGCCGATGCCGCCCAGTTGATCCGCGATCTAGCCGCCGAGTTGGTGAAGCTGTCCCCAGCGCCGACTGTCGTGAACACGGACGAGCAATGGACGCCCGGAGACGCGACCCGTCAGGCGCTGATAGCGGCAGCACTCACGCATTCGGACGAGGTGGGCTTGGCGGCCTACTTTGTCGGCATCCCGAACACGTCGCCCGAAATGGTCGTTGCGCTTTGCCAGCGGGACCACCTGCAGCATGAGCTTGGCGAAGCGCTGGGCGCCTACTGAACCACGGCGGCTCTTCCGAGGATCTCGTGCAGTCGCGAGACCCCGGTCGGAAAGCGAGCGCTTCGCTCTCATAGCGTCCCGCAAGATCCGACAGCACGTTGCAGTCACTGGCGCAGCAAGTCGAATTTCGACGTTCCGATGAAAGCCGCCAGCACGACGCGCCGGCCTGATGTCGGGATCGTGCCCACACGCCCTCATTTGCGCCACTGAGCCCTGTTTCCGCACCGCCCGAGTGCGCTTGCGTCCAGCCTCATCGAGCAGAAAGCCTGGCACGACCTCTGCTTGTATACCAGACTGAACACCATCCGGCACGCAGCCGGGCGGATGTCGTGGCCGAACAACCTGAGGAGAGTCGAGATGACGCGATCACAGTGGAACCGCCGGGATTGGCTGAGCAGCGCGGGGGCTGCCGGGGCGGGAGTGATGACCGCCGGGTGGAGCGGGCTGGCGCTGGCCCAAAAACCCCTGACGGTGGGCTTCATCTACGTCGGTCCGCGGGACGACTACGGCTACAACCAGGCGCATGCCGAGGCGGCCGCGCTGGTCAAGAAGATGCCCGGCCTCAAGGTGGTGGAGGAGGAGAACGTTCCCGAGACCAACTCGGTGCAGAAAACGATGCAGGGCATGATTGCCCAGGACGGCGCGGGCCTGCTGTTCCCGACTTCCTTCGGCTACTTCGACCCGCACATCCTGGCCCTGGCGCCCAAGTACCCGGCCGTGCGCTTCGCGCACTGCGGCGGCCTCTGGAACGCGGCCAAGCATCCGAAGAACGCCGGCAGCTTCTTCGGCTACATCGACGAGGCCCAGTACCTGAACGGGGTGATTGCCGCGCACGCAACCAAGAGCAAGAAGCTCGGCTTCATCGCCGCCAAGCCCATCCCGCAGGTGCTGCGCAACATCAATGCCTTCACGATGGGCGCACGCAGCGTCAACCCGGCCATCACGACGACGGCGATCTTCACCGGCGACTGGAGCATGCCGGTCAAGGAAGCCGAGGCGACCAACAGCCTGGCCGACCAGGGCGTGGACGTGTTCACCATGCACGTCGACGGCCCGAAAGTCATCGTCGAGACGGCGGCCAAGCGCGGCAAGTTCGTCTGCGGCTACCACGCCAGCCAGGCCAAGCTCGCACCGCAGGCCTACCTGACGGGCGCCGAGTGGAACTGGATCACGGCGTACAAGCAGATCATCGAAGCCGCGCAGACCGGCAAGCCGCACCCGAACTTCGTGCGCGGTGGCCTCAAGGACGGCTTCGTCAAGAGCAGCCCTTACGGCAGCTCGGTGCCCGAAGGCGCGCGCAAGCAGGCCGAGGCCATCCGCGCCCAGATGCTCGCGGGCAGCTTCGACATCTTCAAGGGCGAGTTGAAGGACAACACCGGCAAGGTGGTGATCCCGGCGGGCAAGGCGTTCAAGCAGACCGACATGGAGCTCGAAGGCATGGCCTACCTGGTGGAAGGCGTCATCGGCAAGGTCTGACCCCGTCCTTCCTCTGACCCAGCCAGGAGCCGCCGCCATGGTCGCCACCTCACGAGCGCAAGGCTTCGCCGAAGCCTTGCTGCTGCCCGTCTTCGCGCTCACCGCCGCGCTGCTGCTGTTCGGCGTCTTCGTGTGGCTGGGCGGCACGGACCCGGTGGAGGCCTGGAAGCTGCTGTTCCTGGGCGCCTTTGGTGACGCGTTCTCCTGGCAGAACACGCTCCTGCGCGCCGCGCCGCTGATGCTCACGGCCCTGGCCGTGGCGCTGCCGGCGCAGGCCGGGCTGACGATGATCGGCGGCGAGGGCGCGCTGGTGCTCGGCGCTCTCGGCTGCGCCGGCCTCCCCTATCTCTTCGGGCCGCCGGCCAATGTGGTCGGCAGCGCCCTGGTGCTGCTGGCCGGTGCGCTGCTGGGCGGCGGCTGGGTGATGCTGTCGGGCTGGCTGCGCCAGTGGCGCGGCGTCAACGAGACCATCTCCAGCCTGCTGCTGAGCTACATCGCCATCGCGCTGTTCAAGCATTTCGTGGAAGGCCCGATGCGCGACCCGGCGAGCCTGAACAAGCCCTCCACCCACCCCCTGGCGGAAGGCATGCGCATCGGCCCCATCATGGGCGACGCGGCCATGGCGTCCTGGCTGGGCGACGTGCACTGGGGCCTCGTCATCGGCGTGGGGGTGTGCGTGGCCTGCGGCGCCTGGCTGAGCTTCAGCGCCTCGGGCTTTGCGATGCGCGTGGTGGGCGGCAACGCCCGCACGGCGCGCCTGGTGGGGCTGCCCACCGACCGCATCATCCTGCTCGCCTGCGCGCTGGGCGGTGCAGCCGCCGGGCTGGCCGGCGCCATCGAAGTGGCGGCCGTGCACACGGCGGCCAATGCTTCGGTGATCGCCGGCCTGGGGTACACCGGCATCCTGGTCAGCTTCGTGGCGCGCCACAACCCCTGGGCCATCCCGCCGGTGGCGGTGCTGTTCGGCGGCTTCGCGGCGGCGGGCAGCCTGCTGCAGCGGCGGCTCGATCTGCCCGACGCCTCGGTGCTGGTGCTGCAAGGCTTTGCCTTCGTCTTCATCCTCGCGGCCGAGGCTCTGCGTGGCCGGCTGTTCGCACCGCGCGTTGTCGCCAAGCGGCCTGCGCCGGCACGACCGACGGCAGCCGTTCAGGGGGCCGCATGAGTCTCGATCTCGCCGCCATCCCCGACCTGCTGCTCGCCGTCATCGGCGGCGCACTGCGCGTCGGCACGCCCTTCCTCTTCGTCAGCCTCGGCGAATGCCTGACCGAGAAGAGCGGCCGCATCAACCTCGGCCTGGAAGGCGTGCTCGTCTTCGGCGCCATGGCTGGCTTCGGCGGCGCCTACCTAGGCGGCTCGCCGTGGCTGGGCGTGCTGTCGGCCTGTGCGGCCGGCGCGCTGCTGGCGCTGCTGCACGGCCTGCTGTGCTCGCTGCCGCGCGTGTCCGACATCGCCACCGGCATCGCGCTGATGCTGCTCGGCACCGGTCTGGCGTTCTACCTCGGCAAGCCGCTGATTCAGCCGCAGGCGCCGCAGATCCCGTCGCTGCACCTCGGCGCCTGGAGCGACTCGTCGGCCGTGCAGACCGCCCTGTCGGTCAATGCCCTCTTCCCCATCGGCGTGGCGCTGGCGGCGCTGCTGGCCTGGGGCTTCAAGAACACGCGCTGGGGACTGGTGGTGCGCATGGCCGGTGACAGCAGCGATGCCGCGCGCGCGCTGGGCTACTCGGTCAACGCGGTGCGCATCGCCGCCACCACGGCGGGCGGCGCGATAGCCGGCCTGGGCGGCGCGTCGCTGTCGCTCTACTACCCCGGCAGCTGGAATGAAGGCCTGTCCAGCGGCCAGGGCCTGATCGCCGTCGCCCTCGTCATCTTCGCGCGCTGGCACCCCTGGCGCTGCCTGGGTGCGGCGCTGCTGTTCGGCGGTGCGGTGGCCATCGGCCCGGCGCTGCAAAGCGTGGGCGTCAGCGGCGGCTACTACCTGTTCAACGCCGTGCCCTATGTGCTGACGCTGGTGATCCTGGTCATCACCTGCACACCGAGCCAGTCCCTCAAGGGGGCGCCCGCCGAACTCGGCGTCTCGCGCTGAAAGGAAACCCACCATGCCCACCCTGCACTCCCAGCCCTATGCCTGGCCCTTCGACGGCAACATCACGCCGCAGAACACCGCGCTGGTCATCATCGACATGCAGACCGACTTCTGCGGCATCGGTGGCTACGTCGACAAGATGGGCTACGACCTGTCGATGACGCGCGCGCCCATCGAGCCGCTGATGGTGCTGCTGGCCGCCGCACGGCGCGTCGGCATGCACGTCATCCACACCCGCGAGGGCCACCGCCCCGACCTGTCTGACCTGCCCGCCAACAAGCTGTGGCGCTCGCGGCAGATCGGCACCGAGGGCCGCGGCATCGGCGACGCCGGGCCCTGCGGCCGCATCCTCGTGCGCGGCGAGCCGGGGTGGGACATCATCCCTGAGCTCTACCCCATCGCTGGCGAGCCCATCATCGACAAGCCCGGCAAGGGCAGCTTCTGCGCGACCGACCTGGAGCTGGTGCTGCACACGCGCGGCATACGCAATCTCATCCTCACCGGCATCACGACCGACGTGTGCGTGCACACGACCATGCGCGAGGCCAACGACCGCGGCTTCGAGTGCCTGATGCTGTCGGACTGCACCGGCGCCACCGACCCCGGCAACCACGCCGCCGCGCTCAACATGATCCTGATGCAGGGCGGCGTGTTCGGCGCCGTGGCCGACTCGCAGGCCGTGCTGGACCTGCTGGCGCCGCTCTGAGAAGGCCTTCTTCATGCACGCCCTGCATCTCGAGACCTACCGCCTCACCAAGCGCTTTGGCAGCTTCACGGCGCTGGACGACGTCTCCATCACCGTGCGGCCCGGCACCGTGCATGCGCTGCTGGGCGAGAACGGCGCCGGCAAAAGCACGCTGGTGAAGGCCATCGTCGGCTACCACCGGCCCACGGAAGGCGCCGTGCTGGTGGACGGCCGCGAGCGCGAGATCAACTCGCCCGTGGCGGCGCGCGACCTGGGCCTGGGCATGGTCTACCAGCACTTCACCGTCGTGCCCGGCATGACCGTCGCCGAGAACCTGCTGCTGGCACGCGGCAAGCTGCCGATGGTGGTGGATTGGAAGGCCGCCCGCGCCGAGCTGGACGACTTCATGAGCACCACGCCGTTCCGCCTGCCGCTGGACGCGCGGCCCAGCGAGCTGTCGGCCGGCGAGAAGCAGAAGCTGGAGATCCTGAAGCAGCTCTTCCTCAAGCCGCGCCTCTTGATCCTGGACGAGCCCACCTCGGTGCTGACACCGCAGGAGGCCGACGAGGTGCTGGGCGCGCTGCGCGAGCGGGCCCATGCCATGGACTGCTCGGTGCTGATGATCACGCACAAGTTCCGCGAGGTAATGGCCTACGCCGACGACGTCAGCGTGCTGCGCAAAGGCGCGCTGGCTGCCACCGGCGCGGTGGCCGACTGCACGCCCGACAGCTTGGCCGCCGCGATGGTGGGTGAGAGCCATAGCGGCACGGTGACCGAAAGCAAGTGGGTGCGCGAGGTGCGCGCGCCCGGCGAAGTCAAGCTGGCCATCGCCGGCCTGGGCGTGATGGGCGACCGTGGCGAGCCCGCGGTGCGCGACCTGGCGTTGAACGTGCGGCGCGGCGAGATCGTCGGCATCGCAGGCGTCAGCGGCAATGGCCAGCGCGAGCTGATGCAGGCGCTGGTCGGCCAGCGGGCCCGCCTGGGCGGCCGCGTGACGGTGGATGGCGAAACCTTCCTCGCCAAGCGCGCCGAGAACCGCGCGCGCAAGGTGCGCAGCCTGCCCGAGGAGCCGCTGGGCAATGCCTGCGTCGGGCCGCTGAGCGTGGCGCAGAACATGGCGCTGCGCAGCTTTGATGAGGTGCCGTGGGCGCGCGGCGGCCTGGTGCGCTGGGGCGCGTTGCGCGAGCGGGCGCGCGCGTGGATCGCCGAGTACGGCGTCAAGACGCAGGGCGAGCGCGCCGCCATCCGCACGCTGTCGGGTGGCAATGTGCAGCGCGCCGTGCTGGCCCGCGAACTGGCGGGCGAGGCCGAGCTGCTGCTGGTCAGCAACCCCGTCTTTGGGCTGGACTTTGCCGCCGTCGCCGAGATTCACGGCCGCCTGATGGCCGCGCGCAACCGCGGTGCGGCCGTGCTGCTGGTCAGCGAGGACCTGGACGAACTGCTGTCCCTGGCGGACCGCATCGTCGTCATGAGCGAAGGCCGCATCGTGCACGACGTGGCAGCCACCGAGGCCACGCGCCAGTCGCTCGGCGCCTTCATGGGCGGCAAACATGATGAGGAAGGCCACGCATGACGACGCTGCACACGATTGCCGACTGGCAGGCCGCCTACGCCGCCGGCGCCGAGCCGCAAGCGCTGCTGGCCGGCCTGCTGGCAAGCCTTGACCCCGGCGACACCGCCTGGATACACCGCTGCACACCCGAGCAACTAACCACGCAACTCGCTGCCCTGCCGCCGCGCGGCCCGGCCACGCCCTTGTGGGGAGTGCCGCTGGCCGTGAAGGACAACATCGACGTGGCCGGCATGCCCACCACCGCCGCCTGCCCGGCCTTCGCCAACCTGCCTGAACACTCGGCCACCTGCGTGCAGCGCCTGCAGGCGGCCGGCGCCATCGTCGTCGGCAAGACCAACCTGGACCAGTTCGCCACCGGCCTGGTCGGCACGCGCTCGCCCTATGGCGAGGTGCCCAACAGCTTCGCGCCCGCCTATGTCAGCGGCGGCTCCAGCTCGGGCTCGGCCTCGGTCGTCGCACGCGGCCTGGTGCCGCTGGCGCTGGGCACCGACACCGCCGGCTCCGGCCGCGTGCCCGCCGGCTTCAACCACCTCGTGGGCCTCAAGCCCACGCCCGGCAGCGTACCCATGCGCGGCGTGTTGCCGGCCTGCCGCACGCTGGACGTGGTGAGCGTGTTCGCGCTGACCGTGGCTGACGCGGCGCTGGCCTTCTCTCTCTTCGAGGGCGCCGAGGCCGACGAGCCGCGCTTTCACATCGCCGCGCCGCGCCCGCCCTGGCTTGGCGGCTCGCGCACGGTGCTGCGCCTGGGCGTACCGCTGGAGCCCGGCTGCGATGCCGCTCTGGGCTGGTCGGCCGCCTTCGACGCCGCGCAGGAGCGCGCCCGAGCCCTGGGCGCCGAGCTGGTGCCGCTGGACTTCGAGCTGCTCTTCGAGGTTGCCAAACTGCTCTACGAAGGCCCCTGGGTGGCCGAGCGCCTGAGCGTCGTCGAAGCGTTGCTGGCCGCCCACCCGGAGGCCCTGGACGCTACCGTGGCCCGCGTCATCGCCCAGGGCCGAGGCGTGGACGCGGTGGCCGCCTTCGAGGGCCGCTACCAGCTGGAGAGCCTGCGCGCCGAGCTGCAAAGCCTGTGGCAGCAGGTGGATGCACTGCTCGTGCCCACCGCCCCCACCTGCCCCACGCGCGCCGCCGTGGCCGCCGAGCCCGTGCTGCGCAACAGCGAGCTGGGCCGCTACACCAACTTCGTCAACCTGCTGGGCTGGTCGGCCCTGGCCCTGCCGGGCAGCCTGCCCGAAGGCGAGAGCCCGCTGCCCTTCGGCATCACGCTGATCGCCCCGGGCGGGGCCGACGCGGCGCTGGTCGACTTCGGCCTGCGCTGGGAGGCCGCCGGCCCCGCGCCGCTGGGCGCCCGCCTGCGCGACGCGCAGGCCGCCGACCGCCGCGTGCAGGCCCTGCCTCGCGCGGAGCCCACGCTGCTGCTGGCCGTCGTCGGCGCCCATCTGCAAGGCCTGCCCCTGCATGGCCAGCTGCTAGCCCGTGGCGCCCGGCTGCAGGCCCGCACGCAGACCGCACCGCGCTACCGCCTGCATGCGCTGCCCGGCACGGTGCCGCCCAAGCCCGGCCTGGCGCGCGTGGCCGATGCGGACAGCGGCCACCCCATCGAGGTCGAGGTCTACCAGCTGCCGCAGGCCGACATCGGCTCGCTGCTGGCGCTGATCCCGCCGCCGCTGGGCCTGGGCAGCCTGGAGCTGGCCGACGGAAGCTGGGTCAAGGGCTTCATCTGCGAGGGCGCGGCGCTCCTCGGCGCCCCCGACATCAGCCACCACGGCGGCTGGCGCGCCTACTTGGCGGCGTCCTCATGATGGACGCCAGCCACATCGACGACCCGGCCGTCCTGGCCGAACTCGGCACCGTGTTCGAGGCCTACGAGCAGGCGCTGATGAGCAACGACGTGGCCGCGCTCAATGCCTTCTTCTGGCAGGACGAGCGCACCACGCGCTACGGCATCGCCGACCGGCAATGGGGCATTGCCGAGCTGATGGCCTACCGCGCCGCCACGCCCGCGCCCAACTTCACGCGGCGACTGGAGCATCTGCGCTTGCACGCCTTCGGGCCCGACATGGCGGTGGCGCAAGTGGAGTTCGTGCGCAGCGACACGCCGCTGCGGGGCTTCCAGACGCAGACCTGGGCACGCCTGCCCGAAGGCTGGCGCATCGTCGCGGCCCACGTGAGCATGATTCCCTTGCCCGTGGCGGCCCCGTGAGCAGCACCACCGCGCCCGAGGCCGCCAGCCTGACCGACCAGGCCTATGCGCGGCTCAAGCAGATGATCTTCGACTTTCAGCTGATGCCCGGCGACCGCGTCTCCGAGACGGAGCTGGCGCAGCGCGTGGCCGTCAGCCGCACACCGCTGCGCGCCGCGCTGCAGCGGCTGGAGCGCGAGGGCTTCCTGAACCTGCTGCCGCGTCTGGGCTGGCAGGTGGCGCCGCTCGATTTCGACGTGATGGACGAGCTCTACGACCTGCGCACGCTGATCGAGTGCGAGGCCGCGCGCCACCTGGCCGAGAGCGAGCAGCGGCCCGAACTGGCTCAGCTGGCCGACACCTGGCTGCTGCCGCCGGCCGAGCGCCTCGATGACGCGGCGCAGGTGGGCCTGCTGGACGAGCGCTTCCATGCGCTGCTGGTACAGGGCAGCGGCAACCGCGAGATGGCCCGCGTGCACAAGGAAATCACCGAGCGCATCCGCATCATCCGGCGCCTGGACTTCACCAAGTCGGCCCGCATCGCCGCCACTTACGACGAGCACGCCCGCATCCTGCGCGCCATCACGCGGCGGCGCACCGACGAAGCCCAGCGCCTGCTGCGCGCCCACATCCAGCAGAGCAAGCTGGAAGTGAGGCACATCACGCTGGACATGCTCTACCGCGCGCGAAGGGATGCCTGATGCAGACCCACCGCCCGGCGCCTCATTTCAAGAGTCTTCCCAACCATCCACAGAGGAACTTCACCATGAGAACGACCACGCGCCTGCTTTGCACCACCGTTGCCGCCCTCGCCGCCGGCACAGCCTCAGCCGCCGACTGGAGCGACACGTCCATCGGCTACCGCTACGGCACCAAGTTCGGCGAGCCCTTCGGCACCAACGACATCAAGAAGAGCATCGTCAACCTCAACCACGCCAGCGGCTACAGCTACGGCAGCAACTTCTTCAACGCCGACCTGCTGCTGTCGGACAAGAAGGACCCGTCCAGTCCCAACTCGGGCAGCGGCGCCAGCGAGGTCTACATCGTCTATCGCCACACGCTGGACCTGTCCAAGGTCACCGACAGCAAATTCGCCTTCGGTCCCGTGCGCGGCATGGGCCTCACGGTCGGCTTCGACGCCAACGTGAAGGTCGACGCAGGCTACAACTCGCGCAAGCAGATGCTGGTGCTCGGCCCGACGTTCATGATGGACGTGCCGGGCTTCCTCAACGTCAGCCTGCTGTTGCTGAAGGAAAGCAACGCGCCGTACAACAAGTTCAGCAGCACGGCAACGCCGCGCTACGACTACAAGACCCATGTGATGCTGACGGCGGCCTGGAGCATCCCGTTCGGCAAGCTGCCCCTGGCCTTCGAAGGCTTCGCCAACTACATCGCCAGCAAAGGCACCAACGAGTTCGGCGGCGCGACAGGGCCCGAGACCAACTTCGATGGCCAGGTCATGCTCGACGTGGGCGCCGCCACCGGCGCGACGCCGAACAAGTTCAAGATCGGGCTGGAGTACCAGTACTGGCGCAACAAGTTTGGCAACCCGTACAAGGGTCCGGCCGGAAGCGGAGCCTTTGCCAAGACGCCGATGATCAGGGCCGAATACCACTTCTGAAGCCGGTGATGATGCTTGCGGTTTTCGGGCCGAGCGCCGGGCCGCTCCCAAGCCGGCCCGCCGGGCGACGTTTGCGGCTCAATGCCGCAAGCGTCGCTGTCCCCTCGGGGGACCGGCTGGGCGCGCCCGCGTTCAGCGGGGCGCGACTGGACGAGGGGCTCACATGACCAGGCTTGAACTGATCGGCATCACCAAGCAATACCCGGGGGTCCGCGCCAATGATGGTGTCCACCTCAAGGTGGCGCCGGGGCAGATCCACGCCGTGCTGGGCGAGAACGGCGCCGGCAAGTCGACGCTGATGAAGATCATCTACGGTGCCACGCGGCCGGATGCCGGGCAGATGGCCTGGAACGGCCGCGAGGTGGCGGTGGCCAGCCCGGCGCAGGCGCGGGCGCTGGGCATCAGCATGGTCTACCAGCACTTCTCGCTGTTCGACACCCTGACCGCCGCCGAGAACATCTGGCTGGGGCTGGACAAGGCGCTGTCGCTGGCCGAGGTGGCCGAGCAGACGCGCGCGGTGTCGGCAGAGTACGGCCTGCCCGTGGACCCGGCCCGCCCGGTGCACACGCTCAGCGTCGGCGAGCGCCAGCGTGTCGAGATCGTGCGCGCGCTGCTGACACAGCCGCAGCTGCTGATCCTGGACGAGCCCACCTCGGTGCTGACGCCCCAGGCCGTGGAGCGCCTCTTCGTGACGCTGCGCCAGCTCAGCAGCGAGGGCTGCGCCATCCTCTACATCAGCCACAAGCTGCACGAGATCCGCTCGCTGTGCCACCACTGCACGGTGCTGCGCGGCGGCCGCGTGGTGGGCGAGGTGGACCCGCGCCAGGAGAGCAATGCCAGCCTGTCGCGGCTGATGATCGGCGCCGATGCGCCGGTGCTCACCGCTCGCGAGGGTCGGCCCGGCGCGTCCGTGCTGCGTGTGAGCGATCTGGGCCTGGCTCAGCTGGACCCCTTCGGCGTGACGCTGAAGAACATCGGCTTTGACGTCTGTGCGGGCGAGATCGTCGGCGTGGCCGGCGTGTCGGGCAATGGCCAGCAGGAGCTGCTGGCGGCCCTCTCGGGCGAAGACCCGCGCGCGCCGGCCGGCAGCATCCGGCTCTTCGATCAGGACATCGCCCAGGCCGCGCCGGCGCGGCGCCGTGCGGCGGGCCTGCATTTCGTGCCCGAGGAAAGGCTGGGCCGCGGCGCGGTGCCGACGCTGTCGCTGGCCATGAACACGCTGCTGACGCGCACCGAGGCGGTCGGCCGCGGTGGCTGGCTGCGCCTCGGCGACGCGCGCCGGCTGGCGGCGAAGCTGATCGAGGGCTTTCGCGTCAAGGCGCCGGGGCCGGACGCGATGGCGCGCACGCTGTCGGGCGGCAACCTGCAGAAGTTCATCGTCGGCCGCGAGATCGACGCGGCGCCCAGGCTGCTGATCATTGCTCAACCCACCTGGGGTGTGGACGTGGGCGCGGCCGCGCAGATCCGCGGCGAGCTGCTGCGCCTGCGCAACCAGGGCTGCGCGCTGCTCGTCTTCAGCGAGGAGCTGGACGAGCTGTTCGAGGTCTGCGACCGGCTGCACGTCATCGCCGATGGCCGGCTGTCGCCCTCGGTGCCCATCGCTGCGGCCACGCGCGAGCAGATCGGCGAATGGATGTCGGGGCTGTGGCCCGGCGCCGATACCGCAAAGGAGGCCAGCGATGTTCAAGCTTGAGCCGCGCACCCAAACCTCCATGTTGTTGGCCGTGGCCGCCCCGCTGCTGGCGCTGGCCATCACCGTGCTGATCGGCGTCGTGCTGTTCACCGCGCTGGGCAAGGACCCAGTGCAGGCGCTGCGCCTGTTCTTCGTTGAGCCGCTGAAGAACGGCCGGGCGCTGTCGGAACTCAGCGTCAAGGCCGTGCCGCTGGCGCTGATCGCGCTGGGCCTGGCGGTGTGCTTTCGCGCCAACATCTGGAACATCGGCGCCGAGGGCCAGTTCGTGCTGGGCGCCCTGGGCGCCGGCTGGGTGGCCATGCAGGCAGGGCCCGACACCTCGGCCTGGTTCGTCGTTCCGGTGCTGCTGGGCGGTATGGCGGGCGGCATGCTGTGGGCGGGCGTCGTGGCGCTGCTGCGCGACCGCTTCAACACCAACGAGATCCTGGTCAGCCTGATGCTGGTCTACGTGGCCGGCCTGCTGCTGAACTACCTTGTCTACGGGCCCTGGAAGGACCCGGACGGCTACAACTTCCCGCAGACCCTGCTGTTCGCGCCGGGCACGCGCCTGCCGCGCCTGGTGCCGGGGCTGCGGATGAACATCGGCGTCGTCATCGCACTGCTCGCGGTGGTGGCCTTTGCAGTGTTCCAGTTCCGCACCTACCGCGGCTATGCGTTGACCGTGGGCGGCATCGCACCGGCCGCAGCACGCTACGCCGGCTTCTCGTCGCGCAGCGCGCTGTGGACGGCGCTGCTGCTCTCAGGCGGCATGGCGGGCCTGGCAGGCGCCTTGGAAGTGGCGGGGCCGCTGGGCCAGCTGACGCCCTACGTGCCGGTGGGCTACGGCTTCGCGGCCATCATCGTCGCCTTCGTCGGCCGGCTGCATCCGGTGGGCATCGTCTTCTCGGCCGTGCTGATGAGCATGTTCTACATCGGCGGCGAGTTGGCACAGAGCCGCATGGGCCTGCCCAAGGCGCTGACCAGCGTCTTCCAAGGGTTGCTGCTATTCACGCTGCTGGCCTGCGACCACGGACTGCAATACCGCATCCGCTGGGTCGCGGCGGCCAGGGAAAAAGCCAAGGCACGCGCGGGAGCACCGGCATGAACGAGATCGCGCTGCTCATCGCCGCGACGCTGAGCGCCGGCACGGTGCTGGCAATTGCCGGGTTAGGCCTCTTGATCAACGAGCGGGCGGGCATCGTCAACCTGGGCGCCGAGGGAATGATGCTGGTGGCGGCCATCGCCGGCTATGCGACCGCCGTGCACAGCGGCTCGGACCTGCTCGGCTTTGCGGCCGGCATGGCGGCGGGGGTCGTGCTGGCGGTGTTCTTCGGCATGCTGGTGATCTGGCTCAACACCAACCCCTATGCGACCGGGCTGGCACTGAGCCTGTTCGGTGCCGGCTTCTCGGCCTTCGTGGGCATCAGCTACACGCAGCAGAGGCTCACAGAACGCAGCCACTGGGCCATCCCGGGCTTGGCCGACCTGCCGGTGCTGGGCAAGGCGCTGTTCGAGCATCACCCGATGGTCTACCTGGCCATGGCGCTGGCAGTGGCGCTGCACGTCTTCCTGTACCGCACCCGGGCCGGCCTGGTGCTGCGCGCGGTGGGCGAGTCGCCCGAGTCGGCCCATGCGCTGGGCTACCCGGTGCGTCGCATCCGCCTCGCGGCGGTGGCGGCCGGGGGCGCGCTGTGCGGCCTGGCGGGCGCCTACCTGTCGCTGATCTACACGCCGCTGTGGGTGGAGGGCATGGTGGCCGGCAAAGGCTGGATCGCACTCGCCTTGACAACCTTCGCCACCTGGCGGCCGGCCCGCGTGCTGCTCGGCGCCTACCTGTTCGGCGGCGTGACCATGCTGCAGTTCCATCTGCAGAGCGAGGGCATCGACATCTCCAGCCACTGGCTCAGCATGCTGCCCTACCTGTCCACCATCGTCGTGCTGGTGCTGATCTCGCGCAACCCGGCCTGGATCAAGGCCAACATGCCGGCATCGCTCGGCAAGCCCTTCAAACCCGGCCACTGATTTGTCCACCTAACCCACCAACCCCCAGGAGAACGCATGACACCCACCGTCACCCGCCGGACCTTCGCACTGGCCGCACTCGCTGCGGCCGCCACGCTCACCGCCTGCTCGAAGAAGGAGGAGGCGCCTGCCGCCGCGCCGGCCGCCTCGGCCGCCGCCGCCAAGCCAGAGCCGCTGAAGATCGCGTTCGCCTATGTGGGCCCGGTCGGTGACGGCGGCTGGACGTTTGCGCACGACAACGCCCGCAAGGCGCTGGAGAAGGAGTTCGGCGACAGGATCGCCACCAGCTTCGTCGAGAAGGTGCCCGAGGCGGCCGACGCCGAGCGCGTCTTCAATGACCTCGTCGGCCAGGGCAACAAGCTGGTCTTCGGCACCACCTTCGGCTACATGGAGCCCATGCTCAAGGTCGCGGCCGAGCACAAGGACGTCAAGTTCGAGCACGCCACCGGCTACAAGACGGCCGACAACCTGCGCACCTACGACAGCCGCACCTATGAAGGCGCCTACCTGGCGGGCGTCATCGCCGGGGCGATGACCAAGACCAACACCATCGGCGTGGTCGGCTCCATTCCCATTCCCGAGGTCATCCGCAACATCAACAGCTTCACGCTCGGCGCGCAAAGCGTGAACCCCAAGATCAAGACCAAGGTGGTCTGGGTCAACGAGTGGTTCGACCCGCCGAAGGAAACCGAAGCGGCAGTCGCCCTCATCAACGGCGGCGCCGACGTGCTGATGCAGAACACAGACTCCGCCGCCGTGCTGAAGACCGCCGAGGAAAAGGGCAAGCGCGCCTTCGGCTGGGACTCCGACATGAAGGCCTACGGCCCCAAGGCCCACCTGGGCTCGGCCGTCATCAACTGGGCGCCCTACTACATCAAGGCGACGCGCGACGCGCTGGACGGCCAGTGGGCCACGGGCAAGGCCTGGTGGGGTGTCAAGGAGGGTGCGATCGACCTGGTCTCCGTTGCCGACGACGTGCCGGCCGAGACCAAGGCCAAGGTCGAACAGATCAAGGCCGGGTTGAAGGACGGCAGCTTCTCGATCTGGAAGGGCCCGCTCGTCGACAACACGGGCAAGGAAGTGCTGGCCAAGGACACGGTCGCGGACGACGCTTTCCTGGGCGGCATCAAGTTCTTCGTCAAAGGCGTCGAGGGCAAGGTGCCCGGCAACAAGTGAGGCCTCACCGGGGACACTGAGCGCATGACTGCCGACATCGACTTCGACCGCATCCCGCGCTCAGCCCTTCCCGGCCTGCTGGCCCGCATGCCCAAGGCCGAGCTGCACATCCACATCGAGGGCTCGCTGGAGCCCGAGCTGATCTTTGCGCTGGCCGGGCGCAATGGCATCGCCCTGCCCTATGCCAGCGTCGAGGCGCTGCGGGCGGCTTATGCCTTTACCGACCTGCAGACCTTTCTCGACATCTACTACGCCGGGGCCAGCGTGTTGCTGCAGCAGCAGGACTTCTACGACATGGCCTGGGCCTATTTCGAGAAGGCGGCGCGCGACCACATCGTCCACGCCGAGCTGTTCTTCGACCCGCAGACGCACACCGCGCGCGGCGTGACCATGGCCACCGTCATCCGGGGCCTGTCGCGCGCCTGCGCCGATGCGGGCGAAAAGCTGGGCGTCAGCGGCGCGCTGATCCTGTGTTTCCTGCGCCATCTCAGCGAAGACGACGCCCTGGCGACGCTGGACGAGGCGCTGCCGTACCGCGAGCACTTCATCGGCGTCGGCCTGGACAGCTCCGAGCGCGGCCACCCGCCGGCCAAGTTCGAGCGCGTGTTCGCCCGCTGCGCCGAACTGGGCCTGCACCGCGTCGCCCACGCCGGCGAGGAAGGCCCCCCCGAGTACATCGAGGAGGCGCTCGACCTGCTGAAGGTGGAGCGCATCGACCACGGCGTGCGCGCCATTGAAAGCCCTGCGCTGATGCAGCGCCTGGCCCGTCAGCGCATGCCGCTGACGGTCTGCCCGCTGTCCAACGTGAAGCTCTGCGTCGTGCCCGACCTGGCCGCGCATCCACTGCCGCAGATGCTTGCCGCCGGCCTGGCCGTGACCATCAACTCCGACGACCCGGCCTACTTTGGCGGCTACCTGAACGAGAACCTGCTGGCGCTGTTCGCTGCCCAGCCGCAGTGGGGCGCACGCGAGGCCTGGCAGCTGGCGCGCAACAGCCTGGAGGCGAGCTTTGCGCCGGCACCCGCCCGGGCTGAGTGGGGCGCCGCGCTGGACGCCGAATTTCAGGGCGCCGCCGCGTCAGGTTGACGGCAAGGCCAGCACCTCACGGAGCATCCGCGGTGCGTCGTAGGGCTTGTGCAGCACCGTGAACCCCTGGGCACGCGCCTCGGCTGCAGCGGTGCTGTAGCCGGTGGCGAGCACGATGCGCACGCCGGGCAGCCGCGCGCGCACTCGCTGGGCCAGGGCGACGCCGTCGACATCGCCCAGCACGATGTCGGACAACAGCACGGCCGGGCTCAGGCCGCCATCCAGCAGCGCGAGCGCCTGGGCGGCACCGCTGGCGGTGCGCACGGCAAGGCCCGCCTGCTCCAGCAGCGAAGAGGTCGCCTCCAGCACGTCGGCGTTGTCGTCCACCAGCAGCACGACCGTGCCCGCCGGCGCGGCACCTGCCGGGTCGGCGTGGGTCGCGCCGGCTTCCAGGGCAGCCTGGTGGCGGGGCAGCTCGATGCGAACCGTCGTGCCCTGCCCGACCACGCTGTCGATGACGACTTCACCGCCGCTGGCGCGCGCGAAGGCGTACACCTGGGACAGGCCCAGGCCCGTGCCTTTCCCGGGCGGCTTGGTGGTGAAGAAGGGCTCGAACACGCGCTCCAGCACCGGCGCGGGAATGCCGCTGCCGTGGTCTTGCACGGCGAGCACGACGCGGTCGCCGTGCTGTGGATCGCTGCGGTTGGCCACGCGAACGTCCACCACGCCGCCGGACTCGCTCGCGTCGCGGGCGTTGGTGAGCAGATTGGTGAGGGCGATCTCCAGCTCGGTCGGGTCCGCCTGCACAGGCCAGGCGTCGGCGTCGAGGGCCAGCTTCACGGTGGCGCGCTGGCCCAGCACCGGTTGGAAGGCCTCCAGGAACTCGGGAAGCAGCCGTTGCAGCTGCACGGCCTGGGCCTGCAGCGGGCGCCGGCCGGCGAACAGCAGCAACTGCCGCGTCAGGTGCTCCGCCTTGCGCACGTTGCGCTGGATGACGTCCACGTCTGCGCTCACCGGCGTGCCGATGGCGGCATCGGCCCGGGTGCGGCGGCGGATCAGCTCGGCGCGCGTCGACACCACCTGCATGAAGTTGTTGATGTCGTGCGCCAGCCCGGCGGCGAGCTGGCCCACAGCATCGAGCTTTTGCGACTGGGCCAGCATGCGCTCGGCACGTTCGCGGTGCTGGATCTCGGCCTGCAGCGCATCGGTGCGCTCGCTCAGGCTGATGACAGCCGCGCCCAGGCGCGACTGCAGCTCGCGAAAGTGCGTGGCCAGCAACACCAGCACGATAGCGCTCGCAGCCAGCCCTTCTACCCGCGCGACGTACCAGGCCACGGTGTAGCGCCCGCCGCCATGCGTGCTGAACCAGACGCCCACGGCCTCGGACACCAACACGAGCATCAGCCACAGATAGAGCGACCGCCAGGCCAGGCCGTGGCGCAGCATCACCGCGAGCGTCAGTGCGGCAATGCTCAGGCCGAGGTAGGACGCCAGGCGGTCGAAGGTGCCGAAGTGCAGCCCTTGCGGCCCCGGCGAAAAGGCCGAGTAGTCCTTGGCCGCCAACGCCGCCGCGAGGCAGACCACGGCAGCAGCCACGGCGACGACGGCGGGCGACAGCCTCGAATCGGGTGCAGTGTGTGACTGGCGCGTCTCGGTCAACACGGCCCACAGGATGAAGACAGGAAAGCCTGTGCGCCACGACAGGAACATCCAGCTCACGGAGTTGGTGTTGCCGATCACCGAGGCCTCGGCCATCAGCGCGCCGGGGAAGGACAGCACATGCAGCACCGCCATCAGCCCGGCGAACAGGTAGGCCGCCGCGACGATGCGCAGCGCTCGCGACGGCTTGTGCGCCGACATCAGCAGCCAGAAGGTCGCGAAATCGATCATCGCGGCGCTGGCGCCGTAGATGCCCGAGATGTGCGGCAGCGCCGGCAGCTTCATGGAGGCCACCGGCAGCGCCAGCAAGGTCGCCCCGCACACGGCGGCGCACAGCAGACCTACGGCGCGCCGCTGCTGCACGGAGGCGGTCTGATTGGCAACGTCGAACGGCATGGGCGCTTGGTCTGGCTCCGCAAAGCAGAAGCGTCAGAGTATCGGCGGCGCGCTGCTGTAGGACGAATCATCACCACGCGGGCGGCCCCGTCCGATGGCGCATGCTCACCAGAATTTCACACTCGCAGCATGCGTTTCGAGGACTACTACGAAGTCATGCGGCTGGACGCTGCCGCCGATGCGGCTGCGATCAAGCAGGCCTATCGACGGCTGGTGCGCCTGCATCACCCGGACCTGAACGCCGCCCCAGAGGCCAACGCCGCGATGACCCAGGTCAACGAGGCCTATGAGGTTCTGTCCGACCCCAAGCGGCGGGCGGCCTATGACAACGTCCGCCACCGCGAACTTGAACGACGCGCGGCCACCAAGGCCAGTGCAGACCTGGCGAGCGACTGGAAGCAGGGCTTCGACTTCGACGGTGAGCCGACACCGGGGCGCACCGGCGAGGCCTTCAGCGATTTCTTCACCGGCATGTTCGGCCGCGCCGCCAAGCCTGACCCTGTCGACGGCAAACCTGCGCGCGGCTCGGACGAGCACGTCAAGCTGCTGATCGACGCTGCGGACGCCATCGACGGTGCCGTGCGCGCCGTGACGGTGCGCACCCTGGCGCCCGACGAGAAGGGGCACAGGGCCGTGGCGCTGCGGCAGATCCAGGTGCAGATACCGAAGGGCATACGCGCGGGCCAGCACCTCCGCTTGCCCGGGCAGGGCTCTGCGGGGCGCGGCGGCGCGGCCAACGGCGATCTCTACGTCGAGATCCAGTTCAAGCAGGCCGGCATTGGTCACGCGCCGAGCCGCGATGTGCATGAGCGCCTGCCGCTGGCGCCCTGGGAGGCAGCCCTGGGCGCCGAGGTGACCACCACCACGCCCGCTGGCCAGGTGAGCGTGACCGTGCCGCCGGACACGCCGCATGGCAAACGCCTGCGCCTGCGCGGCCGGGGCCTGGGCGGCGAGCCCGCTGGAGACATGGTGCTGGAGGTCGAGGTGGTGCTGCCGCCATCAACGCTGCCCGGTGCCCGCACGGCCTACCAGGCAATGGCCGAGATCGTCGGCAGGACCTTCGAGCCGCGTGGCAGCGGGCCTGACCGCTGAGGGCATGACATGGCCGACGAACCCGTTCTGCTGGGCCTCGTGATCGACGAGCACGGCCTGAGCCTGGAGGAACTGGCCTGCGCCTGCGGAGTCGATGCGGACTGGCTGCAGCAGCGCCTGGATGCCGGGCTGTTGATCCGAGACAGCAGCGACGCTGCCGAGCGCCGGTTCTCGAGCCCTCACCTGAGCCGCGCGCGCCGCATCCTGGCGGTGGAACGGGACTTCGACGCCAACCCGGAGCTGGCGGCCTTCGTGGTGGACCTCATCGAAGAGCTGCAGGCTCTCAGGGCCCGGCGATAGGCCGGGCGATCGCGCTCAGTTTGCAGGGCGCCCCAGGTGCCCGCGAACCTCGTCCGCTTCGTCGCCCACCGCGGCCACCGCAATCCGCAACTGCTCCTCGGTGACTCCGAGTGAGTCGCACCAGCTGCGCACGTCGTGCTCTTCGGTGATGCTGATGCGGTTGCCGTGCATCGTCAGTTCGTCAGGCATGGAAGTCCTCCGGGTCAGGCGGTGATGTTGAACACTGCCGCGAGATTGCCGTCGCTACGGCGCCGGCGTTGTAGGACGGCGTGCTGGTTACAGCGCGTCAGCGCTTTCTAGGGGGCTTGCTCGCAGCCTTGATGCGAAGCTCGGCCCACACCGGCGCATGGTCGCTGGGCTGGCCCTTCCCGCTTTTCCCGCGCTCCTCGCGGTCCACGCCGGCGGCCACGACCTCCAGCGCCGCGCTGGCGAGGATGTGGTCGATGCGCAGCCCCGCGTCGCGCTCCCAGCGACGGCGGCGGTAGTCCCAGAAGGTGAAGGGCGGCTTCCGCGGATGCGTGGCCTGCAGCGCGTCTGTCCAGCCCTGCGCCAGCACGTCGGCAAAGACTTGCCGCGCCCCGGGCTGCAGCAGCGCGTTGTCGCGCCACGTGTCGGGCTTGTAGATGTCGGCGTCGGTCGGCACGACGTTCCAGTCGCCCATCAACACGACCGGTGCGCCGGTGGCCCACAGCGCGGCGGCGCGCTGACGCAGGCGCTCGAACCAGCGCAGCTTGTAGTCGAACTTCGGCCCGGGCTGCGGGTTGCCGTTGGGCAGGTAGAGGCCCGCGAAGAGCACGCCGCCGATGGCGGCTTCGACGTAGCGCGCCTCCTTGTCCCTGGCGTCGCCAGGCAGCGCGGTTGCAACGGGCAGCATCGCGAGGTCACGCGCCAGCAGCGCGACGCCGTTCCAGGTCTTTTGCCCCACCACGAGCGACTCGTAGCCCGCTTCTCGCAGCGCGTCGGCAGGGAAGGCCTCAGGGGTCGCCTTCAGTTCCTGAAGCGCTACGACGTCAGGCCGGCTGCGGCCCAGCCAGTCGACGAGCAGATCGAGCCGCTTGACGACGTTGTTGATGTTCCAGGTGGCGACCTTCACGCCCACAGCCTAAGCGGCAGGCGGCCTGCGGCCTGTCAGCCGGCAGGATGCGACGGCGTCAGGCCGGCTCGCCCGACAGCACGCGCTTGAGCGGCGCGCCGCTGACGGTCTCGTGGCCCAGCAGCATCTCGGCCAGCGTGCGGAGCCGGTCGCTCTTTTCTTCCAGCACGCGGCGGCATTCGGCTTGCGCGCTTTCGAGCAGCGCACGCGCTTCGTCGAGCAGCGATTTCTGCACGTCGGGCCCGATCAGTTCGCGCGGCACACCGGCCATGCTGAGCAGGCCGAAGGTCTTGCCGAAGCCGTAGGAGCCGATCATGGACGTGGCCAGCTCGGAAGCGCGCTTGAGGTCGTCCGCCGCGCCGGAGGAGGCGTTGCCGAAGGCCATCATTTCAGCCTCGCGGCCGGCCAGCATCATCGCCAGGCGGGAGCGCAGCTCGCGCTCGCCGTACAGCGGCTCCTCGTGATTGCGCGCCACGTAGGTCACGCCCAGGGCCGGGCCGCGCGGCTCGATGCTGACGCGCTCGACGCTGCCGGCCTCGAGCACGTGGGCCACCAGCGCATGGCCGGACTCATGGAAGGCGATGCGGCGCAGCGTCTCGGGCGTGATGATGTCCTTGGTGTTGGTCACCTCGCCACCGAGCTGATGCGTCTCGAGCGACTGGTAGACCCGCTCCTCGCTGACCAGCGTTTCTCCGGCTTCGGCCGCGTAGGCGGCGGCGCGGTTCACGCAGTTGGCGATGTCGGCCGGCGACATGCCCGTGGCGGTGCGCGCAATCGACGGCAGGTCCATGCCGGCCGCCGCCTTCACCTGGCCGAGGTAGAGGCCAAACAGCTTCTCGCGCTCGGGCGTGGTGGGAAGAGACGTGCGCACGATGAGGTCGAAACGACCCGGGCGGCGCATCGCGATGTCGACGTTGTCGACGTGGTTGGTGGCGCCGATGACGACGACGTTCTCCAGCGCGGAGAAGCCGTCCATCTCCACCAGCAGGCGGTTGATGATGCGGTTTTGCTCCTGCTCGCCGCCGCCGGGCGAGTCCTTGCCGCTGCTGCGGCGGCCGATGCCGTCGATCTCGTCGATGAAGATGATGCAGGGCGCAGCGTCGCGGGCGCGCTTGAAAAGCTCCTTCACCTTGCCGATGCCGGCGCCGTAGAACATGGAGCTGAAGTAGGAACCGTCCACGCTGATGAAGCTGGCACCGCACTCGCCGGCCAGGGCCTTGGCGAGCAGCGTCTTGCCGGTGCCGGGCGGGCCGTCGAGCAGCACGCCGCGCGGCGCCTTGGCGCCGACGGCAGCGTATTGCTTGGGGTCCTTCATGAAGGCGGCCACGCGCTTGAGGGCCTTCTTGGCCTCGTCGGCGCCGATGACATCGTCGAAGCGGGTCTTGGGCTTGTCGGCCAGGCGGGTGCGCGGGCCGATCGGGCCGCGCATCTGCACATAGAGCAGCAGGCCGACGACAAGCACGATGACCAGCAGCGGCGAAGCCACGGTGACGGCCTTGTCCAGCGACTGGCTCCAGCGTTGGCCGGTGGTGCGGGCGTCGACGTCGATGTCGGTCAGCGCGAAGCCCTGGGCCACGCTCAACTCGCCGAGGCGCGAGGCGATGTCGCTCTTGCAGGTCAGGCCGCAGTCGATGAGGTGGGTGGAGAAGTGGCGGCCGCCGCGGTCGGTGTAGAGCACCAGGCGGCCCTCGATGCCGACGGCCGCGACTTCACGCGCCTGCACGGCGCGCTCAAATTCGGACGCCTCGCGAGGGTGGGCGAGCCACTGCTCGGGCGCGCGCTCGAACACCTGGGCGGTGGCGCTGCGGCGGGCCTGCACCTCGGTGGCGGTGCGCGTCTGCAGCAGGTCCAGCGCAAGCAGCGCCAGCAGCAGCAGGACGGCGACGCCCGCGATGATGAATTTCTGACGCAGATCGGGGCGTGGGGTGTTGCTGGCGCTGTCCATGGGGTGTGGCTTCGGAGTCGGGGGATCTCGATCCGAATCATTGATGGACGCGCCGCCCACGCCAAGTGCGGATGAAGCACTTCTGCCCTGATGCAGGCCGCGCTTACAAGAAGCGCCGGCCAAGCGAGAAAAATTGCCGGGCGAAGAGCCTGCCAACGCTACGGCAGCAGGCCCTACTTCGGCGCCACGCGCCAGATCTCGCCCGTCACGTCGTCGTCCACCAGCAGTGAGCCGTCGTCCTGCACCACCACCGCGCTCGGGCGGCCCCAGACCTCCTGGTCGCTGACGACGAAGCCGGTCATGAAATCCTGGTATCGGCCCGTGGGCACGCCATCCTTCATGAACACGCGCACGACCTTGGAACCCGTGCGGGTGTGGCGGTTCCAGGAGCCGTGCAGCGCCAGGAACAGCTCGCCGTCGTAGGCGGCCGGGAAGGCAGCACGCGCACCTTTCGGAGCGGCGTACATGACCATGCCGAGCGGCGCCGAGTGCGCAGTGATCAGCAGGTCGGGCGCCGTCACCTTGTCCTTCAGGTCGGGCCGCAGACCCTTCAGGCGCGGGTCTTCGTTGGCGCCGATGTAGTACCAGGGCCAGCCGTAGAAGGCGCCAGGTTTCACGCGCGTCAGGTAGTCGGGCGGCAGGTTGTCGCCCAGCAGGTCGCGCTCGTTGACGCTGCAGATCAAGTCGCCCGTGCGCGGGTGCAGATACATGCCGACGCAGTTGCGCAGGCCGGTGGCGAAGGTGCGCTTGTTCTTGCCGTCAGGGTCGAAGGCGATGACGAGCGCGTGGTCCAGCTCGCCTCCCCAGGCGGCGCCGACGCCCTGCTTCGCTTCCCACTGCGCGACCGGCTCTGGCGGCGCGGCCGGCATGCCGTCGGCGACGTTGGTGGCTGAGCCGATGGAGAGGAACATCGTCTTGCCGTCCGCCGAGAAGGCCAGCGTGCGCGACGAGTGCGCGCCGACGGCAGCGGTCAGCTTGGGCACGACCACCTCGGGCTCGGCTGTGGCCACCAGGTCGCCGTTCTTGTACGGATAGCGGACGATGGCGTTGACGAAGGCCACGTACAGGTACTGCGGATTCGGTCCGACGGGCCAGAAGGCCATGCCGAAGGGCCGGTCCATGCCGGCGGCAAAGGTGCTGACCTCGGTCGCCGTCTCGCCGTTGGCCGAGCGGAACACCTTGACCAGGCGCTTGGGCGTGGACGAGATGAAGATGTCGCCATTCGGTGCCTTCACCATGACGCGGCCACGGTCCGGGTCCTTGGCCCACAGATTGACCTTGAAGCCTTCGGGCACCGCCGGCAGCACGCCTTCCGGGCGCGGCACGGTGCGCGGCCCGTTGCTGGCGCTCTCGGTGGCGTAGGGCTTGTCCAGGTCGGCGGCTTTCAGTTCATGGATGCGACCTGGCGCGTCCTCGGTCCAGCTGCCACGCGTGTCGCCTGCAGCCGCAGCGGGTGCGACCGTCGCGCCCGGCTTGGCTTGGCCCGTCTGCGCGGCCAGGTAGCTGACCAGCGCCGCCCGCTGGGTCTTGTCAGGCACGCTGATGGGCATGGACGTGCCCGGCGCGAACAGGGCTGGGTCGCGCAGGAAGCGGTCCAGCTCGGCCTGGGTCCACACCTTGTTGAGGGCGCCCAACTTCGCGAGCGCGGCGGAATAGCCAAAGCCCGGCACGCCACCGATCCTGCGGCCCGGGACGTTGAACAGGCCCGGCCCCATCAGCGCGCGCTGGTCGGGCGAGACCGTGTGGCACATCGCGCAGTTGCTGTCGAAGTAGCGCTTGCCGATGGCGGCCGTATCGGCGCCGGACGGCATCGCTGCGAACGCGGGCACGAGCGCGGTGAAGGCACGCAGCAACAGCCGGTAGGCCTGGGAGAACGGCATGGGAATCCTGCTCGGGAAAGAGTCGGCGCAGTTTAGGAACGCCAAGGCCGCCCACGGCGGGGCGGCCTCGAACTCTCAGCAGGATGAGCGCAGGCTCAGTGTCCGATCAGCGCGGCGTGACCGGCGCAGCAGGTTCCGCTGCGGTTGCAACGACAGCGCCGGGCTGCGGCAGGGCCAGCCGGTTGTCCACGCCACGCACGCCCTGCGGCGCACCGGCCAGCACGGTCGCGCGGGCCTTGGCGGCGGCGTCGGGGGCGGGGCCGTCCAGACGCACGATGCCGTTGTCGGTCTGCACCTCGATGCGCGAGGCACTCAGGGCCGGGTCCACCGCCAGCGCGGCCTTGACCTTGGTCGTGATGCCGGCGTCGGCGACGGCCGTGCCGACCCCATTCACCGCGCTGCGCGAGGCGTCCGCAGCAGCGTTCTGCGAGTCGATGACGGTCTGCTCCGCCTGGGTGCCGACGTCCTTGACGTTGGCCACGGCGTCGTCAAGCTGGGTGCCGACGGAGCGCGGGTCCTGCATCGCCACCACCGCCACCATCGCGATGGCCGCGCCGACACCCAGCGCCAGCAGCCAGGGCAGCACGCGGCTCCTCGGCCTGGGCTCAACCACCACCACCTTGTGCGGCCGGGGCGCGGTGTCGGCCACGCGCAGGCTTCCATCGGGGTTCAGCAGCGAACGGGGTACGGGCTTCTTGGCAAAGAGTCTCATGACGGTCTCCTCAGCAGTGGGCGCTCAGGCGCGGGTCATCCAGTCCTTCAGCTCGTCGGCATGCTCTTCCTCATCGGCGAGGATGTCTTCGAGCAGCCGGCGGGTCGTGGAGTCCTTGTCGGCGATGAGCTTGATCATCTGGCGGTAGGTCTCGACGGCGACGCGCTCGGCGATGAGGTTGGCGCGGATCATTCCCTTGAGGTCGTTGACCGCGTCGTAATCGGCGTGGCTGCGGTCCAGCAGGCCAACCGGGTTGAAGTCCGGCTCGCCGCCCAATTGCACGATGCGCTCGGCCAGGCGGTCGGCATGGCCAAGTTCGGCGTTGGCATGAACCATGAACTCTTTGGCGATGGTCGGCGACTCCAGCCCGCTGGCCATGAAGTGATGGCGGCGATAGCGCAGCACGCAGGTCAGCTCGGTGGCCAGCGCGCCATTCAGCAAGGCGACGATGTCGTCGCGCCAGGGGCCGTAGGCGGGGGTGACGGCGCCGTCGTCAAGGTCGCTTCGAGCAGCCTTCAGCGCGGACTCGTCCAGGCGCAGGGGGGTGTGCAGTTCAGCCATCTTGTTGTCCTTTCCGAAGCCCGGCGGTTCGCCGAGCCTTGTTCCGACTCTCGCCGCTGCGGGCGGGCGACGGCATCGGCTGCGGACCCGGCCCGCTGTCGGACATGGCTGACGACCGGAAATTCGCCAGGACACATCACCGCCACAAACACCAACGGCCCCTCTCGGGGCCGTCAGCAATGCGCGAAACGAAGCGCGCGGGCGAAGCCAGTCAGTGGCCGATCAGCGGCCGATGTTCAGCGGCGTCATGGCATGGGCGCGCGACTGGATCGCGATGCGGCGCTCGAGGTCGGCGTGGTCCGTGGCGTCGGACAGGAAACGCTCCTCGACGTCTGCCATCGTGTCGGCCGCCAGCACGTTGCGGAGGGAGCGGAAGAGTTTCTCGATGAGGCTCATGGTCTTTGATCTGGGCTTGTGGCCCGGTTTTTATCGGGTAAACCCTATTTTAGGGTAAACACGCATCTCCGGGCGGTGAGGGCCAGCCGGCTCGCGACATCCCGCACGAAATGAGCGCCTTGAGCGCCCGCCCGAAAGCTCAGTTGCTTTCCAGAGCCAGCCCGGCCTGCGTCCAGGCTTCTACGCCCCCGCGCAGCACGCGCGCGTGGTGGCCCCTCGCCTTAAGCCACCGCGCCGCGTGCGCGGCCGAGACATCGTTGGGGCAGGCGCAGTAGGTGATGAACTCGGCCTCGGCCGGCCAATCGGCCAATGCGGCATCGCTCAGGGCGCCGAGATCGAGATGGCGCGCACCTGGGATGCGGCTGTCGGGCGGCCCGCCACGAACGTCGACGAAGACGATGTCGCAGCCCTGCTGCCGCAAGGCCATCACTTCGGCGGGGCCGAGGCGCTCCAGGCGACCCAGCTCCCGCCGCACCCGCAGGCGCCGCCACAGCCGCCAGGCCAGATAGGCAGCCACGGCCGCCACGCCCAGCGCGATTGCCGCGCCGCCCAGCCTGCTCAGCTCGCGCAGCAGCTCGCCGATCTGGGCGTGGAAGACGCGGCCGGCCGCCAGGCCTGCGGCGGCCCAAAGCGCGGAGCCGAGCAGGTTCCAGGTCAGGAAGCGCCCCGCCGTCATGCCCAGCGCACCGGCCAGCGGCGGCGCCACCATGGACAGCCCGGGCACGAACTTGGCGATCAGCAGCGTCAGCGCGCCACGCCGGGCGAAGCTGATCTCGTTCTGGCGCACGCAGCTGTCCGGCGAGATGGAGATGCGGCACAGCGCCGCCAGCACGCGCCGGCCCAGGCGCCGGCCGGCCCAGAACCAAACCACATTGGCCACCATCGCGGCGCCGGTCACGGCAGCGAAGGCGCGCAGCGCGAAGCCGTCTCGCGAGGCCGACTCGGCGCCCAGCAGCAGCAACAGCGGCGTGGATGGAAGCGGCGCGCCCAACTGATGCAGCAGCACGGCAGCGGCCACGGCAAACAGGCCGTGGCGGGAGAAGAGTTCGATCAGCAGGTCCATGGCGTGAGCAGTCAGCATAGTTCTCCGGGCATGCCCGCGCTGGCGTCCGCCAATGCCGACAGAGTCGTGATGTAGTTGATTACATTACGCCTCCATGCCTGCCGATCTCTGGAGCCAGTTCGACGCCGCGCCGCTCGCCCTGACGCTGCGCGTGGCCGCCGTCGCCACCTTGCTCGCCCTGCTGTTGGGTGTCGCGCTGGGTTGGGTGTTCGCCCGCACGCGGCTGCCGGGGCGCGGCCTGCTGGAGGCCGTCTGCATGCTGCCGCTGGTGCTGCCGCCCACCGTGCTGGGCTACGGCATCCTGGTGCTCATGGGCCGGCGCAGCGCCCTGGGCGGCTGGCTGCGCGAGCACTTCGACTACACCGTCATCTTCAACTGGCATGGCGCGGTCATCGCCTCCACGCTGGTCGCCCTGCCGCTGGTGCTGAAGGGCGCAAGCAGCGCGTTCAGCCAGGTGGACCGCAACCTGGAGGCGGCCGCCCGCACGCTGCGCCAGTCGCGCTGGAGCACCTTCGTGCGCGTGACGCTGCCGCTGGCCTGGCCCGGCATCCTGGCCGGCACGCTGCTGGCCTTCGCCCGTGCGATGGGCGAGTTCGGCGCCTCGCTGATGGTGGCCGGCTCCATCCCGGGGCAGACGCAGACGGCGTCCATGGCCATCTACGACGCCGTGCAGGCCGGGCATGACGATCTGGCGCTGATGCTGGCGCTGGTCGTGTCGGCGGTATCGGTGGCCATCCTGCTGCTGTCCAACCGCTTCCTGCAACGCACACCCTCATGAAACCACTGCTGCTCCTGCTGGCCGCCCTGCCCCTGCTGGCCTCGGCCCAGCAACTCACCGTCTCGGCCGCCGCCAGCCTGACGGACGCCTTCAAGGAAATCGGGCCGCGCTTCGAGGCCAGCAAGCCCGGAGCCACCGTGCGCTTCAACTTTGCGGCCTCGGGCGTGCTGCTGCAGCAGATCGCCCAGGGCGCGCCGGTGGACGTGTTCGCCAGCGCCGATCAGGAGACCATGAACCGCGCTGCCGAGCAGAAGCTCCTCGCCACCGACACGCGGCGCGACTTCGCAAGCAACACGCTGGTGCTGGTCACACCGCCGGGCAGCCCCGTCAAGACCATGCGCGACCTGGCGCTGGCGAGCGTGAAGCGCATCGCCGTCGGCAAGGTCGCCTCCGTGCCCGTGGGCCGCTACACCCAGCAGGCGCTGGAAAGTGCGCAGCTCTGGGCGCCGCTGCAAGCCAGGCTCGTGTTTGCCGACAACGTGCGCCAGGTGCTGGACTACGTGTCCCGCGGCGAAGTCGACGCAGGCTTTGTCTACCGCACCGATGCCGAGCTGGCCAGGGGCAAGGTCGTCATTGCCATGACGGTGAGCGGCCATGCGCCGGTCGCCTACCCGGCCGCCGTGGTGGCGGACAGCCGGCAGGCGGTACTGGCGCGGGACTTCGTGACATTCCTCGGCAGCAGTGAGGCGCAGGCCATCCTCGCCAAGTACGGCTTCGGTAAGCCTTGATCGATATTGCGCTCAATCTCTCAGTCAGCGACACGCGCCGTCGCTTCGACCTGGACATCGCCTTCGCGACCGACGCGCCCTTTGTCGCGCTGTACGGCCCCTCCGGCGCCGGCAAGTCGCTGACGCTTCAGGCTCTGGCCGGGCTGCTGCCGGTACGCGCTGGCCATGTGAGGCTGAACGGCCGCGCGCTGATGGACACGGCCGCCGGCATAGCGCTGCCGCCCGAGGCCCGCGGCGTGGGCTATCTGTTCCAGCACTACGCCCTCTTCCCCCACCTCAGCGTGCGCGACAACATCGCCTTCGGGCTGACGAGCTGGCGCCGCAGGCTCAAGGCAGAAGACGCAGCGCGCGTGGATGAGCTGATCGAAACCTTCGGCCTCGCCGCCTTGGTGCGCAGCAAGCCGGCCACGCTCTCGGGCGGCCAGCAGCAACGCGTGGCCCTGGCGCGGGCACTCGCCTGCAACCCACAGGTGCTGCTGCTGGACGAGCCCTTCGCCGCGCTGCACAGCGCGCTGCGCCGCGAACTGCGCGATGAGCTGAAGCGCGTGCGGGCGCAATGGGGCATTCCGGCGGTGATGGTCAGCCACGATGCAGACGACGTGGTCGCACTGGCCGACGAGGTCTACCTCTTCGACGGCGGGCGCGTGACGGAGCGCCTGATCGCCGGCCGCGACGATCTGCGAGCGCGCCTGGCATGACCACCTCCGACCACCCGCTGCTGCAGGGCGACCTTCGCCTGGCCGGACGGCTCGATGGTCGCTTCTTCGATTTGCTGGCCGCGCTGGCCCTGACCGGCTCGCTGCAGAAGGCCGCCAAGGCCGCGGGCTACAGCTACAAGGGCGCCTGGCTGGTGCTGGATGCGGCCACCGCGCTGACGCATGCGCCGCTGGTAGACAAGTCGGCCGGCGGCAGCGGCGGCGGCGGCACGATGCTGACGGCCGAGGGTCGGGCCTTGCTGGTCGCCTGGCGCGAACTGCAGACGCGCCACGCCGCCTTCCTGCATGAACAGGCCGCCTGGCTGGCCACGCAACCGGCGCTCGACGCACTGCTGAAAAGGATGAGCATGAAAACCACCGCCCGCAACCAGTTCTTCGGTCGTATCGCAAGCGTCAACCCGGGCCCGTCGACGACGACGGTGCGTGTCGCATTGGACGGCGGCCAGGAGGTCACCGCCTCGCTGACCACCGAAGCCGCACAGGAGCTGAAGGTGAAGAAAGGCCAGGAGGCGCTAGCGCTCGTGAAGTCCAGCGAAGTCGTGCTGGTGACCGACTTCGGTGGCTACAGGCTGTCGGCACGCAACCAGCTCGCCGGCACCGTGTCGCGCGTGGAGCGCGGCGCCGTGTCATCGCTCATCGGGCTCACGCTGCCAGGCGGGGCGGTCGTGACAGCGAGCGTCACCAACGATGCGGTCGATGGACTCGCGCTGGCCGCGGGCCAAGCCGCGACGGCGGTGTTCAAGGCCTACGCAGTGATGCTGGCGGTGCGCGCCTGACCGCCGCTGGACGCGCCGGCGATCAAATTTTAAGGGCTGGGGTTTAGATCGACGGCACGGCCCCGACCTCGCGGTTCAATCGAACTACAAAACCGGGGATGGGAGGCGATGAACCTGTCGGGCTACCGCGCTGAACTGGCCAGCGAACGGCGCTTTGCGCGCCAGTTGTTCTCCAGGGCCGCGCCCGCCGCACCGGTGAAGGCGCTGCCGCCCAGCCGCCAGCACCTGGAGCAGTTCGCCCGGCAAGATGCCAATGCCTCCGGCCGCCGCATCGACATGCAGACCGTCGATGATCTGGAGCTGCAGGCCGCGACGCAGTCAGTGTTTGAACCGTGCTCCAAGGCCGGTCACTACGCGGGCTACGCGGCCCTTGTCAACGGAACTGCCGAGACGCAGCGAGGCGACATCGCCGCCATGAAGGCCGATGTGCGACGCCATGCCGACGCGCTGGAACCGCTGCTGGAGCCGCTTCGTCATTCACCTCACGACCCGCTGCCTTTCCTCTTCCTCGGCGCCCGCTATCCGACGCCGGCCTGGGCCAATCACCTGTATGTCATGCCCCTGCTGCTGCTCTCTGGCATCGTGCTGGTGGCGTCGGGTTCGGTGCCGGCGGGCTGGCTGGCCGTGGCCGCGGCAATGGCAGTCATGGCCTATGCACAGATCCGGCTGCACGCCTTCCTGGTGTCATGGAAGATGGTCAGGGCGGGGCTCTGCACGGTGCTCGCCACGGCGGAGTCGCTGGCCGCATCGAACACCGTTCGACATGCGCACCCGCTTGCGCGCATCAATGCCCTGCGCCGGGCACTCGAGCGCAGCAGGTCGCAATGGGAGTGGCTGAACGAGTACCTCAACCTTGCGATGCTCCGCGAGTACCGCACGATGCTGGCTGACATCCGGCGCGTGGAGAACGACATCGAGATGATTCGCAGCGCCTACCTTTATTGCGCAAGCGTCGATCTGCAGCACGCGCTCGCCACGGCGCCCCAGCGACTGGGCGTTCCGTGGTCGGACGCGCAGGACGGCGTGGCGGCGGCAGGCGATGCCTTGGATTTCGAAGGACTTGTGCACCCGGGGATCGAACGCCCTCTGGCCTTCTCCGGGTTGCATGCACACGTCGGTGGCACCTTCATCTCCGGCCAGAACGCCGCCGGCAAGAGCACCCTGCTGCGTGCCGTCGGCGTCAACGCGCTGTTCCTGCGGGCGTTCGGCGGCGCCTTCTGCACGCGCTGCACGGGCGAGGTGACCGGCGTCATCAGCTCCATCACAGCGACCGATTCCATGGCCGACCGCGAAAGCCTCTACGCCGCAGAACTGAGGCGCTGCCGGGAAGTGCTGGCCGCCGTGGCGTCGATGGACAAGGTGCTGGTGCTGGTGGACGAGCCGTTCAGGGGCACCAACAACCTGGAGTCGCTCTCGGCTTCAGCCAGCGTGCTGGAGTCGCTGGCCTCACGCGCGCGCACCGTCGTCGTCACTCACAACGTGATCCTGTGCACGCTGTTGCCGCGATTCCAGGCACTGCAGGTCAAGCGTGCTGGCAGCGACATTGCGGTGGAGCCCGGCGTGCTGGCCGACCCCAACGGCCTGCGCCTGTTCGATGACGTCGTCCAGGACGCGCAGCTATCCGCCCGCGCTCGCCATTGGTTCGATCGCCTGAGCGGCAAGCATCTGCGCGGCACGCATTGACGCGTGCCCGGCGTTCAAAGCCCCAGTTCGCTCAGGCTCGGATGGTCATCCGGCCGCCGACCCAGCGGCCAAAAGAACAGCCGCGCCGACTCCGCAATGGGCAGGTCGTTGATGCTGGCAAAGCGCCTCCTCATCAGGCCTTCATCGGTGAACTCCCAGTTCTCGTTGCCGTAGCTGCGGAACCAGTGGCCCGAGTCGTCGTGCCACTCGTAGGCAAAGCGCACGGCGATGCGGTTGCCTGTGAATGCCCATAGCTCCTTGATCAACCGGTAATCGAGCTCGCGCGCCCACTTGCGGGTGAGCAGCGCATGTACCTGCTCGCGGCCTACGGGGAATTCGGCGCGGTTGCGCCAGACCGTGTCGTCCGTGTAGACGCCGACAACGCGGTCCGGGTCGCGGCTGTTCCACGCGTCCTCGGCCATGCGCACCTTCTGCACGGCACTCTCGTGCGTGAACGGCGGAAGCGGCGGCTTCATGATCAATAGGTCTTGTAGGGGAGGAACTTGCCGCTCATGACGATGCTGATGCGGTCGCCCATGGGGTTGGCCTCGCGCCGCAGGTCCATCTTGAAGTCGATGGCGCTCATGATGCCGTCGCCAAATTCTTCATGGATCAGCTCCTTGAAGGTCGTGCCGTAGACGCTGATCAGCTCATAGAAGCGGTAGATCAGCGGGTCGGTCGGCACGCTGGTCGGCAGGCTGCCCTTGTAGGGCACGACCTTGAGCCACTGGGCCTCGGCTTCGGTGAGGTCAAAGTGCTTGGCCAGCTTGGCGGCCTGCTCGTCGTTGAAGGTCATCTGGCCGAGGCAGCCGGCGGTGACCCATTCCTTGCTGAGGCCGATGTCGGCGGCGACGTCGGCCCACTTGATGCCTTTGGCAACCTTGGTGGCGATGATCTTTTCGGTGACTTCGAGGCGGCTCATGCGGTGCTCCTGTGAATGGCGGGGTGGGTGTCGAGAGAAACGATTTCGGCGGTCTGCGCCAGGCCCGGTCGAACCTCGGGCGGATGCTCCGGCGCGCGGCCGTGAGAAAGGGTTGCGCTGCGCTCGACGAGAAAGTCGACGAGGTGGTTGCGGATCCGATAGAACTGCGGGTCGTGGTGCAGCGAGGCGCGCTGCCGGTCGCGGCTCATCGTGTTGACGACGATCTCGGCCACGCGCGCCTGCGGGCCGTTGGCCATCAGCAGGATGCGGTCGGCGAGCAGGATGGCTTCGTCCACGTCGTGCGTGATCATGAAGACGGTCTGCCGCGTCGCGGCGCATATCTTCAGCAGCTCGTCCTGGATGGTGCCGCGCGTCAGCGCATCGAGCGCGCCGAAGGGCTCGTCCAGCAGCAGCATGCGCGGCTCGATGGCGAAGGCGCGGGCGATGCCCACGCGCTGCTTCATGCCGCCGGAGAGCTGGCTGGGCTTCTTGTCCAGCGCGGGCGTGAGGCCCACCAGGGCGACGTATTTCTCGACCTGCGCATCAACCTCGGCGCGCTTCCAGTCGGGCCACTTGCTGCGCACGGCGAAGGCGATGTTCTGGCGCACGGTGAGCCACGGCATCAGCGCATGGCCCTGGAAGACGACGCCGCGCTCCAGCCCCGGCGCATTCACTTCGCGCTTGGCCATGAAGACATGGCCATCGCTCGCATGCTCCAGCCCGGCCAGCACGTTGAGGATGGTCGTCTTGCCGCAGCCGCTGTGGCCGATGATGCAGACGAACTCGCCTTCGGTCAGCGTGAAGTTGACGTTGTCGAAGACGGTCGCGTCGCCATAGCGTTTGGCCAGGCCCTGCACTTGAACGAGTTCAGTCGGCATAGGTCACCGCTTTTTGTGCGCGGGCAAACAGCAGGTCCAGCGCCATGCCCACGAGGCCGATGACGAGGATGGCGAAGATGACATTCGGCAGGCTCAGGTTGTTCCACTCGTTCCAGACGAAGTAGCCGATGCCCGTGCCGCCCACCAGCATCTCGGCCGCGACGATGACGAGCCAGGCGATGCCCATGCTGATGCGCATGCCCGTCAGGATGGTCGGCGCCGCCGCCGGCAGGATGACTTCGAAGGCGCGGCGCAGCGGGCTCACCTCCAGCGTGCGCGCCACGTTCAGCCACTCCCGCCGCACGCCGGCCACGCCGAAGGCGGTGTTGATCAGCATCGGCCACAGGCTGCAGATGAAGATGACGAAGATGCCGCTCGCGGCCGAGTCCTTGATCGTGTAGAGCGCCAGTGGCATCCACGCCAGCGGCGAGATGGGCTTGAGCACCTGGATGAACGGGTCCAGCGCCTTGTAGATCAGCGGGCTCATGCCGATGACGAAGCCGAGCGGAATGGCGACCAGCGCCGCCAGCAGATAGCCCACGCCGACACGGCCCAGCGAGTAAGCGAGCTGCAGACCGATGCCCTTGTCGTTCGGCCCGCGGTCGTAGAAGGGCTCGGACAGGTGGCGCACCGCCACCGAGCCCATCTGCATCAGCGTCGGAAAGCCGCTCTTCGCGGCCACCGGCGTCGCGTCCACCGGCTTTCCCATCAACTTGGCGTACTCGATCTGCTCGGGCGTCATGGCCGCCGTCGGCGCGGCGACCGGCCCGCTGCCCAGCGTGGCGAGATGCCACAGGCCGAGCAGGCAGATCAGCAGCAGCAGCGACAGCAGGCCGGCACGGAAGCTCAGGGACTTCTGCATGTCAGGTCCGCTTGATGGCGAAGCTGTTCACGTAGGCGTCCGGCTTGGCCGGATCGAACTCCTTGCCCATCACCTTGAACTTCGGATAGCCGCCGCTCTTGTCCTCCGGCACTGCCTGATCCAGCGCCTTCATCTGCTTGCGCGCGTCCGTCAGCAGGAAGACCTTCTCGGCCACCTGCTTGTAGTTCACGTCGCCCTTCAGGTAGCCCCAGCGCTTCATCTGCGTCAGCATCCACACGGCCATGCCCTGCCACGGCATCGGGTCGAAGTCGGCGCGGTCGGGCACGACCTTGACGTTGCCCAGGCCGTCGGCAAACTTGCCCGTCAGCACTTGGGCGATGACGGTCTCCGGCTGGTTCAAATAGGCCTGCGGTGCGATGACCTTGGCGATCAGCTCGCGGTTCTTGGCCTCGCGCGCCATCGCCGCCGACGTCAACACCGCGCGGTACAGCGCGATGAAGGTATTGGGGTTCTTCTGGATGAACTCCGTGCTCGTGCCGAAGGCGCAGCAGGGGTGGCCGTTCCACAGCTCCTTGGTGAGAATGTGGATGAAGCCCACCTCCTCGTACACAGCGCGCTGGTTGAACGGGTCCGGGCCGAGAAAGCCGTCGATGTTGCCGGCGCGCAGGTTGGCCACCATCTCGGGCGGCGGCACCACGCGGATCTGGATGTCGCGGTCCGGGTCCAACCCCGCTTCCGCGACGTAGTAGCGCAGCAGGAAGTTGTGCATCGAATACTCGAACGGCACCGCAAACTTGAAACCTTTCCACGTCGCCGGGTCGCGCTTGTCCTTGTGCTTCACGCTGAGCGTGATCGCCTGGCCGTTGGTGTTCTGGATGGTGGCCACGTTCATCGGCGTGGCCGGCGCACCCAGGCCCAGGCTGATGGCCAGCGGCATCGGCGACAGGAAGTGCGTCGCGTCGTACTCCTTGTTGATCATCTTGTCGCGGATCAACGCCCAGCCCGCTGTCTTCACCACCTCCACGTTCAGCCCCTGCTTGGCATAGAAGCCCAGCGGGTGCGCCATGATCAGCGGCGTGGCGCAGGTGATGGGGATGAAGCCGATCTTCAGGTCCTTCTTCTCCAGCGGGCCTGTCGTGCCTTGCGCCATCGCCTGCAACGACGCGATGGGCAGCACGCTGGAGATGGCCGCCATCGCGGTGTTGCGGCCGACGGCCCTCAGGAAGCGGCGGCGCAGCGCATCCTGCGGGAACAGCGCCTTCACCAACGAGGCTTCGACGAAGCTGGCCGATTCGGCCTCGAAGTCGGCCGTCTCGCTGCGTGCGCGCAGTACCTCGGCGGCGTGGTCTGCAGCGCTGGCGTGCTGGCCGCAGGCGCAGCGCATCAGCAGCGGCCGGTCGGCGTCGTAGGGATCGTGGGTCATCGCGTCGCTCCTCAAGATGGGAGCGACTCTAGGGAGAGCCGCAGTTCAGCGGCATCGTCGTGGCCGGCGACTTCTTGTAGTGCTGCAACTACCCGGGATTTCCTGGGTACTGTTCTGCGCCGCAATCCTCGTCGCCGGCTCAGCGAGGCCGCAACTGGCCCTGGATGAACTGCCACACCGCCCGCTCTGGCTTGGCGTGCGGGTAGCTGTCGCGGCAGGCATCCCACTGGTAGAAGCGCCACAGGCACTCGACCATCGCCGCGTCGTCGGTGTAGATGGTGCTCGGTTCGGGCGCTTCGCCGTAGTCGTTGCGACGAAACACCTGGCCGTCGAAGAACAAATGGGAGCCGCCTTCCTTGTTGGCCGTGAAGAAGCCCATGCCGCTCCGCAACGCGTCCAGCACCTGGCGCTGCAACTCGATGACCGGCGCCCTGTCCTCGACGATGAGCGCGGCCGCTTCATCCTCGGCGACGACGGCCATGACGACTTGCTCAAGCGCTTCGCGCGATGCGCTCGGCCAAGCCTGCTCGTCGGCAACGATGCGCAACTGCCTGCCCCAGTGGGCGAAGCGGCGTTCGCAATCGGCGGTAAAGCCCAACTCCCTTTCCCAGCGTCGCGGTGCGCTGCTTTCGCTGGTCAGGCGGTAGAGATGGCGCCCGCCGCCGATGGCGATGAGTTCCAGCCGCACGGTGCTCGGGTGCCCGCCCGCACCTGACGTGCCGGCGTAGCGCAGCACCGGCGCCGTGAGATCGAGCGGTTCCCGCTGCAGCAATTGCTTCGTCATCTTCTCGACGGCGTACTTCACCGCCGTGGGCGCATCCTCATGCTCGAAGCAGGCGCTCCGCGCGAAGTGCCAGTCGCCCACAGCATCAGTCGGCCGGTTGAACTTGGGGTGATCCCAGAAGCTCACCAGAACCGCCACCACGGGCATTGCGCGGCACCGGGCGGGTTGCCGACCTCGATCGTGTGCTCACGTTCATCCGCCGGGTTCCAGCCGCTCTCGATCAGCTCGGTCAGGTATTGCATCGTGACGCGCGCCTGGTAGGCCTCGTCACGGCGGGTCGCACGGCTGGCGTCTGCTGCGAGCAGGGCCTTCACCCGCGCGTGGCAGGCCTGGCCGCCATGCTCGATGCGGACCAGCCAAGAGACGCCGGGCACGCTCGGGCCGTCGGGCTGCTTGAAGTGCGCGGCGAGCGCGCTCTCGATGGACATGGGGTTGGGCAGGGTGGCAGTCACATCCTGCTCCTCAAGGCGCGGCAATGCCGTCGATGCGATCCAGGCGCACGATGATCTTGCCGAAGGCCTGGCTCTTCAGCTCGACCCACAGGCCCGGCTCGATCCGCGTCACGGCGCCGCCAATAGTCTGACCGGCCACATACAGCGTGACGCCGCGTTTGTCCTGCTGCGCGGCGGCGAGCGCCTGCTCGATGCCACGCGTGGCGTCCGTGGCGCTCGCTGCGCCGGCCGCCAGAGACAGCGTGAGCGCGGCGAGCAAATGGCATGCGGTGCGCGCGCGGAAATGGGAGATCGGCATGGGTTCGTCCTGGGTCAGAAGTGGTGAGCGTTGATTCTTCTGCGCGCCGGTTGCAACCCTGTTGCGCGCGGCAGGGCGTCGCGTTTCGTTTGTTGCAAGCCGGGCTCAGGGGCCGCGGCGCCTGCCATTCAGCAGCTTCGAGGCCCGCAGCAACTCAGGCGGCGGCTCGCGCCCGGCGGCGGTTTCCTCCGCGATCTGGCTGGCCACTTCGGTGTTCACCGTCCGGCCGTCGGGCCGTGCGCGCGCGGTATCTCCGCCCAGCTCGATCAGGATCGCCAGCAAGTCCCAACGGCGATAGATCACCAGTTGCACCGCCAGCGGGTTGTCGTAGGAGCTGCTGCCCAGATCGAGACCATGGCTGGCGAGCAGGCGGAAGTTGGCGGGCGTCACGCCGCTCATCACGCCAAACACGAGCGGCTCCTTGGGCGAGACCTTGAGATTCGGATTGGCGCCCGCCGCAAGCAGCATGGTCAGCAACGTCGAATCGCGTCGCACGCAAGCCACCGGCAACGCGTCGTCCGCCTGCGCGCCCAGTGCGAGCAGTGCGCGCACTACCGGCAGTTCGTTGCCGTCTGAGGAGCGCGCGTCGGCGCTGTCGACGGCCAGGCGCATCAGCGTCATCTCTCGGCCCGGCGTGTTGACGTCCACCGTGGCACCGATGCGCATCAACGTCGCCACGTCACGCGCCACGACCGCCGCGCCCATCTGGCGCATCGCATCGCCCTCGAAGTAGCCCACCCCCTGCCGGTCTGCCTCAATGCGCCGGTCGATCATCCGGTCCCCGACCTGCACCTTCACGAACCACAGGCCGGGCACGACGAGGATGAAAAGCGCGACCGACTTCATCGGCCAGCCGGCGCTGAAATGGAACAGCAGCACAGTGGCGACGAGCACCACCGCCGGCACGCACCCAAAGAAGAACAGACCCATCGCGCGGCCACCGTCCTGGTGGCCGGTGTTGTCCTTCAACATCATCAAGAAGAAGATCGCAAGCAGCGCCGCATCGATGGCGGCGACGGTCCAGAAGACCTGAGCGAGCCGCATCATTTCGAGGCGCCCGCGCGCTGGCCGGCGCTCCACGCGCCCGACTTGTCCCTGGCATCGGCCTCGCCTTCGAAGGCCCTGTCGACCACGAAGCTCGCGGGATCGGCGCCGAGGACGGGCTGCCCCCGATGCCACACATGGCGCGCATCGGCGGCGTAGTCGCGCCCGAGCACACGCAGGCCAACAGGGTCGGCGCCGCGCAGCGTGCGAACGACGCGGCGGGGGCGGCCGGCCGAATCCAGCGATTCATCGTCACGGTAGCCGTAGTAGCCGTTTGCGCGGTGTCGGGCGTATGCGGTGTCGCCAGCATCGATGTTCTCGAAGCTGGGGCCATCGCTGCCGGGGATCTCGACCCGTGCGTAGTAGCCACGCTCGGCATCACGGGCGAAGTCGCCGCCCAGCGGCTCGAAAGTCGCAGGGTCGCGCACCTTGAACGGCGTGCCGGCGAGGTAGACGCGACGCCTGTCGCGCGCATAGCCTCCGCCCAGCGAAACATAGCTGGGCGCGTCGGCGCCCTCGACCTGCTTGATGCGCAGGTGCTGGATGGACCAGTACTCCTGCGCGTTGCGGTAGGTGTCGCAGTGGAAGACCTTGCTGCGGTCTCGCGCCTCAGTCTGCGAGACGACGGAAAAGCTCGCGCCGTCGCTGTCTTCGATCACTGCGCCGCGGCAATAGCCGCGCAGCTTGTCGCGCGCAAAGCGCTCGTCGAGCGGTTCGAAACTCGCCGGGTCCTGCGGCGTGAACGAAGCATCGCCGTGCAGCCATTGGCCGCCCCTGTGGTGGTAGTTCGCCATGTCGCACCCGGCCAGTCCGAGGACGGCGAGAACGACGAAGGGCCAGGTTGGCAAAGTGAAACGAAAGCGCATGCAGCTACCAGGGGTTCTGCTCGGGCCGAATGCGCGAGCAGTCGCAGTCTGGCTACCGCCAGTCGCAGGGGCGTTTCATCCCCGGGCCGGCGTGTTTCATTTGTTGGAGCAACCAATGAAACAAGACAGCGCCAGCATGAAACGACGCAACAACGCGCGGTGGCGACAGTTCGGGCTGTTCCCTCCCCACATCCGTCAGGTTGCTTCATGCCCGCTTTCGCGCCCCTTTCCACCCTTTCAGCCGTCGTCTTCATCGTCGTCACAGCGTGCTCGGCCCATACACACGCGCAGGCCTCCGATGCGAGCGCGCTGTCCGCCGTACCCATCGGGGTGCTGTCGGCAGCGGCGGTGCCCGTCGTCCTGTCGGGCGTCAACCTGACGGTTGTCGCGGTTGAGGCGTCTGCCAACGTCTCGACCTGGGTGCTCGAACGGGCCAGCGACGGCGCACGCTGCTCGGTGAAGGTGGCCAGCAACTTGACGGGAAAGGCGTCGGTCGCCGTCGGCACCAGCGTTGTCGTGACTGCGATCACTGCCGGCAAGGTGTTGTCGGTCGCTGGTGAAGTGGTCGCCTTCATTCCGAGCGAGATCGGCGCAGCGCTGCTGCACAACGAACGCGTGACGCCATGATCCGGCGGTCGACTCTCGCGTTGCTGCTCGCCGCGGCGACCCCGCTCGCCTCGGCAGGCCAGGCCTGCGAGCAGAAGGCGGCCGACCCGAGGTCAGTGTCCGATGGCATGTCACTGGCCCACGCGACTGCGCAGGCGCTCGACGCCGGCGGCGCAGACGTCGTCATGCTGGCGCGCGCCGGGCAGGACCTCAGCGCCTACCGGCTGAGCTACTCGCACCTCGGTTTTGCCTATCGCGACACAGACGGCTCGAAGACAGACGGCTCGAAGCCCGTCTGGCGGGTGCTGCACAAGCTCAACCACTGCGGCACGGCGCGCTCGGCGCTCTATCGGCAAGGGCTCGGCGAGTTCTTCCTGGATCGCCCCCATCGCTACGAAGCGGCCTTCGTCACGCTGTCGCCCGAACTCCAGTCGCGGCTGCTGCCCTTGCTGAAGGACAACGCACGCGCCGCCGTGCTGAACGAGCCGCGCTACAGCATGGTCGCCTATGCCTGGGGGCAGACCTACCAGCAGAGCAACCAGTGGGCGGTGGAGACGCTCGCGCTGGCGGCCGAAGCCACCGTTGCCGACAGGCGGCAGGCGCAGGCCTGGATGCTGATGAAGGGCTACAAGCCCACGTCGCTGAACATCGGCCCGCTGAAACGCCTCGGCGCGCGGGCGACGGCCGCCAACGTCGCGTTCGACGACCACCCGAACGAGCAGCGCTTCGCGGATCGCATCGACACGGTGACCGTCGACTCGGTCTTCGCCTGGCTGCAGCGCAGCGGCCTCGGCAACGCGCCGGTGATCGTTCGCGCGGGGCAGCCATGATCGGCGCCGCCTTCAGCATCGGCGGCTTGCTGGCTGCGGGGTTTGCGTTCGGGCGCCTGCGTCCGGCCCGATCCGGCAAGGCCTGTGGGCGCACGAAGGCGCTCATCGTTCTTGCGGTCATCGCCTTCCCGGTCGTGACCCTGGTGCTCGCGAAGCTGTTCAGCAGCGATGTGCTTGGCTGGGTGTTCGGCCTGACCTTGATGGCCGGCATGGCCATGCTGCCTTGCGCAGCCATCTTCTACGTCGGCTTGCGCTTGGGGTCGCGCGGCAGAAAGTCGACCCATGAGGCGGCGGCGCACCTGATCGTGCGGGTCGAGCGCGGGACCGTTCACGCCAGCGACGACGCGCCTTCCCGGCGGATCACCGTCGCGCCGGTCACGACGCTGCGTGCGCTGGTGGCGTTGGCCATCGAAGACCTGAGCCATGTCCGCATCGCGGGAGGCAAGGCCACCTGGGTCGTCGAGTCTTCGGGCGGCTGCACCGGCTCGGCACTTCAGCCCATCGCCGTGTGCGCTCAGCAGTGGGCGGACGTGCGGTTCCTGATTCCTGCGGACGGCTCGGTCGCCGCTCACTTTGGCGCCACGCTGCCGCGCCTGAATTTGCGCTACTGCTGCCAGGAAGATCCCGAGGCCGTACTGGCCGCCCTCCGCCCACTGTCTTGAGTGCTTGTCGCCGCAGCGCGCGTCTCTGCACCTGCACTTCGCCGACGCCGCCTTGGTGTCCGGGGCCATGGCGTGCAGTGGCGCAATCGGCAACAGGCTGGCGATCGCCACCATCGCCGTGCCCCCGGCCCACGGTCTTCAGGAAGCGGCGGCGAAGCTCGTCCTGCGGGAACAGCGCCTTCACGAGCGAGGCTTCGACGAAGTTGGCCGCTTCGGCCTCGAAGTCGGCTGATTCGCTGCGGGTGCGCAGCTCGGCGGCGGCGTGGTCTGCGGCGCTGGCGTGCTGGCCGCAGGCGCAATGCATCAGCAAGGGGCGGTCAGCGTCGTAGGGATCGTGGGTCATCGAGTGCTACTCGGGATGGGAGCGACTCCAGGAACCAGCACGCCGTCGCGTCATCGTGGGGGCGGCGAGTTTTTGCAGGGGTGGAACTACCAGGGAAAACCTGGGGCTGCGGCAGTTGGCCGCAGCGGCGCGAAGGTCGCCGCCGCTGGCATCATCAGCCGTCAACGGCAGGCGAAACCCACGGCAGAGAACTTGTAAGTTCTCGCCGCTTTCGCCGGAAATTTAATGCTGTATGGAATGCAGAGAAAGGGGAGATTTTCTTTGTCGATTCAAGCACTTGCCTGCGATACAAGGCGCCGATCTAGGGCGCAGGGCGCCTGTCTAGGCGGCGCGGTCTTTCTCCCGAGAACACGTTAGGCGTCTTAACATTCCCCTGGGGCTTCCACCTATGAAATTCTTGAGACTCTTCTGTATCGCACTCACTACGGCAGTGCTGGTTGGGTGTGCAAGTCAGCCCGTCGTCGCGATTCCCAAGCCTTCCCCATCTGCTCGCGCAGAGGTTCTCGTCTTTCGAGAGTCGTCGTTCATTGCTGGAGGCGTATCACTTTCCGTCGGCACAAACGGCGCGGCGTTCGCATCGCTATCAAATTCCGACTACGTCGTTGCTGACATGGCACCGGGCGAGCAAGAGATTTTTGTGCAGGCTAGAACTGCGGAGCCCACGCGAGTGAAGGTCAAGTTGCAGCACGGATCGCGTACATGCTTGCGTACCAGCGCTTCCCCGAGCACCGTCGCCAAAGTCGCAGTGCCCATCGCGCTGATTGCAACCGGATATCACTTCTACCTCGACGAAGTACCTTGCCCTTCACCAGCGGAGCTTGCCAAGTACAAGCTGCTTTCAGTCTCCTATGTCGCAGGTTAGCGTTCTGGTATTGACTGCGAGGCCGAACCCTTTGCTACAGCGGACGGCTTCGCCGCCCGCTGAGCGCGAACGTTAAACATCAGGGGAGAGGAAGAGACATGCCAATCAAAGAGTGGTCCGCAGTCGTCAATGGACGCGATGTTCGAGTGGTCAATTCATGGACTGGCGGCACGCGTCTATATATCGATGGTGAGTGCCGCGACCGGAACACAGGATGGTTCGCGCTCAGAAAGACTCTCTGGCTCACAGCCCCTATGACGCAAGGCGAGCCAGAAGGCGGCTTGGTTCAAGTATTTGTAAGGGCTCTCTTCTCGGTCAAAGCGCAAATCGTCGTTGCTGGCAAACCAGTCGCGGGGGATGCAATCTGATGTCTAACCATTCGCTCGAGCCGACTCGCGTCGGCAAGCCGCCGCTTGTGGCTCAACTTCAACGTTAAGGCGCTGGCGACGTGACACGATCTACGGCGCAGAGAGTGCCGAAGGAGTTTCAGGGGCTACGAGGCATCTTGCGGTTCAACTGGCAAAGGTTTCAGTCGCAATCCCCGCGACGACGGGCATCTGTGCTCGTTGTTCTCGTGGCGTGGGTGACCCTGTTGACTTGGGCCTTGCTGGACATCCAAGAAAATCCGCGAGCTTCGTTTCAAGAGCAATGCAGAGCGAAGTGCAGTCCTCTCGCTTATCGAGTTGAGGTGACATTGCTCAATCCCTTCATTGGCGCGGACCAACGGCGGAATGTGAGGAGCACTACCTGTGTCTGCGGGAGAGCGCCTTAACCTGGCATTGCAGCCGACCTGCGCCAGCTTCGCTGGCGCAGGTCGGCTGAACTTCAACGTTGAACGTCATAAATTCAGACCTTGGTCAATCCTGGGTTGAGGCCGGCGCTGATCTCGGCTTGCGCGTTGCCGCGCCATTCGTGTTAACAACAACGGCCGGTAAGGCTGTTCCCTTCGACGCTGTTGTCTACGATTTCGGCGCAACCCGAGGCATGCTTCTCATGGAGCAGTGGGACGAAACGAAGGCGAAGGCCGCTATGGAGAATGGCTACGGCTATTCATGCATGGGCGCCTTCCCGTACGAACGAGGGAGCGCAATCGAAGTTCTTCGAGACTGGGGCTGGTCCGGAGTGGAGACGCCGCCAGCATGGCTATGACGTCCAGCCTCTCGCCCTGAGCATCGGGCATCACCCACGGAGGTTTGCATGAGCTACATCGACTGTTTCCTCGCACCGGTCCCGCGCGCCAACCGCGCCGCCTATGAAAGGCTCGCCAGGATCTCGGCACAGGTGGTCAAGGAGCACGGTGCGCTGAACGTCATCGAATGCTGGCTTGACGAGTCTGGACCGGATGCCAAGACCTACCACGGCGTTGAAACCAAGGGGTCGGAGGTGGAGTACGCCGACTTCGCGACGGCTGCGGGCGCCCGGCACGACGAGACGGTCGTTCTTTCCTGCGTTGAATGGCCCGACAAGGCCGCGCGGGATGCCGGCATGGAGAAGGTCACGAACGATCCACGCATGCAGTTTGGGGATCAGCCTGCCGCATTCGACGGCAGCCGGCTGATCGCGGCCGGGTTCACGCCCATGCCGCTCGGTCCACGCGACACCTGATTGCGCTGGAACGCCAAGCCAAGTCTGTCGATTCGGTACGGCCTCGTTCGTCGTGACGGGTAGCGGCCGAAGTCGTCGGCCCCAACGAAGGAGCGTGCAGTGACTCAATACCTGATCTCGTTCAACGAAGGCGCCATGAGCCACATCCCGGAAGCCGACTTTCCGGCCGTGGGCAAGGCCGCCGCGGCGGCCGTGCTGGAAGCCATCGACGCCGGCGTCTTCCTGTTTGCAGGCGGGCTGCTGGAGCCGCCCACGACGACCATCGTCGCGACCGACGGGCACATCACCCAAGGCCCCAACCCGGCCTATCGGGACTTCATCGGCGGCTTCGCCGTGGTCGACGTGCCCGACCGGGACGCCGCGCACCACTGGGCCGCCAAGATCGCCGCCGCCTGCCGCTGCGCGCAGGACGTGCGCGAGTTCATGCCGCTGCCGCCATCAGTCGTCGAGCGACTCCGCCGAGGCTGAAGCACGCCGGCACGTGCCGGTTTCAACCCCTCAGGAAAACCCTGAAAACACGGCCGGGCAATGCCGGGCCCGTCGATTTGGCGGGCCGTCGTTCGTCTTCCTGTGGAGACGGCGGCACCGTTCCGCCCCCGTCACATTCCAGGAGACCTGCACATGAAATTCCTTTCGATGATCCGTGCCGACGAAACCACCGGCCAGCAGCCCAGCGAGCAATTGATGGCCGACATGGGCCAACTCATGGAAGCGCTGACCCGCACCGGCCAACTGGTGAGCACCGCCGGCCTGCGCCCCACGGCCGAAGGCGCACGTGTGCGGCTGCGTCGCGGCGGCGAACTGTCGGTGACGGACGGCCCGTTCACCGAGGCCAAGGAGGTCATCGCCGGCTACGCGATCGTTGAGGCGCCGTCGCTGGCGGAAGCGGTCGAACTGGCGAAGCAATTCCTGAAGGTGCACGGCGCCGACTGGGACCTCGAATGCGAGGTACGCCAGCTCGACGGCCCGGGTTGCCAGCCCTGAGCTGCAGATCAACTCCCTCAGCAAAGGACCGGCCATGCCTTCCATGACAAACGCTCTTCGCGAGCACTACCGCTGGGTCATCGTCGCCGCCGGCGGCCTGCTCGGTTGCGTGGCCATCGGCGCCCTCTTCTCGCTGCCGGTGCTGCTGCGGCCCATCGCGCTGGACACGGGCTGGTCCACCACCGGCATTTCCACTGCGATGACGATTGCCTTCGCGGCGATGGCCGTCGGCAGCATGGCCTGGGGCACGCTGTCGGACCGCGTCGGGCCGCGCGTCGTGCTCATCGCCGGCTCGCTGCTGCTCACGGCAGGGCTGGCGCTCGCCAGCCTGGCGACGTCGCTGCCAGCCTTCCAGCTGCTGTTCGGCGCGGTCGTGGGCCTGGCCGCAGCGGCGATCTTTGCGCCGCTGATGGCCTGCGTGACCGGCTGGTTCGACACGCGCCGCAGCCTGGCGGTGTCGCTGGTATCGGCGGGCATGGGCATGGCGCCGCTGACGATGTCGCCGCTGGCCGCCTGGCTGGTGCAGGCGCACGACTGGCGCACGGTGCTGCAGATCATCGCTGCCGTGTTAGCGGCCATCATGCTGCCCGCCGCGCTGCTGGTGCGCCGCCCGCCCGCGCTGGCCCAGGCCGCAGCGGCAAGCAAAGCCGGCGCCGCACAGGAGCCGGGCATGTCCGTCGGCCAGGCGGTGCGCTCGGCGCCCTTCCAGATCCTCGTGCTGACGAGCTTCCTGACCTGCGCAACGCACTCGGGGCCGATCTTCCACACGGTGAGCTATGCCGTCACCTGCGGCATCCCGCTGATGGCGGCCGTGTCCATCTACAGCCTGGAGGGGCTGGCCGGCATGGGCGGTCGCCTGGTGTTTGGCCTGCTGGGCGACCGCTTCGGCGCGGCGCGCACGCTGGTGCTGGCGCTGCTGGCCCAGGCGATCGTCGTGCTGGGCTATGTGCAAGCGCGCGAGTTGGGGAGCTTCTACACGGTGGCTGCGCTGTTCGGCTTCACCTATGCCGGCGTGATGCCGCTGTTCGCAGTGATCGCGCGCGAGAACTTTCCGCTGCGCATGATGGGCACCGTCATCGGCGGCACCACGATGGCCAGCAGCGTCGGCATGGCGCTGGGCCCCGTGCTGGGCGGGATGATCTTTGATGCCACGTCCAGCTACACCTGGCTGTTCATCGGCGCGTTCGCGCTGGGCATCTGTTCCTTCCTGTCGGCGCTGGCGTTCATGCGGCTGCCAGGGCGGCCGTTGACAGCCGCGACGGCGTAGGCCCAGTCGCGCTGCACGCCTGAGCGCCCCCGCAGCAATCCTCAACCGAGAGGACAGAGCCCGGTTGTGCCGCCATCTAGGGGTTGCCGGGCCACAGGGGCGAGCGGAGCCTCGCACCGTCAACTGCGAAGGAGCTGCGATGACACCTGTTGCTTTGAAAGCCTTGCTTGCCGCTGTGCTGATGACTGCCCTGCCCTCGTCGCGGGCCGATGTCGTCACGGATTGGAACGTCACCGCACTGGGGCTCACGACGTCCAGCCCGCCGCAGGTCGAGATGCGGGCTCTGTCCCTCATGCACGTTTCCATGTTCGACGCCGTCAACGCCATCACGCGCACGCACCAGGCCTACATGAGCCCCGTGCCCACGGCTCCGGCCGGCGCGTCGGCCGAGGCGGCGGCGGCCTCTGCGGCGCATGCGGTGCTGGTCTCGATCTATCCGGTGCAAAAGCCGGCGCTCGACGCCGCTCTGCTGGCCTCGCTCGCCAAGCTGCCCGATGGCGCCGGCAAGAGCGATGGCAGCGCCCTGGGCCGCCAGGTCGCCGAGCAGTGCATCGCCATGCGAACCGCTGACGGCTGGAACGCGCGCGTCGCCTACACGCCGGCCACCGCGCCGGGGAGCTGGCAGGCGGCACCGCCTTCGATGGGCGCTTTCGCGTCCGTCCACTGGGCGGAGGTCAAGCCCTTCTTCCTGAAGTCAGCGGCCGAGGTGTCGGTGCCCGGCCCGCTGGCCATCGACAGCGCGCAGTACGCCAAGGAACTCGACGAGGTGCGGCGCCTGGGCGCGCGCAACTCCACCGAGCGCACCGCCGACCAGACGGTGGCAGCCATCTTCACGCTGATGAACGGCGGCCAGATGTGGAACGCCGCAGCGCGCGCGGCCAGCGCTGCCAAGGGCACGTCGATGCCGGAGAACGCGCGCATCTTCGCCATCGTCAACATGGCGGCGCTCGACGCCGTGATCGCCGGCTGGGAGGTCAAGCGCAAGATGGGCACCTGGCGCCCGCTGACCGCCATCCGCGCCGCTGCGAAGAACGCGGACCCGACCTGGGAGCCGCTGATCAACACGCCGCCGCACCCGGACTATCTCTCCGGCCACTCGGTGACTTCAGGCGCCTGGTCCAGATCGCTGCAACTGCTGTTCGGCAACGATGGCGTGCCTTTCAGCGCCACCTTCAACATCGCGCTGACGCGTCATTTCAACAGCTTCTCCCAGGCGGCCACGGAGATCGAGAACGCGCGGATCTGGGCGGGCATTCACACCCGCACGGCCGACGAGCACGGCACGGCGCTCGGCCGTCAGGTGGCGGAACTGGCGGTGCAGCGCGGGATGCCAAAGCTGCCCTGAATCGCCGCCTGGATGGCGGCTTGAATCAGCGGATGCCTCAGCGGCTGGTGGCTGCCGCGTGCGTGATCAGCACCTTCACTTCACCGACACCGGCAAGCACATACCGCGACCGCAGGCCGGCAAGGATGTCGAGCACGTCGGTGATCACGCCGGGCGAAATGGCGTCGCCTTCGTGCAAGACCTGGCCGAGGGACTTTCTCGAGATCCGGATGCCGGCCGCACCCCTAGTTGCACGCTTGCACGCAAACCCGGGTCACCTATGTTTGCTGTTCGCAGCCCGGCGCGGTGTCGGGCGCAACCCCATGGCAAGGAGATCGCGATGTTCAGGATTGCAGGGTTCAGGCAGGCGGCACTGGTGCCGGCCGCAACGCTCACCGTGGCGCTGGCCGGCCAAGCGCATGCGATGACGCGGGACGTTGAGTTCAACGTGCTCGATGCCGACGCCACGCTCCAGGGATCGTTCGCTGCGGGCGACACGCTGATCGTCGACACGACGGTGACACAGGAAACCGGCGCGCTGTCGCAGAGCGTCACCTTCACCTTGGGAGCGGGGATCACCGGCCTCACAGGGCGAGCGGTGTGGGAAATCTCGACCGCCACCGGCCCGGGGCCGCGTCTCACAGGCGTCAACATTGACATCTTCGACGCCGGCAACAACATCGTGATGAGCGATGCTTTCGCAGGCGTTCTCGGGGGGTACGCCGTATCGACCCTCAACGGCGCCATCGGTCCCGGCACCTATCGCCTGGTGGCGAACGGAACAGCGGTGCGCGACGCGGTGCTCAACATCTCCATCAGCGCCGTTCCCGAGCCGCGCACCTACGCATTGCTGCTTGCGGGGCTGGGCGTTGTGGGCCTGCTGGTGCGCCGGCGCCGCATGGGTTGAACGACCGAGTGGTTCGCTGCTGGAGCCGCCGCTGGCGAGTTCCAGCACGTCCAGCAGCCCTCGGCCTGACCCGGGGCTGCTGCCGCTCCGGCCGCGCCCTCAAGCGACTGCGACCGCCGCCCGCGTGATCTGCACCATCACCTCACCGACACCCGCAAACACATGGCGCGATTGCTGCCCGGCAAGGATGTCATGCACGCCGGTGATCATGCCGGTCGAGATGACATCGCCGGCGCGCAGGATCTCGCCTTGCTCGGCCCGCTTGTTCAGCGTGAAGGCCAGTGCGCCCAGCGGGCCGGGCTTGATGTGGGCCTTGCCTGTGCCGACCGACTGGCCGTCGATGAAGGTCTCGACGTCGATGGTGTCCAGCTCGCGCCAGTTGGCGATCTCAGCGCCGACGACGACGCCCCAGTTGTTGCCGAAGTCGGAGATGACCGCCCCGGGGCCGATGTCGTTCAGCGTCGCGAGCGGGCTGCTGGCCACTTCCACGCCGATGTGCATGGACTTGATGAGCGGAAGCACTGAATCGGCCGTCCAGTCGGCCTTGCCCGCCGGCGAATCGGCCGCGACGACGATGACGACTTCCGCCTCGACGGCCGCGAAGCCGCCTTCGAACACCGGGCAGGTCGCCGTGCCGCCAGCGTCGACGTGGTGGACGTTGGGGGCGAACGCCGGGCCGATCAGGCGCTCCTCGGGGAACTGCGCCGCGAAGGCCGGGTTCACGCGGGCGACCTTCCAGCCCTTGACCGCATCGGGCCAGCGCGCAATCGCGGCCGCCTGGATCTCGTAGGCCTCGGCCAGCGTTGCGGGCGGGGTGCCGGGATACGCCGCGATGGCACGGCCGGCGGCGCGGGCGGTGGTGAAGGCTTCGGCGATTTGCTGGGTGGCGCTCATGGAACTCTTTCTGTGCGCCGGCCGGCGCGGTGACACATGCGGCCGGCAATGTACCGCGCAAAAACGAAACGCGGTTTTACTTTTCCAGAAGTGGGCCTATCCCGCCTGTTCCGTCCGCACGGCGAACAACGCCAGCTCCACATCGTTGCGCACGCCGATCTTCTCCAGCACCCGGGCGCGGTAAGTGGAGACCGTGTTCGGCGACAGCACCAGCTGCTCGGCGATCTCGCCCACGCTGCGGCCGGCGGCCAGCAGCTTGAAGACCTGGTATTCGCGGTGGGACAACAGCTCGTCCAGCGGCTGCGTGTCGTCCGCCGGCCGGCCGCCGCCCGCGCCGATGGCGCCGGCCAGTTGCTCGGCCACGCTGGGCGTGATGAAAAGCTTGCCACGCGCCACGCTGCGCACGGCGTCGATCATCTGCTCGCTGTCCGCGCTCTTGTTCAGGTAGCCGGCCGCGCCGAGCTTGAGGCTGCGCACGGCGTACTGGCGGTCCGGGTAGGTGGACAGCATCAGCACCGGCAGCTTGGGGAATTCGGACTTCAGCGCTTTCAGGATGTCCAGCCCGTCGCGCTGCGGCATGGCGATGTCCAGCAGGACCACGTCGACGCCGCCGGCGCGCACGAGTTGGATCGCATCCGGCCCGTTGGCCGCCTCGCCGACGACGCGCAGGTCCGCGGCCTCGGCCAACACCTGCTTGATGCCTTGCCGGACGATGAGATGGTCGTCGCAGATGAGGACGCGGATCATGTCGCGGCCTCCAGCGGCATGACGAGCCGGACGGTGGTGCCCCGGCCGGGAAAGCTCTCGATGCCGACCCGCCCGCCGAAGTGCCCGGCCCGCTCGCGCATGCCCAGCACGCCGTAGCTGCGCGCATCGTTGAGCGCCTCGGGCGCGGCGCCCACGCCGTCGTCGCGCACCTGAAGGTAGAGCACCGGTCCCGGTGGCGCGTCCACGTCGAGGCGGATGGCGACATGGCTGGCACGCGCATGCCGGGCGATGTTGGAGAGCACTTCCTGAAAGATGCGGAACACGGCAATGGCCAGCCCGCCTTCCGGCGGCACCACGTCGGCGGCGATGTGCATCTTGAAGTCGACGCGGCGCTCGTCGCTGCCGGCGAGCTCGAATTCCTGCGCCTGCCATTCGAGCGCCGCCCACAAGCCCTGGTGGTCGAGGATGCTCGGGCGCAGGTCCGTGATGATGCGGCCGACTGCGTCGACGGCCGTGTCCACCAGGCCGCCCATGCGCTGGCATTTGCCCACCATGGGCTCGCGCTGCGCCGGGTCGCCCACACGGCGCGCCAGCCAGTCCAGGTCCATCTTCAGCGCCACGAGCAGGGAACCCAGCTCGTCGTGGATCTCGCGGGCGATGCGCTTGCGCTCGGTCTCGCGCATGGCCTCCAGGTGGTGGGCCAGTTCGCGCAGCTCGGCGGTGCGGCCGGCCACGCGCTGCTCCAGCTCGTCGTGGCTGGCGCGCAGCGCGGCCTCGGCCTGGCGTCGCGCGGAGATGTCGACGAAGGTGACGACGGCGCCCTGCACCTCGCCATGCTCGATGACGGGGTAGCTCGAATACTCAGCCGGGAAGGCGCTGCCGTCGGCCCGCCACAGCACCTCGTCGTCGATGCGGCAGGGGTCGCCGCGGCGAAAGGCGTTGAAGATCGGGCAGTCGCACTCGGGGTAGTGCGCGCCGTTCTCGCGCGAGTGGTGGATCAGCTCGTGCATGTTGCGGCCCAGCACCTGCTCTGTGCGCCAGCCCAGGGCCTCGCAGGCAGCGCGGTTGACGAAGGTGCAGCAGCCGGCCATGTCGATGCCGAAGATGCCTTCGCCCGTGCTTTCAAGCAGCAGCGAAGCGGTGGAGGGGTGGTCAAGGGCAAACGGCATGCTCATGAGATTAGCAAGGGTTGCACCAGTCATCGCCGGAGAGCGAATAAGGAAATAAGGAAACTGTCGTTCCGCGAATAAGCGACTTCGGGCAACCTTCCGGCTTTCGTTCACCCGAAGCCTCCGCCATGCCCGCCTTCCTGCCTACCCGTCGCGCCCTCGTTGCATTGATCGCCGCCTCGGCCGCCCTGCCCGCCGTGCCCGCGTTCGCTGCCGACGCGACGCTGCTGAACGTCTCCTACGACGTCGCCCGCGAGCTGTACAAGCAGATCAACCCGGCTTTCGTCGCCGCGCAGAAGGCCAAGGGCCAGGTCGTGACCATCAACCAGAGCCACGGCGGCTCCAGCAAGCAGATCGGCGCCGTCATCGGCGGCCTGGAAGCCGACGTGGTGACGATGAACCAGGCCACCGACGTGGACCAACTCGCCACCAGCGGCCTGACGCCCGCCGACTGGCGCAGCCGCTTCCCGAACAGCGCGGCGCCCTATTCGTCGACGATGACCTTCCTCGTGCGCAAGGGCAACCCCAAGGGCATCAAGGAGTGGACGGACCTGGCCCGCCCGGGCGTGCAGGTCATCCTGCCCAACCCCAAGGTCACCGGCAACGGCCGCTACAGCTACCTGGCCATCTGGGGCAGCGTGCTGGCCACCGGCGGCACGGAGGCCCAGGCCAAGGAGCTGGTCACCAAGGTGCTGACCAATGTGCCCGTGCTGGACGGCGGCGGCCGCGGCGCCACGACGACCTTCACGCAACGCGGCATCGGCGACGTGCTCGTCACCTTCGAGGCCGAGGTGGAGCTGATCGAGAACGAGTTCGGCAAGGGCCAGTTCGAGCAGGTCAACCCGAGCATCTCCATCGAGACGGACGCGCCGGTGGCCATCGTCGACAAGGTCGCTGCCAAGAAGGGCAATGCCGCTCTGGCCAAGGCCTACCTGGACTTCCACTGGAGCCCCGAGGCGCAGGAAATCATCGCCAAGAACAACTTCCGCCCGCGCGACCCGGCCATCTTCAAGAAGCATGCGCAGCGCTTCGCCAACATCAAGTTGTTCACGGTCGACCAGACGCTGGGCGGCTGGGCCAAGGTCAGCAAGACGCACTTCGCCGACGGTGGTTCGTTTGATCAGGTGATGGCAAGCATCAAGCGTTGAAATGGAGCCCCTCGCCCGGTCGCGCCGCGCTGAACGCCGGCGCGTCTGGTCGGTCCCCCGAGGGGACGGCGATGCTTGTGGCATTGAGCCACATGCACATCGCCAAGGCGGGCCGGCTCGGGAGCGGCCCGGCGCTCGACCCGAAATGCAAAACACATAAAACCAATACATGGCTTCGTTCCTATCAGTGAAGCGACGCGTGCTCCCCGGCTTCGCGCCCACGCTCGGCTTCACGCTGTTCTACCTGTCGCTGATCGTGCTGGTGCCGCTGATCGCGGTGTTCCTGAAGTCGTCGGGCCACGGCTTCGACGCCTTCTGGGCGGCGGCCACGTCGCCGCGCGTCATGGCTTCGTACAAGCTGAGCTTCGGCGCCTCGCTGATCGCCGCCTTCATCAACTTGTTCTTCGGCCTCATCCTGGCCTGGTGCATCGTGCGCTACGAGTTCCCCGGCAAGAAGCTGGTGGACGCCCTCATCGACCTGCCCTTTGCGCTGCCCACTGCCGTCGCCGGCATTGCGCTGACCGCCCTGTACGCGCCCAACGGCTGGGTCGGTTCGCTGTTCGTGCCGGGTGGCGCGCTGGCCCCGCTGTTCGGCGAGGCCGGGCTCAAGATCGCCTTCACGCCGCTGGGCGTGCTGCTGGCGCTGATCTTCATCGGCCTGCCCTTCATCGTGCGCACGGTGCAGCCGGTGCTGGAGGACATGGAGACCGAGCTGGAAGAAGCAGCGGCATCGCTCGGCGCCCAGCGCTGGACGACTTTTCGCTACGTCGTGCTGCCGACGCTGTTGCCTGCGCTGCTGACCGGCTTCGCGCTGGCCTTCGCACGCGCTGTCGGCGAGTACGGCTCGGTCATCTTCATCGCCGGCAACATCCCGATGGTGAGTGAGATCACGCCGCTGATGATCATCGCCAAGCTGGAGCAGTACGACTATGTCGGCGCCACGTCCATCGCGGCCGTGATGCTGATCGTCAGCTTCATGCTGTTACTCGTCATCAACGGGCTGCAGGCCTGGAGTTCGCAGCGAGGGGGCCGGAAATGAGCACCGCCCTCCATCTCGCTCCTGCCCGCGCCAGGGCCAAGTACCAGGACAACCCCGCCACGCGCGAATCGCCCGCCGTTCGCTTCACGCTGCTGGCGCTGGGCCTCGGTTTCTTTGCGATCTTCCTGCTGCTGCCCCTGGTGGCGGTGTTCACCGAAGCACTGCGCAAGGGCTGGGAGGTCTACTTCGCGTCCATCGTCGAGGAGGAGACCTTCTCGGCGATCAAGCTGACGCTGATCGCCGCGGCCATCGCCGTGCCCTTGAACCTCGCGTTCGGCCTGGCCGCTTCCTGGCTGATCGCCAAGCACGAGTTCCGCGGCAAGCAGCTGCTGATCACGCTGATCGACCTGCCCTTCTCGGTCTCGCCCGTCGTGGCCGGCCTGATGTACGTGCTGATCTTCGGCGCCCAGGGCTGGTTCGGCCCGTGGCTGCAGGCCCATGACGTGAAGATCATCTTCGCCGTGCCGGGCATCGTGCTGGCCACCGTGTTCGTGACCTTCCCCTTCGTCGCGCGTGAGCTGATCCCGCTGATGCAGGCCCAAGGCAAGGACGAGGAAGAGGCCGCCACGGTGCTCGGCGCCAGCGGCTGGCAGACCTTCCGCCGCGTGACGCTGCCCAACATCAAGTGGGGCCTGCTGTACGGCGTCATCCTCTGCAATGCACGCGCCATGGGCGAGTTCGGCGCGGTGTCGGTCGTTTCCGGCCACATCCGCGGCCTGACCAACACGCTGCCGCTGCACGTCGAGATTCTCTACAACGAATACCAGTTCGCGGCCGCGTTTGCGGTGGCCTCGCTGCTGGCGCTGCTCGCGCTGGTGACGCTGGTGATCAAGCAATTCATCGAGTGGCGCGCCAGCCAGTCGTCGCACGGGAACGAGTGATGGGTATCCAGGTTCAAAACATCCACAAGAGCTTCGGCAACTTCACCGCTTTGGGTGATGTGTCGCTGGACTTTCCCACCGGCGAACTGGTCGCGCTGCTCGGCCCCTCGGGCTGCGGCAAGACGACGCTGCTGCGCATCATTGCCGGCCTCGAGACCGCCGACCGCGGCCGCGTGCTGCTCGACGGCCAGGACGCGTCGGACACGCACGTGCGCGAGCGCCAGGTGGGCTTCGTCTTCCAGCATTACGCGCTGTTCCGCCACATGACGGTGTTCGACAACGTCGCCTTCGGCCTGCGCGTGAAGCCCCGCAAGCAGCGGCTGCCCGAGACCGAGATCAGGAAGCGCGTCACCGAGCTGCTGAAGCTCGTGCAGCTCGACTGGCTGGGGGACCGTTTCCCGCCGCAGTTGTCGGGGGGCCAGCGCCAGCGCATCGCCCTGGCCCGCGCATTGGCCGTGGAACCGCGCGTGCTGCTGCTGGACGAGCCCTTCGGCGCGCTGGACGCCAAGGTTCGCAAGGAGCTGCGCCGCTGGCTGCGCCGTCTGCACGACGAGCTGCACATCACCAGCATCTTCGTCACCCACGACCAGGACGAAGCCCTGGAAGTCGCGGACCGCATCGTGCTGATGGACCATGGCCGCGTCGAGCAGGTTGGCACGCCGCAGGAGGTCTATGAGCGCCCGGCGACGCCGTTCGTCTATGGCTTCCTGGGTGCAGTCAACCGCTTCGTGGGGCATGCGCGCGGAGGTGTCCTGCACATGGGCGAGCACCAGCTGCCCGGCGCCGGCACGAACGTTGGGAGCGGCGAAGTGCAGGCCTATGCGCGGCCGCATGAGCTGCAGATCCTGACCGATGAATCGGCGCCTGGTTTGGCGGCCACCGTGGAGCGGGTGCTGTCGTTTGGGGCGAGCGCGCGGGTCGAATTGATCGGGCCGGATGGGCAGCCGCTGGAAGCGGAGCTGACGCGGGAGCAGGCGGAGGCGTTGAGCTTGCGGGGGGGGCAGCGGGTGAAGTTGAGTGCGGCGCGGTTGAGTTTGTTTGAGGCTGGGGCGGGGATCTGAAGTCGCTGGCAGCGAGGGGCTTGGTTGCTTTTGCGGTGAGCCGGCTTGGCTCGGTGCATTGCCGGGAGTCCCGCCCGGCAGCGGGGTAACTTTCTTCTGCGGGGCCAGAAGAAAGTCACCAAAGAAGAGGC
>NZ_CEEDEB010000008.1:0-244195 GCF_979253795.1 Roseateles sp. AC306
GCCTCTTCTTTGGTGACTTTCTTCTGGCCCCGCAGAAGAAAGTTACCCGGCCGCCGGGACGGACCCCCGGCAATGCAGCGATCTGACACCCGCCCCGCAGAGCAACCAAAAAATCAGAACTCCACAACTGAGCGAATGCTCTCCCCACGCCGCATCAACTCAAACCCCTCGTTGATGTCCTCCAGCTTCAGCTTGTGCGTGATCAGCTCGTCGATGTGCAGCTTGCCCTCCATGTACCAGTCGACGATCTTCGGCACATCGGTCCGCCCACGCGCCCCACCAAACGCCGAGCCTTCCCATTTCCGACCGGTCACCAACTGGAACGGCCGCGTCGAGATCTCGGCACCCGCAGGCGCCACGCCGATGATGATGCTGCGGCCCCAGCCCTTGTGCGTGCACTCCAGCGCCTGGCGCATCAGCTGCACATTGCCGACGCATTCGAACGAATAGTCCGCACCACCGTCGGTCAGCTGCACGATGGCATCGACGACGTTGGGCACGTCCTTCGGATTCACAAAATCGGTCATGCCGAAGCGCCGCGCCATCGCCTCGCGCGCCGGGTTGATGTCCACGCCGATGATCCTGCCGGCACCCACCAGCTTGGCGCCCTGGATGACGTTCAGGCCGATGCCCCCCAGGCCGAAGACGACCACCGTCGCACCCGCCTCGACCTTGGCCGTGTAGAGCACAGCGCCCACGCCAGTCGTCACGCCGCAGCCGATGTAGCAGACCTTGTCGAAGGGCGCGTCGGGCCGGATCTTGGCCAGCGCGATGCCGGGCACGACGATGTGGTTGGAGAACGTGCTCGTGCCCATGTAGTGAAAGATGGGCTCACCGTTCAGCGAGAAGCGCGACGTGCCGTTGGGCATCAGCCCTTTGCCCTGCGTGGCGCGGATGGACTGGCAGAGGTTGGTCTTGCGGCTGAGGCAGAACTTGCACTCGCGGCATTCGGGCGTGTACAGAGGAATGACGTGGTCGCCGGCCTTGAGCCAGGGCACCTTGCTCTCCAGCACGACGCCCGCGCCCTCGTGGCCCAGCACGGCGGGAAACAGACCTTCGGGGTCGGCGCCCGACAGCGTGAAATCGTCGGTATGGCAGATGCCGGTGGCTTTCACCTCGACGAGGACTTCGCCGTCGACCGGGCCGGCCAGGTCCAGCGTTTCGATGCTCAGCGGTTGGCCGGCCTTCCAGGCAACGGCGGCGCGGGTCTGGATGCTCATGTCTTTTACTCCTCGGTGCTATGCGCGATGACTCACACGCATTAAACCGCGGCCGAGCGCCGGGCCGCCCCCAAGCCGGACCGCGGGCGATGTGCTCGCGGCTCAACGCCGCGAGCATCGCCGTCCCCACGGGGGACCGACCAGGCTCGCCGGCGTTCAGCGCGGCGAGAGTGGGCGAGGGGCCGGCAAGCTGTCGAGCGCGGTGACGAATTCGCGCGCTTCGTGGCGGCACAGTCTGAGTCGCCTCAGCAGCCACGGCGTCAGGTCTTGCTGGCCCAGGTGTTCGGGCCATGCGCCGGCATCGCCATCGGGCGTGTCGGCCGGGTCGGTGCCGGTCATGGGCTCGCCATTGAGCACGTCCACGCAGGCCTTCTGGGCCAGCGGCAGCGCGGTCTCGGCCTTGGCGGCGTCCAGCCGGCCGGCGCGGCGCTGCACCTGGTGCTGCACGGCGCCCAGCAGTGCCATCAGCCGGTAACCGTGGCTGAGCGCGGATTCGATCTGCGCGTCCGGCAGGCGCACGCTCTCGGGCTCGACGCGGGTGCGCTGGCCCGCCCCAGCGAGAGCCGCCAGCGCGCTGTAGGCCTGCTGGCGCGACAGGCGCTGGGCGAGCTGGTCCTCGGCGCTGGGCGCCCAGCGCAGCATGTTGGCCGCATGCCGGGCCAGCGCGTTGCGCAACTGGGCGCCCAGGCGTGGCACGGCGGCACGTTCCCAGCTCGGCAGCACGAAGCTGAACAGCCAGGCCAGGCCGGCGCCGATGACGGTGTCAGCCAGGCGCTCGCCGATGAAGGGGTCGCTGGTCGGGTCCAGCATCAGCGGCTGCAGCAGGGCCATCAGCGTGGCGGCCGTGGCAGCGACGCGGTAGCGGCGGTTCACGTAGGCATGCGCCACGCCGACCGCGGCGATGAAGGCGACGCTGAGCGCCGGCACCCAGTGCACATGGGCCAGCGCCATGACGAGCAGGCAGCCCTGCACGGTGCCGATGATGCGTTCGTTGCGGCGCGCCAGCGTCTGCTCCAGGTTGCCGCGCAGCACGACGGCGACGCTGAGCATCAGCCAGAACGGATGCGCCGCCCAGGGCAGCGAGGCGCCCAGCCAGTAGGCCAGCGACAGCGCCAGCGCCGAGCGCAGCGCATGCCGCATGACGCTGGACTGCAGCGTCAGGTGGGGCTTGAGCGCGGCCAGCGGCCAGCCCTCGGGTGACACGAAAGGCGCAAGCTTCTCGCAGGTCCAGGGGCTGTCCACATCCTCGCGACGGGACTGGCGGGCAACCATGGCGTCGATGTCGTCCAGCATGTGACCGAGGCGCGATTCCAGCGCTGACACGAGGTGGGCGCGCGAGTCGCCGGCCGGCACCTGAATGTCGGCCAGGCGCGCGGCGAGCTGGCTGCGCCAGGCCTCGGCCGAGACCTCGGGCAGCGGCGTGCCGTAGGCCAGCGTGTCGGCCAGAGCGGCCAGCACGTCGGCCAGGTGGCGCAGCGTGTCGGCCAGCGCGGCGCGCCACTGGCGGCCGGGGAAGTCCTGGCCCAGCAGCTCGGTGTCCAGCCGGCTGGCCAGCAGCAGGTCGCGCAGCTCGATGAGGCCGAGCACGAGGTCGGTCTGCCGGCGGCTGCGCGGCGAGCGGCGCGCGGCGAAGACCTGGTCGCGGGCGGCCTGCAAGGCGTCGGCCAGCACGACGTCGTCGGCGATGGAGGCGCGGATGCGAGCTTCGTCGGCGCCCACGGCCAGCGCAATGCGCTGGGCGCGCGAACGCACGCGCCGCTCGGTGGCGCGCAGCGCCTGCACCATCGCCAGCTCGCGCAGCCGGTGGCGCAGCACGACGGCCGCGCCGCGCGCCCAGCCGGCGTAGACGCAGCCGCCCAGGCCCACCCACAGCGCATGCTCGGCCAGTGATGCGGCACCGGCCGTGCGGTCCCAGGCCATGGCGAACACCAGGGCCAGCACGGGAGAGAAAGACATCGGCCCGGCGCGCGCGCCCCAGGCCAGCGTCATCAGCGAAAGGAAGGTGACGACGGCAACCAGCGCGACAGTCAGTGCCAGCGAGCCGTCGGCCAGGCCCACCAGCAGCGTGACGAGGGCGGCGGCGAATGCAGCCGGCAGCACGCGCGGCAGCACGCGCTGCGGCGGATTGGGCACGTCGGGCAGGCTGGCGCAAACGGCACCGCCCACGGCGGCCAGGCCGGCCGTTTCGCCAAACAGCGCGCCGATGGCGAGGTGAGTCGCCGCCACGCCGAGGGCGACGGCCGCGCCGTTCAGATGGACGGCTTCCAGGCGCCGCAGAAAGGCTTTCACTTGACCAGCAGCTCCATGACGCGGCGCTCGGCGGCGGGCAAGGTGTGCACCGACAGCCACTCCGACTTCTCGGGCCGGTAGACGTAGTTCGGCGGCGTGGTGGCAGCGATGCGCTGGCGCAGCGGCGCGAGCGCGGTCTGGGCTTCGGCGCCCTTCCCTTGCGCATGCAGCGCGCCGGCCTGCACGATGAGGGCCAGGTCACTCCAGGGGCCGAGGGTGAGGGCTTCTGCGGCACCGCGCTGGGCGGCTGCGGCATCGCCATCAGCAAGCGCCGTCCAGGCTTGCAAGGCCAGCGTGTCAGGGTCGCGCGGGTCCAGCAGCAGCGCGGCCTTGATCTGCGCCCGCGCCGGCTCACGGCGGCCAGCGCGCAGCAGGTCCAGCGCGTAGTCACGGCGCAGCGCCAGGAGGCCGGTGCGCAGGCGGATCACGGCCTCGTACTGCGTGAAGGCGGCGTCCCATTGGCCATCCAGCGCGAGCGTTGCTGCGCGGCCCCATAACGCCTCGGGCTGGTCGCCCTGGTACGCCAGCACGGCGTCGTAGGCGGCCAATGCGCGCGACACATCGCCCAGGCGACGGTGATGGTCGGCGAGCGCGAGGTCGACGCGGAAGCGGTCTTCGCCCTTCAGGCGCTCGATGTCGCGTGACAGCCCCGGCAACACCTCCGCCTGCAGCGGGCTGCCGCCGTGCCAGAGCGCCTCCGCCGCCGCCACGCGCAGCGCGCCGCTGCGTGGGTGGCGGGCCAGCGCACGGCCGGCCAGTTCCCGGGCGGCGGCGCCGTTGCCCTCCAGCGCCAGCGCATGCAAGCGCGCTGCCAGGGCGCTTTCTTCATCCGGCGCGAGTGACAGCGCACGGTCAAGCAGTGGCAGGGCGTCGGCCAGCTTGCCGTCTTCGAGCTTCTGGTTGCCGGCGTTGACCAGGGCGATGGGCAGGCTGGCACGCGTGTCGCGCTGGGCAAAGAAGCGCTTGACCAGCACGCGCAGCGCCGGGTCCATGGCGATGAGGCGCTCGCGCACGATCTCGCGGCCGTCGTAGGCATCGCGCCGCGGCGAGGCCTCCGCGTTGGCGCCTTCGGCAAAGTACTCCCACACCGAGCCGCCCGCGTAGCGCGACAGGAAGCCGTTGCGTGTGGCCGCGTCGCGCGCCTTGGCCTTCTGATACAGCGCCTCGATCTCGCGCGACTGGTTGGCCGTCAGGACGCCATGCACCTGGTGGGTGAGCTCGTGCAGCACGGTGTTGTATTTGTCGAAGATGCTGCGCTCGACGTCCTCGATGCCGGTGACCGTGAAGTGGCCGCCCATGCCGCGCACGTCGTCCCACAGGCGCGAGTCGTAGTCGATGCGCGCGTCCTTCAGCGCGTGGGCTTCGGGCGTCTCGGACAGGCGCATCCACATCGGCTTGATGAAGTGCCGCGCGCCGCCTTCCGCCAGCACGGGGATGAAGGCCTTCCAGGGCGCGACGGACAGTGCCACACGCTTCTTGTGGCGGGGAGACAGGTCCTGCCAGTTCAGCACGTAGCGCTCGATGCCGGGCACGGCGGGCATGGGCGTGGCGGCAAAGCGGCGCTCGTAATCGGCGCGGTGGATGTCGACGGCGAAGCGCTGCGACTCCAGCGCCTTGGCGGCGATGGCGTGGGCGCGGCCGAGTTGCGGGCAACGCTCCAGCACCGAGAGGCTCAGGCGAAGCGCGGCGTCGAAATCGCCCTGCTCGAAGGCGTCGGACGCGCGCCGCACGTCGGCCAGCAGCGGCGCGAAGGCGGCGCCCATGCGCGCGGCGAGCTGGGTGTAGTTCTCGCGCGAGTAACCGTTGCCGAGCAGGTAATGGGCCGCCTCGTGGTGGCGGTTCAGCGCCACGGCGCCCTCGGCCGCGGCGATGGCGTCCTCCGTGCGGCCCAGGCGGATCAACGTGTCCGCCAGCGCCGCGAGGCCGTCGGCGGTGCGCTCGGCGGCGAGGCCCTGCTCCAGCTTTTGCAGCGATGCGTCGAACTCGCGCAGCTGGAAGTGGCGCTGGCCGAGGCCGCGCAAAGCGTGCGCCTGGTCGATGGGGCGTGCGGCCTTGCGCAGCGCACGCTCGAAGCACTGCTTGGCCCGTTCGAAGTCGCGCCGGTCCAGCGCCAGGCGGCCGGCGGCCAGCAGGTCGACCGCGTCCACCTGGACGCCCTTCAGCACATCGCGCGTGCGGCGGTCGATGGCAGCGCCGTCGTCGCGGGCAAACAGCCACTGGTAGATGACCTCTCGTTCCGCAGTGATGGGCCTGGGTGCCCTCAGCAGCACGTCGAGATCGTCGCGCGCAGCGACGTACTGCTGCTCGGTCAGCAGCGTCCGCAACTGCGCGGTATCAGCGGCCGCTTGCGCGGCATTCAGGGTCAGGCAGACAGCGAGGCCAAAAGCGAGGCAATGAGCCAGTCGGCGCCAGGGCATTGGGGCAGCTCCGTTGTGGAGCGCCGATGCTAGGGCCTATTCGCCCTGCGGGAATCGGATGCGTTGCCTCGCAAAGACCTGCGAGCAAGGCGTGAGGCGAAGCTGGGGCGCTCCCCAGCGAGGCCGAGCAACGCCGCGCGCGGGCCTTTGCGAGGCAACCCTTCGGGAGAAGGTCTGGGGCGACGCATGGCGGCGTTGCGCCCCTTGCCCGGGCAGGTAGCCCGGGCTGCGGCGCGCGCCTTGCCCTGCCCCGCCCCAGGCCTTCTCGCACCGATTCCCGCAGGGCGAACAGGCCCTAGTCGTCCGAAGAGAAGCCCGAAGCCTTGACCACCGGCCCCCAGTACTCGCGTTCGGCCGCCAGGCGCCTGGCGTAGTCGGCCGGCGACAGGGACAGCGGCTCGTAACCGAGCTTGGCCAGCGCCTCGATGACGCCGGCATCGCGCACGGCGGCGCGGGCGATGTCGGCGAGCTTGTCGACCACGGCCTGCGGCGTCCGGGCCGGCACGAAGAGGCCATAGCTCTCCACGCCGACGATGCCCTTGAAGCCCTGCTCCTCGAAGGTCGGCACGTCGGGTGCAAAGCGCGAGCGGACCTTGTCGGTCACGCCCAGCAGGCGCACACGGCCGGAGGCGAGGTGAGCCAGGAAGTCGCCGATGGAGAAGCAACCCGACGCGATCTGGCCACCCATCAGGTCCTGCATGCCGGGTGCGGCGCCACGGTAGGGTGCGTGGGTGAGCTTCAACCCGGCCGCATGCTCGAACTGGCTGCCCAGGAAGTGCGGCATCGCGCCGGCGGCCGGCGAGGCGTAGGCGGCCTTGTCGGGATTGGCCTTGAACCAGTCGGCCAGCTGCGCCAGCGTCTTGACGGTGGCCGGCACCATCGGCCCGACGCCGAAGCCGCAGGTCGACAGCGCCAGCGGCGAGACGGGAATCACGTCGGTCACCGGGTTGTAGGCCAGCTTGCGGTAGGCATGCGGGTAGATGGTGAACATCGACGACGGGCTGAGCAGCAGCGTCTGGCCGTCGGGCGCGGCGTCCTTCAGGCCGGCGATGGCGATGCGGCCGCCGGCGCCCACCTTCTGCTCGACAAGCACGGTCTCGGCCTGCCTGCCGCGGGCGAACTCCGCGAAGCGGCGCGCCGTCGCGTCCAGCGAGCCACCGGCCGGGAAGCCGACGAGGATGCGCGGCGGCTGGCCCTGGGCGCGGGCGGCGAGGGGCAGGGCCGCAAGCGCGGCGAGAAGGTGGCGTCTGTCCATCATGGTTTGGGTCTCCTGGGTTTGTTCTGCGGGTCGGTGCTCTGTGCGGTGGCCACCCACGCGAGGCGGTCCAGTGCGGCCTTCAGCGCGGCGCCCTGGTCGCCCAGGGCGGCCAGCAGCGCCCGGTCGTGTTGGGCGACAGCGGTTTCCAGCTTCGTGAGCCGGCGCTTGCCGGCGGGTGTGAGGTGCAGGCCCCAGGCGCGCGCATCGTCGGGCGTGTCGCGGCGCTCGGCCCAGCCCTGGGCAGTGAGCCAGTCGGTCAGGCGCAGGGCGCCGCTGCGGTGCAAGCCCATCGCCTGGCCGAGCAGCCCCTGGCGCAGGCCGGGGTTGCGGGCGATCAGCACCAGCGCGGCGAAGCGCTGCGGGCTGACGTCCGACTCGGCGGTGGCGCGGTAGAAATCGAGATACAACGCGTTCTGCGCGCGGCGCAGCGCATAGCCGAGCAGGCCGTCCAGCGGGCCGTAGTCCACGCCGGGAACGGGCAGCATCAGGCCTTCGGGCGCAATGTCGCTATGGCTGTCGGTCTTCACGTCTACAGGTTAGTTTTAGTTGCACAGTGCAACCATCTCGCTTACCCTTGGAAGCTATGAGTGCGCCCGACATGCCCGCGTTGCCCCCAGAAAGCGCCCAATCAACGCGCAAAGCGGAGTCGTGCCGGGGAGCACGGCGAGCATTTGCAACGCCGGGTGGGCGCTTTCTTGAGGCAACCCGAAGGGCAGGGCCTGCCAAGACCGGGTACGTCGGGCGCACTCATAGCTTCCGCGCATGAAAGTTCTGATCGCAGGCGGCGGCATCGGCGGGCTCACGGCGGCACTGGCGCTGCATGCGCGCGGCCACGACGTGACCGTGCTGGAGGCCGTGCGCGAACCCAAGCCACTGGGCGTGGGCATCAACCTGCTGCCGCATGCCGTCGGCGTGCTGGACGAACTCGGCCTGCTGCCGGCCCTGCGCGGCATGGCCGTCGAAACCTCGGCCCTCGTCTTCGCCAACCGGCACGGCCAGGCCATCTACCGCGACCCGCGCGGCACCGAGGGCGGCTACAGCCACCCGCAGTTCAGCATCCACCGCGGCGAGCTGCAGATGATGCTGTGGCGGGAGGCGAGCGCGCAGGTGACGGTGCTCGGCGGCCAGCGCGTCGTGGGGGTGCGAGACGGCAATGTCGCACTCATCGAGACGCCGGACGGCCCGCGCGAGCAGGCGGCCGACCTCGTCGTCGGCGCCGATGGCATCCACTCCGCGCTGCGCAAACGGCTGGCACCCGACGAGGGCTCGCCCTGCTGGCGCGGCGTCATGATGTGGCGCGGCACGTCGTGGGCGCCGCCCTTCCTGGACGGCCGCACCATGGTGCAGGCCGGCCACAGCCAGGCCAAGTTCGTCGTCTACCCCATCGGCGCGCCGCGCGAAAGCGACGGCCTGCAGCTCATCAACTGGATCGCCGACCGCCGCGTGCAGCTGCCCACGCCGGGCCTGACAGCGCCTGACCGCGCCGACTGGAGCCGCGCCGGCAATCTCGACGACCTGCTGCCCACCTTCGGCAGCTGGCGCTTCGACTGGCTGGACGTGCCCGGCCTCATCACCGGCGCCGAGCAGATGCTGGAATGGCCCATGGTGGACCGCGACCCGCTGCCGCGCTGGCGGCTCGGGCCGTCCACACTGCTGGGTGACGCGGCGCACCCGATGGTGCCCATCGGCTCCAACGGCGCGACACAGGCCGTCATGGACGCCAGGGCGCTGGCAGATGCGCTGGCCAGCCACGACGACCTCGACAGCGCCCTTGCCGCTTATGAAGACGAACGCCGGCCGCTGTGCGCCCGCATCGTCCAGATGAACCGCGCCGAGGGGCTGGACGCGATCCTCGACCGTGTGGAGGCGCTGGCGCCGGAGGGATTCACTCGGCTGGAGGACGTGATCGACCCAGCCGAGGTGGCCCAGGAGATCAACAGCTACAAGGCCGCGGCCGGGCACCGAACACGCAGCACTTGATTGCGACTGGGCGCGGGACCATGATCCCGGCCCATGTCACCCCCCAAGCTCGGCCGGTCCGTCCCGCCCCATGAACGCCACCCCGTCGCCTGGTACCAGCCCGATGTTCTGTGGACGGCGGCGCGGCAGGTGCTGTCGTCGTTGGACCAACTCCGCAACCGCGACGGCCGCGAGAGCCAGCCGCTGCCGATGAAGGTGATCGACCGCAGCGAGCCCGAAGCGGCGGGTGAGTTCACCGGCGAATGCTGGTTCGATTTCATCGCCGACACCGGCGACGGCGGCAACGCCTGCTATGCGGTGGCGAGCACGGCACTGGCCGACGAGCTGCAACTGGCCGGCGAGCGGCTGCCGCGCGCGTCGCTGCTGATGTTCGGCGGCGACCTGGCCTACCCCGCCGCCAGCACGCAGGACTACCGCTACCGCTTCGTCGAGATGTTCGAGGCCGTGCGCAACAGCCATGCGGCCACGGTCGTGCGCGGCCGGCGGCTGACGCTGGCCGCCATCCCGCAGAACCACGACTGGATGGACTCGGCTTCCACCTTCAGCCGCTACTTCACACGCCGCAATGATTCGTCCCCACTGCTCGGCGCCAAGATTCCGCAGCGGCAGACCTACTTCTGCATCAAGCTGCCCGGCGGCTGGTGGGCGCTGGGGCTGGACTTTGCGCTGGACCACGACATCGACCGCGACCAGTACGAGCAGTTCGAGGCGCTGCTCAGCGAGCGTGGCCTCGTCACCGAAGACGGCCACGAATATCACATCGAGCCCGAAGACCGCGTGCTGCTGATCTACCCCGAGCCCTACTGGACACGGCCCATCGGCGACGGCGCTGACGACAGCCACCCCAAGCGCTACCAGAAGCTCGAAGGCCTGCTGCGCGCCCGCGTGAAGCTGCGGCTGGCGGGCGACCTGCACCACTACCTGCGCTGGGATTCGGTCAACTGGGGCCGCGCCGTCGTTTGCGGCACGGGCGGCGCGTTCTCCCACCCGACGCACACCAAGCCCACCACGCGGCCGGTGCGCTTGCAGGCCTTCGACACGCGGGACTGCATCCCGCCCGAGCCGTTCACATCGCTGCCGGCACTGGCCGTCGGGCTGACCGAGAAGCAAGGCCCCGGCAGCGAGTTCCAGCGCATGGAGGCCACGGCCTACCCCGATGCCGAGGCCTCGCGCGCCGGTTGCAAGGGCAACCTGCTGGCGCTGTTCCGCCGCGACGCGACCGGCGGTGGCGGCAATGCCTGGTTCGCCGTGCTGCTGGGCGCGCTGTACTGGTTCAACGCCTATCTGAACTCCATGCCCTTCGTGGACTCGTTCGAGCCTGACGGCTTCAAGGCGATGTGGCGCTTCGGCATGGACGACTACTGGCATGTCTTCATGCTCTGGCTCAAGGCCATGGTGTTCAGCCCGCTGGGCTTCCTGATCAACCTGCTGATGGCCTTCGGCTGCATGGTGATGGGCCGCGAGACGGTGAACGAGCTGTCGCCGGCCGTGAACCCGGTGTGGCGCTGGATCGTCATGTGGGGCATTGGCGCGCTGCACGCGGCGGTGCACGTGCTGGCCGTCTACAGCCTGGAGTTCTGGGGCCACCAGCTGGTGGGCGAACTGGGCTGGATCGGCGACCGCACCGAGCCCAGCGGGCTCATCGTTCACTCCTGCCTGGTCGGGCTGGGCGTGTTCAGCGCGGGCGGGCTGGTGGGTGCCTTCATCTTCGGCGCCTACCTCGCGCTGATGTCATGGCTGGGCTACCTGACCAACAACGGCTATGCGGCGCTGGACGGGCAGGACAACAAGGGTTTCCTGCGCTTTCGCATCGATGCGAACGGCGGGCTGACGGCATGGTTCATTGCCCTGGACCGCGTGCCGAGAAAGTGGAAGCGCAACGACGGGCCGGGGCCGGTGTGGGTGGCCGACGATGCGCAGGCGACTCCGCCGCGCGTGCACGACAGGTTCAGTGTGTGATTGAACCGGTTCCCGCCGGCTTTACACGACACTGTCCCACGGCGCTGACAGCCGCACCGCGCCGTTGATGATGCCGACCATCGAGTAGGTCTGCGGGAAGTTGCCCCACAGCTCGCCGGTCCTGGCATCGAGGTCCTCGCTGAGCAGGCCGACGTGGTTGCGGCGGGCGAGCAGGGCTTCGAAGGCCTCGCGGGCCTCCTCCTTGCGGCCGATGCGGGCCAGCGCGTCGACGCGCCAGAACGAGCAGACGTTGAACGCCACCTCGGGCCGGCCGAAGTCGTCCTCTGCCTCGTAGCGGCGCATGAAGGGGCCGTCGCACAGCGAGGCCTCCATCGCATTCACGGTGCTGATGAAGCGCGGGTCCTGGCGGGGCAGGAAGCCGACTTCGCCCATCAGCAGCACGCTGGCGTCCAGATCGCGACCGCCGAGGCTTTCGGCAAAGGCCTGCCGCTCCTCGCTCCAGGCGTGCGTCGTGATGGCGTTGTGGATGATGGCCGCGCGCTCGTGCCACAGCGCGGCACGGTCATACAGCTTCAGTACCGCGGCGATGCGGGCGAGGCGGTCACAGGCCGCCCAGCACATCAGCGCTGACGAGGTGTGCACCCGGGCGCGCGTGCGCAGCTCCCAGATGCCGGCGTCGGGCTGGTCGTGCAGCGCCCAGGCCCGCTCGCCCATGACCTCCAGCGCGGCGAAGTCGGCGGCATTGCCTTGCCGGAACAGGCGGTGGTCGTGGAAAGCCTGGGCCGCGCCGAGCACCACGTTGCCATAGACATCGTGCTGGAAGTGCTCCTGCGCCTGGTTGCCCACGCGCACCGGCCCCATGCCGCGGTAGCCGGCCGCGTGGGTCACGATGGACTCGGGCAGCGACTTCTCCAGGCCAATGCCGTACAGCGGCTGCACGTGGTTGCCCTCGGCGCTGCGCACGACGTTGTAGAGCCAGTCGAGGTAGCCCTCCATCGTGCCCACCTCACTCAGGCTGTTCAGCGCGCGCACGACGAAGAAGGCGTCGCGCAGCCAGCAGAAGCGGTAGTCCCAGTTGCGCCCGCTGTTGGGCGCTTCGGGGAGGCTGGTGGTCATGGCGGCCACGATGGCGCCGGTCTCCTCGTACTGGCACAGCTTCAGCGTGATGGCCGCGCGGATGACGGCCTCCTGCCATTCCAGCGGCAGGGCGAGGCGGCGGGTCCAGTGGCGCCAGTACAGCGCCGTCTGTTCTTCGAACTCACGCGCCGTGTCGTCGATGCCGCCGGTCAGCGTCTCGTCCGGCCCAAGCAGCAGGCTGACCGGCCCGGTGAGCGAAAACCAGGTGCCGTCGACGAGGTAGGTGACCGGCACGCTGGTGTTCAGGCGCAGCGTGATCTCGGGCATCACGAAGCGCAGGTGGTGGCTGCCGCGCGTCAGCGTGGGTGGCGCCGCACCCCAGTCGCCATGCGGTCGCACGGTGAAGCGCACACGCGGGTGGCCGGCCAGTGGCCGCACGCGCCGCACGAGCTGCGCGGGCCGGAACGGCCGGTCGCGCTGGAAGAAGCGCGGCGCGAAGTCCACCAGCTCGATGCCCTGCCCGCGGTCGTCCCAGAGCCGGGTGCGGACGATGGCGGTGCCAGGGTCGTACGACTGCTCCGAGCAGGTCAGCCCTTCCAGTTCCACCGTCATCGCGCCGTCCAGCGGCAGGCCCTCGGCGCTGTGCAGCAGGGCGTCGAAGACCGGTGTGCTGTCGAAGCGCGGCATGCAGCACCAGACGATGCTGCCGCGGCTTTCGATGAGGGCGCTGATCGTGCAGTTGCCGATCAGCGCGAGGTCCATTCCCGCAGGCGGGCGCGGGGCGGTGGGCAGTGCGGGCATGTAAGTCCTTTCAAGGCACGCCGCTTGCTGCACCGCAGCAAGTCATGGCTACTTTTACAAATACAAAGAGATCCGGCATGAAGCCTTTCAACCTGTCCTGGCGCTGGCCCTTCCGCCTGCAGCTCCGTTTCCTTTTACCTCTGGTGGTGGTGCTGGTCGTTGCATCCAACCTGGCCGTGCCGCTGATGGACCAGGTGACGCTGCGCTGGTTCAGCCGCGACCTCAACAGCCGCGGCGTGGTGGTGTCCAACGCCTTGTCGGATTCGGTGACCGAAGCCCTACTCACAGGGCAAACAGCGCGCCTGCAACCGCTTTTTGATCGCACGCTGCAGGACGAACGCCTCTTCGCCATCGGCCTGTGCAGCACCAGCGGGCAGCTGCTGCTGCGCACGGAGAGCTTCCCGTCGACCCTTTCATGCGCCGCATCCACCACCATCGCGAACCGGGCCGAACCGCGGCTGTCGCTGTCGGGGGGGCCGGTCCACGTGGGCGTGCACGATGTGATGCATGCACCGGCCCCGCCCGCCCCGGCGCCAGTGCCGGTACCGCCGGACGATCCGGCATCGGCAGCCTTTGCCGACATTCCTGCACAAGCACAGGACCCAGCCTCCTCCGTCGCAGCGAATCCAGCTGCACCGGCCGAGCCGGTGGTCGTCGGTCAGATCGTCCTGCTGCACGACATGAGCTTCATCGAGCGGCGCAGCCAGGACACGCGCCGTTACCTTGTCGGGCTGATCGTCGCGCTCGGCCTAGTGATCGCCGTCATCACCGTCGTGGTGGCTCAGCTGAGCTGGCGCGGCTGGGTGAACGGCGCGCGGGCGCTGATGCGCGGCGAAGGCCTGCTGAGCCCTTTGCTGTCCAGCCCGACGTCTGCGCCTGAACTGGCCCCCGAGCTGGCACCGCTGGCCGCCGAACTGCGCGCCCGCATGCGCGACCTGGAAGACGAGTTCCGGCGTGCGCAGGGGGTTCAGTCCGAATGGAACGCGGAGCGCCTGCGCGCGCTGCTGAACACGCACATCCGCGGCGACCAGGTCATCGTCGTCTCCAACCGCGAGCCCTACATCCACAACCGCGGCCCCGATGGCATCGTCGTCAAGCGGCCGGCGAGCGGCCTGGTGACCGCCGTCGAGCCGGTGATGCGCGCCTGCTCCGGCACCTGGATCGCCCACGGCAGCGGCACGGCGGACCGCGACGTCGTCGACGCGAACGACCGCCTGCCCGTGCCACCCGGGCATGACGACTACTGGCTGCGCCGCATCTGGCTGACGCCCGAGGAGGAGCAGGGCTACTACTACGGCTTTGCCAACGAGGGCATGTGGCCGCTCTGCCACGTGGCCCACGTGCGGCCGGTCTTCCGCGAGTCGGACTGGGAGGCCTACAAGGCCGTCAACCAGCGCTTCGCCGATGCCGTGGTGGCGGAGGCGCGCAGCGAAGACCCCGTCGTGCTGGTTCAGGACTACCACTTCGCGCTGCTTCCCGCGATGGTGCGCGAGAAGCTGCCGCAGGCCACCATCCTGACGTTCTGGCACATCCCCTGGCCCAACCCCGAGTCCTTCGGCATCTGCCCCTGGCGCAAGGAGATCCTCGAGGGCATGCTGGGCAGCACCATCCTCGGTTTCCACACGCGCTTTCACTGCAAGAATTTCATCGAAACCGTCGACCGCTATCTTGAAGCGCGCATCGAGCATGAGCACTCGACCATCGCCTTCCGCGAGAAGGAGACGCTGGTGGAGAGCTACCCGATTTCCATCGAGTGGCCGGAAGAGGACGCGGTGCAGGCCTGGCCCGCCGTCGAGGTCTGCCGCCAGCGCGTGGCCGAAAGGCTGGGCCTGCCGGACGACGTCTGCCTGGCCGTTGGCGTGGACCGCTTCGACTACACCAAGGGCATCCTGGAGCGGCTGAACGCAGTGGAACGCCTGCTGGAGAAATGGCCGCAGTGGATCGGCCGCTTCGTCTTCGTGCAGGTGGCGGCGCCGACGCGCTCTGAACTCGATGAGTACCGCAGCTTCCAGGAGCGCATCCAGCGCGTCACCGCCCGCATCAACGAACGCTTCAGCCGGCCCGGCTACCTGCCCGTGCACCTGCTCGCCAGCCACCACGAACACGACGCAGTCACGGAGCTCTTCCGCGCGGCGGACATCTGCGTCGTCACCAGCCTGCACGACGGCATGAATCTGGTGTGCAAGGAATTCGTCGCGGCGCGCGATGACCTGCAGGGCGTGCTGATCCTCAGCCGCTTCGCGGGCGCGGCGCGCGAGCTGGCGGAGGCCTTGATCGTCAACCCGTACCACGTGGAAGAAACAGCCGACGCCCTGCACCGCGCGGCCAGCATGCCGGCTGCGGAGCAGCGCGAACGCATGGCCAGCCTGCGCAGCACGGTGAGGGAATTCAACGTCTTCCGCTGGGCCGGCCGCATGCTGCTCGATGCCGGGCGCTGGCGGCTGCGCGCGCGCATCGAGGCCCGCGTCAAGCGCCACCAGGCCAGCTGATCGCCATGCAATACCTTTTCACTCCCGACGGAGAAGCCGCACTCGCGGCCGTGCTGCGGCTGAAGCCGCTGATGGCCTTCGATTTCGACGGCACGCTGGCGCCCATCGTCGCGCGGCCCGACGACGCCCGCATCTCGGTGGCGGTGGCGCAGCGGCTGAGGGCACTTTCCGCGCGACTACCGGTGGCTATCGTCACGGGCCGCAGCGTCGCGGACGTGCGCGGGCGCCTGGGCTTCGAGCCGCAGTTCATCATCGGCAACCATGGCGCCGAGGAGGAAGGCGCGGGCTCGACCCGCAGCCGCCTGGCCGAGCCGCTGAACGGCTTGCGCGCCCTTCTGCAGGCGCACCAGGGCGCCCTGAATGCCAGCGGCGTCGTGGTCGAGGACAAGGGGTTGTCGCTGGCGCTGCACTACCGCCTTTCGCCAGACCCGGCCCGTGCGCAGCAGCTCATCGCCGACCTGCTCACGCCGGAGCCGCAGGGCCTGCGCTTCTTCTCGGGAAAGATGGTCGTGAACGTCGTCGCGGCCGGCGCGCCCGACAAGGCCGACGCCGTGCGGGCGCTCGTCGCGCGCACGGGCACGGGAGCGGCGTTCTTCGCTGGCGATGACGTCAATGACGAGCCGGTGTTCACGGCAGCGCCGGCGCACTGGCTCACCTTGCGCATCGGCCGCGACGATCCGGCCAGCCGGGCCCGCTTCTGCCTGGACAGCCCGCAGGAAATGGCGCTGCTGCTCGACCGCGTGCTGGCCCAGCTTGGATGAGCCGGTCGCGTCCTCCCGCGGAGCGTGACTTGGGCGACCCGGAGGTGTCCGTGCTGCAGCGCCTCCCCTCGTGTTTGACACCGCCGCTGTCAACAGGCCCAATTAGCTAGACTTAGCTAACCACAACGAATCGCCATGAACGCCATCAACATGCTTGAAGCCAAATCCAGTCTCTCGCGGCTGGTGGATGCCGTGGAAAGCGGCGCGGAGAAGGAGATCGTCATCGCGCGCAATGGCCGGCCGGCGGCCAAGCTGGTGGCGATCTCGGCCGCCCGGCCGGCGACCGCGCGTATCGGAATTGCCAAGGGCTTGTTCGACGTGCCGGACGATATCGACGCGCGCAACGCGGATGTCGCACGGCTGTTCGGCGCGGCTGACGCGTGAACCTGCTGCTGGACACCCACATCGCGCTATGGGCGCTGGCCGACAGCCCGCGCTTGCCCGGCAAGGCGCGCGAGCTGATCTTGGCGCCCGCCAACACCGTCTGGGTCAGCGCCGCCTCGGTGTGGGAGATCGCGATCAAGCATTCGCTGGCGCGCGGGGACATGCCCGTGTCGGGTACCCAGGCCTTGGCGCTGTTCGAGGAAGCCGGCTTCCTGATGTTGGCCGTGTCAGGCGAGCATGCCGCTGCCGTGGCGCAATTGCCAGCGCACCATGCCGATCCCTTCGATCGCATGCTGGCCGCCCAGGCGCTGACGGAGCCGCTGCGCCTGCTGACGCATGACGCCATGCTGGCCCGCTACAGCGACACGGTCATCCTGGTGTGATGACCTTTCTGCGTAGCACCCCGAATCGGCGGGTCTTGATCCGCCCGGCTTTCGTCTTTGAAACGCATTCGAGGCACCCACCCATGCACCTAGCAGCGTTGCCGCGCCTCGCCATGGCAGTCGCATTTGTCATCGCTTCGGCGGCAACGGCGCTTGCCGCCGACGAGCGGGGCGCGCCTGATGACGATCCATTTCTGATGCTCCGCGAACTGTCGAACATCCGCGGCTGCGCGTCGGAATGCTCACGCGCCGCTGTGACGCTGCTGAAATCAAAACGGTATCAATGCAGCAGCGCACGTGCTCGCAACGACGTCGTCTGCGTGGAACCGAAGCGCAGATGGGAGGTATCGCTCGACAAGAAGCAATTCAAGAATGGCATGGACAGAGCGGTGCTGCTGCGTGCGGCTCTGACGCTTTCCAATGCCGAGCCCAGGTCTGTGGAAGCGTTGAGAAACGCCTACTTCCCCGCTTGGCATCTCGGCACTTTCGCGTTGCCGGAGCATGGTCCCGTCGAGGACTCGATTTACCACCGTTCCGAGAAGGTGGATGTGTCAATGGTCTTTGGCATGACAAGGCCGATGATGGGATCAGTCATCGACTCCGTCGTCATGGCCATCACGTCCAAAGACCAGTGAGGCGTGCCGCTCTGGACGAGATTGCGACGCTTCAGGCCTTTAGCATCTCCGCCGCAATCAACCTCACCGGCGCGCTGCCATAGCTGAGGAATTGCTCGTGGAAGGCCTTGAGCTGGAAGCCGGGCCGGGCCTTCAACTGCTCCCGCAGCGCCACGATCTCGCTGTAGCCGCTGAAATAGCTCGTCAGCTGTACTGACGTGAGCTGCACGCGCCGCCACTTCTCCTTGGCCTCGCGCTCCGTCTGAAAGGCCTGGCGCACCAGCAGGTCCAGCGCGTCCTTCTCGCTCATGCTGAGCACATGCACGCTGTAGTCGAGGAGGGTGTTGGTGACCGAGCGCAGATGCCATTTGCCCCACATCAGCGTCATCTCGGGTGAGGCGCCGTAGCCGCTCTCGATCATCACGCGCTCGCCGTAGACGGCCCAGCCTTCGATCATGGCGCCGTTGCCGAACAAGGCCTTGACCTTGCTCGGAGCCTGGTTCGCATACACGAGCTGGGTGTAGTGGCCGGGCACGGCCTCGTGGATGTTGAGGATCTGCAGGATCCAGTGGTTGTACTCGCGCAGGGTGCTCTCGGCCTCGGCGGGCGTGAGCTCGTCCAGCGGCGTGACGTTGTAGAAGGTGCGGTCCTGCGGCCGGTAGGGGCCGGGCGCGTCGATGCCGGCGCCGGCCACGCCACGCTGATAGAGCGGCGTCTCGCGCACCACGAGGGGCTTGCTCGGGTCCAGCGTCAGCAGGTCGTGGCGCCGGATCCAGTCCTCCAGCTGCGGGATCTGCGCACGGATCTCGTCGACGAAACGCTCGCGCTTCACATGCCGCTCGCTGAGTTTGGCGATGACGCGGCCGATCAGGGCGAAGCGGTCGGCGGGCGCTGCCTCGGCGCCCATGACCTCGGGCCACAACGCCTGGGCTTGCGCCTGCATGCTGGCCAGCACCTCCTCGCGGCGGGCCAGCGCCAGCTCGTAGGTCTGGCGGGCGGTCGCGGCGGACTGGATGTCGTGCGCGAACTTGGCCTCGTAGAGCGCCGCGCCGATGCGAAAGCTGCGCCTGGCCGCCGGCAGCAGCCGCTTCAGCTGCGCCTGGTAGCCGGCCACGGCAACCCGCGCGGCCTGCAGGTCGGCACGCATCAGCGAGCCCAGGCCCAGCTGCTGGGCGTGGGACTCGACGTCGTCCAGCACCGCCAGCGCACCCGGCGCCTGCTGCAACGCCAGCTCGGTGTGCTCGCGCGTGACGTCAGCCAGGCTGGCGCGCGCTGCGGCGTAATAGGTCGGCAGGCGCTTGATGCGCGCATGCAGGGCCTTCACGCGCTGCTGCTCGGGCGCCCAATCGGTGGTGAGGATGAGGTCGATGGCGCCGGCTGGGTTGTGCTCTGCGGGGTTCCAGGTCCATTCACGCAGCACGTCCAGCCGCCACAGGTCGCTGCGGACCTTGGCGAGCAGCATGGCACGGTCCATCTGCTGGCCCGGCGACAGGCCGGCGTCCGGCACCGCCTCGAGCCGCGACTGCCAGCGCGTCAGGAAGGCGCGGCGCTTGTCTCGCTGCCCGGCGCTGGGCAGCGTGAGCCGCTGTGCGAACTCGAACCGCCCGGCTGCAACTGCCGCGTCGGGGTCAAGCTGCCACAGCGCCTCGATGAAGGCCTCGGCTTGGCTGGCGAAGCCGGCGTCTTCGGCAAGCGCAGGCATGGACAGCAGCGGCAAAGCGGCAACGGCAACGCTGAAGTGACGGCGGTTGACAGACATGGAATGGCCTCGGTGGGTGAGGCGCCCATCCTCGCTCAAGAGAGCAGCGATGGCTCAGATCACGATGAAGCTCAGCTCGGGCCGGCGTTGCCGCAGCAACGAGGCCGCCTGCTGCAGCGCTGCGGCCTGTGGCCCAGTCAGGGCGTACAGACTGAGACCCAACGCCCGCTTCAGAGCGCGCAGATGCTCCGCGGCCACACGCGACTCGACCGGCTGCTCCGCCAACACGCTCAACGTGGCCGCGGCCCTGGTGAAGGCGTCAAAGGTCGCCAGCGCATCCAATACGGGCAACGCTGCACGCGGCTCTCGACGGCTCAGCTCGAGCAGTTCAGCCGCAGTCAATGAAACGCGCCCACGATCAAGCGCCTTCAGCGCTGCGCGCGGCACCCGGGACGATGGGTCCGCCAATGCGCGACAAGTGAGTGCCACGGCTTGCGACTCGTCGGCATCAGGCAGGCTGAGGACGTAACCCACCTCGCGCAGCCTCGCCACCGGGTGGGCAAAAGCCGCGCAGAGACGGGCCGGCAGCGAGCCGGCCTTCAACACACGCAGCACCTGCAGTGCGGCGATCTGGTCGCAGACCCGCCCCTTGGCATCGAGCAGGCTCTCGGCTCGCTCGCGCAACTGCTGTTTCAAGGCCGCGCCGGCATGGAAGAGCAACCAGTCGCGCGTTGCGCCGTGACGGCCGAAGGCAAGTTCAAAAGCCTCTGCCTGCTCCGGCAACCGGCCGCTTGCCTGCTCATGCCGCAGCGCTTGGAGCCGCAGGCCTGGAAAGTGCACCTGTGCCAGTGCGTCGCGGACGCCTTCAAGGCCGGGCCAGTCATCGCTCTGCGCCTGCAGCCGCCGCAACGCCTGCGCGGCAAGGCGTGCGTCACTGCTCCCCAGTGCCTGGCACAGCGCCCGCAGCCGTTCAGCCGGCGAGCCGTAGTGCCAGCTCTGCACCGCCAGCCAGCGTTGCACCGGCAGGGTGAGTTGGGGTGCGCAAGCGAGCAACGCGGCCCGGCGTTGCGGCGATTTCAGGAGGAAGTGCTGGATGGCCTCGCGTGCTGCCGCGCCGTCGGCCGCGCCGCGGTCGCCGGCCATCAAGCGCACGACTGCCGGCAATGCGTCGATCCAGGCCGGCTCGAGTTCGTCACGCAGCAGCAGCGGCAGCGCCCGCAGCGCTGCGGCGCGCACCTGGGGCACCCAGTCGTTCAGGCGCGCCAGCACCAACGGCAGCGCACGTTGATGCAGTTCGGTGGACAGGCGCGGCAGGTCGCGCAACGCGGCCTCGCGTTCACGGCCGTTGCTGTCGACGCAGCGGCGATGGAAGTCGCGCCACGGGTCAGGCGGCTCGGGTGGCGCTGGCGACGGGCTCCACCAGGGCATGGGCTAAGACAACGCTGCTTCGAGCGCGTCGACAAACATATTCGCCACGTCGAAGCCGCTCTGGTCGGTGATCTCCTGGAAGCAGGTCGGGCTGGTCACGTTGATCTCGGTGACGTTCTCGCCGATGACGTCCAGGCCCACCAGCAACAGGCCGCGTGCGGCCAGGATGGGGCCGAGGTATTCGGCGATCTCGCGGTCGCGCGCGGTGAGCGGGCGGGCCACGCCCTTGCCGCCGGCCGCCAGGTTGCCGCGCACCTCGCCGCCCTGCGGGATGCGCGCCAGGCAGTGGGGCACCGGCTTGCCGCCGATGATGAGGATGCGCTTGTCGCCCTCGGCGATGGCAGGGATGAAGCGCTGCACCATGACCGTCTGCGCGCCGTCCTTGTTCAGCGTCTCGATGATGGACCCGAGGTTCAGGCCGTCGTCCTTGACGCGGAAGATGCCCATGCCGCCCATGCCGTCCAGCGGCTTCAGGATGATGTCGCGCTGCTCGGCGTGGAAGGCGCGGATCTCGGCCGGGTCACGCGTGACGAGCGTGGGCGAGATGAACTCGGGGAACTCGAGGATGGCCAGCTTCTCGGGGTGCTCGCGCAGCGCGCTGGCGCGGTTGAACACGCGCGCGCCCTCGCGCTCGGCCTGGCTGAGCAGGTGGGTCGTGTAGAAGAACTCGCTGTCGAAGGGCGGGTCCTTGCGCATCAGCACCGCGTCGACGTCGCCCAGGGCCAGGTCGGCGGTGGAGGTGGCCGTGTACCAGTCGTCGGCATCACCCGTCAGCGTGATCTCCAGCGCCGAGCGCGCCGTCACGCGGCCACCGCGCAGCCACACCAGCTGCTGCGGCTCGCAGACGAGGATGCTGTGGCCGCGCTTGGCGGCCTCGCGCATCATCGCGAAGGTGGAGTCCTTGTAGGTCTTGAAGGTGGCGAGCGGGTCGGCAACGAAAAGCAGCTTCATGATCGGGTCTTGCTGATGAATCGGGCCAGTGTTGCACAGCGCCGCCCGCCCTGCCCACCTAGGGCCGGGCCCGCCGCCAGCTGGCCGCGAGCGTCGCGACGCCGCCCGCCACCACGCCCCAGAACGCCGCGCCAATGCCAAACAGGCTCAGGCCCGACAGGCAGACCAGGAAGGTCAGCAGGGCCGCGTCGCGATGGGCTTCGTCCTTCAGCGCCGTGGCGAGCGCGCCCGCGATGGTGCCCAGCAGGGCCAGGCCGGCTATTGCCTTGACGAGCTCGGGCGGGAAGGCCGTCAGCAGCAGGGCCACGGCGCCGCCGGCCAGGCCGATGAGCACATAGAACAGGCCCGCAGCCATGGCGGCGGTGTAGCGCCGCGCCGGGTCCTCATGCGCCTCGCGGCCCATGCAGATGGCGGCGGTGATGGCGGCGAGATTGAAGGCATAGCCGCCGAAGGGCGCGAGCAGCGTCGTCGCCGCGCCGGTCACGGCGATGGAGGCGGACACTGGCGTCCGGTAGCCGCTGGCGCGCTGGGCCGCCACGCCGGGCAGGTTCTGCGAGGCCATCGTGACGATGAAGAGCGGCAGCGCCACGCCGATGGCCGCGTGCCAGGTGAAGACGGGCGTCGTCCAGACCGGCAGCGCCCAGATCTGGCGGGTGTCCAGGCCGACAAAGCTCAGCCGCCCCTCGCCCAGCGCGTAGGCGATGCCGACGAGCAGCACGCCGGGTACGGCGTAACGCGTCCACCAGCGCCGGCCGGCCAGGTAGGCCACGGCCATTGCCAGCACGAGGCCGGGGTCGGTCTTCACGCTGGCGACGGCGTCCAGGCCGAAGCGCGCCAGCACACCCGCCAGCAGTGCCGAGGCGATGGCCACGGGGATGCGGTCCATCAACTTCTCGAACCAGCCGCTGGCGCCGGCCCAGGCGATGAGAGCGCCGCAGACGATGAAGGCGCCGATGGCCTCGGGCATGTCCAGCCCCGAGCTGGATGCGAGCAGCGCGGCGCCGGGCGTGGACCAGGCGGTCAGCACGGGCTGGCGCGTCCACAGGCTCAGGGCCAGGCTGGTGACGCCCATGCCCAGGCCGAGGGCCCAGAGCCACGAGGCCGTCTGCGCCGGCGTGGCGCCTAATGCGACGGTCGCCTGGAAGATGATGGCCACCGAACTGGTGTAGCCCACCAGCACGGCGACGAAGCCGGCGACGAGGGTGGAGGGCGAGAAATCCTTCAGTAAGGGGCGCATGCGGCCAGCATAGCGAGGGCTCAGCGTCTTCGGCCCAACCACGCCAGCGCAAGGCCGCCGACCGCCAGCACGCCGACGCCCACGACCGCGCCGGCTTTCACGTAGGCGAGGCTGGCCCACAGCAGCCAGGCGCTGCAGGCGCAGAACAGCAGCGGCAGCCAGGGGTAGAGCGGCACGCGGAAGGGCCGCGGTTGCGTTGGCTCACGGCGGCGCAGCACGATGAGGGCGGCACCGCTGAGCGTCAGGAAGGCCCAGTAGACCGGCGACAGATAGTCCACCATCGTTGCGAAGCCGCCGCGCGTCAGATCGCCGAGCGCGACGAGCAGCAGCGCCACGGCCGATGTGGCCAGCACGGCCGCACTGGGCGTGCCGCGGCGCCCGTTCCACTGCGCCAGTCGCCACTCGGAAGCGAAATCGCGTGCGGCCGCGTAGGTGGTGCGCGGGCCGGCGATGAGGATGGCGTTCATCACCGACAGCGCCGTCAGGCTCACCACGCCCACCATCAGCAGCTCGCCCGCCGGCCCGAACGCAAGGCGCATCACCTCGGCAGCAGGCGCCTCGCTGCGCGCCAGGCCGGGCAGGCCCAGCACGCTGACATAGGCCCAGTTGGCCAGCAGGTAGAGCGCCATGACGATACCCAGGCCCAGCAGCAGCGCACGGACGATGCCGCGCCTCGGGTCGCGCATCTCGGCGGACAGCGTCGCCGCATCGCTCCAGCCGCCATAGGCCAGGAAGACGAAAACCATCGCCGTGCCCCAGTCGGCCTCGCTGGCCGCAGCGCCTTGGCTGGCAGCGGCCTGGCCGGTGAGCTGGTGGGCTCCAGCGCCGGCGCCGAGCAGCAGCAGGCCGGCGATGACCAGCGTCGTCAGGCCCAGTTGCGTGCCCAGGCCCACGCGCACGCCGAGCAGGTTGAGCGCGGTCAACAGGACGATGAGGCCAGCCGCCAGCACGGCGCTGGCATGCGTGCCCAGCCAGGGGCTGAGGTCGATGACCTGCGCGAGGTAGTCGCCGAAGACGAAGCCGAGCAAGGCCATGGAACCGGTGTGGATGACGGCGAAGCGCGACCAAGCGAACAGAAAGCCGAGCCGGCGCCCATAGGCGCGGCGCAGGAAGTGGTAGTCGCCGCCGGCATCGGGGAAGGCGGCGGCCAGCTCGGCAAAGCACAGCGCACCGACGAAGCTCAGCAGACCGCCCAGCGCCCAGGCGAGATACAGCTGGCCGGCACCCGGCAGCGACTGCGCGACCATGGGCGAGGTCTTGAAGATGCCCGCGCCGATGACCATGCCCACGCACAAGGCGCCGGCGTGCCGGGCGCCCAGGCGGCGCTCGGGCGCGGCAGGATTCAAATCTCGACTTTCGAGCCGAGTTCGACGATACGGTTGGTGGGAAGGTGCAGGAAGTCCGCCGCCGCGGCGGCGTTGCGGTGCATGCTGGCGAAGAGCTTCTCGCGCCACAGCGCCATGCCCGAGCCGATGGTGGGGATGATGATGTCGCGGCTCAGGAAGTAGCTGGTCTCCATCTCCTCCAGCTGCACGCCGTGCTTCTTCAGCTGCTCCAGCGCCAGCGGCACATCGGGCTCGTTCTTGAAGCCGAAATGCAGCGCCACCTGCCAGCAATGGTGGCCGAGAGCCTCGACCTCGCAGCGCTTCTCGAAGCCCACCCAGGGCACCTCGTGGTGCTTGACGGTGACGAAGATGTTCTGCTCGTGCAGCACCTTGTTGTGCTTGAGGTTGTGCAGCAGCGCGTTGGGCGTGGAGCCCTTTTCGGACGACAGGAACACCGCCGTGCCGGACACGCGCGTGGGCGGGTTGATGAAGACCGCCTCCAGGAAGGCCGGCAGCTCGATGGCGTCCTGGCGCAGCTTGTCGGACAGCAGCTTGCGGCCCTGCTTCCAGGTCAGCATCAGCGTGAACACGCAGACGCCGATCAGCAGCGGGAACCAGCCGCCATGCAGCAGCTTCAACAGGTTTGACGCGAGGAAGGTGACGTCGATGACGAAGAAGATGCCGGTGGCGGCGATGCACAGCGCGAGCGGGTACTTCCAACCGTAGCGGATGACGAAGAAGGTCATCACCGTCGTGATCGTCATGTCGATGGTGACGGCCACGCCGTACGCACCCGCCAGCTTGCTGGACGAGCCGAAGAACACGACGGCGACAACCACCAGCGCGAACAGGCTCCAGTTGATGAAGGGCACGTAGATCTGGCCCGTGTCGCGCACGCTGGTGTGCACGATGCGCAGCCGCGGCATGATGCCCAGCTGGATGGCCTGCTTGCTGACCGAGAAGGCCGCCGTGATGAGGGCCTGCGACGCCACAGCGGCCGCCGCCATGGCGAGCAGGAACAGCGGGATCTCGGCCCACGATGGCGCCAGCAGGTAGAAGGGGTTCCGGATGGCGGACGGGTTGTCCAGCAGCATCGCGCCCTGGCCGAAATAGTTGATGACCAGCGACGGCATGACGATGCCGTACCAGGCGATGCGGATGGGTTTCTTGCCGAAGTGCCCCAGGTCGGCGTAGAGCGCCTCGCCGCCGGTGACGACGAGCACGACGGCACCCAGCGCGATGAAGGCGACCCAGCCGTATTCCAGGCAGAAGTTCAACGCATAGACCGGGTTGACGGCGGCCAGCACGCGGGGGTTCTCTATGACGTGCGGCAGGCCGAGCGCCACGAGGCTGGCGAACCACAGCAGCATGACCGGGCCAAAGGCCTTGCCGATGCCGCCGGTACCGAAACGCTGCACGGCGAACAGGCCGGCCAGCACGATCAGCGTGATGGGCAGCACGGCGCCGTGGTACTGCGGCTCATAGACCTCGATGCCCTCGATGGCGCCCAGCACCGTCATGGCCGGCGTGATGACGGCGTCGCCGAAGAAGATGGCGGTGCCGAACAGGCCCACCAGCATCAGCGTGCGGCGCAGCGGCGGCTTGTCGTTCACCGCGTTGGTGGCCAGCGCCAGCATGGCGATGAGACCGCCCTCGCCGTTGTTGTCGGCACGCAGGATGAGCAGCACGTACTTGATCGAGACGATGACGGTCATCGTCCAGAACAGCAGCGAGAGCACGCCGAGGATGTTGTCAGGCGTGGTGGCGACATGGCCGCCGTGGAAGACTTCTTTGAGGGCGTACAGCGGGCTGGTGCCGATGTCGCCATAAACCACCCCGAGCGCACCGAGGGTGAGGCCCGCCATTGCCGAGGGGCTGCGAGCCGCGTGGGAAGAACTCACGTCGTGAGGCCACCGGCTTGGGGTGGCGTTTGTTCGAAAGTGGGGATTCTGCGCCCGGTTTCAGGCTTTTGTGCAGCGCAGCAAAATCGCGACTGAAGTACTTGACGCTTCCGCTCGCCAGGCGTAATTGCAGACGCGCAGCCGGCTGCTCATCCAGCGACCGCCGTGGAACCGGCTTTCCCGGGCAACTGGCGGTGCCTCCTCAAAAGGGGCGCGCGAAGCGCGTAGGGCGTGAGCCTGTCTATGCTGCTTCGGCCTCGGCCTGCGGATCTGTCGCCTCCAGCTCGTAGCTGGCCGCCAGCATGGCCAGACGGCCGATGACGCCGTACATGTAGAAGCGGTTGGGCGCGCTGGCGCCGGGCTTCTCGCCGGGGCGCGGCAGGTTCAGCGAGTCGGCAAACGCCAGCGGCACATAGCTGGCGCCGGGGGCATTGAGGTTCTCGTCAATGCCGCGGCTGGCGTGCACGCGGTAGAAGCCGCCCACCACGTAGCGGTCCATCATGTAGACGACCGGCTCTGCCACGGCCTCATGCACGCGCTCGTGCGTGGGCACACCCTCCTGCACGATGACTTCCTGGCCCAGATCTGCCGGCAGGCGGCCAGCCAGGGCTTCGATGTCCTTGGCATCGCGCAGCGTCAGCACGCTGCGGCCAAAGCTGCCGATATCGCTCTTGACGACGACGAAGGGCTTCTCGTTGATGCCGTATTCCTTGTACTTGCGGCGCACCTTGGTGAGCTGGGCGTCGGCGGCCGCCTGCAGCGCCTCCAGACCCTTGCTGCCATGCAGGTCGACGCTCTGGAAGGACGGCGTGATGAGCCAGGGGTCCATGCCCAGCAGCTTGCCGAAGCGCTTGGCCACCTCTTCGTAGGCGCGGAAGTGCTGGCTCTTGCGGCGCACGCTCCAGCCGGCATGCAGCGGCGGCAGCAGGTATTGCTCGTGCAGGCCCATCAGCTGCGGCGGCGTGCCGCTGGCGAGGTCGCTGTTGAGCAGGATGGTGCAGGGGTCGAAGCCCTTGAGCATCAGGCGGCCGCGCTTGCGCAACAACGGCTCGATGACGAGGCTGCCGCCGCCGGCCAGGGCCAGTTCCTCGGGCTCGGTCTGGGCCGGGTCCAGCGCGCCCAGGCGCACGTTCAGGCCGGCCTGCGTGAAGATGCGCACCAGCGTGGCCAGGTGGTCCAGGTAGAAGCTGCAACGCACACCGGGTTCGGGCACCAGCAGCAGGTTGCGCGCCTCGGGGCAGATCTTCTCGATGGCCGCCATGGCCGCCTGCACGGCCTGCGGCAGCATCTGCGGCGTGAGGTGGTTGAAGCCGCTGGGGAAGAGGTTGGTGTCCACCGGCGCCAGCTTGAAGCCGGCATTGCGCAGGTCTACCGAGGCGTAGAAGGTCGGCGTGTGCTCCATCCATTCGAGCCTGAACCAGCGCTCCGTGGCCGGCATGGATTCAAGGACACGGGCTTCCAGCTCGTTGATGGGGCCGTTCAGGGCGGTGATGAGATGGGGAACCATGACCGAATGATCTCAAACTTGGCGCGGGCGACCCACATTGGGACGCCGGGCGGGATCACAAGACGCCGTCGGCACAGCAGGTCTGGCCACGCCCGGCATGCTTGGCGCGGTAAAGCTGATCGTCGGCCCGCTTGATGGCCGCAGCCAGCGTCTCTCCGTGCAGCACGCGCACTGCGCCCGCGCTGAAATCGACGGCGAAACCGAGGCTGGCCTCGCAGCGCTTCAGCAGCGCCTGGTGCAGGCGTGAATCCAGCCGGCTGAATGCCGCGGGCTCGCAGTGGCGCAGCAGCAGGCAGAACTCCTCGCCGCCGTAGCGGCCGACCGGATCGCTGGCCCGCAACTCGCCGCGCAGCACCTCGCCGGCCAGCTTGAGCACCTCGTCGCCCACCGGGTGGCCGCGCTCGTCGTTGATGCGCTTGAAGTGGTCCAGGTCCAGCATCATCAACACGCCGGGCTCGCCGGCCGTCTTGAGCGCCAGGCTGGCGCGGTTCATCCACTCGCGGCGGTTCAGCAGGCCGGTCAGCGTGTCCAGTGACGCCAGGCGCACCAGGGCCTGCTCGGCGGCGTCACGGTGCGCGAGCAGGAAACCCATGGTGCCGAGCACCAGGCTGGCGTTGAGCAGCATCATCGAACCGAAGTTCAGCGGGTTTGGCGCGAGAAAGCGCGGATAGATTTCGGGCCAGCCCAGCACCAGCACGCCACGAGCCAGCACGAGCACACCGTTGGCCAGGGCGGCACCGCCGCACAGCCAGCGCCAGCGCACCCGGCCGGCGCCCCGGAGCAGCAGCACGCTGGCCCAGACGATCTGCGTGCCGATGGTCAGGTTGGTCAGGCCTGTCGCCAGGCCGAGGTCGCTGAAGACGATGGCATGCACGACGCCCAGCATCAACGGCGCGGCGATCAGCCAGCGCCGCCGCATCTTGATCCCGAGAAAGCGGCAGACCGCCACGACGGTTGCGGAGCCCGACGCGCTCAGCGTCATGACCCCCAAGGTGGCGAGCAGACGCGGCGCGCCCAAGGTCGCGCCGATCAGCAGGGCGAAGCCGGCTGCCTGGCCCAGCAGCATGAACTGCCAGGCCTGAAGGTCGCTGCGGGTGCGGATGCCGACTGCGACGGCCAGCGCCAGACTCATCAGCAGCGCATTGACCAACACCGCCGCCAGGAGGGTGAGCACGTCCATGCGAGGCAGCATAACGGCGGGTTCGCACGCCCAAAAAGGAAAGCCGCCCCGTGGGGCGGCTCTGTGTGATGAAGGACCGGCTAGGCGCCGGCCCGGCCAATCACTTGTGGTAAGCCGTCTCGCCGTGCGACGAGATGTCCAGGCCTTCGCGCTCTTCCTCTTCGGTCACGCGCAGGCCGATGGTCAGGTCGACCAGCTTGTAGGCGATGACGGAGACGACGCCCGACCAGACCAGGGTCACGGCCACAGCCTTGGCCTGGATCCAGACCTGGCCGGCGATGGAGTAGGCATCCGGCGCCACCATGGCGACGGTGACCCAGTCGGCGACGGCGCTCGGGCCACCCAGGTTGGGGCTGTTGAAGACACCCGTCAGCAGCGCGCCGACGATGCCGCCGACACCGTGGACGCCGAAGACGTCCAGGGAGTCGTCTGCACCCAGCAGCTTCTTCAGGGCCGACACGCCCCACAGGCAGGCGAAGCCAGCGACCAGGCCGATGACCAGGCCACCGCCGATGCCGACGTTGCCCGCAGCCGGCGTGATGGCGACGAGACCGGCGACGGCACCCGACGCGGCACCCAGCATCGAAGCCTTGCCCTTGAGCAGCGCTTCACCCACGCACCAGGCCAGCACCGCGGCGGCCGTGGCAGCCAGCGTGTTGAAGAAGGCCAGGGCCGCGAAGCCGTTGGCTTCCAGCGCCGAGCCGGCGTTGAAGCCGAACCAGCCCACCCACAGCAGCGAGGCACCGACCATCGTCAGCGTCAGGCTGTGCGGCGTGAACTGCTCCTTGCCGTAGCCGACGCGCTTGCCGACCATGTAGGCACCCACGAGGCCAGCGACGGCCGCGTTGATGTGCACCACCGTGCCGCCCGCGAAGTCCAGCGCACCCCACTGCCAGAGCATGCCGGCCTTGCTGGTCATCTCTTCAGCGACGGCAGCCGAGGTGTAGGCATCCGGGCCCATCCAGTACCAGACCATGTGGGCCATGGGCAGGTAGCTGAACGTGAACCACAGCGTCAGGAACGCGAGCACGGCGGAGAACTTCATGCGCTCGGCGAAGGCGCCGATGATCAGGCAGCAGGTGATGCCGGCGAAGGTCGCCTGGAAGCCCGCGAACACGATCTCGTACATCGGCGTGCCCTTGCTGAAGGTCGCGCCCAGGGCAAAGGTGCCGGCGGCGTTGTCCCACAGGCCCTTCATGAACAGGCGATCCGTGCCGCCGATGAACTTGTTGCCCTCGGTGAACGCGAAGCTGTAGCCATAGAGCACCCAGAGCACGACGATCAGCGAGAAGCCGACCGTGACCTGCATCAGCACCGACAGCATGTTCTTGCTGCGCACCAGGCCGCCGTAGAACAGCGCGAGGCCGGGCACCGTCATCATGATGACGAGCAGCGTGGACAACATCATCCACGAGGTGTCGCCCTTGTTGGGCACGGGAGCGGGGGCGGCAGGGGCTGACGCCGCTTCAGCGGGTGCAGCGGCGGCAGGTGAGGAGGCTGCATCGGCGACCGCAGCCGCCGTGGCGGTGGCGGCAGGCGCCGAAGCCGCTTCCTGGGCCCAGGCGGCCGGCGCAAGCAGGCCGGCGGCAAGCGCAAGGCCGGCGAGGAGTTTCTTCATTTGAGTGTTCTCCAAACGGTTGTTATGGACGCGCGCTTCAGAGCGCGTCGTTGCCGGTTTCGCCGGTGCGAATGCGTACGACCTGGTCCAGCGGCGACACGAAGATCTTGCCGTCGCCGATCTTGCCGGTGCGGGCCGAAGACTCGATGGCCTCGATGACGCGGTCGACGACGTCGTCGTTCACGGCGGCTTCGATCTTGACCTTGGGCAGGAAGTCCACGACATATTCGGCGCCGCGGTACAGCTCGGTGTGGCCCTTCTGGCGGCCGAAGCCCTTGACCTCGGTGACCGTCAGCCCCTGCACGCCGATGGCGCTCAGAGCCTCACGCACCTCGTCGAGCTTGAAGGGTTTGATGACGGCAGTGATCAATTTCATGTCAGCTCCAGTGAGTTCTTAGAAGGTCTTCTTCAGACCGACGACCAGCGTGGTCTTGCCCAGGAACTTGCCGTTCGCGGGGCTGGCGTAGAAGCTCTTGTCGGCATCCGTGCCGACGATTGCGCCGCTGAGGATCAGGCCCGAGAAGTCCTTGGCCAGCGTCACCGAGTAGTCGGTGTACGACGCCACGGAGGTGTGCTTGACGGTCTGGTGGCCGACGTGGGGCGACAACGTGAGGCCATCGCCGAGGTCGAAGTTGGCCGTCACGTCGAAGTAGCTGCTGCCCTTGCTGTCCGCCACGCCGAACAGGTTGGTGGTGCTGTGCGAGTACTTGGCCGTCACCGGGCCGAAGCTCAGCGCGCCGTAGATCTCCAGCGTGTCGGCGCTGGTGGGCAGCTTGTTGCTCGGGTAGTAGTACTGCAGCAGGCCGACGTCCAGCGTCAGGCCCGGGGCGACTTCGGTCTTGTAGCCGCCGTAGAGGTCGACCTCAACGCTGGAATCGCCGCCGCCGTCCTTGATCCACTTGATGGTGGAGCCCCACATGCCAATGTAGAACCCACTCGGCGCCGCGTAGTCGAAGCCGCCTTGCAGGGCCGGCTTGAGCCGGGTCTGCGACACGCCGCGGTAGCGGTAGTCGCTGACGATGCTGGCGTTGAACGACAGCGGGTTGACCGGCTCATCGGCGAAGGCCGGCAGCGAAGCTGCGGACAGCGCCAGGACGAGCAGCGTAGAGGACAACTTCATGGCGGGGGCTCCAGTTCAGGGTTATGGGGTGAGGCAGTCCGGCGGTTGATTGCAGCTTCCGTGCCAACGCCTCACCTCATACACACCGCACGAATCTGGGACGGGCGCACCTGCAAATCATCATTGCGCACCAATTTGGCACCATATCGAGCGTTTGCCGCACATTTGCGGTGCGCCTGCGGGAAAAGCACCACATCCGCGCCGCACGAGGCGAGGGCTAGACTCGCCCGCCGCCCTCTTACGAGCCCACCCGATGAGCCTTGCCACGGTCCACAGCCGAGCCCTTGACGGCCTGGCCGCCGCGCCGGTCACGGTGGAGGTGCACCTGGCCAACGGCCTGCCGAGCTTCACCGTCGTCGGGCTGGCCGACACCGAAGTCAAGGAAGCCCGCGAGCGCGTGCGGGCGGCGCTGCAGAACAGTGGGCTGGGCTTCCCTGCCAATAAACGCATCACCGTCAATTTGGCGCCGGCGGATCTGCCCAAGGAGGGCGGGCGCTTCGATCTGCCCATGGCCCTCGGCCTGCTCGCGGCCAATGGCCAGCTCGACGCGACCCGCCTGGCCCGCTTCGAGTGCGCGGGCGAGTTGTCCCTGGCCGGCGAGCTGCGCCCGGTGCGCGGCGCCCTGGCGATGGCGCTGGCCATGCGCCAGGCAGGCGAAAAGAACGGCGCGGATCCGCGCGAGCTGCTGCTGCCCGAGGCCAGTGCCGCCGAGGCCGCTCTGGTCGACGGCCTGGTGGTACGGCAGGCGCGGCATCTGCTGGACGTCGTCGCCGCACTGCAGCCGGATGGCGAAGCCCTGCCCCGCGCGGCCGCCCTGCCGCGGGAGCGCCAAGGCGGGCTGCCCGATCTCGCCGACATCAAGGGCCAGGCGGGCCCGAAGCGCGCCTTGGAAATCGCAGCAGCCGGCGGCCACTCGCTGCTGATGGTCGGCCCGCCTGGCACCGGCAAGTCCATGCTGGCCCAGCGCCTGGCCGGCTTGCTGCCGCTGCTGGATGACGAGGCCGCGCTCGAGTCGGCCGCCGTGCTCAGCCTGGCCGGCCAGTTCGACGTGTCGCGCTGGGGGCAAAGGCCGGTGCGGGCGCCGCACCATTCGGCTTCCAGCGTGGCGCTGGTGGGCGGCGGCTCGCCACCCCGGCCGGGCGAGATTTCACTGGCCCAGCATGGTGTCTTGTTCCTGGACGAGCTACCCGAATTTCCCAGGGCAGCGCTTGAAGCCCTGCGCGAGCCGCTGGAGACCGGCCGCATCCTCATCTCCCGCGCGGCGCGCCAGGCCGAGTTCCCGGCGCGCTTCCAGTTGGTCGCGGCGATGAACCCCTGCCCCTGCGGCCATCTCGGCAATCCGCTGCGGGCCTGTCGCTGCTCACCCGACCAGGTCGCGCGCTATCAGGGCCGGCTCAGCGGTCCCTTCCTGGACCGCATCGACCTGCTCATCGAGGTCACCGTCATCCCGCCGCGCCAGCTGCAAGACCTGGCCCCCGGCGAAAGCAGCGCCGTGGTCGCTGCGCGCGTCACCGCAGCGCGCGAGCGGGCGCAGGCGCGACAGGGCGTCGCAAACGCACTGCTGCAGGCGCAGGACCTCGCCGCGCACGCCGTGCTTGAGCCCTCTGCCAAGGCATTGCTGGAGCGTTCGGCGGAGAGGCTGGGTTGGTCGGCACGCAGCTTCCACCGCGTGATGCGCGTGGCCCGCACGGTGGCCGACCTGGCCGGCGCATCAGAGATCACGGCCGCCCATGTCGCTGAGGCCATCCAGCTGCGCAGAGGCTTGCCCGGCGGCCATTCCGCTTAAGGTCTGGCACCGGCTGATTTCAGAGCGGCCTCAGCTACGCTCGAAGCCGTTCCCGGTCAGCCGCACTTCGTCGCCGACGCGCAGGCCCGGGTCGGCGCTGCGCTCGAAGCGGCGCATGCGGCCGTCGCGCTCTTCAACCTGCACGATCCAGACGGTGTAGGACTTCTGGTTCTTCTCGATCTCGTTGCCGGCATAGCCGCCGGCCACGGCACCGCCCACGGTGGCGATCTTCTTGCCCGTGCCGCCGCCCACCATATTGCCCAGCAGGCCGCCCACGACCGCACCGCCCACGGCACCCACGCCGCTGCCCTTGCCCTTGCGGGTTTCGGCATGCACGCCGGTAACGCGGCCACAGCTTTGGCACAAGGCCGGCTGCGTCGTCCGTTCGACGACCGGCGCTTCCCGCACCGTGTCGGCCCTGGCCACGCGCTGCGGCGCAGGCTGGGTGACAGCCGGCGGCGCCTCGGCCACCGGCGGGCTGCTCATGATCTGCGAGCGGCCGACCGCGTAGGCACCTCCGAGCAAGGCCATGACGACGGCCACGCCGGCAACGATCTGGGTGGACTTGATGCTAGGGGTCGACATGGCGCTTCCGATGTAGTTGGTATGCACCGAGGATGCGTTTGCAGGCCTTGTGGCCGTGTAGGACAGCGCCGCAGCGCTTGGTCGGCAAGGTAAGCAGATGCTGTTGGCGGTTAACGCCTGCGGTCAGCCGAGCAACGGCGCCAGTGCGCGGCGCGCGTCGGTCTCGCTCAAGCCGCAGCGTTCGGCCCAGTCGGCGAGCTGGTCGTCGCCGATGCGGCCGACGTTGAAGTAGGCTGCATCGGGGTGGGCCAGGTAGAAGCCGCTGACGCTGGCGGCGGGCGTCATGGCCATGCTGTCGGTCAGGCCCATGCCGATCTCTTTCGGCGCAAGCACGCGGAACAGGTCGGCCTTGGCGAGATGGTCCGGGCAGGCCGGGTAGCCGGGCGCGGGGCGGATGCCCGAGTACTTTTCGGCGACGAGGTCGGCGTTGCTGAGCGCCTCGTCGGCGGCATAGCCCCAGAACTCACGGCGCACGCGCTCGTGCAACCACTCGGCGGCGGCCTCGGCGAGGCGATCGGCCAGGGCCTTGAGCATGATGGCCGAGTAGTCGTCGTGGGTAGCCAGGAAATCGGCTTCCTTCTTGTCGACGCCCAGGCCTGCGGTCACGGCGAACATGCCGACGTGATCACCCTCTTCGGCGACGAAGTCGGACAGACAGCGGTTGGGGCGCTTCACGCCCTCCACCACCGGGCGCTCCGACTGCATGCGCAAGCCGTGCCAGGTCATGGGCGGCTCGCTGCGGATGGCGATGTCATCGTCGTTCACCCGCGCGGCTGGGTAGAGGCCGAACACGGCATGGGCCTGCAGCCAGCGGCCATCGATGATCTTCTTCAGCATGGCCTGGGCATCGGCGAACACCTTGCGTGCCTCGGTGCCGACGACGGCGTCGTCCAGGATCGCCGGATACGGGCCCGCCAGGTCCCAGGTCTGGAAGTAGGGACCCCAGTCGATGTAGCGGGCCAGCTCGGCGAGGTCGAGGTTCTTCAGCACGCGCCGGCCCGTGAACTTGGGCGCCGGCGGCACGCGGCTCAGGTCCAGCACCGCCTTGTTGGCCCGCGCCTGCTCAAGCGTCACCAGCGGCGTCTGCTTCTTGTTCGCATGCAGCTGGCGCGTCTTGGCCATGTCGGCCTTCAGGTCGGCGATGTAGGCGGCGGCTCGGTCATCGCTGAGCAGCTCGGTGCACACGCCCACGGCGCGCGACGCGTCGGGCACGTAGACGACCGGGCCGTCGTAGTGCGGCGAGATCTTCACGGCGGTGTGCACGCGGCTGGTCGTGGCACCGCCGATCAACAGCGGCATGTGCCGGCTGCTGAAGTACTCGTCGCGCTGCATCTCGGCCGCAACGTGCTGCATCTCTTCGAGGCTGGGCGTGATCAGCCCCGACAGGCCGATGATGTCCGCGCCCTCTTCCTTGGCTTTGCGCAGGATCTCCTGGGCCGGCACCATGACGCCCATGTTGACGACTTCGTAGTTGTTGCACTGCAGGACCACCGTGACGATGTTCTTGCCGATGTCGTGCACATCGCCCTTGACCGTCGCGATGACGATCTTGCCCTTGGGCTTGGCGTCGCCGCCGCCTTCGATCAACAGGCGCTTTTCTTCCTCGATGTAGGGCAGCAGATGGGCCACGGCGCTCTTCATCACGCGGGCGCTCTTCACCACCTGGGGCAGGAACATCTTGCCCTGACCGAACAGGTCGCCAACCACATTCATCCCGGCCATCAGCGGGCCTTCGATGACGTGCAGCGGCCGGCCGCCACCGGCGGAGATCGCCTGCCAGGCCTCTTCGGTGTCGACGGTGATGAAGTCGGTGATGCCGTGCACCAGCGCGTGGCTCAGCCGCTGGTTGACGTCGCCCGCCCGCCAGGCCAGGCGGGCCGAGTCGTCCTTGCCGGCGCTCTTGGCGCGGTCGGCGATCTCGATGAGGCGCTCGCCGGCATCGGGCCGGCGGTTCAGCACCACGTCTTCGACGCGCTCGCGCAGCTCGGCGTCGAGGTCGTCGTACACGCCCACCATGCCGGCATTGACGATGCCCATGTCCATGCCCGCCTGGATGGCGTGGTACAGGAAAACGGTGTGGATGGCCTCGCGCACCGGTTCGTTGCCGCGGAAGCTGAACGACACGTTGCTCACGCCGCCCGACACCTTGGCGCCCGGCAGGTTCTGCTTGATCCAGCGCGTCGCTTCGATGAAGTCGACCGCGTAGTTGTCGTGCTCCTCGATGCCGGTGGCGATGGCGAAGATGTTGGGGTCGAAGATGATGTCCTCGGCCGGGAAGCCGACCTCGTCCACCAGGATGCGGTAGGCACGCTCGCAGATCTCGGTCTTGCGCGCGAAGGTGTCGGCCTGGCCTTTCTCGTCAAACGCCATCACAACGGCTGCGGCGCCGTAGCGGCGCACGAGGTTGGCCTGGCGGCGGAACTCGTCCTCGCCTTCCTTCATCGAGATGGAGTTGACGATGCCCTTGCCCTGGATGCACTTCAGGCCGGCCTCGATGACGGCCCACTTGGACGAGTCGATCATGATCGGCACGCGCGCGATCTCGGGCTCGCCGGCGATCAGGTTCAGGAAGCGCACCATGGCCGCCTGGCTGTCCAGCATGGCCTCGTCCATGTTGATGTCGATGACCTGGGCGCCGTTCTCCACCTGCTGACGCGCCACGGCGAGAGCCTTCTCGAACTCGCCCGCGAGGATCATGCGGGCGAAGGCCTTGGAGCCGGTGACGTTGGTGCGCTCGCCAATGTTGACGAACAGGCTGCCGGCGTCGATGGCGACGGGTTCCAGGCCGGAGAGCTTGAGAGGAGGCGGAGCGGTGGTCATCGACGGACTCGTGTAGAGGGACGATGAGCGCCGTTGGAAACGATCCGAGCCTGGGGAAGTTCCTCGCAGCGCTCCTCGGATGAGCCGGGAATTCTACGCAGCAGGCCCTTCGCCGTGCTTCAAGAACCGCTTGCGCCTGGCGAAGGCCGTTACAGAATCCGCGCATTCATGGCCTCAGACCTTTTTCACCTTCCCGCCCGCACGCTGCGCCTGGGCATGACGCTGCCCTACGACATCTATGACGCCGGTGGCAAGCTCATGTTCGCGCGCGGTCAGGTGCTGCGCGACTCCCCGCTGGTGCGTGCCCTTGTCGACGGCGGCGCCTGGGTCATGAGCGGGGACACGATGGAATACCAGCGCGCCCTCGCCCACAAGCTGGACACCATGGTCATGCAGGACGTCGTGCTGTCCGACATCGTCAAGGCCGACACCAGTTTTCGGCTGGAAGCGCCCAACGCACCCAAGGCTGAGCAGCGCCCGCGCGAGGCCTGGTCGGACCTGCTGCTGCACACCCACAGCCTGCTGCGCGAGACCGAGCCGGTCGACTTCCCCGCCCGCGTGGCGCAGTTGCGCGACGCCGCACTGAAGCGCCTGCATGCCCACCCCGACGCGACGCTGATGCTGCACGTCTTCGAGAGCAGCCAGGAGTTCGGCGACTACAGCGCGCGGCATGCCCTGCTGACGCTGCTGCTGTGCGACCTCGTCGCCCGCCAACTGCAGCTGGATTCCGCGTTGATCGAAGCGTTGCAGGGTGCCGCGCTGACGATGAACTACGGCGCCGGTCCGGCCCACGACCGCCTTGCCAGCCAGGTGGACCCCGCCTCGGCGGCCCAGCGCCAGGCCCTGGCCGCCCACGGCGACCGTGCCGCGCAGCGGCTGGCCGCGGCCGGCGTGACGGACCCGATCTGGCTGACCGCCGTGCGCTTGCACCACGAGGCCGGCCCGGGCCCGCTCGGCGGCCGCAGTGACGGCGAGAAGCTCGCCCGCCTGCTGCGCCGCATCGACCTGTTCGGCGCGCGCCTGTCGCCCCGCCGAAGCCGCACGGCCATGAGCGGCGCAGCGGCCGCCCGCGCCGTCTTCCTCGATGAACTGGGCCAGCCCGACGAAGCCGGCGCCGCCCTCATCAAGACCGTCGGCCTGTACCCGCCGGGCAGCATCGTGCGGCTGGCCAATGGCGAGATCGGGATCGTCTTCAAGCGCGGCTTCAGCGCCAACGAGCCGCTGGTCGCCGCACTGGTCGGCAAGAGCGGCAGCCCGCTGAGCAACCCGGTGCCGCGCGACACCCGCCTGGCGGCGCAGGCCATTGCGGCCAGCCTGGCGCCCGCCGAGCTGAAGCTGCGGGTCAATCTCGAGGCCTTGCTCAAGCTCTGAGCACTGGCTGACAGAGGCATCGAGGCGGCCACCGGCCGCCTTTTGCATTGCGACGCTTGCATTCGCGCAACTGTGCACATATTCTGTGTATACACATTATGCACAGCAGTCTTTTCATCTCGCAGACCGACGCGAGGCCCATGTACCTCCAGATCGTGGAGCAGATCCGCCAGCGCGTCGCCGCCGGGGACTGGCCGGCGGGGCTGGAACTGCCGTCCATCCGCGCGCTGGCAGCCGACCTGCGGGTCAGCGTCATTACCGTCAAGCGCGCCTACCTGGACCTGGAGTCCGAGGGCGTCATCGTCACCCGCCACGGCAAGGGCTCGTTCGTGGCCGATGCGCAGGGCCTGGCCATGGACATGCGCCTGGCTCAGCTGGACACCCACCTCGCCGCAGCCGGTGAGATCGCCCGGTCCCTGGCCATGCCCGAGCCCGAACTGGTCGACCGACTGCGCAACGCGCTGAACAACGAGGAGCCGACAGCATGAGCGCCAAGGCCATTGAAATGAACGGCGTGCGCAAGGCGTTCCGCTTCTTCACGCTGGAAGACGTCACGCTGGACCTGGACCAGGGCCAGATCATGGGTCTCGTCGGCCCCAACGGCGCCGGCAAGAGCACCACCATCCGGCTGCTGATGGGCCTGCTGACGGCCGACGCCGGCAGCATCCGCCTGCTGGGCCACGACATGCCGCGCAGCCAGGCCGCCGCCAAGGCCGACGTGGGCTTTGTGAGCGACGACATGAAGCTGCTGCCGCAGGCGACGCTCGCCTGGCACATGGACTTCGTCGCCTCCATCTACCCCGGTTGGGACGCGGCCTACGCCGCCAAGCTGCTGAAGCGCTTCGGCCTGCACGCGGGGCAGACGGCCAAGAGCCTGTCCACCGGTGAGCAGGTCAAGGCCCTGCTGCTGCTGGCCCTGGCCCGCCGCCCGCGCCTGCTGGTGCTGGACGAACCCACGTCTGGCCTGGACCCGGTCGCCCGGCAAGAGCTGCTGACCGAGTTCATGGACGTGCTGCGTGACGACAGCCGCTCCATCCTGTTCTCCTCGCACAACACGCTGGACGTGGAGCGCATCTCCGACCGCATCACCTTCATCGACCGTGGCCGCGTGGTGGCGTCGAGCGACAAGGACGATTTCATCGAGCGCTGGCGCACGGTCCGCCTGCGGGTGCCCGAAGGCATGCCGGACTGGCGCCTGCCGGAGATCGTGCATCGCGACATCGACGGCCCCAACGTCACGCTGACCATCGACGGCTTCAGCGCCGACTTCCTCGCCCGCCTCGGCGCGCCGGTGCAGGAGGTGCACCGCATGAGCCTGGAGGAAGTCTTCGTCGCCACCGTCATGCACAGCCGGCAAGCGCAGGAGGTGCGCCCGTCATGAACCTGTTCACACGCAAGCTCATCGCCAAGGAGCTGTACCTGTATCGCTGGCTGCTCGTCGGCGTCACCGGTGCCGGCTTCGCGGCCCTGTTGACGGCGGCCAGTGGCGAGTTCGGCTTCAACATCGGCTTCCTCGTCTGGCTGACGGCCATCATCGCGCTGGGCGTGATGCTGGCGCTGTTTGGCGTGTCGTCCGAGCGCAAGGAGCGCTCGTTGCTGTTCATCCTCAGCCTGCCGCTGTCGTCCGCCGACTACGTGCGCGCCAAGCTGCTCGGCCTGCTCGCCTGCTTCCTGCTGCCCTGGGCGGCGCTGAGTGCCGGCGCCGTGGGGCTGGTGCTGGTCATGCCCGGCATCGCGGACGGGCTGCTGCCCTACACGGTGCTGCTGTGCGCCTTCCTGCTGATGAACTTCTCGATCGTGCTGTGCGCCGTGCTGCATGTCAGCTCCGAGGCGGGCATGGGCGGCGTCATCGTGCTGACCAACATGTCGGTGTCCCTCTTCATGATGGGCATCGGTCGAATCCCCGAGATCGGCGCCCACATGGGCAAGGCCGAGCCCGTCTGGAACACCACGTTCTGGCTGCTGCTGGCGGCCGAACTGGTGATTGCGCTGATCGCGCTGGCCCTGCCACTCGTCTTTGCGGCAAGGCGCCGCGACGTGCTCTAAGGAGACTTTCATGAACACCCAACCGAACGGCGAGAGGCTGCACGCCCTCGACGCAGTGCGGAGCTTTGCCCTTTTGCTGGGCGTCGCCTTCCACGCCAGCATGTCCTTCATCCCCGGCATCCCGAAAGGCATGTGGGCGATGAGCGACAACTCACCCAGCGCCTTCCTGGGCGACGCGGGCTTTGTCGCGCACAGCTTCCGCATGACGCTGTTCTTCTTCATCGCCGGCTACTTCGCACGGCTGCTGCATCAGAAGGTCGGCACCGCCGGCTTCTGGGCCAACCGCGGCAAGCGCATCGCCGTGCCCATGCTCGTCGGCTGGCCGCTGCTGTTCGTCGCCATCATCTTCGTCTGGGGGCTGGGCATGCAGAAGGTCTTCAACGGCGCGCCGCCCGCGCCACCCGAGATGTCCAAGGAGTTCGGCGCGCTGCCGCTGTTCCACCTGTGGTTCCTGTACCAGCTGCTGTGGCTGTATGCCGGTGCGCTGCTGGTGCGCGCCGCCATCGCGGCGCTGGACCGGGGCCAGGTCTTGCGCGGCTGGCTGAACCGCGGCGTCACCGGCGCCGTTCGCTGGCCCGCCGGGGCGTTGATGCTGGGCCTCCCGCTGGCAGCCTGCCTGCTGGCGCTGCCGATGTGGATGCCCTGGGTCGGCATCCCCACACCCGACCAGTCGCTGATCCCGCAGCTGCCCGCCACCGTGGGCTTCGGCACCGCCTTCGCGTTCGGCTGGCTGGTGCATCGCGCCCCAGGCGCACTGACCGCGCTTGGCGCTCGCTGGCCGCTGCACCTCGCGCTGGCCGCAGCGTCCTCGGCCGTCTGCCTTTACATCCTGAAGACGCAGCCGCCGTTCGGCATGCCTGATACACCCAAGCTGATATTCGCGCTGTCCTTCGTCGCCTCCGCCTGGTCCTGGAGCTTTGCCATCACCGGCCTGGCGCTGCGCTTCCTGTCCGGCCACAGCCCGGCACGGCGCTACATCGCCGACGCGTCCTACTGGATCTACCTAGCCCACCTGCCGCTGGTCATGGCCCTGCAGGTCTGGGTGGGGGACTGGACGCTGCACTGGGGCATCAAGTACCCGGTCGTCGTGCTGGGCAGCTTGGCCATCCTGCTGCTCAGCTATCACTGGCTCGTCCGTTCAACGGTCATCGGCAAGGTGCTCAATGGGCGGGCCTATCCGCGCCACGCCGTTGCAGATGCCCCGGTCGAAGCACCGGCAGATGACGAAGTCGTCGCGTCGCTGTGCGGCGTGTCCAAGCGCTACGGCAAGCTGGAGGCGCTGACCACAGTCGACCTGGAACTCAAGCGCGGCGAACTGCTCGCGCTCCTCGGCCCCAACGGCGCCGGCAAGTCCACCGCCATCTCGCTGTGGCTGGGCCTGCACGACGCCGATGCCGGCATCGTCAAGCTGCTCGGCGGCTCGCCGCAGGAGATTGCGCGGCGGCAAGGCCTGGGCGTCATGATGCAGGACGTCGAGCTGCCGAAGGACCTGAGGGTGCACGAGCTGGTGGCCCTGTCCGCCAGCTACTACCAGCGGCCGCTGAGCGTGAAGGACGCTCTGGCCCGTGCTGGCATCACGGCGCTGGCGAACCGCCCCTACGGCAAGCTCTCCGGCGGCCAGAAGCGGCAAGTGCAGTTCGCCATCGCCATCTGCGGCCAGCCGAAGGTGCTGTTCCTCGACGAGCCCACCGTGGGCCTCGACATCCAGGCCCGCGAGCTGATGTGGGCCAACATCCGCGCGCTGCTGCGCGAGGGCTGCTCCATCCTGCTGACGACGCATTACCTCGAGGAAGCCGAGGCACTGGCCACGCGCGTGGCGGTGCTCGGCAAGGGCCGCGTCATCGCCTCGGGCAGCGTGCCGGAAATGCGCGCACTGGTGTCGCGCCGGCACATCCGCTGCGAGACGATGGTGGCCGCCAACGAGGTGCGCGGCTGGCCCGGCGTCGTCGACGTGTCGACCGACCAGGCGCAATTGCACGTCGTCGCCACCGATGCCGAGGCCGTCGTGCGCCGCCTGCTCACCGCCGACCCGAGTCTCTCGCGTCTGGAAGTGAAGCAGGCCGGGCTCAACGACGCATTCAACGCACTCACCCAGGAGGCCGCATGACCACCTTGACCCACCCCCTGCCCATTGCTGCAACCCGGCGCGCGGCGTCGCCCTACGCGGTCGAGATCCGCCTCGAACTCATCCGCCTGCTGCGCGCGCCGGCCTTCGCGCTGCCGATGTTCGTGCTGCCCGTGGCCCTCTACCTGCTGTTCGCCTTCGCGGTGGCCGGCGAGCAGACCGCCAAAGACCCGGACGCCGCGCGCTTCATGTTCTCGGGCTTTTCGCTGATGGCCGTGACCATGGCCGCCGTGTTCGCCACCTGCCCCTCCATCGCGATGGAGCGCGAGCAGGGCCTGCTGACCCTCAAGCGCGCCCAGCCCGCGCCGCCCGGTGCCTGGCTCACGGCCAAGATCGCCGCCGGCGTCGTCACGGGCGTCATCGCCTACCTGCCCATCCTCGTGGTGACGGCCGTCAGCGGCCAGACGCTGCTCAGCCCGGGCCAGCTCGCGGCCATGAGCGCCGTGCTCATCGCCGGTGCCATCCCGTTTTGCGCACTCGGGCTGATGGTGGGCACGCTGGCCAACGGCACGGCCGCGCCGGCCTACGCCCACCTGCTCTATCTGCCTGGGCTCTACCTGTCGGGCGTGTTCTTCCCGCTGCCCAAGTCCATGTATTTCCAGGCGCCGTTCTGGCCGCAGTTCCACCTCAACCAGCTTGTCTTCGCGGCAGGCGGCGTCGACAAGTTCCGCTTCATCGGGCCAGAGATGGCGATGGCCGTACTGCTGGGCTTCACGGTGCTGTGCAGCGGCATCGCAATGTGGCGACTGAAGCGCCGCGGCTGACGCAAAAAAAGGCGGCCCGCAGGCCGCCCTGTTCATTGCTGACGATCAGCGCTGCGCCGAGCCGCTGGCCGAGGCGTCAAGTGCCACAGAGCGGTCAGCGCGCGAGGCCTTCGCCGACGCGCTGCCCGCCGCTTGGCCGTTGCGGCCCGCAGCCTGGCCGCCGATGTTGGTGCCGATGCCGTTCTTGCTTGCGCTGCCGTCGGCCGTGCCGCCCAACGTCAGCGGCGAGGTCGGGGCGGGCGTCGTGGACGCCGTGGGCGTGGCCGGCACAGCCGGGGTGGCGGGCGTTGTCGGCGTCGTCGACGCGGTCGGTGTCGCAGGAACGGCCGGCGTCGCAGGCGTCGCGGCCTGGCTCAGCGCCCCATTCAGCGTGCCGTTGCCTTGGCCGGCGAGGTTGCCGCTGACGCCATTGGCCGTGCCGTTGACGGCGCCGCTCAGGCTGCCATTGGCGCTGCCGGAGGCATTGCCAGCGGTGGAGCCAATCTGGTCCTTCAAGCCCTGCGCCGTGGTCTTCACGTCACCGAGCTTGTCGGTGGCACCGGACTTCACATCGCCCACGGCGGACTTGGCGGCATCGGCCTGGCCCTGCACGGCGGTCTTGATGTCGCCGGCCTTGGACGTGGCGCTGTCCTTCACGCCACCCACCGTGTCCTTGGTCTTGTCGATGGTGCCCTTGAGCAGGGACCCGTTGGCATTGGCCGAGCCAGCGGCGTTGCCGCCAACGTCAAGCTGACGGGGAGACAGCGCGCCGTTCAGGCCCCCAGTCAAGCCGCCGGTCAAGCCACCGGTGAGGCCACCGCCGGCACCGCCGCCGAGCAGGCCCGCGGCGTGGGCGTTGGCAGCAATGAGGCCGGCGGCGATGGCAACGGCGGTGAAGGCGGTACGAACGGTGCGACGGGTTGCGAACATGATGAATCTCCAGGATGGTTGTCTTGGAAGAGCCAGCCTTTCCGGCCCTTTCACTGAGTACAACGACCGCTGCGAAGATTTCCTTCCCGACCCACTTGCAACCGTGTGTTTCAGCGGTTCTGTCGCGCCTGCAACTGCTCGGGCACGACGCGCAAGTCCTCGGCGAGCAGGCCCCGGCCGTAGACCGGGTCACGTCCCGGGGCGCCCAGATCCACGGCGCTCGAGGCCAGCCGCTCGACGGCCGCAGCGGCGGCAGCCGCATCCGGCTCGCGCAGCTCCGTCGCCAGCAGCCCGGCCACCAACGGCGCCGCGAACGACGTGCCCCGTGCGGCGCCATAGCCGCCACCGCTGCGCGCCACGGCCATTTCGGCGCCGGGTGCCGACCACATCACCTGCGGCCCCTGCGCCGCTTCCGGCAGCACGCGGCGCGCGGCGTTCACGCCCGTCACGCCGACGACACCGGCATAGGCCGCCGGGAACAGTGGCGGCGCGGCCGGGCCGTCGTTGCCCACGGCCGCCACCAGCAGATGGCCGCGCTTGACGAGCGCCGCCACGCCGTGCTCCAGCAGCCGGTTCTGCGGGCCGACCAGGCTGAGGTTCACGACCGCCACGCGCTCGCGCGCCATCCAGGCGAGCGCGCGGACGACCTCCTCGGCAGAGCCGCCGTCGGGCTTGTCGCAGTACACATCGGCGGCGAAGAGTTCGGCCTTCGCTGAAGCGAAAGTCAAGGCGCCGGCAAAGCCGCGGTCACGACCGACCAGCAGGGACGCGACGGCCGTGCCGTGCTCGCTGGGCACCGAGTTGCCACCGCAACCGAAGCTGGCGCCGGTGGCGTGACGCAGAGCCTTGTGCCTACGGTCCACGCCGCCGTCGATCAGGCCGACGCGGATGGGGCCTCGCTGCGGCGCCGGCACAGCACCAGCGCCAGCCGCCACCTCGCCACTGCGTGAATAGAGATGGTTGAAATCCGCCTGCAGATCGGGCTGGGCCGCACGCAGCCGGGCCAGCGCCTCGGCCGTGTCCAGGCCCGCCGGCACGCGCAGCACGACCTCGCGCAGGCCCAGCTCGGGCCAGTCCTCGTCGCGCAGCGTGGTCAGGCCCAGCGCGCCGGCGGCGGCCAGTGCGGCTTCGTTGGGCGACACCAGCACCAGCTCCTGCCGGCGGATGGGCTCGCCGGCAGGATCGGCCTCGATGAGCTTGGGGTGCCGGCGCAGCAGGTCGCTCACATTCGTCACGCGCTGGTCCAGCAGACGCGTGGTGGACGACAGGATCTCGGGTAGCGGCTGCACGACGCGGTCCAGGACGCCCTGCAGGCGCGACACGCCCGGCAGCTGCGGCAATTGCGGCAGGCGCAGCTGGGCCCCGGCCGGCAGGCTGAAAGCGGCCAGAGCGAGGCTCATGAAGAGAAGAAGGACGGTTTTCATGTTCATCAGCGGTCGTTTGTGAGGATAACGAGCGAGGCAGGGAAGAAAATCCATGCCTTGTCCGTTGTCCGTGTATCGATGCCTGATTCCCTTCCCGAGCTTCGCCAGGAGATCGCCGCCCTGCTGCCCCGGCTGCGCCGTTTCGGCCGCACGCTGGCGCGGTCCCCCGAAGACGCCGACGACCTCGTGCAGGTCGCCATCGAGAAGGCCCTGACCCGCACCGACCAGTGGGCGCCTGGAACGCGCCTGGACAGCTGGATGTTTCGCATCATGCAGAACGCGTGGATCGATGAATTGCGTGCCCGCGAGCGGCGCGGGCAGACCTTCCTGCCCGAGGAGGAAGGCGAGCATGTCGGCGACGGCTCGGCCACGGGCTCGCAGCTCGACGCCATCCTCGTGCGCAAGGCCGTGGCCAGGTTGAGCGAGGAGCACCGCACGGTGGTGGGCCTGGTGTTGGTTGAAGGCCTGAGCTATCAGGAAGCGGCCGAGACGCTGGGCGTGCCGGTCGGCACCGTCACGAGCCGCGTGGCCCGCGCCCGCGAGGCGCTGCAGGAGTTGCTGGGAGAGTGGCCATGAATTTGAATGATGATCAATTGAAGGCCGAGCGGCGGCGCCTGTCTGCGGCTTTCGACAGTGTGTTGAGCGAGCCGGTGCCGGACCGGCTCAAGGCCCTGCTGGCCGAGCCGGCGCCCCAGGTCGTCAACCTGGGGGCGGTGCGGGCGCAGCGACGCGCCATGTCGAACTGGGCCGCCTGGGGCGGCATGGCGGCCACGCTGGTGCTGGGCACGCTGATCGGCACGCGGCTGGCGCCGCCGACAGGCGGCGACGACCGGCTGGTGGCGACCGGCGACATCGCCAAGGCGCTGGATCAGCAGCTCGCCAGTGCGCCGTCAGGCCCGGTAGCCGTGCAGGTCAGCTTCAAGGCCAGGGACGGCCGCTGGTGCCGCAGCTTCACGACCACCACTTCGGCCGGCCTGGCCTGCCGCGAGGGCGATGGCGCCTGGGCGCTGCGTCAGGTGGCCGCCGTGGCTGCACCGAGCGGCGGCATGCGCCAGGCAGCCAGCAGCCTGCCGCCCTCGGTATTGGCGGCGATGGACGCAGCCATGGCCGGCGAGGCGCTGAACGCCGAGCAGGAAAAAGCCGCGCGCGATGCGGGCTGGAAGCCCTGATCAGTCCTTGATCGGGCTGATCTGCACGCTGACGATCTTCCATACGCCCTTGCGGCGCACGTAGATGTCGATGTAGCGGTAGTGCGTGTTGAAGGCCTGGCCCTGGTAGCGGCCGGTCATGCGCGTGCGCCCGCTTAGCAGGGCCGTGTCGCCGTAGAGGCGCACCTCGAAATCCTCGACGGTGTAGGGGTCCAGCTGCAGGTCGGGCGACACCAGGCCGTCGACGAAGCTGGCCTTGGTCTCGACATTGCCGCGTGCGTCGATCTGCCGGAAGTCGTCGGCCATGTTGGCCTCGATGGCCGCGCGGTCCTTGGCCAGGATGGCGCGGTCCCAGGCATCGGCCTGGGCCTTCAAGCGGGCGACCAACGAGCCGGGCGCCGCTTGAGCCAGGCCCGTCGCAGCCAGGCCCACCAACAGCGCGCGCCGCTTCACTGCTACACCTCGAGGCTGCGCCAGATCAGGCTGGTGATCAGCTCCCGGGCACGCTCGAAGTCTTCCTCGTCCAGCGCCGACTTGCCCATGTAGAGCGCGAACTGCGGCCCCAGGTCGGCATAGGCCTGGGTGGATGACCAGATCAGGAACATCAGGTGCGTGAAGTCCAGGCGGCGCACGCGGCCCTCGTTGGCCCAGCGCTCGAAGCGAGCCACGTCGGCGTGCAGGAGCGGCATGACCTGGGCCTTGAGCACGTCCTGGTAGCGCGGCGCGCCGGCCATGATTTCGCGCGTGAACACGGCGTTGCCGCTGGGCCGCTCGCGGCTGAAGCGCAGCTTGACCTGCACATAGGCCCGGATGGCCGTCTCGGGCTCGTCGGCTTCCGCGATGGCCGACATGCTGGCCATCCACTCCCCCATGACGCTGTCCAGCACGGCGCGGTAGAGGTCTTCCTTGCTGGGCCAGTGGTAGAGCAGGTTCTGGCGCGACAGGTCCAGCGCGGCGGCGATGCTGTCCAGGCTGACGCCTTCAAAACCAAAACGCGCGAACTGGTGTTCGGCTTCAATGAGGATGGCCTCCTGCTTGCGCAGGGTGGCGGCGCGGGGGGTACGTACTGCGGGAACGGTCATGCACCGGATTCTGCTGGGCGCGCACCAAGCGCTTGCTGCGGGTTTTTACGCTTAGGTCAAGTTTTACAGGGTAGTAATGTTTGGCTGTTTTCTACAGGGAGAAGCCCGTGGACCTTGCCGACCTGAAGTCCGGCCGACTGAAGCCCGCCGAGTACGAGCGCAACTTTGCCGATGCGCATCCGCCGCTGAACCGCACGCAGGCGCTGATCGAGGCCGAGCGTTGCTACTACTGCTACGCCGCCCCCTGCCAGACGGCCTGCCCCACGGGCATCGACATCCCCGCCTTCATCCAGCGCGTGGCGCAGGACAACGTGCGCGGCGCGGCCGAGGCCATCCTGACGGCCAACCCGCTGGGCGGCATGTGCGCGCGCGTCTGCCCGACCGAGGTGCTGTGCGAGCAAGCCTGCGTGCGCAACACCAACGAGAGCAAACCGGTCGAGATCGGCCTGCTGCAGCGCTTTGCGGTGGAGGGTCACTTCGCCAATCCCGGAGCCAAGCCGCTGTTCGAACGCGGCCTGCCTACGGGTCAGCGCATCGCCGTCGTCGGTGCAGGGCCGGCCGGCCTGGCCGCCGCACACGGCCTGGCGTGGCGCGGACACGACGTTTTTCTCTTCGACGCCGCACCGAAATTGGGCGGCCTCAACGAATACGGCCTCGCCACCTACAAGGTCGCCGGCGGTTTTGCGCAGCGCGAGATCGACTGGCTGCTGAGCATCGGCGGCATCACGCCGAAGCTGAACTGTCGACTCGGTCGGGACATCACGCTCGACGGCCTGCTGGCTGACTACGACGCCGTCTTCCTGGGCCTGGGCCTGGGCGGCGTCAACGCGCTGGGCATTGCCGAGCCCGAGCTGCCGGGCCTTCGCAGCGCGGTCGACTTCATTGCCGACCTGCGCCAGAGCGCGCCCGAGGCCGTGCCCGTGGGCCGCAAGGTCGTCGTCATCGGCGGCGGCATGACGGCCGTGGACGCAGCCGTGCAGAGCAGACTGCTGGGCGCCGAGCAGGTCACCATGGTCTACCGCCGCGGCATCGACGGCCTTTCTGCATCTACGCACGAGCAGCACTGGGCGCAGACCAACGGCGTGACCATCCGCTGCTGGGCGCGGCCGCTCGCCGTCGAGGCTGACAGCGGTGTGCTGCGCGGCATGCGCTTCGCGGCGACCAAGCTTGAGGACGGCAAGCTCGTCGACACCGGCGAGCAGTTCCTCGTCGAGGCCGACCTGGTGCTGCGCGCCATCGGCCAGACCTACGAGGCTGAACCGGCCGGCGCAGCCATCGAGCTGGAGAGCGGCCGCATCAAGACCGACGCCGACGGCCAGACCAGCCTGGCCCGCGTCTGGGCCGGCGGCGACTGCCGCGCCGGTGGGCGCGACCTGACGGTCGAAGCCGTGGAGCACGGCAAGCGCGCTGCCGCCAGCATCGACCGTGCCCTGGGTCTATCCACCGCCCGCCATCTCGACAAGGAGGCCGCCCATGGCTGACCTGAGCACCAACTTTCTCGGCATCAAGAGCCCCAACCCGTTCTGGCTCGCTTCCGCCCCGCCGACGGACAAGGAGATCAACGTGCGCCGCGCCTTCGAGGCCGGCTGGGGCGGCGTCGTCTGGAAGACGCTGGGCGAGGACCCGCCGGTCGTCAACGTCAACGGCCCGCGCTACGCCACGCTCTGGAGCCAGGACCGCCGCGTCATCGGCTTCAACAACATCGAACTGATCTCGGACCGGCCGCTGCAGATCAACCTCGACGAGATCCGCCGCGTGAAGCGCGACTTCCCGGACCGGGCCATGGTCGTGTCTCTGATGGTGCCGGTGAACGAGGCAAGCTGGAAGGACATCCTCGCCAAGGTGGCCGACACCGGCGCCGACGGCGTGGAGCTGAACTTCGGCTGCCCGCACGGCATGAGCGAACGCGGCATGGGCTCGGCCGTCGGCCAGGTGCCGGAGTACATCCAGCAGGTGACCGAGTGGTGCAAGAAGCACACCGGCATGCCGGTCATCGTCAAGCTGACGCCCAACATCACCGACGTGCGCTTCCCGGCGCGCGCCGCGCATGCCGGCGGCGCCGATGCGGTGAGCCTCATCAACACCGTCAACTCCATCATGGGCGTGGACCTGGACCGCATGACGATGAGCCCCGTCACCGACGGCCTGGGTTCGCACGGCGGCTACTGCGGCCAGGCCGTGAAGCCCATCGCGCTGAACATGGTGGCCGAGATCGCCCGCGACCCGGCCACGGCAGGGATGCCTCTCAGCGGCATCGGCGGCATCACCACCTGGCGCGACGCGGCCGAGTTCATCGCCATGGGCTGCGGCACGGTGCAGGTCTGCACGGCCGCCATGGTCTACGGCTTCAAGATCGTGCAGGACATGTGCTCGGGCCTGAACACCTTCATGGACGAGAAGGGCTATGCCTCCATCGAGGACTTCCGCGGCCGCGCCGTGCCGACCGTGAAGAACTGGAACCAGCTCAACCTGAACCATGTCGAGAAGGCGGTCATCGACCAGGACAGCTGCATCAAGTGCGGGCGCTGCCATGTTGTCTGCGAGGACACCTCGCACCAGGCCATCTTCGCGATGAAGGACGGCCAGCGGCACTTCGAGGTCAACGACGCGGAATGCGTGGGTTGCAATCTCTGCGTGTCGATCTGCCCCGTCCCTGGCACCATCTCGATGCGTGCGCTTCAGCCCGGTGAGACCGATGCGCGCACGGGCCGCGTCATCGACGGCTCCTACGCCAACTGGACAACGCACCCGAACAACCCGATGAGTGCCGGATGCGCTTGAAGGAATTGAGATGAGTCATTACGAAGTCGGCCACTGGATCAACGGCGCCATTTCAAGCGGCAGCGGCGCGCGCCAGCAGGACATCTACAACCCCGCCACGGGCGCCGTGCAAGGCAAGCTGTTGCTGGGCAGCGTGGCGGATCTGGATGCCGCCGTGGCCAGCGCCACGAAGGCCGCCAAGGCCTGGGGCCAGACGCCCGCACTGGCCCGTTCGCGCGTGCTGTTCAAGTTCCTCGCCATCGTGCAGGACAAGCGCGAGGAGCTGGCCGCTGCCCTCGTGCGCGAGCACGGCAAGACCATGCCCGACGCGCTCGGCGAAGTGGCGCGCGGCATCGAGAACATTGAGTTCGCGACCGCGATGCCTCAGTTGCTCAAAGGTGAGTACACGGAGCAGATCGCGCGCGGGCTGGACGCCTGGAGCACGCGCCAGCCGCTGGGCGTGGTGGCCGGCATCACGCCGTTCAACTTCCCCGCCATGGTGCCGATGTGGATGTACCCGCTGGCCATCGGCTGCGGCAACGCCTTCATCCTCAAGCCCAGCGAGCGCGACCCGTCAGCCTCGCTGCTGATGGCGCAATGGCTGAAGGACGCTGGCCTGCCCGACGGCATCTTCAGCGTCGTGCAGGGCGACAAGGACATCGTCGACGCCATCCTGGCGCACCCCGGCATCGCCGCCGTCAGCTTCGTCGGCTCGACGCCGGTGGCCGAGCACATCTACAAGGTCGGCACGGCCCACGGCAAGCGCGTGCAGGCGCTGGGCGGCGCGAAGAACCACATGGTCGTCATGCCCGATGCCGACCTCGAACAGGCCGTGGACGCGCTGATGGGCGCGGCCTATGGCTCGGCCGGCGAGCGCTGCATGGCGATCTCCGTCGCAGTAGCTGTCGGTGACGCGGCAGACGCATTGGTCGCCGCCCTTGCGCCCAAGGTCGCCGCGCTGAAGATCGGCGAGGGCAACGGCGCCGGCATCGAGATGGGGCCGCTGATCACGCGGGCCTCGCAGCAGCGCGTCGAGAAGCTGATCGGCGAAGGCGTGGCCGCCGGTGCGAAAGCGGTGGTCGACGGACGGGGCTGCCGCGTAGCCGGCTTCGAGGACGGCTTCTTCGTCGGCGGCACGCTGCTGGACGGCGTCAGCGCCGACATGAGCTGCTACACGGAAGAAATCTTCGGCCCCGTGCTCTGCGTCGTGCGCGTGCCCGACCTGGCCGCGGCGATCGCCTTGATCGAAGCCAACGAATACGCCAACGGCGTCGCCATCTTCACGCGCGACGGCCATGTGGCGCGCGAGTTCGTGCACCACATCCAGGTCGGCATGGTCGGTGTCAACGTGCCGCTGCCGGTGCCGATGGCCTTCAACAGCTTTGGCGGCTGGAAGCGCAGCCTGTTCGGCGACCACCATGCCTACGGGCCCGAAGCGGTGCGCTTCTACACGCGGCACAAGGCCGTGATGCAGCGCTGGCCGGATTCCTTGCCGAAGGGTCCGCAATTTGCTTTCCCGCAGAACACCTGAGTTCTCCTTCGCGAAAGGCATCCCATGAGCGCCGTCGACCCCACCCTGAGCAACGCCGACCTGCTACCCACCACGGCCGCGCAGCGGCACTGGCGCTGGAAGGACTTCGCGGCGCTGTGGGTGGGCATGGTGGTGTGCGTGCCGACGTACACGATGGCCAGCTCGATGCTGGACCAGGGCTTCAGCTGGCAGCAGGCGGTGATGCTGGTGCTGCTGGCCAACCTCATCGTGCTGCTGCCCATGGTGCTCATCGGCCGCGTCGGCCCCAAGCACGGCATTCCCTTCCCCGTGCTGGCGCGCGCCTCCTTCGGCGTGAAGGGCGCCAACCTGCCGGCCGTGCTGCGCGGGCTGGTGGCCTGCGGCTGGTTCTCCATCAACTGCTATTTCGGCGCGCTGGCGCTGCACAGCTTCCTGAACGTGCTGGGTTTCAACCTCGCCGCACCGGCCGCGGGCGAGACGATCAGCACGTCGCAGTTCGCCTGCTTCATCGCCTTCTGGGCGCTGCACCTGTGGTTCATCTGGCGCGGCACCGAGTCCATCCGGCTGCTCGAAGTCATCGCCGCGCCGCTGATGATCGGCGCCTCGATCGCGCTGGTCGTTGCGCTGATGATGGCTGTGCCGAGCGCACAGCTGTTCGGCCTGCCGGCCAAGCAGGTGCCTGGCGGACCCAACACCTGGGCCGCACTGACCGGCCTGGTCGGCTTCTGGGCCACGCTGGCGCTGAACATTCCCGATTTCACGCGCTTCGCGAAAACGCAGCGCGACCAGACGCTCGGCCAGGCCATCGGCCTGCCCGTGCCGATGGCGCTGTTCTCGATGGTCGGCGTCATCGGCTTCTCGGCCAGCGCCATCCTCTACGGCAAGGCCGAGCTGTTTCCCGATGCGCTGCTCGCAAAGATGGGCCCGGTCGCCGCAGGCCTCGGCCTGCTGGTCATCCTGCTGGCCAACCTGACGACCAACGTCGCGGCCAACCTCGTGTCGCCGTCGTATGACTTCTCGCAGCTGGCGCCATCCAAGATCAGCTTCCGCATGGGCGGCCTCATCGCCGCAGTCATCGGCCTGCTCTTCATGCCCTGGAAGCTGCTCGCCACCTCGGGCGGCTACCTGTTCACCTGGCTGGGCGGTTATGGCACCTTGCTCGGCGCCATCGCCGGCATCCTGATGACCGACTACTACCTGATCCGTCGCACGGAGCTGAACGCCGCCGACCTCTACCGCCGCGGTGGCGAGTACGAGTACAGCGGCGGCTGGAACGTGCGTGCGCTGATCGCGCTGGCTCTGGGCGTGCTGCCATGCCTGCCCGGCTACCTGGCCGTCTCCGGTGTCGTCGACAAGGCGGCCGTGGCGCCCTGGATGATCTCGTTGTTCGACTTCGGCTGGTTCTTCAGCCTGGCCGTGGCCGGCACCGTCTACTACCTCAGCATGCCGCGTCGGGTCGCCGCGCAAGGAGTTCCTGCATGACCTCTCTCTTGATCCGTGGCGCCACGGTGGTCAACGCCGATGCGGAGAGCCGCAGCGACGTTCTCTGCGTCGATGGCCGCATTGCCGCCATGGGCGACCGCGCGGCCAAGGAAGCGCCAAGCGGCACCGAGACGCTGGACGGCAGCGGCCAATACCTGCTGCCCGGCGGCATCGACCCGCACACCCACATGCAACTGCCCTTCATGGGCACCGTCACGCAGGATGACTTCTTCAGCGGCACGGCGGCGGCCCTGGCCGGCGGCACGACGAGCATCATCGACTTCGTCATCCCCAACCCGCATCAGCCGCTGATGGAGGCCTACCGCACCTGGCGCGGCTGGGCCGAGAAGAGCGCAACGGACTACGCCTTCCACGTCGCTGTGACATGGTGGGACCAGAGCGTCAGCGACGACATGGGCACCCTCGTGCGCGAGGAAGGCGTGAACAGCTTCAAGCACTTCATGGCCTACAAGAACGCCATCATGTGCGACGACGAGACGCTGGTGAACAGCTTCAAGCGCTCGCTGGAACTGGGTGCCATGCCGACCGTGCACGCCGAGAACGGCGAGCTGGTCTACCTGCTTCAGGCCGAGGTGGCCAAGATGGGCATCACCGGCCCCGAAGGCCACCCACTGAGCCGCCCGCCGATGGTCGAGGGCGAGGCCGCCAACCGCGCCATCGCCATTGCCGACGTGCTGGGCGTGCCCATCTACATCGTGCACGTCAGCTGCATCGAGAGCGCCGAGGCGATTGCCCGCGCCCGCGCCCGCGGCCAGCGCGTCTACGGCGAGGTGCTGGCCGGCCATCTGCTGATCGACGACAGCGTCTACCGCGACCCTGATTTCGCGAAGGCCGCCGCCTATGTGATGAGCCCGCCCTTCCGCCCCAAGATCCACCAGGAGTTCCTGTGGCGCGGCCTGCAGTCGGGCCAGTTGCACACGACCGCGACCGACCATTGCACCTTCTGCGCCGAGCAGAAAGGCATGGGCCGCGACAACTTCGCCAAGATTCCCAACGGCTGCGGCGGCGTCGAGGAACGCATGGCCGTGCTGTGGGATGCCGGTGTCAATTCCGGCCGGCTGACGCCCAGCGAGTTCGTCGCCATCACGTCGGCCAACGCGGCGAAGCTGTTCAACATGTACCCGCGCAAGGGCGTCATCGCCGAGGGCTCGGACGCCGACCTCGTGCTCTGGGACCCGGCCGGCAGCAAGACGCTGTCTGCCAAGACGCAGTTCTCGAAGAACGACTTCAACATCTTTGAGGGCCGCACCGTGAAGGGCATTCCGAGCCACACGATCAGCCAGGGCCGCGTCGTGTTCGCGCGCGGCGATCTGCGCGCTGAAGCTGGCAAGGGCCGGTATCTCAAGCGCCCGCCGTTCGGCCCGCAGTTCGATGCGGCGATCAAGCGCTCGCACGACCTCGCGCCCACCGCTGTCGTCCGCTGATCATGCAAACGGTCATTCCGCAGCTGCGCATGACGGATGCGGCGCGCAGTCAGGCCTTCTATATCGACCAGCTCGGTTTCAGCATCGACTGGCAACACCAGTTCGAGCCGGGCCTGCCGCTGTTCCTGCAGATCTCGCGCGAAGGCCAGACGATCTTCCTGACGGGCCACGCGGGCGACTGCGCACCCGGTGGTGCCGTCTACTTCTGGGTGCCGGATGCAGACGGGACTTACGCCGCCTTCATCGCCAAGGGCGTGCAACCCGTCAAGCCGATCGAAGACATGCCATGGGGCGTGCGCGAGTTCCTGCTCGTCGACCCCGACCACAACAAGCTGCGCTTCGGTACGAAGCTCTGAGGACTTCGCCATGGACATGCCCACCACCCAGCCCAACATCACGAAGCTCCGCGTCAACGGCCAGCGCCTCTGGGACTCGCTGATGGAGCTGGCCCAGATCGGCGCCACCGAGAAAGGCGGCGTCTGCCGCCTGACGCTGACCGACCTGGACAAGCAGGGCCGCGACCTCGTCACACGCTGGGCACGCGAGGCCGGCATGACGGTCACCATCGACAGAATAGGCAACGGCTTCATGCGCCGCGCCGGCCGCAACAACAGCCTGCCGCCCATCATGACCGGCAGCCACATCGACACCCAGCCCACCGGCGGCAAGTTCGATGGCAACTACGGCGTGCTGGCCGGCATCGAGGTCGTGCGCACGCTGAACGACCACGGCATCGAGACCGAGGCGCCCATCGAAGTCGCGTTCTGGACGAACGAGGAAGGCTCGCGCTTCGTGCCCGTCATGATGGGCTCGGGCGTGTTCGCCCAGGCCTTCACGCTGGAGCACGCCTACGCGGCCACCGACACGGCAGGCTTGACCGTCAAGGGCGAGCTGGAGCGCATCGGCTACATCGGCGAGCAGGTGCCCGGCGACCACCCGATCGGTGCCTACTTTGAGACCCACATCGAACAGGGACCGGTGCTGGAGGACCACGACAAGACCATCGGCGTCGTCACCGGCGTGCTGGGCATCCGCTGGTACGACTGCGTCGTCACCGGCATGGAAGCCCACGCCGGCCCCACACCGATGGCGCTGCGCAAGGACGCGCTGCAGGTGGCCGCCAAGCTGATGCAGGAGGTCGTCGCCTGCGCCCACCGCCACCCGCCGCACGGCCGCGGCACCGTGGGCATGGTGCAGGTGCACCCCAACAGCCGCAACGTCATCCCCGGCCGCGTCAAGTTCAGCATCGACCTGCGCAATGCGACCGACGCGCTGTGCGAGGCGATGGACGCCGACATCCGCGCCGTGGCCGCCAAGCTGGCGCAAGAGAGTGGATTGCCCATCGACATCACGCCCGTCAGCGCCTATCCCGCCCAGCCCTTCCATGCCGACTGCATCGCCGCCGTGCAGAAAGCCGCCGACACGCTGGGCTACAGCAACATGCGCGCGGTGTCAGGCGCCGGCCACGACGCCGTCTACATGGCGAGGTTGGCGCCCGCCGGCATGATCTTCATCCCCTGCAAGGACGGCATCAGCCACAACGAGATCGAGGACGCCAAGCCGGAGCACATCGAGGCGGGGTGCAATGTGTTGTTGCAGGCGATGCTGGAGCGGGCTGGCTGAGCGTCGCGAAGAGCTGCTCCTATAGTGCGCCGCCAAGGCGCCCGCTCGACGGTGCCTCACCCCACGAGGAAGCCCGTTTGATCCGCTGCTTGCTGACCGCCGCCCTGCTGCTCACGCAGCCCATGGTCCATGCGGCTGAGCCGCTGACTTCGGCCTGCGCAGTCACCGCCAAGGACCGCACGGTCCACGAGCAAGCCTTCGTCCCCCTCAACGGCATCCCCCAATGGCTGACCATCACCGGCCAGGACTGCCGCAACCCCGTGCTGCTCTTCATCCACGGCGGCCCGGGCAACCCGAACACGCCGTTCGCCGGCGCCCTCTATGGCGCCTGGGCAAAGCACTTCACCCTCGTGCAGTGGGACCAGCGCGGCGCCGGCCGTACCTATGGCCGCAACCTGCCGGTGCGGGAGCTGGAGCCGGCCGAGTTCAACAGCACGCCGCTGACGCTGGAGCTGATGGCCGCGGATGGCATTGCCGTGGCCGAGTACCTGCGGCAGCGCCTCGGCCACGCCAAGCTCATCCTGACAGGCAGCTCCTGGGGCTCAGCGCTCGCCGTGGAGATGGCGCACCGGCGGCCCGAGCTCTTCCACGCCTATGTCGGCGTGTCGCAGCTCGTCGGCCCGACCGACCTGACGGCCAGCCACGCGCTCGCGCTGCACCGCGCACGCGAGCTGGGCGATCAGGCGGCCATCGCCATGCTGCAAGCGATCGGCGCGCCACCCTGGACCGACCCGCGCAGCTTCGGCAAGCTGCGCCGCATCCTGCGCGGCTACGAGGCGCAACGCGCGGAGGCGGGCCCGGCCTGGAAACCCGCCGCAGACTATGCCGGCCCTCAGGATGCCGCAGCCTATGAAGCTGGCGAGGATTTCTCCTTCCTGAAGTTCGTCGGCCTCAAGGGCGACGGCATGTTGTGGAAGCTCGACCTGACCGGGCAGCGCACGCGGCTGCAGCTACCGGTCTTCCTCGTGCAGGGCGAGGAAGACCTGCTGACGCCGCCGGCCGTCACGCGCGCCTACTTCGACCGCATCGAGGCCCCGAGGAAGCAACTCGTCACCGTGCCCCGCGCCGGCCACGATCCCAACGGGCCGCTGCTGGAGGCTCAGCTGAAGCTGCTGCGGAATGAGGTGCTGCTGCTAACGCGCGAACGCTGACGGTCGGCCCAAACGTTCTGTAACCCGCTGTCCCGCAAAGCCGGGGCACGCCTGCGGATGCCGCTCGACAGAATGGTCAGCCACCCTCATGAGGTTTCGCGCATGCCCAAGCTTCCCAGCGTCCTGCTGTTCGCCGCCCTGCTGGCAGGCAGCCCACTGGCCCAGGCCGACGATGTCTCCGCCGACAAGCTCGCCAAGGCCATCGGCACGGGCGACCTGCGCGTCAAGGCCATACCCAAGCGCCGGCCGCAGCAGGTGCACCAGGACTACGAGATCAACAACGCCAAGGGCGACACATTGTTCTTCGTCATCCAGGCGCCGCCTGCCATGTTCGCGGAGTGGAAGCAGGTGCCGGGTTTCACACCCTTGAGCGGCCTGGGTCAGGAGGCCTACGAACGCCCCGCCATGGACCAGTTCTGCGCCCGAGGTACCCGCTACGCCGCCTGCGTGACGCTGATGCCCATGGCGCCGTTCCCGGCGGGCAAACCATCGCCGCAGCAGATCAAGGCCGCGTTGGCGACGCTGATCTGACGGCGGCCGGGCGCACACGCCACGCCTGCGCCACCGCCCACGCGGCCTCCGGCAGCAGAAAGCCAAGCAGAACCGGCTCGCCGGTTTGCAGCCAGGCCCAGGCCATCCACGAGCTGAACAACACCCGCGTCGCCGCGTCGTAGCGGCCGAACTGCTGCGTCGGCCCACGCAGCCGCAGCACCGACCAGACGAGCACCACACTGCCCATCAGCAGGCCGAACAGCGTGTGCATGACGCCAAAGGCCGGCAACGGCTGGCCGCCCAGCGCCTGGTTGACGGCACTCAAATGGCCAAAGGCGATGGCAAAGCTCCAGGGCGTGGCGAACGGCGCCGTGACGAGCAGGTCATAGGCCGCGCTGGCGCTCACGAGACGACGGAACTGGGAGGAGCTGAACGAGGGCATGGGGGCTGCAGGAGTCACGAAGGCCACGATGCTCAACCCTGGACTACGCTCCAGGGTCAAGCATTTTTCTGCCCCGACTCAGACGCCATGCAGATCGGCACCCTGTCCACCCTCACCGGCCTGAGCCGCGACAGCCTGCGCTTCTACGAGAAGCGCGGCCTGCTGCAGGCGCGCCGCACCAGCAACGGCTACCGCGACTACCCCGAGGAGGCCGTGCAATGGCTGGGTTATGTGCGCACGGCCCAGCAGCTCGGTTTCACGCTGGCCGAGATTGCCGCCGACCTGCCGCTGCTCGCCCAAGGCGAGGACGCAGGCCCGGCGCTGCGGGCGACGCTGGCGCGCAAGCTGGGCGACATCGACGAGCGGATCGCCGCGTTGCAAGGCCTGCGCGCAGATCTGGCGAGCCGGCTGGACGCAACGCCCGAGACCGGCGCGAGCTGCCCGCTGCGGCAGCAGGCGTGAAAAGACCGGCGCTGTGAGGGGGCGGCCTCAAGTGCCGCCGTCACACCGCGCGCAAGATTCAGCTCGCGCTGTTGTCGCTGGCACAACCGGGCAGCAAAGCAGAAACAACGCACGAGATGACAGCCCGTGCGTTGCCCCGCCTGTTATTTGCCGGCGGCGGAGGCCGCAGCCATGACAGGCGCAGGTGCGGCGGCTACTGCAATCTCGGTGCTCGGGGTCGCCTGGTCACCCTGCTGATCTCGACGGTCGAATCCAAGCGTCTTGCCGAAAACAAGCTGCACCCAGGTCGGATAGGTGTAGGCCGTACCGCGGTTGTGGTCGACGACCGCGCCGATGCCGCCACCGATCAGAATGTTGCCCCACATGCCGCCATTGGTACGCGATACGGCACGGCCGGTTGCGTCCAGATTGTTGGGCGCCTTGCATACGATTTCGAGATCCTTGCTCGACCGCCGCACCGCCACTGTGTCGCCTGACTTCCCAGTCATCGTCCCGTAGTCGTTGGAGAACTTGCACTCGGCCCCGGCAATCGCTTCGCCACTGGCCGATCTGGTCTCGACCTTCATGCCGTGGGTGGTTTCATTCATCACCGAAGCGCAGCCCGTAAGAGCCAGCAGTGCAGTTAGCGTCAGAAGTCTTGTAATCACGATTCCCCCTAGTTTGAAGTGACTCGCGAATGTAGTGCGCTAGCTCCAACTTCACACCGGGAATAAACCCAAGGTCAGGTCAGCAACGTGATGCCCTGCCCCTGAACCGGGGTCTCGCCGATCAATCGCAAAGCCCGCGCTGCAGCCGCTCCGCCGCCAGCGCCAGCGTCTCATCCCGCTTCGCAAAGCAGAACCGCACATGCCCGCGCTCCTGGGGCTGCTGGTAGAAGACCGACAGCGGGATGGCCGCGACGCCGATCTCGGTCGTCAGCCAGCGGGCGAACTCCAGCTCGGGCAGGTCGCCGAACCTGGGCGTGGCGCTGTAGTCCACCGTCTGGAAGTAGGTGCCCTCGCAAGGCAGCAGCTTCAAGGGCGTGGCGGCCAGCGCAGCGCGGAAATTGTCGCGCTTGGCCTGGTAGAAGCCGCTCAGGCCCTCCCACGGCGCCGGGTTGGCGAGGTAGGCGGCGATGGCGTGCTGCGTTGGCGTGTGGACCGTGAACACCGTGTACTGATGCAGGCGGCGGAAGGCCGCGCTCAAGGCCGGCGGCGCGGCGACGAAGCCGACCTTCCAGCCCGTCACATGGAAGGTCTTGCCGAAGCTGCTGACGAGGAAGCTGCGCTCTCGCAAGGCCGGGTAGCGCGCCACGCTCTGGTGCGGGGCGCCATCGAACACCATGTGCTCGTAGACCTCGTCGCTGACGACGAAGAGGTCGTGCGCTTCGGCGATGCGCTCCAACTCGCGCAGGTCGTCGCCCGTCGCCACGCGGCCGCTGGGGTTGTGCGGCGTGTTCAGCACCAGGGCGCGCGTGCGAGGCGTGATGGCGGCGCGAACGGCCGGCAAGTCGATGCGGTAGTCCGGCGTCATCGGCACGCCGATGGGGATGGCGCCGGCCAAGCGGATGGCCGGGTCGTAGCTGTCGTAGGCCGGCTCGATGATGAGGACCTCATCGCCGGCACCGACGCAGGCATGCAGCGCCGTGATGATGCCTTGCGTGCCGCCGGCGGTGATGGTGATGTCGCGGTCGGCGTCGTAGGCCGAGTCGTAGAGGTCGTTGAGCTTCCTGGCCACGGCCTGGCGCAACGCCGGCACCCCGGTCATCGGCGGGTACTGGTTGTGGCCGGCGGCCATCGCGTCCGTCACGGCCTGCAGCAGCGCCGGGTCGGCGCTGAAGTCCGGGAAACCCTGGCCGAGGTTGACGGCGCCATGCTCTGCCGCGAGGGCTGACATGACGGTGAAGATGGTGGTGCCCGTGTTGGGCAGTTTGGTGGGCAGGACGGGCATGGTGTCGAGATTCTGCTGGAGCGCCCGCGCCCTTGCGCGGCCGGCGCATAAGCAGATGCGTTCAGCGCTGCGGCGGCCCGACAAGGCTGCGCCGCGCTGCCAGCGCGATGGGCAGGCCGAACACCAGGCAATGCGCCGCGATGGCCGCCATGTCGAGCTTCGGCGGCCAGAACGGCGTGTGCAGGGCCGACAGCGGCAGCACGACGTTGTTCATGCCGAAGTAGACGACCAGACCATAGACGAGGCCTGCGGTCGTCGCGTTGCGCAGCAGGGCCGGCAGGCGCAGGGCGGCGAGGCAGAAGAGCGCCGCCCAGATCAGCGCGATGCCGTAGTGCAGGGCCACGCCCAGCGCGAAGGTCTGCTGCCCGCCGCTGAACGCCGCCTCCTTGCCGATGAGACCGGCCGCAACGGTCTGGAAGACCTTGAGCTTCATGCCGTAGTAGCTCAGCGCAAAGACGAGGTCGCCGGTGCCGGCCAGCAGGCCGCCCCAGACGATGGCCCGGGTCAATGGCTTCATGCAGGCGGCCCCTTCAACTCGACGACATTCCCCTCGGGGTCGCTGAGGTAGATCGACGGCCCTTCGCCTTCGGCACCGTAACGGCTTTCGGTCTTGCCGGCAGCGATGCCATGCGCCGCAAGGTGGGCGCGGATCTCGGCCTCGTCGAAGGGCTCGACGCGCAGGCAGAAATGGTCGAGGTTGCGGCCCTCAGCGCCCGGCGCCGCACCGCCCATGCGGCCCAGCTTGCCGTCCACGGGCACGAGATCGATCAGCGAGCGGCCGGCGCGCAGTTGCACGAGGCCGATCTCGTCCTGGCGGCGCTCGATGGCGCAGCCCAGCACACCGACGTAGAAGGCCAGCACGGCGTCGAGGTCGACGACGCGCAGCACGAGGTGGTCCAGGCCTTGCAAGCGGATCAAAGAAACCGCTCCAGCAGCCGCTTCGACGGCTTGTCCAGCGCCCAGCGGTCCGGCACCTCCAGTTGCACGCCATGCGTGGACGTGATGAGCAGGCGGCTGTCGTCCAGGCGGCGGATGTCTTCCTCGCTCTTCAGCACGAAGTCGATCTCGCCGCGATCGGTCTCGATGCGCCAGGTGCTGGGCGTGGCGAAGGTGTTGACCGAGATCAGCCGCTTGAGCGTGGGGTGAAACTCGCGTGCAGCGAGCTCGGCCTCGAGCAGCTTGCGCGGGCCGTCGGGAAGGGCCGAGACGCGCTCGATCCAGGCCAGCTCGTGGCCATGCACGCCGACCAGGGACAGGCCCTCGTCCGGCGCCGAGATCGGGTGGGCGCGCACGGGCGTGACGCCCACATGGGCGGCGCCGTTCAGGTCGGTCAGCACCAGCCGGCCGTTGACGTCCAGGTGCAGGTCGCGAAAAGGAAGCATGGACATTCAGGCCTCGGCTTCAGCGGCGATCAGGTCGATCTCGACCGCCGCGTTCTTGGGCAGCTGCAGCACGCCGACCGAGGTGCGCGTGTGCGCGCCGGCGCTGCCGAGCACGCGCCAAAGCAGGTCGGACGCGCCGTCGGCCACTTCACTGTGCTGCGTGAAGTCCGGCGTGCAGTGGACGAAGACAGTCACCCGCAGCACGCCCTTCAGGCGCTCCAGGCTGCCCAGCTCATGGCGCAGCAGCGTGAGGGCGCGCAGCATGGCGATGGCGGCGGCCCGCTTGGCACGGTCCAGGCTCACTTCGGCACCGACGACGCCGGTCACGGAGACGTGGTCGCCGATACGCGGCAGCTGCCCGCTCAGATAGAGCGTTCGGCCATCACGCACCAGCGAGGTGTAGCTGCCGCCGATCTGCAGCGGAACACTGAGGTCGAAGCCATGCTCGGTGCAGGCAGCGGCCAGTTCGAGATCGCGATCAGGGGCTGTCATGTCGGTTTTCCATCTCAAGCATCAGCGGTGTGAGCGCTGGGGTTGGGAGCGACCACCATCAGGCCGCCATCGTCGCCGCCCTCGTCCTCGACGCGACGGGCCTGGGCTTCCCACAGCCGCCAGTAGTGGCCCTGCTGGGCGATCAGTTCATCATGCGGCCCCAGCTCGACGATCTCCCCACGGTCCATCACCACGAGGCGGTCGGCCTTGCGCAGCGTCGACAGGCGGTGGGCGATGGCGATGGTGGTGCGGCCCTTGACGAGGTTGTCCAGCGCGTTCTGGATCTCCTTCTCGGTCTCGGTGTCGACGGCACTGGTGGCCTCGTCGAGGATGAGGATGGCCGGGTCGATCAGCAGCGCGCGGGCGATGGAGATGCGCTGGCGCTCGCCGCCCGACAGGCCCTGGCCACGCTCGCCCACGAGGCTGTCGTAGCCATGCGCCAGGCGCAGGATGAACTCGTGCGCATGGGCGGCGCGGGCGGCGGCGACGATCTCGTCGCGGCTCGCATCCGGCTTGCCGTAGGCGATGTTCTCGGCGATGGTGCCGAAGAACAGGAAGGGCTCCTGCAGCACCAGGCCGATGTGGCGCCGGTAGTCGGTCACCTTGATGCGGCGCAGGTCCACGCCGTCGACCTTGATGCCGCCCTCGGTCACGTCGTAGAAGCGGCAGATCAGGTTCACCAGCGTGCTCTTGCCCGAGCCGCTGTGGCCCACCAGGCCCACCATCTCGCCGGGGTGGATGTCCAGGTTGAGGTTGCGAATGATGGAGCGCGAGCCGTAGCGGAAGTTGACGGCCTGCAAGGAGATGGCGCCGGTGACGTTCTCGAACGGCTGCGGGTTGACAGGGTCCGGCACGTTGGAGACGTGGTCGAGGATGTCGAAGATGCGCTTGGCGCCGGCCGCGGCCTTCTGCGTGACCGAGACGATGCGGCTCATCGAGTCCAGCCGGCCGTAGAAGCGGCCGATGTAGGCCAGGAAGGCCGTCAGCGTGCCAACGGTGATGCTCTGGTGCGCGATCAGCCAGATGCCGACGCCCCAGACCACCAGCAGGCCCATCTCGGTCAGCAGCGCGACGCTGGGCGTGAACAGGCTCCAGGTCTTGTTGAGCCGGTCGTTGACATGCAGGTTGTTGGCGTTGGCCTCCTTGAACCGCCGCGCCTCGCGCTTCTCCTGCGCGAAGGCCTTGACGACGCGGATGCCGGGGATGGTGTCGGCCAGGATATTGGTGACCTCGCCCCAGACGCGGTCGATCTTCTCGAAACCGGTGCGCAGCCGGTCGCGTACGAGGTGGATGAGCCAGGCGATGAAGGGCAGCGGCACCAACGTGGCCAGGGCCAGGCCGGGGTGGATGCTGAACAGGATGATGGAGGTCATCGCCAGCATCAGCACGTCGGTGATGAAGTCCAGCGCGTGCAGGCTCAGGAAGACCGAGATGCGGTCGGTCTCGGAGCCGATGCGGGCCATCAGGTCGCCGGTGCGCTTGTTACCGAAGTACTCCAGCGACAGCCCCAGCAGGTGCTCGAAGGTGGCGGTGCGCAGGTCGGCCGCAATGCGCTCGGACACCAGCGACAGCAGATAGGTCTTGGCCCACCCCAGGCCCCAGGACACCAGCGCCGCGCCGAACAGCCCGCCCAGCAGCAACGTCACCAGCCCGGGGTCGATCTGCTGGCCGTTCTGGAACGGGATGAGCACCCGGTCCATCAGCGGCATGGCGAGGTAAGGCGACACCAGCGTCGCGCCGGTTGCGCCCAGCATCAGCGTGAAGCCGAGCAGGAGTTGGCCCCGGTAAGGCCGAGCGAAGCGCCACAGCCGCAGCAGCACCCAGGTGCTGGGCGGCTTGCTGGCCTCGCCGAAGTCGAAGGCGGAGTCCTCGCCGTCGTCCTCCGAATCGGTCGCCACGTGGCCCGCCAGTCGCTGAAGCTCGCGCTCGAAGGCATCGACAAGTCGCACCGCCGCAGGGTTCTGGGCCAGCGTGAAACGCCAGCGCGCCAGGCGTTTCTCGCCGTCGAACAGCTCCAGGAAAGCCAGGCCGCCATGGTCGCTCAGCTTGAGCGACTGGCCGGGCTCTAGGCGGTGGTCGCTCCAGGTACCGCTGGCGGGCTCGAAGGCCAACAGGTGTGCATTTGTGAGCGCAATGAGGCCCTGGGCGAAGTGGCCGTGGGCATCGAGGTCAACCTCCAGCGTGGCCACCACGTTCTCACCAGCCAGGAGCCGCCCTTGAAGAGCGGCCGTTTGCGGATGCGGTGTTGCGGTGGGAAGGTCTTGCATGTTCTTGTTGGCTCCAACGGCTTGCAGCAATTCTCCGCCATGACTTCGGCGCACAATTCCCAGCGCTTGCCGCGCCTACCCCCTACCTCATGAGCAAAAAAGAAGACATCCGCCGCGACATCGAAGTTCTGCGCGTCAACTACCTGCGTGGTCCCAACATGTGGACTTACAGGCCGGTGCTGGAAGTCTGGCTGGACCTGGGCGAACTGGAAGACCACCCCAGCCACCTGCTACCCGGCTTCAACGACCGACTCACGACCGCGCTGCCGGCGCTGATCGAGCACCACTGCGGCGTCGGCGAGCGTGGCGGCTTCATCGAGCGGCTGCGTGACGGCACCTGGATGGGCCATGTGCTGGAGCACGTCGTCATCGAGCTGCTCAACCTGTCCGGCATGCCCACGGGCTTCGGCCAGACGCGCTCCACCTCCAAGCCCGGCGTCTACCGCATGGTGTTCCGGGCGCGTGACGAGCAGGTCGCGCGTGCAGCGCTGGCCGAGGGCCACGCCTTGCTCATGGCCGTCATCAACGACGAAGCCTTCGACGTGGCCGCCGCAACGGCCCGCGTGCGAGACAAGCTGGACGATTGCTATCTCGGCCCGTCCACCGCAGCCATCGTCGCCGCCGCGACGGACCGCCGCATCCCACACATCCGCCTGAACGACGGCAACCTCGTGCAGCTGGGCCATGGGGCGCGCCAGCGCCGCATCTGGACGGCCGAGACCGACATGACCAGCGCCATCGCCGAAGGCATCGCTGGCGACAAGGACCTGACGAAGACGCTGCTCAAGGCCGTCGGCGTGCCGGTGCCCGAGGGCGAGGAGGTCAAGACGGCCGCCGAGGCCTGGCGCGCCGCGCAGGACCTCGGCCTGCCCGTCGTCATCAAGCCCAGCGACGGCAACCATGGCCGTGGCGTGACGCTGGACATCGCCAATGAAGTTGACTGCGAAGCGGCCTTCAAGCTGGCCGAAGCTGAAGGCTCGTCCGTGCTGGTGGAAAGCTACATCAAGGGCAACGAGCACCGCGTGCTGGTCGTCGGCGGCCAGATGGTGGCCGCCGCGCGCGGCGAGGCTGCGTGGGTGCATGGCGACGGCAAGCACACCATCGCCGAGCTGGTGGACCTGCAGATCAACACCGACCCGCGCCGTGGCCTGACCGAGGACTTCCCGCTCAACCGCATCACGCTGGGCGAAGACGCCGTCGTGCTGCTGGACCTGCAGCGCCAGGGCTTTGCGCCCGAAGCGGTGCCGCCTGCCGGCAAGGGCGTGCTGATCCAGCGCAACGGCAATGTCGCCATCGACTGCACGGCCGAGGTCCATCCAGAGGTGGCGCACGCCGTGTCCCTCGCCGCGCGCACCATCGGCCTGGACATCGCCGGCGTCGACCTCGTCACCGAGGACATCTCCAAGCCCTTGAGCGAGACCGGCGGCGCCATCGTCGAGGTGAACGCCGGCCCGGGTCTGCTGATGCACCTGAAACCCGCCGGCGGCTCGCCTCAGCCGGTGGGCCAGGCCATCATCGACCACCTCTTCGCCGAGGACGAGAACGGCCGCATCCCCATCGTCGGCGTGGCTGGCTCGGTGGGCGGGCACCAGATCACCCGCCTGGTCGCCTGGCTGCTGCACCTGAACGGCCGCCACGTCGGCCTGGCCTGCCGCGACGGCCTGTTCCTGGGCACCCGCCGCGTCGAGAAGAAGAACAGCGCCCGCTGGGACGCCGCCCACCGCCTGCTGATGAACCGCGGCGTCAATGCCGTCGTCATCGAGAACGACCCGGCCTCCATCCTGCGCGACGGCCTGGCCTATGACCGCGCGGCCGTCGGCGTCGTCACCGACCTCGACGGCATACCGGCCCTGGCGGAGTTCGACGTCCAGGACGCCGACCAGCTCTACAAGGTGCTGCGCACGCAAGTCGACGTGGTCTTGAGCGACGGTGCCGCCGTGTTGAATGCAGCCCATCCGCGCCTGGTCGACATGGCCGAGCTGAGCGATGGCGAGGTGGTTTTCTACGCCGAAGACGGCAACCTCGAAGCCCTGCAGCAACACCGCGACCGGGGCGGCCGAGCGGTCTTCCTGCGTGGCGGTGCTGCGGTGCTGGCCCACGGCCCGGCGGAAACGCCCGGCGCCAACATCGACGCACTGCTGCGCCGCTTTGGCCCCAAGGCCACCGACGCCTCCACGCTGCTGGCCGCCGTCGCCGCAGCCTGGGCGCTGGGCATCTCACCCGAGTTGATCGCCGCCGGCCTCGACACCTTCGTTCCCGACCTCCACCTGGCATAAACGACAAGAACATGGACGTTTCCCGCATCCGCGCCCTGCGTGGCCCCAATATGTGGAGCCGCCACACGGCCATCGAGGCCGTCGTGAATTGCCTGGACGCCGAGCGCTCGCTCGAGCGGCTGCCCGGCTTCGAGCCCCGCCTGCGCAAGCTCTTTCCCAGCATCGGCGAGCTGCGCACCGACGCCTCGCTGGCCCAGGTGCTGGAGCAGGCCACGCTGGCCCTGCAGGCCCAGGCCGGCTGCCCCGTCACCTTCAGCCAGACGCATGTGACGCCCGAGGCCGGCACCTACCAGCTCGTCATCGAGTACAGCGAGGAAGACGTCGGCCGCCTGGCCTTCGAGCACGCGGTCAAGCTGCTCAAGGCCGCGCAGGACGGTGGCGAGTTCGATGCCGACGCGGTGCTGGCCCAGCTGCGCGAGCTGGACGAGGACATCCGCCTCGGCCCTTCAACCGGCTCCATCGTCAACGCGGCCCTGGCGCGAGGCATCCCGTTCCGGCGCCTGACGCAGGGCAGCCTGGTGCAGTTCGGCTGGGGGGCCAAGCAGCGCCGCATCTGGGCGGCCGAGGTGGACGCAACCAGCGCCGTCTCCGAATCCATCGCCCAGGACAAGGACCTCTGCAAGCGCCTGCTGCAGGCCGCTGGCGTGCCGGTGCCCACGGGCCGGCCGGTCGAGTCGGTCGACGACGCGTGGGAAGTGGCGCAGGACATCGGCCTGCCCGTCGTCGTCAAGCCGCAGGACGGCAACCAGGGCAAGGGCGTGACCGTCAACGTGACGACGCGCGAAGGCATCGAAGCGGCCTACAAGGCCGCCGACGAGATCGGCCATGTGATGGTCGAGAAATTCCTGCCGGGCTCCGACTACCGCCTGCTCGTCATCGGCGACAAGCTCATCGCCGCCGCCCGCCGCGACCCCCCGCACGTCATCGGCGACGGCAAGCTCACGGTCAAGGCGCTGGTCGACAAGGTCAACGCCGACCCGCGCCGGGGCGATGGCCATGCCACGTCGCTGACCAAGATCCGCTTCGATGACATCGCCGTCGCGCGCCTCGTGCAGCAAGGCCTGACCCCGGAGTCCGTGCCCGAGAAGGGCCAGCGCGTCATCCTGCGCAACAACGCCAACCTGAGCACCGGCGGCACCGCCACCGACGTGACGGACGACGTGCACCCTGAGGTGGCGGCCCGCGCCATCGCGGCGGCCCAGGTCGTGGGCCTGCATGTCTGCGGTGTCGACATCGTCGCCGAGAGCGTGCTGCGGCCACTGGAAGAGATCAGCGGCGGCATCGTCGAGGTGAACGCCGCGCCGGGCCTGCGCATGCACCTGTCGCCCAGCTACGGCAAGGGCCGCAATGTCGGCGAAGGCATCGTCGGCCACCTGTTCGGCACCGGCCCGAAGGCTGAGGACGGCCGCATCCCGGTCGTCGCCGTCACCGGCACGAATGGCAAGACGACGGTCACTCGTCTCATCGCCCACCTGTTCGCCAGCTGCGGCCTCAAGGTCGGCATGACCAACACCGACGGTGTCTACGTCGACGGCCGCCAGATCGACAGCGGCGACTGCTCCGGTCCCAAGAGCGCCCGCAACGTGCTGATGCACCCGGACGTGGAAGCCGCCGTGCTGGAAACCGCGCGCGGCGGCATCCTGCGCGAAGGCCTGGGCTTCGACCGCTGCCAGGTCGCCGTCGTCACCAACGTCGGCGCGGGCGACCACCTGGGCATGAACTTCCTGCACACGGCGGAAGACCTGGTGCTCGTCAAGCGCGTCATCGTGCAGAACGTGGCGCCCAGCGGCTACGCCGTGCTGAACGCGACCGACCCCCTGACCGCGCAGATGGCTGCCATCTGCCCCGGCCAGGTCATCTACTTCGCTGCCGACCGCCACCACCCGGTGATGGCGACGCACCGCGCGCAGGGCAAGCGCTGCGTCTACGTCGACGGCGACCAGCTCATCGCCGCCCAGGGCGTGTGGCGCGAAAGCATTCCGCTGCGCGAGATCCCGATCACGCGCGGCGGCCTGATCGGCTTCCAGGTCGAGAACGCAATGGCGTCGGTGGCCGCAGGCTGGGCCGTCGGGCTGGACTGGGACACCATCCGCCGCGGCGTGGCCAGCTTCGCCAACGATGCCGACAACGCGCCCGGCCGCTTCAACGTGATGGACTTCCGCGGCGCCACCGTCATTGCCGACTACGGCCACAACGGCGACGCGATGAAGGCCCTCGTGGGCGCCGTCGCCGCGCTGCCGGCGAAGACGCGCAGCGTCGTCATCAGCGGCGCGGGCGACCGGCGCGATGAGGACATCCGCGTGCAGACCGAGATCCTCGGCGCCGCCTTCGACGAGGTCATCCTCTACGAAGACGCCTGCCAGCGCGGCCGCGCGGCCGGCGAGGTCGTGGCCCTGCTGCGCGCCGGCCTTGAAGGCGCATCGCGCACCAAGCACATCGAGGAAATCATCGGCGAGTTCACCGCCATCGACCGTGCGCTGGAACGCCTGCAGCCGGGCGACCTCTGCCTGGTGCTGGTGGACCAGGTGGAAGAAGCGCTGGCCCACCTGGCCAGGCGCATCACGGAAGGCTGACCTAACAGCCCAGCTCAGCGCGCCAGGCCAGCGCCTGCGGCGGCAGCGGCCGCAGCGGCGCGGCACGGTTCCAGGCGGCGCAGGCGGCAGGCCTGTCGGCCAGGGCATAGGCGGCGTCGGCGGCGGCCAAGGCGTTGTCTGCGCTGCCGGGCTCGGCGTCCGACAGGGCCTGCAGCGCCGCCGCTGCAGTCTTCATTGCTTTCGCATCGCCATGCAGGCCGGCCAGCCGCAGCTCGCTCAAGGCCAGCGAACGCCGGTTGCGCGCGTTGCGGGCCTTGGCCGCCTCGGCGGCCCAGTAGGCGCGCGTGCGCTCCAGCCAGGGCCGCGCTTCGGCGGCGGCGCCGGTCCGGGCCAGCGCCGTGCCCAGCGTCAACGCGCGGGCGCCACGGTCGCCGGGCCAGCGCGGGTTGTCGGCGTCCTTCTCCAGCAGGCGCTCGGTCCAGCTCATGCTCTCGCGCATCGCCTTCAGCGCGTCGACCGGATGGGCCATTTGCAGCTCCAGCTCGGCCTGCATGAACAGCGTGGCCGCGAGGCTGCCCCAGAACTGCTGCTGCTCGGGGTGCATGGGCTGCACGCGGCGCAGATGCTCGACGTTCTCGCGACGCGCCTCGGCGGAGCCGGCGTAGTCGCCCCGGCGCAGCCGCGAGGACGCGATGGCGCCGGCGATGACGGACTGGGTCTGCCCCAGCTCGGCCTCCAGGCGGGTCTCCTCGGGCCGCAGCGTGGCGTTGACGGCCGCGATCTCTGCCTTCATGTCTAGCTGCGCCAGCGCACCCACCCGCGCGGCTTCGTAGGCCTTCATGGCGTCGGCCGGCCGGTCCAGGCCCTGGCCGTTGTCGTCCAGCAGCAGGCCCAGGTTGAACTGCGACGCGGTGATGGCGCCCAGCAGCCGCAGGCGGTCCACGCCCGGGGGTGCCAGGCCGTGGCTCTCCTCGGCGAGCTTCAGGCCCTGGCGCGTCAGCGTGACAGCCTCCTCCAGCCGGCCCGCCTCCTGCTCGGCCGAAGCCATCACGTTGTAGGCCCGCGAGGCATACGTCGCGAACAGCGCATTGCCCTTTTGCGTGGGCCAGGCGCGGGCCACCAGGTCCATGGCGGCCTGGGCATGGCGGCGGGCGTCTTCGGGCTTTTCCAGCGAGCCGGGGTAGCCGGGCATCAGTGCCTCGGCCATGCGCACCTGCACCTGGGCCATGTCCGCCACCACCGCCGTGTCGCCGCCCAGCGTGGGCAGCAGGCGCTCCAGCGCGGCATGGGTGTCGCGCAGCAGGTCGAGCTTGATCTTCTGCCCGCCCGGCAGGTATTCCACGCTGTCGCCGAAGCCGAACACCAGGTCGTGCGTGACCCGCCTCACCTCGGCCAGGCGTTGCTCGGCCAGCCCCTGCGCCAGCCGCGCCTCGCGGGCCTGCCAGCTCGTGGCCGCCAGGCCGCCCAGCAGCGCCACCAGGCCCAGCGCGCCCAAGGCGCTGGCCATCCGGTTGCGGGCAAGCAGCTTCGCCGTGCGGTAGCCCCAGGTGGGCGCGCGGGCGCTGACGGGGTAGCCGCCGAGGTAGGCGCGCAGGTCCGCCGCCAAAGCGTCGACGCTGGCATAGCGGCGCTCGGGCGACTTCTCCAGCGCCTTCAGCACGATGTTGTCGAGGTCGCCCTGCAGCGTGCGCGCCTGGGCCAGCCACTGCGGGTCGCCCACGTCGTCGGGGCTGAGGCGGCTGGGGCGGGTGGGCTCGTCCTCCAGCACGCTGCGCGCAGCCTCCTGCGGCGTGGTGGCCTCGCGGCCGGTGGGGCGCACGCCGGTCAGCAGCAGGTAGAGCAGCACGCCCAGGCTGTAGATGTCGGTGGCCGTGCCCACCGGCTCGCCGCGCACCTGCTCGGGGCTGGCGTAGTTGGGCGTCATCGCGCCGGCCTGCGTCGCATCCAGCTCGGCGCCGTCGGGCGCGATGGCCTTGGCGATGCCGAAGTCCAGCAGCTTGACGCGGCCCTGGGCATCGACGAGCACGTTGCCGGGCTTCAGGTCGCGGTGGACGAGCAACTGGCGGTGCGCGAAGGCGACGGCGTCGCAGAGCTGCAGCATCAACGCGATGCGTCCCTCCACCGGCAGGCCGCGCGCAGCCTCGTCCAGCGGCTGGCCATCGACGAACTCCATCACGAAATAGGGCTGGCCCCCGGGCGTCATGCCCGCGTCCATGAGCTGCGCAATGTTCGGATGGTTGACGCGCGCCAGCAGCCGCCGCTCCTGCTCGAAGCGCGCCAGCCAGCCGGCGCCCCGGCCCTTTCCGCCATCAGGCAGCAGCTTGATGGCCGCGCGGCCCTCGTAGCTGCCATCGGCGCGCTGCGCCTCGTAGACCTCGCCCATGCCGCCCGCGCCCACCAGCCGCACCAGCAGCCAGGCGCCCAGCCGGCGACCGGTCCAGTCGTCGCCCGGCACCGCCGCGGCCTCGGCCAGGAAGCCGCCAGTGGCTTCGCCGTGATGCTGCAGCAGGCTGTGCAGCTCGGCCAGCAATTCGGGCGGCAGCGCGGCCTCGGCAATGAGGGGCTCACGCTCGGCGGGCGGCAGGTCCAGCACCGCATCGAACACCGCCTTCACGCGGCGCCAGGACTCTTCGGGCTTGTTCATGCCGCAGTGTCCCGGCCTCAACGCTCGTTGACCATGCGGGCAATCAGCATCGCCTGGGTCTGCATCAGGTTGGCACCGATGCGTTCGTTGTAGCGCTGCGGGTCGGTGACGACCTCGTACTTCTCGCTGGAGCTGCTGTCCTTGGAACCGATGGCCATGCGCAGCAGGCCGACGGCGACGGCGCCGGCGATCTCGCCCGTCGTGGCCGCCTCCTTGCGCATCTCCGAAAACGCGGCCGGGTCCAGCAGCAGCGGCGCCTTGGCGCTGATCAGGGAGCCGTCCGCGCCGGCAAACACCTGCATGCGCGCCTGCGTCAGGATGGGATGCGCCTTGGCGCTGACCGCGGCGGTGCTGCTGAGCCGGCCGAAGAAGCCCTTGTTTTCGTTCGTCAGGCCGGCGAAGTGCAGGCGCATCGCCACCTCCAGCAGCGCGGCGCCGCCCAGTTCCTGTTGCAGCGTGACGTTGTCGGTCGCCTCGGCGATGGCCGAGATGCCGGCGCTCAAGCCCGCCAGCGCCCCCAGCGCCCCCTTGCCGTGGTTGGCCATCATGCGGTTGCCGCCGTAGAGCGCCATGCCGGCAGGCGCGACGGTGGTGCTGGTGTCGGCCCGCAGCGGCAGCGGCAGGCCACCGGCCACCAGCTTCTTCCACGTCGGCGCCGCAGCGAGCTGCTCGGGCGTCAGCACCTCCAGGCCCTGGGCCTGCAAGGCCTGCACGAAGCTGGCGTAGAGCTGCTCGGTCAGCGCCTGGAACTCGGGTTCGGCCACACCGACGAGGCGGTAGTAGCCGGTCACGCTGGCGCGGCCGGCGGCGGCAAAGCCGGAGGTCTCGGCGCTGACGTTGTCGCTGGTGACGAACTCGATGCTGAACTGCGGCACGGCAACACGCTTCAGGCCTTTGAGCGCCTTGACGTTGGTCACCTCCACCAGGCTGGCTGTGGCCTGGGCCAGGTCGAAGGGCTGGGGCAGCAGCACCGGCGCGGGGCCTTTCGCCAGGGCGGGTTGCGGCAGACCGCCGCACAGGGCGGCCAGTACGGCGAGAGAGGCGAGGAATCGGCGGGACATGACAGGCTCCTGAGGGCGGGCCCGGCAGAAACGTCGGGCCTCATTCCCTACACGCAGCGGATCGCGGCCAAAAGGACCATGGCCCCCGACCATGCATGCAAGAATTTCTGCATGCCCCAACCCGCCGCGCCGTCCGAAGCGCTGAACCAGAGCCTCTACGACGAGCTGCACCGCTGCGCCAGCGCGCAGATGCGCAAGGAGCACGCCGGGCACACGCTGAGCGCCACGGCGCTGACGCACGAAGCCTGGCTGCGCATGGCGCAGCAGACGCGCACCGAGTGGCAGAGCCGCAGCCATTTCCTGGGAGTGGCGGCGCTGATGATGCGGCGCATCCTCGTCAACCATGCGCTGGCCAAGCAGGCCGCCAAGCGCGAGGCCATGCTGGTGCCGCTGACGCTGACCGAGGCCCAGCAGGTGGCCGGTGGCGCGGATGCGGACGTGCTGCGCGTGCACGAGGCGCTGCTGGCCTTCGAGCAGCAGGACGCGCGCGCAGCCAAGGTCGTCGAGCTGAAGTTCTTCGGCGGCCTGGAGCTGGAGGAGATTGCCGAGGTGATGGACCTCAGCCGTGCCACCGTCAAGCGCGACTGGGCGCTTGCGCGTGCCTGGCTGCACCGGGAGCTGGCGGGCTAGCGGGCTAGCGGTAGCGTGCCATCAGCCGCGCCAGTTCGCCATCGTTCACCAGGCCCTGGATGGCCGCGTTCAGCGCCGGCAGGCGCACCGGGCTGCCGGGCGACAGCGCGCACTGCGCCAGCACCTCGGACACCACCAGCGGCGCATGCAGGGCCAGCTTGAAGTGGCCGGTGCGCTGCTGGTACTCCAGCACGCGCCGGCCGGTCAGCGCATGCCGCACGCGGCCGAGTTCGAGCTTTTGCAGATTGACCACCGCATCGGGCGCGTCGTCGCGCACGAAGCCGGCGCGCAACGTGTCGGCCATCTCGGGGTAGACATAGCCGCGCACCGTGCCCACTGGCTGACCGGCCAGCGCCGTCAAGCCGGCCGGTGCTGGCGCCGTGGCCACCGTGACGAGCAAGGCCTGGTCGGGGATGAAGGGCCGGCTCCACGCGAACGCGCCGGGCAGCCAGTCGCTCTGGTAGTCGCACAGCATGTCGCCCTCGCCGCGCTGCAGTGCCTCGGCCAGGCGCTTGCGCGGCGTCGGCCTGGCCACCAGCCCGCGGCCCATGCGGCGCGCCAGGGCCTGGCCGATCTCCAGGTTCAGCCCTTCCACGACATGGTCGCCGTCAATGCGGGCATGCGGCATCAGTGCACTGGTCTCCACCAGCATGACCAGGGGCCGGGCCGGCTCGGCGCCCGCGAGCGCACACAGCAGCGCAGACGCGCCGCCCAGCATCCACCGCCCCCAACAAAGTCGCATCCTGCCCATGGGGCGCATCATGCCGCGCCCGTCGGTCCCGGCGCACGCCAGGCCGATCGACGCCGCAGCACGCGCGTGACCAGCGCACGAAAAGCCGCCGGCGCTGCCACGACGGCGCCGGGGCCACCGCTAGACTGGCCCGATGAAGTCCCGCCTGCTGTTTGCCGCCCTGGCCCTCGCGCTCGCCGCACCGCTGGCGCTGGCCCAGCCTCCCAGCACCGTCATCCCAGGCACCGCGCCCATCCCGGCCGACGACAAGCTCTACCAGGACCTTGGCGGCCGCGAAAACATCCAGCGCTTCACCAACGACTTTTACGACACCATGCAGCAGGACGCGCGCATTGCGCGCTTCTTCGACGGCATCAACATGAAGTACCTGAAGGGCGTGCTGGCCGACTACTTCTGCGTCGTGGCCGGCGGCCCCTGCGTCTATGAAGGCGTGGGCATGAAGGACGCACACGCCCACCTGGGCATCGCCAAGGGCGACTTCAACACGCTGGTGGAACACCTGCAGCGGGCCATGGACAAGGCCAAGGTGCCGTTCGCCGTGCAGAACCGGCTGCTGGCGCGCATGGCTTTCCTCCACCGCGAGATCGTGACCCAGTGAGCCGCCCGCCCCACCACCGTGACGGCGGCTTCCAGAACAATCACGGCGACTTCGAGCCCAAGTCGCTGGCCGACGTGCTGCGCTGGCGCTGGAACGCGTCGCGGCTGGGCCTGCCCAAGCGGCCGGTAGCGCCCATCCCGACGGTTGCGGCAGACCTGGCCTTCATCCGCAGCAACACCGCGCCGGCCGTGACCTGGATTGGCCACGCCACCGTGCTCGCCCGGCTCGGCGGCCTGAACCTGCTGACCGACCCGGTCTTCTCGGAGCGCGCCTCGCCGTTCTCGTTCGCCGGTCCGAAGCGCGAGCAGCCGCCCGGCGTGGCGTTGGTCGATCTGCCGCATATCGACGCCGTGCTCGTCTCGCACAACCATTACGACCACCTCGACCTGGCCTCCTGCCGCAGCCTCGCGAGCCAGCCGGGCGGCAGCCCGCTGTTCGTCGTGCCGCTGGGGCTGAAGCGCTGGTTCGAGGCGCGTGGCATCGCACGCGTCGTCGAGCTGGACTGGTGGCAGAGCGAGACGCTCGATGGCGTCGAGATCGTGCTCGTGCCGGCCCAGCATTGGTCGGCACGCGGCCTGAACGACCGCATGAAGACGCTGTGGGGCGGCTTCGCCGTGTTCGCGACCGATTGCCAGCTCTTCTTCGCCGGTGACACCGGCTATTCGCGCGACTTCGCCGACATACGCGAGCGCTTCGCCGAGCGCCAAAAGGAGGGCGGCTTCGACATCGCGCTCATTCCCATCGGCGCCTACGAGCCGCGCTGGTTCATGCAGGCCCAGCACGTCAACGTCGAGGAGGCGCTGAAGATCCACACCGACCTCGGAGCGAAGCGGTCGCTGGGCGTGCACTGGGGCACCTTCGAGCTGACCGACGAATCGCTGGATGAGCCGCCACGCCAGCTCGAACGTCAGCGCGCCGAACTGGGCCTGGCGGAGGACACGTTCTTCACGCTGGCCATCGGCGAGACGCGCCGCATCCAGTCGCGCAACAGTTCTTGACGCGACTGGCAAGGCTGGCGACACCCTGGGTGCGTCGCCGGACCTTAGGCTGGTGCGATGCTCAACCGCCTGCGCCGCTACCTCCGCCAACTCGGCCCCGGCCTCATCACCGGCGCAGCGGACGACGATCCCAGCGGGATCGCCACCTACTCGCAGGCCGGCGCGCAGTTCGGCTATTCGATGCTGTGGAGCCTGGTCTTCACGCTGCCGCTGATGACGGCGATCCAGGTCGTCAGCGCGCGCATCGGCTACGTCACCGGCCAGGGGCTGGCGGCCAACTTCAAGCGCGCCTTCCCGCGGCCGGTGCTGCTGGCGCTCGTCGGCCTGCTGCTGGCGGCCAACACGCTGAACATCGCCGCCGACATCGCCGCCATGGCCGAGGCGCTGCGCCTGCTGGTGGGCGGCTCGGCCCATGTCTACGCCCTCACCTTCGGCCTGGCCTGCGCCGTGATGCAGGTCTTCCTGCCGTATCACGGCTATGTGCGCTGGCTCAAGTGGCTGACGCTGGCGCTGCTGGCCTATGTCGGCGTCATCCTCGTCGTCGGCCTGGACTGGCGCGAGGTGCTGGCCCGCACGCTGCACCCCGACCTGCGCTGGAACCGCGACACGCTGCTGATGCTGGTGGCCGTTTTCGGCACGACGATCAGCCCCTACCTGTTCTTCTGGCAGGCCAGCCAGGAGGTGGAAGACCGCAACGCGGGCCCGGGCGAGCCGCACACGCCGCAGGAGGTGAAGCAGCATCTGCGGCGCATCAAGATCGACACCAACATCGGCATGGGTTTTTCCAACCTCATCGCCTTCTTCATCATGCTGACTACCGCCGCCACGCTGCATGCGGCCGGCGTGACGGACATCCAGACCTCGGCCCAGGCGGTGGAGGCGCTGCGCCCGGTGGCCGGCGAGCACGCGGCGCTGTTGTTCGCGCTGGGCATCGTCGGCACGGGGCTGCTGGCGGTGCCGGTGCTGGCGGGGTCGGCGGCTTACGCGGTGGCCGAGGTCGCGGGCTGGCGCGGCTCGCTCAGCCTGAAGCTGGAGCGCGGCGAGGGTCGCGGCTTCTACGGTGTCATTGCCGCGGCCACGCTGGGCGGCGTGGCGCTGTGCTTCACGGCCATGGACCCGGTCAAGGAACTGTTCTGGTCGGCGGTGTTCAACGGCGTCACGGCCGTGCCCATCATGGTGGCGATGATGGTGCTGGCCTCGCGCCCGGCCATCATGGGCGGCCACGCCATCGGCAAGCGGCTGCGCGCCATGGGTTGGCTGGCCACGGCCGTCATGGCCTTCACGGTGCTGGCGCTCGCCCTGAGTTAAGCCCGGCTGAGTTCGGACCGCGCCTGTCGCACCACCTCGCGCGACGAATGCAGGGCCAGGCTGGCCATCGCCACCGCCACCAGCAGGTCCGGCCAGGCCTGGCCGGTGAAGGCCACGGCAGCAGCGGCCGCCATCACGGCCACATTGCCGAGCGCATCATTGCGGCTGCACAGCCAGACGGCGCGCATGTTGGCGTCGCCCTCGCGCCAGGCGTACAGCATGACCGCCACGCCGACGTTGGCCAGCAGCGCCAGCGTGCCGACGATGCCCATGGTCTCGGCCTGCGGCGGCTCGCCGTTCAACACCGCCCAGGCCGCACGCGCGAGCACACCCACGCCGAAGATCGCCATCGCCCAGCCCTTGACCCAGGCCATGCGCGCCCGCCACAGCAGGCCGGCCGACAGCACGGCCAGCGAAGCGCCGTAGTTGGCCGCGTCGCCGATGAAGTCCAGCGCATCCGCCCACAGAGACAGCGAGCCGGCACGCCAGCCCCAGGTGATCTCGACCACGGCCATGGCCGCGTTGATGAGCAGTGCAGCCCAGAGCACGCGTCGGTAGGCCGGCGAGTTGCCGGGGCTGGGTTCGTCATGGTGGTGGTGGCAGGCGTGGCTCATGCAAAGACCTCAGTTGGCGCAGGTCTGCATTGCAAACCCTGGAGCCACACCAGAGTCAACTGCAAAAATGAAAGCATGCGCATTGGGGAACTCGCTCGCATGACCGCCACGCCGGTCGACACCATCCGCCACTACGAGCGTGAGGGCTTGCTGGCGCCTCCGCCGCGTACGGACGCCGGCTACCGCGTGTACGGCCCGACGGATGCCGAACGCCTTCACTTCATCCGCCGCTGCCGCTCCCTGGACATGAACCTCGCCGAAGTGCGCGCGCTTCTGGCGTTGCAGGGCGGCGGCCACGATGGCGAGGCCCATGCGCTGCTGGACGCGCACATCGGCCACGTCAGCGCGCGCATCGCGGCGTTGCAGGAACTGGAAAAGGAGTTGCTGGCCTTGAGGGCGCGCTGCCAGGGCGACGAGCCGGCCTGCGCGATTCTTGAAAGCCTGGCCGAACCGGGAGCGGAGCTACCGCCAAAAAGCCATGTAGGCCACAGTCACTGAGTTGTGAAGCCGTCGCTTTGCGACGGCTTCTCCTCCAGCGACTGCCACGGAACCGGCTTTGCCGGGCCGTCGGCAGTGCCCCCTTGAGGGGGCCGGCGAAGCCGGTAGGGGGTGGTCTATTGAACGCGGCAGACCTTCAGCATGTTGGTGCCGCCCGGGTAGCCCATCGGCTCGCCGCAGGTGATGGCATAGGTGTCGCCGGGGCGCAGCACGCCGCGGTCGACGAGGATCTTTTCCGCAGCGGCCAGGGCCTGGTCGCGGTCCTCGAACTGGGGCATCAGCAGCGGCTTGACGTTGCGGTACAGCGCCATGCGGCGCTGGCTGATGACCTGCGTCGTCAGGCCGAAGATGGGCACGTTGATGCGGTGGCGGCTCATCCACAACGCCGTGGAGCCGGACTCGGTCAGCGCCAGGATGGCCTTGCAGCCCAGGTGGTGCGCCGTGAACAGCGCGCCCATGGCGATGGACTGGTCGATGCGGCCGAACTGCCGGCCGGCGAAGTCGGTGTCCAGCGTCACGTCCTCGGCGCGCTCGGCCTCCAGCGCGATATTGGCCATCTGCTCGACGGTCTCGATGGGGTACTTGCCAGCGGCCGTTTCGGCGGACAGCATGACCGCGTCGGTGCCGTCCAGCACGGCGTTGGCCACGTCGCTGACCTCGGCGCGCGTGGGCACCGGGTTGACGATCATGGACTCCATCATCTGCGTGGCCGTGATGGACACCTTGTCCAGCGCACGGGCCATCTTGATCATGCGCTTCTGCAGCGCCGGCACGGCGGCGTTGCCGACTTCAACGGCCAGGTCGCCGCGCGCCACCATGATGCCGTCGCTGGCCTTCAGGATGGCTTCGAGGTGGGGGATGGCCTCGTAACGCTCGATCTTGGCGATCATGGCCGGCTTGTGGCGATAGGGCTCGCCGGCCACGTTGGCCAGCTGGCGCGCCATCTCCATGTCGGTGGCGTTCTTCGGGAAGCTCACCGCCAGGTATTCGCACTGGAAGGACATCGCGGTCTTGATGTCTTCCATGTCCTTGCCGGTCAGCGCCGGCGCCGTCAGGCCGCCGCCCTGCTTGTTGATGCCCTTGTTGTTGGACAGCTCGCCGCCCAGCTTGACGACGGTGTGCACCTGAGCGCCGCGCACGTGCTCGACGATCAGCACCAGCAGGCCGTCGTTCAGCAGCAGCGTGTCGCCGGGCTTCACGTCGCGCGGCAGTTCCTTGTAGTCGAGGCTGGCGATGTCCTGGTTGCCGAGCTCGGTGCGGTCGGCGTCGAGGATGAACTTGTTGCCGGGGATCAGCTCGATCTTGCCGCCCTCGAACTTGCCGACGCGGATCTTGGGGCCTTGCAGGTCGGCCATGATGGCCACCGACTTGCCGACGCGCTCGGCGGCGGCGCGGACCATGGTTGCGCGATCAATGTGATCCTGCGCCTTGCCGTGCGAGAAGTTCAGCCGCACCACGTCGACACCGGCGCGAATCATCTTCTCCAGCACCTCCGGCGTGTTGGAAGCAGGGCCGAGGGTGGCGACGATCTTGGTAGCGCGGGTCATGGCTTGTCTCAACTTGTCTGGGGGCGCGGAATTATGGTCCGCTGAAGCCCCCGCGAGTTTCGCCGCATTTCAGTGCGCGGCGGGCAGCAGGACCTTCTCGAAGAAAACACTCAGCGGGTCGAGTGCGTAGCCAGCGAACGGTGGGCACTCGACGTAGCCCAGCCGCCTGTACAGGCCCAGCGCCTCGGGTTGGTGGATGCCCGTTTCCAGCCGCGCAAGGTGGACGCCGCGCTGGATCAGCTCGGCTTCGAGCCTGCCCATGATCTGCTTGGCGGCGCCCCGGCCGCGCGCGTTGTCGAGCACGAAAACACGCTTGATCTCTCCGTAGACGGGCTCGCCCTCGGGCGCACGGAACTTGACGCCACCGCAGCCCACCAGCGTCTCGCCCAGCCACAGCCCCCAGAACGCGCCGCTGGGTGGGCGCAGCCCGTCGGCCGGCTCGAAGTGGTTGCTCTCGCTCGGGTAGAGGGCGCTCATCAAGGCCTCGGATTGCGCCATCAAGGCCTGGGCATCGGCGTGGCCAGGGTCGAGCGGGGCGAGGCGGGCAGGCAGGTCGTCGGTCATGTCGTTGGCTGGCAGTTACAGAGCAGGCACGGTCATCGCCAGCAGGTATCGAGCAGGCGCATTGCCGGGGTTGGCGAAAACGCTGCGGCTCAAGGCACGGAAGCTGATCGAGTCGCCGGCCTTCAGCTCGAAGGCCTGGCCCTGCAGCGTCAGCCGCAGCTGGCCGTCGAGCAGGCAGAGGTGGTGCTCCAGCCGCGCGACGGTGGGCTCGTCGTAGGCCAGTTCGGCACCCGGCGCGAGGCGGGCCTCGATGACCTCGGTGGCGAAGCCGGCCAGCGGCGGGCAACGCATCAGGCGCTCGAAACCGCTCTGCTGGTCGTGCCAGCGCGGCTGGTCGGCCGCGCGCAGCAGGCGCACGGGCAAGGCTTCGGCATCGGCCAGCAGCCGGCTGAGCGGCAGGCCGTGTGCGCGGGCCAGGCGGGACAACAGCGTGGCCGTGGGGCTGGTCTCGGCACGCTCAAGCCGCGACAGCGTGGCACGGCTGACGCCGCTGCGCGTGGCCAGTTCGTCCAGCGACCAGCCGGCGGCCAGGCGCAAGGCCAGCAGCCGCTCGGCAAGCTGACGCTCGAACTCGCCCTCTTCGCTCACTTCAGAGAATTCTTCTCTCATATGGGAATATGCTAGCGCAAATGAAGGACCGACACACCGCCCCATTGCTAGCCGCGCTGGCCGTCGTGCTGACCTGGGGCATGAACTTCCCGCTGCAGAAGGCGCTGTTCGGCGAGGTCGGGCCGGTGGCCTTTCTCGGCCTGCGCTATCTGCTCGTGCCCTTCTGCGCGGTGGCGCTGCTGTGCTGGCGCTTCGGCATGCGCTGGCCGCGACTCGACCGCGGCGAGGTGTGGCCGCTGGTGCGGCTCACGCTCATTGGCCAGGGTCTGCACCTGCTGCTGTCCGCGCTGGGCATGCAGGGCTCGACGGCTTTCAGCGCCAGCGTGTTGCTGGCCTGCGGGCCGGTGTTCACGCTGCTGATCCTGCGTGCCACCGGCGTCGAGCGGCTGTCACGCGGCCAAGTCGCGGGTGTCGTGACGGCGGCCACCGGTGCGCTGGTCTTCACGTCTGACAAGCTGCTGGCCGCCGACTGGCACGCCGGCCTCGGCGACCTGACGCTGCTCGCTGCCGCTGCGTTGTTCAGTTATTACACGGTCGCGAGCAAGCCGCTCATCCAGCACCACGGCGGCGTGACGGTGCTGGGTTACGGCAGCCTGATCTGCACGCTGCCGATGCTGCTGTGGTGCGCGCCGTCACTGTCTGCACTCGACTGGTCAGCGCAACCCACGTGGGTCTGGACGGGCACCGCCTGGCAGGTTGCCGGCGGCGGCTTCATCGGCTGGCTGGCCTGGGGCTGGGCCAACGAGCGGCGCGGCGTGGCCCGCACCGCGCCGCTGATCTACCTGATGCCCCTCGTCGCCGGCTTCACCGCCTGGGCCTGGGGCGGCGAGCAGTTCACCGCGCCCAAGCTGCTGGGCGCCGGGGTCATCCTCGCCGGCGTCGCGCTGGCGCAGTTCAGCCCTTCGATGAGCGCGCTTCCAGCACGTCGGCCACCGCCAGAGCCGTCATGTTGACGATGCGGCGCACCGTCGCCGACGGGGTCAGGATGTGCACCGGCGCCGCGGCGCCGAGCAGGATGGGGCCGATGGTCACGCCCTGGCTGGCGCTGATCTTCAGCACATTGAAGAGGATGTTGGCCGCATCCAGAGTCGGCAGCACCAGCAGGTTGGCAGCACCCGTGAGCTTGCTGTCGGGCAGGAAGGCCTGGCGCACGCTCTCGGACAGCGCCGCGTCGCCATGCATCTCGCCGTCGCACTCCACCTCGGGGTGTTGAGCCGAGAACAGTTCGTGGGCGCGGCGCATCTTCACGGCCGACGGCCGCGTGCTGGAGCCGAACATCGAGTGGCTGACGAAGGCCAGCTTGGGCGGCAGGCCGAAACGGCGCAGCTCGTCGGCGGCCATCGCGGCGATGTCGGCCAGCTCTTCGGCGGTCGGGTCGTCGTTGACGAAGGTGTCGGTGATGAACAGCGTCATCTTGTCGAGCACCAGCGCGTTCATTGCGGCGAACTGGCGCACGCCGTCGCGCAGGCCGACGAGGTCCTTCACCTGCTCCAGATGGCGGTCGAAGCGGCCGACCATGCCGCAGATCATGGCATCCGCATCGCCCAGCTCGATGGCCAGCGCGCCGATGGCCGTGTTGGAGCGGCGCACGGCCGACTTGGCCATCTCGGGCGTCACGCCGTTGCGCTTCATGCGGGCGTGGTACGCCTCCCAGTACAGGCGGAAGCGCGGGTCGTCCTCGGGGTCGATGACGGCCACGTCGTCGCCGAGCTTCAGGCGCAGGCCGGCGCGCTGGATGCGCGCTTCCAGCACGGCGGGGCGGCCGATCAGCGTGGGCCTGGCGATGCCTTCGTCCAGCGCCACCTGCACGGCGCGCAACACGCGCTCGTCCTCGCCCTCGGCGTAGATGACGCGCGCCGGCGCGGCCTTGGCGGCGGCAAACACCGGGCGCATGAACATGCCGGTCTGGTAGACGAAGCGCTCCAGCGACTGGCGGTAGGCGGCCAGGTCTTCCACCGGCCGCGTGGCGACGCCATCGGCCGCCGCAGCCGCCGCGACGGCAGGCGCGATGCGCAGGATCAGGCGGGCGTCGAAAGGCTTCGGAATGAGGTATTCCGGCCCGAACGCCAGCTCCTGGCCGGCATAGGCGGCAGCCACTTCGTCACTCGTCTCCGCTTTGGCTAACGCGGCGATCTCACGCACGCAAGCCAGCTTCATGCCCTCGGTGATCTTGGTGGCGCCGCAGTCCAGCGCGCCGCGGAAGATGTAGGGGAAGCACAAGACGTTGTTGACCTGGTTGGGATAGTCGCTGCGACCGGTGGCGATGATGCAGTCCGGCCGCACGGCCTTGGCCAGCTCGGGACGGATCTCCGGCTCGGGGTTGGCCAGCGCCAGGATGATCGGCTGCGTGCCCATGGTCTTGACCATCTCGGCCGTCAGCACGCCGGCCGCCGAGCAGCCGAGGAAGACGTCCGCGCCGTCGACCACGTCGGCGAGCGTGCGGGCCTTCGTGAGCTGGCAATAGCGCTGCTTGGATTCATCCAGCTTGCCGGACTTGGCGTCCTCGCGCTCTGACTGGATGACGCCGCGCGAGTCGCAGACGAACACGTTCTCGCGCTTCACGCCCAGGCCCACCATGACGTCCAGGCAGGCGATGGCCGCAGCGCCCGCGCCGGACACGGCCACCTTGACCTTGGCGATGTCCTTGCCCACCAGCTCCAGCCCGTTCAGCAGCGCGGCCGACGAGATGATGGCGGTGCCGTGCTGGTCATCGTGGAACACCGGGATGTTCATGCGCTTGGACAGCTCGCGCTCGATGTAGAAGCACTCGGGCGCCTTGATGTCCTCGAGGTTGATGCCGCCGAGCGTCGGCTCCATGGCGGCAATGATGTCGATCAGCTTGTCCGGGTCGCGCTCGGCCAGTTCGATGTCGAACACGTCGATGCCGGCGAACTTCTTGAACAGGCAGCCCTTGCCTTCCATAACGGGCTTGGCCGCGAGCGGGCCGATGTCGCCCAGGCCCAGCACGGCCGTGCCGTTGGTGATGACGCCGACGAGGTTGCCGCGCGAGGTGTACTCCGCCGCCAGCGACGGATCGCGCTCGATGTCGAGGCAGGGATAGGCGACGCCCGGCGAGTAGGCCAGCGACAGGTCGCGCTGGTTGCTCAACGCCTTGGTCGGCGTGACCGAAATCTTGCCGCGCGTCGGGCTGCGGTGGTAGTCGAGGGCGGCGTCGCGCAGCGCGGCTTCGGCAGGCGACAGAGGGGCGTTGTTCTTTTCCATGACAGCGGGTTCCTTGAGGGGAACCCGCGAGGTTACGCCGCGTTTCACGCGGACGCGATGCCGGTTTGCTGGCGATCTATGCCGAAGCCGATATCACCCGGTCACGGCCGGCGTGCTTGGCGCGGTACATGGCTTGGTCGGCCTCGCGCATGGCCGCTTCAAGGCCGCTCTCGCGCGCGGCCTCGGCCACGCCGAAGCTCGCGGTCACGGCCAACCCCATCGGCCACCGGGTGCGCGCCATCACCTGGCGCAGCCGCTCGGCCACCGCCACGGCCTCCTCGGCCGGCGTCTGCGGCATGACGATGACGAACTCCTCGCCGCCCCAGCGCGCCAGCAGGTCGTCCCGCGGCAGATTGGCACGCAGGGTCTGGGCGAGATGGGTCAACACCTGGTCGCCGATCTCGTGGCCGAAGTCGTCGTTGATGCGCTTGAAGTGATCGACGTCGAGGAAGACGACCGACAGCGGAAAGCTCAGCTCCCCTTGCGCGCGCAGCAGCAGCTCCAGGGCACGGTTCATGCCTTCGCGGTTGGCTACTTGCGTCAGCGGGTCGGTCAGCGCCAGCTTTTCCAGCGCCAGCGAGCGCTTCACCGACCGCCGCAGCCGGCGCCGCACCGCGCGGCTTTCCCAGACGAGATAGCCGAGCAGGCTGAACATCCACAGCCCGACCAGACCGAGGCGGAAGGTCTCCAGCGGCACCCAGTTGCCGACCAGTTCGACGCGGTCCAGCCGGATGAGGTGCCGGCCCGGCGCCACCTGGCCGCCGGTGGTGACGCTGAAGGCGCGCACGCGGTCCAGCTGCGGCCCCATCAACGGCACCGGCAGCGGGTGGCTCTGCGCCCACCAGGAGCTGACGACGAACTGCGCCAGCCGGAACTCCACCGGCGTCGGCTGCGAACCGGGGGCGAAGACGACTTCGTGCGGCTTGAGGTTCGTGGGGCCGCCGGTGCGCGCGTAGCCCGGGTTGAAGTTGCGCAGGAAGACGCGCACCTGCGGCTGACTGCCGTCCAGCGTCGGCCCCTCGGCGCGCACCCACAGCCGCATGTGGCTGAAGCGGGTCAGGTCGAGATCGCCGTCGAGGAGTTCGATCTGGACCTCGCAGAACGGCCATTCATAGCCGGCGCGAACATCGCAGGCCAACGTGGCCACGCCGCTGCCGTCCTTCAGCAGCTCGGCCTTGCTGGCGCCACCGCTGCCGCTGTCGTCCACTGCGAACAGGTTTTGGTTAACAGCCTTGCCATCCAGCGCCAGCCGGCGCGTCATGCCGTATTCGTTGACGTAGAGGCCCAGCAGCGTTGTGACGACGAGCAGGGCGAGCAACCAGCGAAGGACCATGCCGGGATTGTCCCGGCGGGGTCGAACGCGCACGCGGGACAGCGGGCTCCCGGCGTGAACAAGTCGCCATGGGCACGACCGTTACACGGCCCCGTCGGCTGTCACCGCGACGACGGGTGCCGCTTGTTCTCCGCCTGCACCGCCAGCGTCAGGAACATGAAGTTGGTCTCGCCGCCGCCCATCACGTACTCCGTCTGCTGCCAGAAGAACGGCCAGACCTTCAGCTCCGGCAGGTCGGGGCGGATCAGCGCCGTGCCCGAGATCACGCCGCCGGGGATGTGCGACCAGTCCGCCCGGTTGACGCCGTAAGCCACCGTGGCCGAGTGCGCGCCGACGCCGGACACAAACGACGAGGTGTTGGCACCCGGGTGCACACCGAGCACGAAGTTCAGCGCATCGTGGATCGCGTCGGGTGTGGTCAGCTTCGGCCAGCCCTTGTGGAAGAAGTACTGCTGCACGCCGAACTCCTGGATCGTCCAGCCGGCGCCCCAGATGTCCGGCTTGTACGGCACGCCGTAGGGCGACTCGGCCTTGGCGCGCGCCCTCACCTTCTCCTGATGCGTGCGCACCGCCGTGCCGATGGCGTCGACGAAGGCCTTGTCTTCCACGTGTTTCATCACGCGGCCGATGGGCCAGCCAGCCTCGCCGATGTGGCTGACGATGTCGTCGCGCAGCGCCGTCAGCTCGGTCACGTAGCGCTTGTCCTGCGTCGACAGGATCAGCTCTGCCAGCGCCCAGGCCTTGCTCTGCACGCGCTTGGCCCGCGGCGCGGCCTTCGTGTACAGGTCGATGGCCGCCGCCAGCGCATCGCGCGACATCTCGGGGTTGTAGGTGCGTAGCACGCGTGACGCCGCCGCGAGGCCGGCAGCGGTGTCGATCTCCCGGTCCGGGTTGTCTTCGGTGAACACCCATCGGTCGTCGGCATCGCCCGAGTGGTCGTTCTTCACCTCACCCGGCTTCAGCGCGGGGTTGTAGGGCAGGCCGTCGGTCTGCGAGGCGGCATCGCCCAGCATCACGTACTGCCGCAGGTTGACGTCGATGATGCCGCGGAAGGTGCGGCCCAGCGCCTTGTAGCCGTTGAGCACGCTCAGCAAGCCGTGCTCGATCTGCTGGAGCGCGTCGTTGCGGCCGTCGGGTTGGTGGATCTCCACGACGCGCCTGGCCTGGTCGATGGTCGTGGCGTCGTAGTCCAGGCCGAACTCTTCCACCATGGCCGACAGCAGCCACACCGTCTTCATCGTCGACTCGATGCGCATGTCGTAGTCGCCCGCGTCATGCCAGTTGCCGACGTTGAGGCCGGGCACACGGTCGCCCGGCTGGAATGTCGTCAGCGTGGACGGGCCCGAGACATAGCCGTCGTAGTGGTTCAGGTTGACCGGCGCCATGCGCGCGTCGTCCATGTGGTCCAGGCCGTGCCAGACGCGGTACTTCTCGTTGACGCGCATATGGCACATCTGCACCGGCAGGAAGTACTCCAGCGTCGGCTGCCACACACCGCGGTCGAACACGTCCGCGCCGATCTTGAAGGCGTGGCTGGACTTGCCGCGGTAGCTCGCGACGTACATGCCGGGCTCGCTCACCGCCGAGAAATCGAACGTGAGGTAGTGGTAGCGCAAGAACTGGCCCCAGGCCGCCGGTGTGCCTTTGCGCACGAGCTTGCGGCCGCTGTCGGTCAGGCGGTACAGCGCCACTTCGTCGGCACGTGTGTCGAGCGCATCCTGCTCGATGACGAGCTTCTTGGCCTGGCCCGGCGCATAGCCGACCTGCGAGACCTGCATCACCGGCTCGTACTGCCAGCCGGGAATGACGTTGGGCGTGATCACCCATTCGATGGCGTTCGTCGTGGCGCCTGCGGGTATGGCGCTGCGCACGATGTACCAGCCGTTGTTGTGGTTGCCGCGGCCGTCCCACAGCTCCAGCGGGCCGGCGCCGCGGTTCTCGATGGTCAGGCGCTGCCTGTCGCTGTCGGGCGCGACGGTCAGGCGCTGGCCCATTGCCAACGGCGCAGGGAGGAACTCACCCGCCTTCTTGACCATCGGCCCTGCCGGGTGGCGCGGGAAGATGCCCGCCTGGCTGTCCATCAGGAAGGCCTTGCCGAACAGCTCGCCCGGGAACAGCTCGAAATTGAAGCCGACCTTGCCGATCCACTCCGCCGGCAGCGGCTTGTCCAGGTCCACCGTGACCTTGAACTGGCTACCCTTCAGCGGCGTGACGCTGACCTTGTAGGTGAACTTCAGGTCCGGGTACGCAATGGGATTGAAGCCCTTGCGGTCCTTGGTCGGGTCCGGGTAGGACAGCGTCTGCGTCACGCGGTTGGCCTTTTTGTCGACCTCCTGCTTGCCGCCCACCGGCACGGGCGACCACTGGCCCGGCGAGATCTCAAGGCGCAGGTCGCCATTGGCCGCGACCCGGCTGCCGTGCTGGATGACGGTGACGCCGGTCTGGTGGCCGTCCGGATAGATGTCGGCGAACGCCGTGACGTTCAGCCCCTGCATTGCAAGGTAGCCCTTGTCGTTCAGCGTCAATTGGTCCTTCGCGTGTGCCGCGGACAGCGCTATCACGCACAGGCAAAAAAAAGCTTTCTTCATCATGCGGTTCCTGTCGGAGGGATCAAGAGTCCAGCACTGCATGCCCGAAGGCGAAGGACCGCCGGCCGCGTCAGGCGGCCGGCTTCAACAACGGTTCGATCAGCCAGCTGCGCGCTTGCCGAGGATCTCGAAGGCCGGCAACGTCTTGCCTTCCAGCACCTCCAGGAAGGCGCCGCCGCCGGTGGAGATATAGCCGACATCCTTCTCGATGCCGTACTTGGCGATGGCCGCCAGCGTGTCGCCACCACCGGCGATGCTGAACGCGGAACTGTCGGCAATCGCGCGGGCAATCGCCTCGGTGCCGCGCGAGAACGCATCGAACTCGAACACGCCGACCGGGCCGTTCCAGACGATGGTGCCGGCCGCCTTCAACTGCTCCGCCAGGATGGCTGAGGTCTTGGGGCCGATGTCGAGGATGAGGTCGTCGTCCGCCACTTCGTCAGCCGCCTTCACCGTGGCCTCGGCATCGGCCGAGAAGCTCTTGGCGCAGACCACGTCCACCGGAATCGGCACGGCCGCGCCGCGCGCCTTCATCGACTCGATGACGGCCTTGGCCTGGTCGACGAGGTCGGGCTCGGCCAGCGACTTGCCGATCTTCAGGCCCGCCGCCAGCATGAAGGTGTTGGCGATGCCGCCGCCGACGATGAGGCCATCCACATTGGCGGACAGCGACTTCAGGATGGTCAGCTTGGTCGACACCTTGGAGCCGGCGACGATGGCCACCAGCGGGCGCTTCGGCGCGGCCAGCGCCTTGGTGATGGCGTCGATCTCCGCCGCCAGCAGCGGGCCGGCGCAGGCGATGGGCGCGAACTGCGCGATGCCGTAGGTCGTGCCCTCGGCGCGGTGGGCGGTGCCGAAGGCGTCGTTGACGAAGATGTCGCAGAGCGCTGCTAGTCTGCGGGCCAGCTCCTCGTTGTTCTTCTTCTCGCCCTTGTTCAGGCGGCAGTTCTCCAGCATGACGAGTTGGCCCGGCGCCACCTGCACGCCCTCGACCCAGTTGGCCACCACCGGGATCTCCCGGCCCATCAGTTCGCCCATCCGCGCGGCCACCGGCGCCAGCGAGTCCTCGGGCTTGAACTCGCCCTCGGTGGGGCGGCCCAGGTGCGACGTGACCATGACGGCGGCACCCGCCTTCAGCGCAGCCTCGATGGCCGGGATCGAGGCGCGGATGCGCGTGTCCTCGGTGATCTTGCCGTCGTCGTCCTGCGGCACGTTGAGGTCGGCGCGGATGAACACACGTTGGCCGGAAACCTTGCCGGCGGCGATCAGGTCGGAGAAGCGGATGACGTTCATGGTGATCGGGCAGTGAGTAGAAAAACTGCCGCGATTCTCACCGCGCCGGGTTCCGGCGCGGTTACCAGCCGAGGCCGAGCTTCAAAGGCAGCATGACCGCCATGCCGACCAGAATGGTGCCGAGGATGTCCTTGCGCCAGAAGTAGTACAGCGTCGCGGCCACGGCGGCCGGCCAGCGTGCGTCCTGCCAGGTGGTGATGACCTGGCCCTGCGTCATGAAGATCTCGGGCGCCACGACGGCGACCAGCGCAGCCAGCGGCGCGACCTTCAACAGCTCGCGCAGCCAGTCGGGCATGGGCCAGGGCCTGTCGCTGATCATGAAGAAGCCGCGCGTCACCACGGTGATGGCGCCCAGGCCGAACAGCGCGATCCAGATGAGCCAATCACTCATGGCCGCGCCTTCCGGCTGTCCAGCCACCAGCCCACCGCGCCGGCCGCAGCGATGGCGCACAGGATATTGAGCTTCAGCGGCAGCGAGTAGGTCGCAATCGACACGGCGCCCGCCGTGATCGCCACCCACCACAGCACCTTCTCGGTCAGCAGCGAGTAGGACAGGCCCAGCAGCGCGAGCACGCCCGCAAAGCCGATGCCCCAGTGTGGCGGGATGCGGTCGGCCAGCAGGATGCCGGTGAAGGAGCAGAGCTGCCAGGTCGGCCAGTTGACGGCCACGCCGCCCCAGAAGTAGCGCTGCTGGCCGGGCGCGGGCACGGCGTCGGGGAAGCGCTTCACGAAGTAGACGAAGTTCAGGTCCGCCGCGAAGTAGGTCGTCATCAGCCGGCGCAGGCGCGGCAGGTGGCCGAAGTAGCTGCGCCACTGCGCGCTGAAGATGACAAAGCGCAGGTTCACGCAGAAGGCCGTGGCCAGCAGCACCCAGAGCGGCGCGCCGGAGGCGATCAGCGGCAGGGCCGTCAGCTGCGCGCTGCCGGCGAACACCAGCAGCGACATGCCCATGGCGATCGGGATGCTGAGGCCGCTCTTCACCATCGTGACGCCGGTCACCAGGCCCCAGGCGGCCAGGCCCAGCGAGGGGGAGGCCATGTCACGCGCGCCCGCTCGGAAATCAGGGTCGGCCGCGAGCGCGCGCAGCCTTGAACTCAAACTCATGCCGTCATTCTCGACGGCATGCGAATCACTTCTCGATGCGACGGACTTTCCCGCTGCCGGCGATGGAGGTGGTGATCTCCGGCGAACCGGCGTACCTCACGTCGCCCGAGCCGGCGATGGAGACATGCAGCTTCTTGCTCGCGTTGACCTGCGCGTCGCCACTGCCGGCGATGCTGACCTTGACTTCATCGGCGGCCAGTTCGGCGGCCTTCACGTCGCCGCTGCCGGCGATGGAGACGCTGGCATTGCCCGCGCGGCCGGCCGCGACGATGTCGCCGCTGCCCGCGACCTTCATCGCCAGCCGCTCGGCATCGAGGTTGGCGAAGCGGATGTCGCCCGAGCCGGCGATGTCGGCATCGACGCCGGCCGTCTTCATGGCCTCGACATTGACCTTGCCCGAGCCCGCCACCGACACGCCGCGCAGCGCCGGCATCTCGATGACGAAGCTCGGGTTGGTCGACGTGGCGAGATTGGTGTTCTTTTTCGGCCCGATCTGCAGCGTGCGGCCGCGGCTTCCATCGACGACTCGGGTCTCGATGTAGGGCAGCAGGTTGCGGTCAGCCTTGACCTCGACCTTATTGCCTGAGCCCTGGCGGATGACGACGTTGAATCCGCCGCTCAGCGACACGCTGTCAAAGGCGCCGGTGTCGCGGGCCTCGGTGGCGATGTCGCCGTTGCCCGAGATGCGTTCGCCCTTGTTCCAGCTCCAGGCCTGGGCCGTGCCGCACAGGCTGGCGGCGATGAGACCGAGGGCGAAAAGACGACGTGTGGTGTTCATGGCGGGCTCCATCAAGGTTGCGATGGACGGCATGTTGCCGAGCTGCCTGGCACCCGCCGACGGCCGCGCGACAGCCCGCAGGATCGAAGGCGCGAAATGCGCCTGGATGCGCTGGTCAGTGCGCCTTCGCCTTGTCGGCGGCCTTGTCGGCGGCTTTCTCGGCAGGCTTCTCAGCGGACTTCGCGGCCGGCTTCTCGACTTCTTCCTCGACCGCCGCCGGCTTCACCGCACCGGGGCGCGGGACGACGGGCGCGACGCCCTCCAGCTTGTTTTCGCGCATGTACTCGTCCATCTCGCGCCAGCCGGTGTAGATGGCCGCCTTCTGCGCTTTTGGGTTGAGCACATAGCAGTCTTCGATGGCCCGCACAGCATGCCGGCAGGCGCTGCCGATGGCCTTGCCCTCGGCCTCCTTGTTGGCGGCCGTCTTGACCGGGTCGTCAATGCCAAGCTGCTCACAGGCCGACAGGGCTGCGAGCAGGGGCAGGGCAAGAAGAATGCGCTTCATTGGCTCAGATATCGGCGGCGGCGGCGGCAACTTGAATCAGCGCTTGACCATCGCGAGCAGGCGCGCGACGCGCTCCTCGGTGGACGGGTGCGTCGAGAACAGGCCACGCAGTCCGCCACCGGACAGCGGGTTCATGATCATCATCTGCGCCGTCTCCGGGTGAGCCTCCGTGGTGGGCAGCGGCGTGCCCTGGGCGTATCTGTGGATCTTGTCGAGCGCCGAGGCGAGCGCCTGCGGGTCGCCGGAGATCTCGGCGCCGCCCCGGTCAGCCTCGAACTCGCGGGCGCGGCTGATGGCCATCTGGATCAGGCCGGCGGCCATCGGCGCCAGGAAGGCGATGGCGAGGCTGGCGATGATGTTGGTTTGCCGACCGTTCTCATCGCGGCCGCCGAAGAAGCCGGCGAAGTTCGCCAGCATAGAGATCGCACCCGCCATCGTCGCGCTGATCGTGCTGATGAGGATGTCGCGATGGGCCACATGCGCCAGCTCATGCGCCATCACCCCGCGCAGCTCGCGCTCGGACAGCACGCGCAGGATGCCGGTCGTCGCGGCGACAGCGGCGTTCTCCGGATTGCGGCCGGTCGCGAAGGCGTTGGGCGCGGCCTCGTCGATCAGGTAGACCCTGGGCATCGGCAGGTTGGCGCGCTGTGCGAGGTCCCGCACCATGGCGTAGAACTGTGGCGCCGAGCTCGCGTCGACTTCGCGGGCGTTGTACATCTTCAACACCAGCTTGTCGGAGAACCAGTAGCTGTAGAAGTTCAGGCCGACCGCGACCGCCAACGCGACCAGCATGCCGGTCTGGCCGCCGATCATGGCGCCGACGGCCATGAACAGCGCCGTGATGGCGGCCATCAGCACGGCGGTCTTCACGAGGTTGAACATCTCAGGTCGCTTTCGCAAGTGGTGGGAACGACGTGGCAGATGGTGCCACGCCGGCCGACTTTCAAGCGTCGAAACGCTCGCCGACGCCGATGGGCCGCGCCTGCAGGAAGGCCGCCGCTGGTCCGCGCTTGCCGCCCGAACGCTGCAGTTCGGTCAGCTTCAATGCCCCCTCCCCGCAAGCGATAACCGGGCCGGCGCCGATGACCTCACCCGGCATGCCGCTGCCATCGGCAACCTCGGCCCGCCAGACCTTGACCGCCTCGCCGGCCATCGTTGCGACGCCGCCGGGAAAGGGGTCGAAGGCGCGCAGGCGGCGCTCGATGTCGGCGGCCGGCTGGCGCCAATCGATGACGCTCTCGGCTTTCTCGATCTTGTGCGCGTAGGTGATGCCCTCAGTCGGCTGCGGCGTGCGCGTGAAGCTTGTGGCCTGCAACGCCTCGACGATCAGGCGCCCGCCCAGTTCGGCCAGCCGGTCGTGCAGCGTGGCAGTCGTGTCGCCGGGCCGAACAGCCTCGCGGCCGATCAGCAGCATGTCGCCGGTGTCCAGGCCGGCGTCCATCTGCATGATGGTGATGCCGGTCTCGGTGTCACCGGCCTCGATGGCGCGATGGATGGGCGCCGCACCGCGCCAGCGGGGCAGCAGCGAGGCGTGGATGTTCAGGCAGCCCTTGCGCGGCAGGTCCAGCACCCATTGCGGCAGGATGAGGCCATAGGCGGCGACGACCATCACGTCAGCGTCCGCCGCCAGCAGCGCCTCGCGGGCCGCTGCGGCATCGATGGCGTACTTGCCGTCCAGCCTCAAGCCCTGCGGCTGGGCGACCGGGATGCCGGCGGCGACTGCGCGCTGCTTCACGGCGGAGGCCTGCAGCTTCATGCCGCGCCCGGCCGGGCGGTCGGGCTGGGTCAGCACCAGCGGCACGGTAAAGCCGGCAGCCAGCAGCGCATCCAGCGCGACGGCCGCGAACTCCGGCGTTCCAGCGAAGACGACTCTCATGCAGCGACGCGCATCAGAACCGCTGGTTGCGTTTCTTGGCCTCGGCCTCGTCCTCGCGCGTCTTCTTGATCATCTTGGTCTTGATGCGGTCGCGCTTGAGCGGGCTGAGATATTCGACGAAGACCTTGCCCTGCAGGTGGTCCAGCTCATGCTGCACGCAGACGGCCAGCAGGCCCTCGGCGTCGAACTCGTAGACCTCGCCATCACGGCCGGTGGCACGCACGGTCACCTCGGCGTGGCGCGGCACCTTGTCGTAGATCTGTGGCACCGACAGGCAGCCTTCCTCGCCCTCGACCATGCGCTCGCTGGTGCGCACCAGCTCCGGATTGATCAGCACGCGCGGCGCATCGCGGTCCTGCGAGGTGTCGATGACGATGACGCGTTCGTGCACGTCCACCTGCGTCGCGGCCAGGCCGACGCCATCGGCGGCGTACATGGTTTCCAGCATGTCGTCGACGAGCCGGCGGATGCGTTCGTCCACGGCCGCGACGGGTTTGGCGACGGTGTGCAAGCGCGGGTCGGGGTAGCGGAGGATGTCGAGTTGTGCCATGGCGCCTTGTAAGCACTCGCAAACGAGCGCTAGCGGTTGTTGGTTGCCCCCGGGGAATGCGGGCAGAATCGCGCAGATTTTCGCCGATCCGGCAATCCCTTCGGAGACCGTGCCTGATGCCCGCTGCCCGCCCCGTCCAAATTTCCGTCCTTGCGGCCTGCCTGACCCTTGCGACGACCGCGGCATGGGCCCAAGCCAGCACGCTGCCCGTCACCCCAGAACAGCGGCGGGTGGCCGAGCAGGTCGCCAGCGCGGGGGTGCCCCTGTCCGAACTGGCGCCCAACGCGCCTGACAGCCACACCGTGGTGCCCGGCGACACGCTGTGGGACATCTCCAAGCTCTTTCTGAAGAGCCCCTGGCGCTGGCCGGAACTCTGGGGCATGAACCGTGACCAGATCCGCAACCCGCATCTGATCTACCCGGGCCAGATCCTGCATCTCGTCAAGGTGGACGGCCGCGCGCGTCTGCAATTCGGTCAGCGCGTGGGCGGCGAGGCTGGAGACACGCTCAAGCTGCGGCCGCAGATGCGCATCTCGGCACTGGACGGCAACGCCATACCGACCATCCCGCTGCACCTCATCCAGGCCTTCCTGACCGATACCGTCGTCTTCGACACCGACGTGCTTGCCACCGCGCCGCGTGTCGTGGCCGCCCAGGAAGGGCATGTGCTGCTCGGCAAGGGCGACCTTGCCTACGCCCGCGGCGACTTTGCCGGTGCGACCGACTTCCGCGTCTTCCGCAACTCTCGTCCGCTGGTCGACCCGGCGACCAAGGAAATCCTTGGTTACGAAGCGCCTTATATCGGTACGGCCGATTTGATCCGCCCAGGCGAGGATCGCCCCACTGCCGATGGCAAGACCGAGATCGTGCCGGCGACGCTGCAGATCCGGGAAGTCAAGCAGGAAGTCGGCATCGGCGACCGCCTGGCCCCTGCCCCGCAGCGCAACCTTGACCGCTATGTGCCGCATGCGCCGGACCGCGCGCTCAGGGGTCAGATCGCATCCCTCTATGGCGACGCACTGAACGCCGGCCAGAACCAGATCGTGGCCCTGAACCGCGGCAAGCGCGATGGCGTCGAACGCGGCCATGTCTTTGCGCTGTGGCGCGCCGGCGAAGCCGTCGTCGACAGGACGCAGGACCGCCCCCAGGCCATCAAGCTGCCCGACGAGCGCCATGGCGTGCTGTTCGTCTTCGAGGTCTATAAACGCGTGTCCTATGCGCTGATCATCTCCGTGAAGGAACCGGTCAAGACGGGCGATCACTTCACCCAGCCTTGATGCTGACTTCAGCCGAGCTGGCCGCCTGGCTGCGGCTGACCGAAAGCGTCGGCCCGGCTGCCGCGCGGCGGCTGCTGGCGATGGCCGGCAGTCCTCAGGCCGTATTCGAGCTACCCGCCGTGGCGCTGGACCAGGCCTTGGCTGGCAAGCAGCGCGAAGCCTTCAACAAGCCGCCCGAGCATCTAGACGAACTGATCGCCAACGCGCGGGCCTGGCTGGCCGAACCCGGTCATGACCTCCTCGTGCTGGGCGATGCCGACTACCCGGCCCAGTTGCTCGCCACCGCCGACCCGCCGCTGCTGCTGTGGCTGCAAGGCCGACGTGCACTGCTGGCGACGCCATCGCTGGCCATCGTCGGCAGCCGCAACCCGACCGCCCAGGGCGGCGACAACGCCCGTGCCTTTGCCCGCGCGCTGGCGAGTGCCGGCTACACCATCGTCTCCGGCCTGGCACTGGGCGTGGACGCCGCCGCCCACGAAGGCGCGCTGGATGCCGGCGGCGCCACCATCGCCGTGGTCGGCACCGGGCTGGACCAGGTCTACCCGCGCCGCAACGCCGGCCTGGCTGCCCGCCTGCTGGCCGCCGGTGGCCTCATTGTCAGCGAGTACTCGCTGGGCATGCCGGTCATGCAGGCCAACTTCCCGAAGCGCAACCGCATCATCGCGGGCTTGAGCCGGGGCTGTCTCGTCGTCGAGGCGGCGGTGCAGTCCGGCTCGCTCATCACGGCCCGTTTGGCCGCCGAGGCCGGCCGCGAGGTGTTCGCCATTCCGGGCTCCATCCACTCGCCGCAGGCGCGCGGCTGCCATGCGCTGATCCGCCAGGGCGCCAAGCTCGTCGAGTCGGCCGAGGACGTGCTGGAGGAGTTGCCACCGCTGGGCACCCTGGTTGCGGCGGCGCCTGAGACGGTCGAGACGCCCCACGAACGCCAGGCGCTGCTGGATGCGATGGGCTTCGACCCCGTCAGCCTTGACGCGCTGATGGCCCGCAGCGGCTGGCCGGCGGCCGAGCTGAGCGGGGCGCTGCTGGAGCTGGAACTGGACGGCCACGTGGCGCGTCTGGCAGGCCAGCTGTTCCAGCGCAGACGGCAAGGTTAGGAGCGTGGGCGGCAGAGGGCGTGGTTCTCTGCCGCCCACGCTCCTGGCGCGCCCGACTGCGCCTATCAGAGCCCGATCCCGGGGGTTATTCGCAGCCGGGCCCGCCGAAACGCTGGGCTATCATCCCCTCACGATGTTCGATGTCCTGGTTTATCTCTACGAGACCTATTGGCGCCCGGACGCCTGCCCCGACCATGCGCAGCTGACGCGCAAGCTGACGGCGGTGGGCTTCGAGAACGACGAAATCCAGGAGGCTCTCTCCTGGCTGGACGGGCTGGCTGCGGCCGGCGAGTCCTACCAGGGCGAACAGAGCGAGAGCGCGATGCGCGTCTACTCGCCTGCCGAGGTCGAGCACCTCGGTGAAGCCTCGGTCGGCTTCGTCAGCTTCCTCGAGTCTGCTGGCGTGCTGCCAGGCCCGATGCGCGAAATGGTGGTCGACCGGGCGATGGCCATCCCGGGTACGCCGATGGATCTGGAAGACCTGAAGATCATCGTGCTGATGGTGTTCTGGAGCCTGGGCGAGGAGCCGGATGCGCTCATCCTGGACGAACTGTTCGTCGCACCGGAAGACCGGCTGATCCACTGATCCGTTCGACCTGCGGAAACAAAAACGGCGCCTGAGGCGCCGTTTTCAATTCCGGACCCGCAATCATTTGAGCAACTGGTCGGGATCGGCGTCGAGCTTGGCCAACGCCTTGCGCGTGGCCTGCACGGTCAGCGCCTCGTCCTGGGCGGGCAGCAACAGGCCGGCCTGCAGGAAGGCGGCCATGCGGTTCAGCGAGAACAGCACGCCACGCCCCTTGGGCGTGACGAACAGCGCCAGCTGCTTGCGCAGGCCGCGCCAGGCCAGCTGCACCTGTTCGTTGCGGCCGCGGTAGTCCAGCATGAACCAGCCGCCCACCTGCAGCTCGCGGGCCCAGGCGACCATGGCCGGCGTGGGCGCGGAGCCGCCTTCTGCCACCACTTCCATGCCATCGGACTCGTGGCCGGACAGGTCCCGCACCAGCATCTCGTCGACATGGCTGTCGCCGCCCTCGATGTCCTCGGGCAGCATGGCCTCCAGCGTTTCGAGCTGGTCCATCAGTTCGTCCAGGCGCTCGCGCGGAATGGCGGCCGTCTTGGCCGTGAAGGCGGCGGCCAGCGCGTTGTTGAGCTGGCGCACGTGGTCGTCCTGCTTGTCCAGGGCCAGGCCGGCGTGGCTCATGCCGTCGCGCAAGGTCTTGAGCAGCGGCGGCAGGCGGCGGATGACGTCGGCGCGGTCCTCGCGGGACGACTTGGCGCTGGCCGACCAGATCAGGTCGGCGGCAGCACGCTTCATGGACTTGGTGACATCGGACTGGGCGCCAACGCGCACCGCCGTGACGGCCAGCACGTCCGCCCAGACGTGAAAGAGGAAGTCGCGCACGCCGTCCTGCACCGGCACTTCGGACAGCATCTTGCGCAGCTCGATGGTGTACTGGATGGCCAGCGTCTCGCGCTGCTCGACCTGCTGGGCCAGTGACACGCCACGCTTGGAGGCCTGGTTCTCGTTCTCGAAATAGTGGTCGAGGAACTTCTCGAACTCGGTCAGCACGGTGGCGAAGACGCGTCGGCCGGTGTCCGGGTAGGCCTCGACGACCTGCACGACGCGCTTGATCTCGCGCTCCAGCGCATCGCTGCTGGCACGCTCAGACCCGGGGCCGGTGGACTGCGCCGCGTTGAAGCCCATCACGCAAGCGCCCATGCGGTCGATGAGCCGGCGCGCCGGATGGTCGGCAGCGGCGAAGAAGTCCGGCTCGCTGACCGCCACGCGCAGCACAGGCATCTGCAGGCGGGCGAACCAGACCCGCACCGTGGCCGGGATGCGCTCCTCGGTCAGGATGCTCTGGAACATCATCGCGACGATCTCGATGGTGGCGCGCTCGGCCGGCGTGTTGGCCGCCTGCTTCAGGACCTGCTTGAAGGCCTGGTTGCGGGCGCCGATCTCCTCCAGCGCGCGCGGTGCGCTCTGGCCGCTGCTCTCGCTGGCCCCCGACACGGCGGGGCGGCGCTGCAGGGACTCCTGCGCATGCTTGATGGCGCCCATGAGGCGGGGCGAGGCGAGGCTGCCCGAGTTGGCGGCCGGTGCTGCGTCGGCCAGCGAAGGCCTGACGGCACCCGTGTCGGGAGCCGGCGAGGAGGCCACTGGTGCACCGCTGCCCAGACCGGCCAAGCTGGGCTTGCCGCCGCCAGGCCGGGCCGGGACCTGGCTGACCTGGCTCTTGCCAACCGGGAAGCCCGGCACATGGCGGGCCAGCACGCGCTGCAGCTGGGCCATCACTTCGTCGGCCTGTGAGCTGGCGCGGCTGCGCGGCAATTCGCCGCTGCCCGACGGCACCGTCAGCGGCGCGAGGCCGGAGGCGGGTGCGACCGGCGTCGGGGCGACTGCTGGAGGGGGCGTGCCACCGGCGGCTGCGGTCGCGGCGGCCGCAGCCTGGGCCGTGCGGCGGATGAAGGGACGCAGATCGACCTCGGGCAGCACCTTCTGCGCAATCAGCCAGCGGTTGGTCTCGTGATAGGCCTCGCTGATGAGCTGGGCGAATTCCTCGTGCAGCTCGTGGTGCAGCAGTTGCCAGACGTTGACGTCCAGCCCGACGCGGGTCCAGGCGTCCAGCGCGATGCGGGCGATGACATGGGCACGCAGCAGGTCCAGCGGCTCCAGGTCGTCATGCGACTCAAGGGACTGCATGCGCGTGCGCAGGTCCGTGAACTCCCAGGTCGCGCGGTCCATCATGACCAGGGCCAGGCGCGAGCTGGTGATCTCGCGCTCGATGGTCGAGTCGTCGACCAGGCTCATCTTCTGCGACTGCGGCTGCACCACGGCTTCATGCTCGCGGGCGTTGTCGGAGACGCCGTGAACGGCCGCGTGGCGCAGCGCGCCGACGACGGCCATCTGCCAGTTGGGGCCAAGCTTCTGCCAGGCCTGCACCGCATCGCGCCGCGCCATCATCACCGTGTGCGGCGCGCCCTGCGAAAGCTGCTGCGCCGCACCCTGGCCGATCGCAGCCACCAGGGGGGTCATGCCTCGCACCAGCGCCTCAAGGTAGACGCGCCGTGCCTGCGTGGCCAGGGCCTGGTTGCGGGCGGCGGTCATGGGGGCGTTGGGGCGGCGCGGCGGGAGTGGCAGTTGCGGATCACTCTACACGACGGCCCCGGAATTCGGGTCGGCAGGGTCGTCTCGATTCACGGTCGCCTTCACCAGGTCTTCACGCTTGACGCCCAGCCACATCGCGATTGCGGCGGCGACGAAAACCGAGGAGTAGATGCCGAACAGAATACCGATGGTCAGTGCAACCGCGAAGTAATGCAGCGTGGGGCCGCCGAACAGCAGCATGGACACCACCATCAGCTGCGTGCAGCCGTGGGTGATGATGGTGCGGCTCATCGTCGAGGTGATCGCGTGGTCGATGACCTCATGCGTGTTCATCTTGCGGAACTTGCGGAAGGCCTCGCGCACCCGGTCGAAGATGACGACGGACTCGTTGACCGAGTAACCCAGCACCGCCAGGATGGCCGCCAGCACCGCCAGCGAGAACTCCCACTGGAAGAAGGCGAAGAAGCCCAGGATGATGACCACGTCGTGCAGGTTGGCGATGATGCCGGCGACGGCGAACTTCCATTCGAAGCGGATGGCCAGGTAGATCATGATGCCGATGACCGTCGCGGCCAGCGCCAACGCGGCGTCATGGGCCAACTCGGCACCAACGGCCGGGCCGACGACCTCGGAGCGCGACAGCTTGATGGGTTCGGCACCATCGGCCTTGGCGCAAATCTGCTTGTCGACCTGTTCACCCTGCGGCGTGACCTGGTTGTGGTGGGTGACCGTGCCGGCCTCCGCCTTGCACAGTTCGCCGAAGACCTTGTCGACGACCTCGGTCTGCTTCTCGCCCGCGCGCACGGGCAGGCGGATCATCACGTCGCGCGAGGAGCCGAAGTTCTGCACCTGCACTTCGCCATAACCCATCTTCTCGATGACGAGGCGGGTCTTCTCGATCTCGGCCGCCTGCGGGTAGGCGACCTCCATCACGGTGCCACCGGTGAATTCGATGGAGAAGTGCAGGCCACGCGTGACCAGGAAGAACACCGCGGCCGCGAAGGTGAGGAAGGAAATGGCGTTGAAGATCAACGCATGCTTCATCAACGGCAGGTCGCGCTTGATGCGAAAGAGTTCCATCTTGAATCCTTAAGCCTTGGCGGCCACGTCGGTCGCGTCGGTCGTGCCCGCAGCGGGCTTGTCGGCGTCAGGCTTCCAGATCTGCCCGATGGAGACGCCCTTGAGCTTCTTCTGGCGGCCGTACCAGAGGTTCACGAGGCCGCGTGAGAACACGACGGACGAGAACATCGAGGTCAGGATGCCCAGGCAATGCACAACGGCGAAGCCCTTGATGGGGCCGGAGCCGAACACCAGCAGCGAGACGCCGGCGATCAGCGTCGTCACGTTGGAGTCCAGGATGGTGGCCCACGCCCGCTCGTAGCCAAGGTGGATGGCTTGCTGCGGCGTGGCGCCGCCACGCAATTCCTCGCGCACGCGCTCATTGATCAGCACGTTGGAGTCGATGGCCATGCCCAGCACCAGCGCAATGGCCGCGATGCTCGGCAGGCTCAGCGTGGCCTGCATCATCGACAGCGCCGCAATCAGCAGCAGCAGGTTGAAGCCCAGCGCCAGCGACGAGAACACGCCGAACAGCAGGTAGTAGACGCACATGAAGGCGGCCACGGCGGCAAAGCCCCAGGTGACGCTGGCGATGCCCTTCTCGATGTTTTCCTTGCCCAGGCTCGGGCCGATGGTGCGCTCTTCAATGATCTCCATCGGCGCGGCCAGCGAGCCGGCGCGCAGCAGCAACGCCGTGTCGGCGGCCTCCTGCGTGTTCATGGCGCCGGAGATGTTGAAGCGGTTGTTCAGCTCGCTGTTGATCTTGGGCGCCGTGACGACCTCGCCCTTGCCTTTCTCGAACAGCAGGATGGCCATGCGCTTGCCGACGTTCTCGCGCGAGACCTCCTTCATGATCCGCGCGCCCTTGGCGTCCACGGTCAGGATGACGGCGGGGTTATGGTTCTCGTCGAATCCCGGCTGCGCGTCGATCAGGCTGTCGCCGGTCAGGATGACCTGGCGCTTGACGATGATGGGGCCGAAGCCGCGGTCGATGAAGCGCTCGGTGCCGAAGGGCACGGGGCCGTTGCCCTTCAGCGCCTCCAGCGACTCGGCGCCGTCGTCCACCATGCGCAGCTCCAGCGTGGCGGTGCGACCGATGATGTCCTTGGCCTTGGCGGTGTCCTGCACGCCGGGCAATTGCACGACCACGCGGTCCAGGCCCTGCTGCTGGATGACGGGCTCGGCCACGCCCAGCTCGTTGACGCGGTTGTGCAGCGTCGTGATGTTCTGCTTGAGCGCTGCGTCCTGCACCGCCACTTGCGACTGGGGCGACAGGCTGCCGGTCAGTTGCAGCTCACTGGCTTCGCCGCGGGCCGCCCAGATGACTTCGGGAATCTGGTTCTTCAGAAGATTCTCGGCAGCCGTGCGCTGCTCGGCATCGCGGAAGGCGATCAGTACCGTGTTGCCGTCGCGGCTGATGCCGGCGTGGCGGATGTTCTTCTCGCGCAGCATGGTGCGCACGTCACCGGTCAGCGCCTCGGCCTTCTTGGTGAGGGCCGCCTTCATGTCGACCTGCATCAGGAAGTGCACGCCACCGCGCAGGTCCAGGCCCAGGTACATCGGGTTGGCGTGCAGCGCCGTCAGCCAGTGCGGCGAGCGCGACAGCAGGTTCAGCGCAACGATGTAGACCGGCTCGGCCGGATCGGGGTTCAGCGCCTTGCTGATCGCGTCCTTGGCCTTGAGCTGGGTGTCGGTGTCGCCGAAACGGGCCTTGATGGAATTGCCATCGAACTGCACGAAATCCGGCTGGACGCCGGCAGCCTTCAGCGCGTCCTCGACGCGGGCCTGCAGCGCGGTGTCGACCTTGACGGTGACCTTGCCCGAAGACACCTGCACGGCCGGCGCTTCACCGAACAGGTTGGGCAGCGTGTAGAGGGTGCCGATCAGCAGCGCGACGAGCAGGATCGCGTACTTCCAGAGCGGATAGCGGTTCATGAGACTTCCTTGTACGCGCCTGAACGGCGTGGTCAGCGCCGCCGAAGATGGCGCCGCGCCGGCTTAGTTCAAGCTGCCTTGACGGAGCCCTTGGGGAGAACCTGGGTGATGGCGCCACGCTGGATTTGCAGTTCCACGCCGTTGGCCACTTCGATGTGGACGAAGTTGTCGCCCAGCTTGCTGATCTTGCCGATGACACCACCGGCCGTGACGACCTCGTCGCCCTTGGCCAGCGCCTCGATCATGGCCTTCGCCTCTTTCTGGCGCTTCATCTGCGGTCGGATCATCACGAAATAGAGCACGACGAACATCAGCACCAGGGGCAGCATGCCGAGCAGGCCCGAATCGGAACTGGCGGCGGCCGGAGCGGCCTGGGCGTAGGCGTTGGAGATGAACACGGTGATTTCCTAGGGGTTGAGGCGGCTGTGGCCACGCAAAGCAACCTTGAATTCTAGTGCCGCGCCGTTTCGGGCCCGGGCGGGCCTGCTAACCTGCCGGCCGCCTCAACCTACGCTGCGGAGCCCCCTTGCCCAAGAGGACGTTGTCCGACCGTCTGAGCCTGCGTCGCCTGCTGACCCTGCCCCACGCGGCACTGGTGCTGGCGCTGGCGATTCTGATGGGCGGTCTGTCCTGGCGCGCCGCACGGGATACGGTGGACAGCCTCTCCGGCCAGCTGCTGGTCGAGACCGTCAGCCGCATCGCCGTACAGGTGGAGCGCCACGCCGGCGGCGCCGATGCGGTGCTGGAAGCCGCCTTCCCGACCGGCCTGCCCGTGCCCGAAAGCCTTGCCCAGGAGTTGAACGCGCTGCGCGAGCGCTTCTGGCTGGCCACCTCGGTGCACCGCAACCCCAACAACTACGTCTACTACGGCGACCGCCGAGGTCATTTCATCGGCCTGTGGCGCTTCTCCGAGCTGGAGGCCGAGATGCGGCTGCGCACCGGCGAAGCCGGGCCGCGCACCCTTTACCGGCTCAGCGGCATCACCGGCCCGCTGCGTTCACCGGTCACCGAAGACCGCGTCTTCGACCCGCGCGAGCGGCCCTGGTACCAGGCGGCCCTGGCCCAGCCGTCGGCGCTGGGCTGGACGCCGGTCTACGTCGACTTCAAGACCCAGGACCTCATCGTCACGCGCACCAAGCGCATCGTCAACGACGTCGGCGAACCCGAAGGCGTGGCGGCCACGGACCTGCCGCTCAAGCAGGTCAATGCATTGCTTGGCCGACTGGCCCTGGGCGAGAACGCGGTGGCCATGGTCGTGGAAGCCGACGGGCGCCTCATCGGTGTGTCGCGCGGCGCGCACATGAAGACACCGGCGGTGGACGAGCACGAGCGCCTGGACGCGCGGCAAAGCCCTGACGCCCTGGTTGCCGCCAGCTTTGCGGCGGTGCGCCAGCGCGACGCCGGCGGTGTGCCCGGCACCTTCAGCTTCGACGGCGCCGATGGCCGCAGCGTGCAGGTCGGCCATGCCCGCCTGGACCCTGCATTGGGGCTGGACTGGCTCATCGTCGTGGCCGTGCCGCGAGACGATTTCCTGGCCGGACTGCAGCGCGGCGCCGTGCAGTCCGCCGTGCTGGCCTGCGTGGCGACGCTGGCCGCGCTGGCGCTGGGCTGGACCACGTTCGGCATCGTCAGACGCGAACTGCGCCGGCTCTCCGAGGCCGCCCGGCGCGTCGGTGACGGGGTGCTGGATGCACCACCCGAGACGCGCCGCAACGACGAACTGGGCGATCTGGCGCGCAACCTGGGGGACATGCAGCAGCGCCTGCTGACCGACCAGCTCACCGGCCTGTCCAACCGCAGCGCCATGCTGCGCCGCATCGAGGACCGCATCCTGCAACAACGCCGCCGTGGCGACCGCTGGCCTTTCGCCGTCATGCAGATCGACTTCGACCGCTTCCAGCAACTCAACGAACGCCTCGGCCACGCCGTGGGCGACGCGGTGCTGAAGGAAGTCAGCCAGCGCCTGCGCACCGGCGTGCGCATCGGTGACATCGTTGCGCGCTACGGCGGCCACGAGTTCCTGCTGCTGCTCGAATCGGTCGACAACCGCGCCGACGCCGAAGCGGCGCGCGCCCATCTGGCCGCAGCCATGCAGGCGCCGTTGCAAAGCCTTGGCGATACCCCGATCGACGCCAGCTTCGGCATCGCCCTCTACCCCGACGACGGCCAGGACACCGAGGCGCTGCTCAAGCACGCCGGCGCCGACATGCTGGCCCGCAGAACAAGCCGCCATGCCGACCCACAGCCTTGATCTCGCCACGCTGCGCCGCCACGCCGTCGCGCGCAGCCTTTTCACACCAACGACGCTGGTGAAGGCCATCGAAAAGCTCGGCGGCTTCGTGCAGGCCGACCCGCTGCGCGCGCCGGCGCGAGCGCAGGACCTGACGCTGCGCCACCGGGTCAAGGGCTATCTGGCCGGCGACCTCGAGCGCCGCTACCCGCGCCTGCCGCTGCAGGAAGACTTCTTCATCAACTACGGTTTCGTCACGCCCGAGCTGCGCGCGCTGATGCACCCACGCAGCACCCGCCGCGTCTGGGACGCGCCGCGCCTGAAGCTGGCCGACGCGGTGCTGGCCGAGGTCGAGCGTCTGGGCGAGGCCCACCCCGCCGCCGTCGACGCAGCGCTGGGCCACGGACCGGTGAAGAACTGGTTCGGCGGCAACAGCCGGCTCTCCACCGAGCTGCTCGACGGCCTCCACTACCGCGGCCGGCTGGACGTGGTGAGGCGCGACAGCGGCACGCGCGTCTACCGCCTGGCGCCGCAATGGCAGAGCCACCCCGACCCGCAGGCCGCCATGGACGCGATGACCGACGTGCTGGTGCAGAAGTACGCGCCACTGCCGGCCGGCAGCCTGTCGCAGCTCATCAACATGCTCTTCCACGCCGCCCACCAGTGGGAAGGCCTGCGCAAGCCGACCCTTGCCCGCGCGAAGGCCAGGCTGGGCCACGCCCAGGTGGACGGCGTCGACTGGTATTGGCCGGCCGACGAAGACCCGACACGCGGCTGGCGCATCCCGTCGCAGGTGCGGCTGCTGGCGCCCTTCGACCCGGTCGTCTGGGACCGCCGCCGCTTCGAGCTGCTGTGGGGCTGGGCCTATCGCTTCGAGGCTTACACGCCGGCGGCCAAGCGGGTGCGGGGCCACTACGCGCTGCCGCTGCTGTGGCGGGACGACGTGATCGGCTGGGCCAATGCCAGCGTGAAGGGCGGGCGGCTGCAAGTGGACTGCGGCTACGTGGCCGGCCGCGCGCCGCGCGAGGCGGGGTTCAAGACAGCGCTCGATGCGGAGTGCGCAAGGTTGGCGGATTTCCTGGGGGTCGATGCAAGCTGACCCAACGTCAGTTACATCGGCAAGGCATATGGAGCCGTCGAAATATATTCAAAAGATATAATCCGCCCTGTCGGGCCAACGCCTCGGGTTGGCACCCAGCGCTGGTTGCAAGCGTGCAGACCGAGCCGCCACGCGTGCTGACGATCTGGGTCACGCCAGATCCTGCCCACACCGGCCCACCCGCTGCGGACATCCGATTCGCAGATTCGCAAAACCGCATCCTGACGGTGCGGCAATACTCAGAAAGGCTCCTTTGAGCAGCAAGATCTACGTGGGCAACCTGCCCTACTCCGTGACCGATTCCAGCCTGAAAAGCAACTTCGCCGAGTTCGGTGGCGTGTCCTCCGCCAAGGTCATGATGGACCGCGAAACCGGCACGTCCAAGGGCTTCGGGTTTGTGGAAATGGTTTCTGCCGAAGTCGCGCAGGCCGCCATCTCCGCCCTGCACGGCATGACGGTCGACGGGCGTTCCATCGTCGTGAGCCTGGCCCGCCCCCGCGAAGCAAGCAAAGATTCGAGCGGCTACAGCGCCAATGGCTACACCGCAACCAAGCGCACGGACGTCGGCTACGGCACGGGCGGCTTCGGCGGCGGTCGCTACTGAATCCAGCGGCCCCTCGCAAATGACCGGCTCTCCTGAGCCGGTTTTTTTTTTGCCGTTGCGGGGCCGCCAACCTAGACGTTGACGCTCCCCATCTGCGCCGCGGGGTAGCGCGTGCCGGCCACCGCATGGTCGGCGAGCAGAGCGTTGATGCGCTCACGGCGGCCGGTGTCGAAGCGGATATGCGAAGCCAGCGCGTTCTCGTCCAGCCGCGCGACGTTGCGCGTGCCGGGGATGGGCACGATGTCGTCGCCTTGGCCCAGCAGCCAGGCCAGCGCGAGCTGGGCAGACGTGTAGCTCCACTCTTCGGCCAGCGCCGCCAGCGCGTCTGCCAGCGCGAGGTTGTGATCGAGGTTGTCGCCCTGGAATCGCGGGTGCACGCGGCGGCGGTCGTCGGGGCTGAGCTGGCTGGCCGAGCGGATGGCGCCGGTCAGGAATCCCCGGCCCAGCGGGCTGTAGGGCACCAGCGCAATGCCGAGTTCGCGGCAGGCGGGCAGCACCTCGGCCTCGACGTCGCGGCTCCACAGCGAGTACTCGGTCTGCACGGCGGCAATCGGGTGCACGGCGTGGGCACGGCGAATGGTGGCGGCTGAGGCCTCGGACAAGCCCAGGTGCTTCACCTTGCCGGCCTGGACCAGCTCGGCCATCGCGCCGACCGTCTCCTCGATGGCCACGGTCTTGTCGACCCGGTGCTGGTAGTAGAGGTCGATGTGGTCGACACCCAGGCGTTGCAGGCTCGCTTCACAGGCCTGGCGCACGTAGGTCGGGCTGCCGTCGATGCGCACGACGGCGCCGTCCGGCGCGCGGACGTGGCCGAACTTGGTGGCCAGCACCACCTCGTCACGGCGCAGGGCGAGCAGGTGGGACAGCAGGCGCTCGTTGCTGCCGCTGCCGTACATGTCGGCGGTGTCGAGGAAGTCGATGCCGATGTCGAGCGCGTGGTGCAGCACGGCCAGCGAGCGCGCGTCGTCGGCGGGGCCGTAGAACTCGGACATGCCCATGCAGCCCAGGCCCAGGGCCGAGACCTCGGGGCCGGCGGCACCGAGGCGGCGGCGCGGCAGGTTTTGTGCGGAAACGGGATTTGTCATCGCGGAACTCCTTCGGCTCATCATCGCCGCAGCGCCAAGCCCCTTGCACCGGGCCTAGAATGCACGGCTCTCCGAGGAGCGTTGCAACCTCAGCACCCATTGAGGCCAGGCTCGGAGACTTCACCCTGCAACTGCGCTCACCCGTTGGCCGACCGTGCCTGGGTGAGGTTTGACTCCCCGGCACGTCTGTCAGCGGCTTCATTCGCTTGAAGGAGCCCTGCATGAGCAACACCGACCACCTCGTCAAAGACCTGTCCCTCGCCGCCTGGGGCCGCAAGGAAATCAAGATCGCCGAGCATGAAATGCCGGCGCTGATGGCCATCCGCAAGGAGCACGCCACCACACAGCCGCTCAAGGGTGCGCGCGTCACCGGCTCGCTGCACATGACCATCCAGACGGCCGTGCTCGTCGAGACGCTGCAGGCGCTGGGCGCCGAAGTGCGCTGGGCCTCGTGCAACATCTTCTCCACGCAGGACCACGCCGCCGCCGCGCTGGCCGCCGTGGGCACGCCCGTGTTCGCCTACAAGGGCGAGACGCTGGAAGACTACTGGGACTACACCCACCGCATCTTCGAATTCGCCGGCAAGGGCGAGCCGGGCGAAGGCCCGAACATGATCCTGGACGACGGCGGCGACGCGACGCTGCTGATGCACCTGGGCCAGAAGGCCGAGAAGGATCTCTCCGTGCTGGCCAATCCGGGCAGCGAGGAAGAGCGCATCCTGTTCGCGGCCATCAAGGCCAAGGTCGCCCAGGACCCGACCTGGTACACCCGCAAGAGCGCCGAGATCATCGGCGTGACCGAAGAGACGACCACGGGCGTGCACCGCCTGAAGGAAATGTCGGCCAAGGGCACGCTGCTGTTCCGCGCCATCAACGTGAACGACTCGGTCACGAAGAGCAAGTTCGACAACCTCTACGGCTGCCGTGAATCCCTCGTGGACGGCATCAAGCGCGCCACCGACGTGATGGTGGCCGGCAAGATCGCCGTCGTGGCCGGCTACGGCGACGTGGGCAAGGGCTCGGCGCAGGCGCTGCGCGCGCTGTCGGCCCAGGTCTGGGTGACCGAGATCGACCCGATCTGCGCGCTGCAGGCCGCGATGGAAGGCTATCGCGTCGTGACGATGGAGTACGCCCAGGACAAGGCCGACATCTTCGTGACGACGACCGGCAACAAGAACGTCATCCGCCACGAGCACATGCTGGCGATGAAGAACAACGCCATCGTCAGCAACATCGGCCACTTCGACAACGAGATCGAGGTCGCGGCGCTGGAGCAGTACGAGTGGGAAGAGATCAAGCCGCAGGTCGACCACGTGATCTTCCCGGACGGCAAGCGCATCATCCTGCTGGCCAAGGGCCGCTTGGTGAACCTGGGCTGCGGCACGGGCCACCCGAGCTACGTGATGAGCTCGTCCTTCGCCAACCAGACCATCGCCCAGATCGAGCTGTACGCGCACAAGGACAACTACGCCGTCGGCCAGGTCTATGTGCTGCCCAAGCACCTGGACGAGAAGGTCGCCCGCCTGCAGCTGACCACGCTGAATGCGCAGCTGACTGAGCTGACCGAGGAGCAGGCCGCTTACATCGGCGTGAACAAGGCGGGCCCGTACAAGCCGGACGCCTACCGCTATTGATCGCTCCTTGATGCGTGCAGACCAGATCCTCGTCGCGCAAGGCCTGGCGCCCACGCGCTCGGCCGCCCAGCGCCTGATCCAGAACGGCGCCGCCGAATGGGCTTCGCCCACTGGCTGGGCCGTGCTGAAGAAGGCGGGCGAGGACCTGCCCGAGACGGCGCAGCTGCGCGTCACCGATGACGCGGAGCTGCGCTATGTATCGCGTGGCGGGCTCAAGCTGGAAGGCGCGCTGGACCACACGGGTTTCGACGTCAGCACGCACACGGTGCTGGACATCGGCCAGAGCACCGGCGGCTTCACCGACTGCCTGCTGGCGCGCGGCGCACGGCATGTCGTCGGCATCGACGTGGGCCACGGACAGCTGCATGCGCGGTTGCAGACCGACGCGCGCGTGTCGTCGCTGGAGGGTGTGCATGTGCGCGAGCTGGGCGTGCTGCGCCAGCATGCACCGACGGGCGGCTTCACGCTCATCGTCGGCGACCTCAGCTTCATCTCCATGGTGGGCAGCCTGCCCGAGCTGCTGCCCTGGCTCGAGTCGCACGGCCATCTGCTGGTGCTGGTCAAGCCGCAGTTCGAACTGGGGCCGAAGGCACTGGACAAGCGCGGTCTCGTCAAGGACGAGGCCGACTACCCGCGCCTGGAAGGCCGCGTGCGCCTGGCCTGTACGGCGCTTGGCCTCAAGGTGCTGGACTATTTCGACAGCCCCATCACCGGCGGTGATGGCAATCGCGAATTCTTTTTGTGGGCCTCTCGATGAGCACGCCTGTTTCGTTTGAATTCTTCCCTCCGAACACGCCGGTCGGCGTCGAGAAACTCAAGACCGTCGTGCAGGAACTGGGCGCCTTGTCGCCGCAGTACTTCAGCGTCACCTACGGCGCCGGGGGCTCCACGCGCGACAAGACGCTGAATGCGGTGATGGACATCGCTGAGGCCGGCTTCAACGCCGCGCCTCATCTCAGCTGCGTCGGTTCCACGCGGGAGAACATCGCCGAGATCCTGGCCACCTACCGCGACCGCGGCATCAGCCGCGTCGTGGCGCTGCGCGGCGACCTGCCCAGCGGCACGGCCACGGCGGGCGAGTTCCGCTACGCGTCCGAATTGGTCAGCTTCATCCGTGAGACCCAAGGCAAGGATTGGCACATCGAGGTGGCCGCCTACCCCGAGACACACCCACAGCAGCGTTATGCCGCGCGCGACCTGCAGCACTTTGCCGACAAGATGAAGGCCGGTGCCGACGGCGCCATCACGCAGTTCTTCTTCAACCCGGACGCCTACTTCCACTTCGTGGACGAGGCACGCCGCCTGGGTGTCACCCAGCCCATCGTGCCGGGCATCATGCCCTTCCACAACTACGGTCGCATCGCCCAGTTCGCACAGCGCGACAGCATCGAGATCCCACGCTGGGTGCAGATGAAGATGGAGGGCTTCATGGACGACGCCACCAGCATCCGCGCATTCGGGTTGGACGTCGTCACCAGGCTCTGCGAGCGATTGATTGCAGGTGGTGCGCCTGGCGTGCACTTCTACACGCTCAACCAGTCGGCGTTGACGCTAGAACTTTGCAAGCGCCTGGGGCTTAACGGCTAAGTCGTTCTCCGCTCATGTAAATGAGCGCTTTACGTGATTCAGCGTAACCATGCGTACGGAGAATCGCGGCCATGAGCCGTTCCCTTCTAGCGCTGGCTGCGCTCTGCGCTAGCGCCCTGTGCGCGGCCCAGACACCGCCCGCCTCCCCCGATCCCAAGCCCGCGGCCGCCAGCGCCCCCGCGCCGGCTGCCAGCAGCGCGGGCAACCGCCTGGACCGCGTCGAGGTCAGCAGCGGCCCCTCCGCCAACAGCCGGCGCCGCAACAGCACGGCCAGCAAGATCGTCATCGAACGCGAGGACCTGGAGAAGTACGGCGACACCGCACTGGGCGACGTGCTGCGCAGGCTGCCCGGCGTGACCCTCGGCGGCCGCCCGGGACGTGGCGGCGACATCCGCATGCGCGGCATGGGCGGCGGTGCCACGCAGATCCTCGTGGACGACGAACGCCCGCCGCCCGGCTTCGCCGTGGAGGACCTGCCGCCCGACCAGATCGAGCGCATCGAGATCTACCGCGCGCCCACTGCCGCCACCGGCGCGCGGGCCATTGCGGGCACCATCAACATCATCCTTCGCGAGCCGCTGCAGAAATCGAACCATGAGGTGCGCCTCGGCGTGGGCTGGGACCGCAACGAACCCCAGGCCGACGCCAGCTGGACGCGCAACCTGAAATGGGGCGGGCCCAACGGCGACGAGTTCGTCGGTGCCATCTCCACCAACGGCAACATCCGCCGGTTCTTCAACAATGTCGACACGGGCACCCGCAAGACCGACACCGAGACCGGCGAGGTCGTCGAAGAGAACACACAGGTCGGCAACAGCGAAAGCCAGAACACCAGCCTCAACGGCAATGCGCGGCTGCGCTGGAAGTACAGCGACAAGCTGACCTTCAACCTGTCGCCATCGTTCTTCCTGTCACAGAACGAGGGCAGCAGCCAGACCGACGGCCAAGGCACGCGCTTCCGCGACAACCACAGCGACAACGACGCCAGGAACCACAATCTGCGCCTGAACCTGTCGGGCGACTACCGGCCCCAGGTGGGCGAGAGCTTCAGCTTGCGCCTGGGCACGGGCACCTCCAAAAACACCCGAAACAGCCAACGCCGCGACAAGACCATCATCGGCGGCGTCACGACGGACCGCACGCAGGTCGACCACAACTCGGTCGAGGACAACCAGACCAGCGTGAGCGGCCGCTGGAGCCTGAAGACCGCCCAGGAACACCAGTGGGTCACCGGCGCCGAAGCGGAGCGCAGCGAGCGCACGCAGGTGGTCGACACGCTGGTCAACGGCGCGGTGCTGCCAGGCCTGGTGCGCTTCGGCAACACGCTGGCCACGAGCAACGAGCGCTTTGCCGCCTTCACGCAGGACGAGTGGAGCCCGAGCAAGCAGTGGTCAATTTACGCGGGGCTGCGCTACGAGCGCATCGAGACCACGGTCGCCGCCGCCGGCTCGCTGCCCGAGACCCGCAACCTGTCCCAGGTCACTTCACCGCTGCTCCACATCCTGTGGAAGCCCGAGGCCTTCCCCAAAGACCAGGTGCGCCTGAGCCTGACGCGCAGCTACCGCTCGCCCAACCTCAACGACCTGGCCGCCCGGCCCAGCATCAACACCACCTACCCCGAGGGCCCCAACGAGCAGACCCACGCCGACCGCGCCGGCAACCCCGACCTCAAGCCCGAGCTGGCCACCGGTGTCGACCTGAGCGTGGAGCACTGGCTGCCCACCGGCGGCATCATCTCGGGCACCGCCTTCTTGCGTGACGTCACGAACATGATCCGCCGGGACGTGCTGCTGGAGACGGTGAGCTGGGACACCGCGCAGCGCTGGGTCATTCGCCCGCGCAATATGGGCACCGCGCGCATGACGGGGCTGGAGTTCGAGTTCAAGGCCCGCATGGACGAGCTCTGGGAAGACGCGCCGGCCGAACTGCAGATGATGCTGCTGCGCTTCAACGCCGCTGTGTTCAAGAACAAGGTGCAAGGCTTTCCGGGCAACAGCAACCGCGTCGGCGACCAGCCGCGCGGCAGCTTCAACTTCGGCATCGACCACCGCTGGAAAGCCTGGGGCCTGAACTTCGGCAGCGGCTTCAACGCCAACTACGTGCCCGCCACCCGCGAGCAGGTGACGGAGACACTGCGCCGCGACATCACGGCGCGCCGCCAGTTCGACGCCTACCTGTCCTGGAGCAGCGGTGCCGTGCGCGACGGCATCAACTGGCGCCTGACCATGGCCAACCTGATGCCGCGCGACGCTGAGGACAGCTCGGTAGGCCTCAGCCCCAAAAGCGAAACTCAGCCCGAGTACCTGACCGAAAGCTGGTCGCGCAACAAGACCTTCCGCGTCATTTCCCTCCGGGCCGACATGCGCTTTTAAGGCACTGGCGAGAATGCGGCCATGACACGCCGCATCCTCTTCTTCTGCATGGGCAACATCTGCCGCAGCCCGACGGCCGAGGGCGTCATGCGTGCCAAGCTCAAGGCTGCCGGGCTGGATGTCGAGGTCGACTCCGCGGGCACCCACGGCTATCACATCGGCGCGCCGCCTGATGAGCGCAGCCAGGAGCATGCGGCCCTGCGTGGCTACGACCTCAGCGCGCTGCGAGCGCGCAAGCTGCTGGCTGAAGACTTCGCCCGCTTCGATCTGGTGCTGGCTATGGACGAGGACAACCTGGCCCACGCCGAGCGGCTTTGCCCGCCCAATCAGCGTCACCGGCTGAAGCTGTTGATGGATTACGCGCCGCATGCCGGGAATCCGCATGTGCCAGACCCGTACTACGGCGGCGCGGCAGGGTTCGATGAGGTGCTGGACCTGGTGGAATCGGCCTGCGACGGGCTGATCGCCTCGCTGCGCAGTCGCTGAGGAGGACTGCGCCAACGTAAACGTCAACCGCTGACTATGCGCGTGCCGCCGGCGCCGCCCCGTGCGGGGCCAGCTTGTTGTTCCCCCAGCATTCCTCGTACTTCCAACCCGTCAGTTCCTCGGCCACGGCACGGGCCTCTGGCGGCGCGTCGGCGATCAGGCCACCGGCCTTGATGCGGGCGATTTCCTGCAGCAGGACGGCGTGGTTCTTGCGGTCGAGCTTCATCTGGTAGGTGTAGTAGATGCCGCCCAGTGCCAGGCCGATGACGCCAAAGCAAAAGATGCCGACGATGGCGTTGACGGCGCTTTCCGGCTGGGTGGCCTGGCCGGAAAGGAAGCCGAACTGGCCGAGCATCCAGCCCATGGCGAAGACAACGGCCGAACGGGTGATCTTGCCGGCGAAGGTCATGGCGCCGGCATAGATGCCTTCACGCCGCCGGCCGGTCAGCACTTCGTCGACGTCTGCCAGGAAGGTGTAGACCGTCCAGGGGATGTAGTAGACCCCGCCGGTACCCAGGCCGAACACGGCCGTGATGGCGAAGAGTGCGATGGCAGTGGTCTGCTTGGACCAGCCCAGGTAGAACAGCGCGGTATAGGCCAGCACGCTTGCGCAGACGATCAGCAGTGCGATGCGGTAGGGACGTGCAAAACCGAATTTGATGCACAGGCCGATGAATACCATGGTCGATATCAGCTGCATCACTGAGCTGAAGCTATTCAGATAGCCGACAACCGATTTATCCTGCCCCATGCTGAAGACGATCAGATAGGTGAATATCGAAGCAAACAGCCATTCCGCGCCAAAGCCCAGCAGATACATGCCCAGGTGTTTGCGGAAAATCTTGAGGTGAAACGTGGACAGCATGTCCATGCAGAGTTTCTTGAGGGCCTGGCCCAGGCTGCCGGCGCGCTCCTGCACCACCTCGTGCACGGGCCGCTCCCAGGAGGAGAGGTAGAGGGCCGTCATGGCGCCGCACATGATGAGGGCGTAGATGATGCCGGTGAGCAGGAAGGGTGTGGCCGACTCCTTGCTGTAGATCAGGAAGAGCTGGGCCGGGATGAAGGCGGCCAGGAAATTGGCGCCCTTGCCGAACATGGCCTTGGACCCCGTGAGTTTGGAGCGGACGGCAAAATCGTCAGTCATCTCCGTCGCCAGGGTTTCATAAGGCACCATGATCATGGTGTAGACCAGCTCGAACAGTGCATACATGCTCAGGTAGTACCAGAACCCGAAACCCTCGATCCACATCAGCGGATACAGCAGCACGGCGGGGATGCCGACCAAAATGAAAAATCGGCGGCGTCCGAATTTTCGGCCCAGGCGCGTGTTGTAGAAGTTGTCGCTGATATACCCCATCACGGGGTTGCTGATGGCGTCCAGGATACTGGCCACCGAGAAGATCGTGGCGGCCTCGACGACCGTCAGCCCGCAGAAGGTCGTGTAGAAATAGAGCAACCAAGCCGCCGCGATGGCCAGGGCGCCGCTGCCCAGCAGGTTCGCACTGCCGTAGCTCAGCGTGTGCCTCATCGAGATCGTTTTGCTCATGACTCTTGCTGCCTCTTGATTCAAATGGAATTACGTTCCATTTTTTGTGGCCTATTGTTCCAGCACGCAAGTATCACATTTCCGGGTCCTTTAGGACCTGCCGTGAACCCTGGCCGGTTGCCGCCGGCTCACCAGGGAACGTCTGGTTTCCCCGGGTAAACCGTATTTGTTCGACCATCGAACAAAACGACGATATCGACACGAGAACAAGCCGTTTGAGAGACATGAACCCCATCAAGCCCCTGCTGGGCGCCCTGCTGCTGGCCGTCACGTCGGCGCATCTGGCCCAGGCTGAGCCACCCAAGGGCGAGCCCTACCAATGGCGCCCGGTTGCCATCGTCGGCGGCGGATTTGTCGACGGCTTTGCCTTCCAGCCGGCCGTGCCGGGCCTCGTGTACGCCCGCACCGACATGGGCGGCGCCTACCGTCGCGACACCGCCACCGGCGCCTGGCAGCCGCTGCTGGACTGGCTGCCGCTCGCCGAAGTGAATCTGATGGGCGTCGAGAGCCTGGCCGTTGACCCGAACAACCCCGACGCCCTCTATCTGGCCTGCGGCACCTACACCAACCCCGCCGTGCCCAATGGCGCCGTGCTGCGCTCGAGGGATCGCGGCCGCACGTTCCTGCGCACCGACCTGCCCTTCAAGCTCGGGGGCAACGAAGGCGGGCGCGGCAACGGCGAGCGCCTGGCCGTGGACCCCAACGACGGCCGCGTGATCTATCTGGCCAGCCGCCTCGCCGGCCTGTGGCGCAGTGGCGATGCGGCGGCCAGTTTCCAGCGTGTCGACGCCTTCCCCGACGCCGCCTGGCGTCGCAACGAGACCGACGGCCCGCCGCCCAGCTGGGGCGGTAGCGACGGCAAGGCGACCATCAACTTCGTCCTGTTTGACCCCACGAGCGGCACGCGCGGCAAGCCCAGCCGCACCCTCTACGCGGGTGTCTCGGTCGTCGGCCGGCCCAGCCTGTGGATCAGCCGCGATGCCGGCGCGACCTGGGGCCCGGTCCCCGGCGCGCCGACGCAGCACCGCCCCATGCGCGCCGCGCTGGCCAGCGACGGACGCCTGTACGTCGCCTATGCCAGCGAGCCCGGCCCGCACCGCATGCAGGACGGCTCCGTGTGGCGCCTGGACACCCGCAGTGGCCCCTGGGCCGACATCACGCCCGAACGCCCCAGCGCCACTGACCTCTTCGGTTACGCCACGGTGGCCGTCGACCCCAGCCACCCGCAGCGCCTGCTCGCCAGCACGGCCGGCCGCGGCAAGGGCGACCAGCTGTTCCGCAGCACGGACGGCGGCGCCACCTGGACGCCGCTCTTCCCCGCCGCCCGCTTCGACGCCACCGCCGCGCCCTACGTCGCCGACACCCACCTGCACTGGCTCTACGACGTCAGGATCAACCCCGCTAACCCCGACCACGCCCTCTTCACCACCGGCTACGGCGGCTGGGAGACGCTGGACCTGACCCAGGCCGACAAGGGCAAACCGACGACCTGGCGCGTCATGGCCACCGGCATCGAGGAAACCGTGGCGCTGGCCCTGCACAGCCCGACCAAGGGCGTGCCGCTGGTGACGGCCATCGGCGACTACTCCGGCTTCGTCCACACCGACCTCGACAAGCCCGCCCCGGGCAACCCCAAGCCGCCCTTCTTCGGCAACACGCACGACGTGACCGGCGCTGAAGCGGCGCCCGAGGTCATCGTGCGCATCGGCAAGGCGCGCGATGGCGCCAAGAACCTCGGCTACTCGCTGGACGGCGGCAAGACCTGGCGCGAGCCCGCCACCGTGCCCGACCCCAAGGCCGGCGACGGCTTCATCGCCGTGTCCGCCGACGGCAAGGCCTGGGTGTGGACGCCGAAATCCAGGGACTGGGGCGTCCCCTACGTCAGCCACGACCGCGGCGACACCTGGACCGCCGTGCAAGGCTTGCCCGCCGGCACCCGCGTCATTGCCGACCGCGTGAACCCCAGACGCTTCCACGCGATGGCGCTGTTCGACGACAAGCTCTACGCGAGTGATGACGGCGGCCTGACGTTCAAGTCTCAGCCGCTGGCCCTGTCCGACGGGGCCGTTGCCCGCACCGCGACAGGTAGCCACAACCTCACCGGCCGCGGCGACAACCGGGGCGGCCAGGACCGCCTCTACGCCACGCCCGGCCGCGAGGGCGACCTCTGGGTGGCGGCCTTCCACGGCCTCTACCGCGCCGCCAGCGGCCAGGCCTTCAAGCGCCTGCCCGGCGTCTCGCAGATCCACGCCTTCGGCTTCGGCCGCGCAGCGCCTGGCGCGGCCGACCCGGCCGTCTACCTCGTCGGCACCGTGTCCGGCCAGTACGGCGTGTTCCGCTCCGTCAACGGCGCCGCCAGCTGGCAGCGCATCAACGACGACGCCCATCAGTGGGGGTTGATCCTCCAGATCAGCGGCGACCCCAAGCTCTTCGGCCGCGTCTATGTCGGCACGCACGGGCGCGGTGTGCAGTACGGTGATCCCAAACAGCCTTGATCCTGGGTCGAGGCTCAGTACCGCTGCCCATCGACACGGCGCAGCGACGTCTTCACCAGCCGGTCATCCGCGCCGAACAGGCTGACCAGCTCCAGCTGCATCGGCGCGGGCGCCGCCTTGATCTCATGCAGATGGCGCTGCAGCCGCCGGCCTGATTCAAAGCGCGTGTCGTCGCCGGCTGTGCCCAGCCGCTGCGCGAGCTCGGCGGGCGTCAGGCCGGGTAGCAGAGCCAGCGCCGCCTTCGCCCAGTCGTCGGCCAGCGCCTGCACCGCCGCATCCGGCGGCACGGCGGGGTCATCCATGGCCTCGAAGACGACGCGCGTGTCGTCCGGCCAGCCGGGGTCGCCAATCGGCAGCCGGAACATGCGCTCGCGGAGCGAATAGCCCCAGTCGTAGTCCTTCGCGTCGCTGTCGCGCAGGCCGTGCAGCAAGCGCCCGCTGAGCGTCAGCCGCCGCTCGCCGTGCACCAGCGTGACGGCAAAGACGGGTCGGTCCGCAAAGTTGCTCGGGCTCCATTCGCGGTCGTCGCAGTCGTCGATGACCAGGGAGCGCAACCAGCCGAAGCCGGTCGCGCCCCGTGCGACACCGCTGCCAAAGCCCACGCGGCATTGCAGCCGCAGGTCGCCCAGCCGCCGCTCGCCGTCGGCCACGCCGGGCGTGCGAATGTCGGGCCGCCACGTCACGCGGCCATCCGCCAGGCGGCTGCGCAGCTCGGTGCGCTCAGGCAACGCGCGCCAGGCCGGGGCGATGACGAAGCGGTCGTCGGCATCCAGAGCCACCGGCTGCCGGCCGGCGGGCGTCATCAGGCCCAACTCCAGGCTGGGCGCCGACTCCGCCTGCTTGCGCGGGTAGACCTTGAAAGTCAGGGCGGCGGCAGGTGCGAGCGATCGGTACTGTTCGAACAGCGCCTCGGCCTTGAAGAGCTGCCCCAGCGTCTTCGTCTCCCGCACCAAGGTCGACTCGCCCTGGACCTGGACGCGGCCCAGCTGCGCGTCGGGCGGCGGCGCGCTGGCGGGCAGCGCGATCGCGCTGGCCAGCAGTGCCGTCGCAATGCCCATCACGCCACCGCGAACGCGTCCCGCGTCAGGTTCTCCGGCGCCTCGCCCGTCGCGCGGCAGGCCACGTCGTCCTCAATGCGGATGCCGCCGTAACGCGCCAGACGGTCAACGGCATCCCAATCCACGTTGCTGGCATGCCTGGACGCCCGAAGCTCACGAAGCAGCATCGGAATGAAGTACAGGCCCGGCTCGATGGTGACCACCATGCCGGCCTGCAGCGGTCGCGTCAGGCGCAGGTAGCGGTGGCCCTCGGGCTTGTCGGCCAGGCCGCCATCCTGGCTGGACATGAAGCCGCCCACGTCATGCACCTGCAGGCCCAGCAGATGGCCGATGCCATGCGGGAAGAAGGGCTTGGTGACGCCCTCGGCCACCATGGCTTCTTCGCTCATGTTGACGATGCCCGCACCGCCCAGCACGCGTGCTGTGCGGCGATGGGCGCTGAGATGGATGTCGCGGTAGTCCACGCCCTCGCGCACCTCGTCGACGAGGCCGAGCTGCTCGACCTCCATTGCCGCGATCAGCGCCTCGAACTCGTCATGGCCCGGCGCGGCCCAGGTGCGCGTGATGTCGCTGGCATAACCGTTCACCTGAGCGCCGGCATCGATGAGAAAGCTGCGCGACTGGGCCGGCGGGCTCTCGTCCTGGTACTGGTAGTGCAGCACGGCTGCATGCTCGTTGAGGCCGACGATGTTGCCGTAGGGCAGGTCACGGTCGGTGTGGCCGCTGGCGACGAGGTAGGCGCGGTGGATCCCGGCCTCGCTGGCGCCGGCCAGGAAGGCCTGGCGCGCGGCCCGGTGCGCCGGCACCGCGCGGCGTTGGGCGGCGCGCATCTGTTCCAGCTCGTACGGCGTCTTCACGCCGCGCGCCCAGTGCAGCAGGTTCAGCAGCAGCTCGGGGTTGTTCGGCGTGATGCCGGGCAACGCCGCATCCGTCTCGCCGACGATGGCCGTGCGCGGCGTGATGACATCGGCCAGCGCCTTGGCCGCGTCCTCTGGCTCGCGGATGACGATCAGCTCGACGGCATCCACCCACTCGCCGCTCGGCGCGCTGGGCGGCACATGCCAGTAGTCGTCGGGCTGGAAGTAGACGACGCGCGGCTTCATGCCCGGCCGCACGGCCAGCCAGGAGTGCGGATGGTTGGTCAGCGGCAGCCAGTGCTTGAAATGCGGGTTGGGCTGGAAGAGATAGGGCCGGTCGTCGAGAAAGGCGTATTTCTCGATGCCGGAGGCGATCAGCAGCGTGTCGAAGCCGGTGCGTTCAAGCGCCGATTCGGCCTGCTGTTGCAGTGTGGCGAGATGGTCGAGATACAGGCTCATGGCCGTCACCTCACTTGCGCACGTAGGTCAGCTTCTTCGTGCCGCCGTCGCAGCTGCCGACGACCTTGGCGTCGCCGACCTTGTCGTTCCCGACGGCCGTCAGCTCGTAACCCTTGACGCCTCTTTCATCGAGCTTGGTCGCGATCTCGGCCTTGAGTTCGTCGCAGGACTTGGGGGCGGCCTGAACGGATTGCGTCAGCAGCAGGGCGACGGTGGAGAGGATCAGCAGGGCCGGCTTGGACATGGCGGTTTGCTTGTGGCAAGTGAGGTGCCGGGATTGTCCGGCAGGCGCTATCTTCCCTTTTACGCTTCGCGGACATGCGCGTAGCTTGCGAAGGCCCATGCCGGGAGTCCCGCCCGGCAATGCAGAGAGTCGCGACAGCCCTCCGCAAGAGCAACCAAGCCAACGGCAACGCCCCTCACCCCTCCCGATCCCACACCACCCCCTCCTCCGTCAGCATCGCATCCAGCGCCACATCCAACTGACTCGGCTTCAGCAACGGCAAAAAGCCATGCGCATAGCCGATGCCCACCGACGCCGGCCGCGGGTCCATCTCGGCGAGCGTCTTGTCCATGAAGCCGCCGCCATAGCCCAGCCGCAGGCCGGCAGGCCCGAAGCCAAGGCAGGGCACGAGCATCAGCTGCGGCTTGAACTCCTCGGTGCCCTTGGGCTTGGGGATGTGGAAGGCGTCTTCCTCCATCGGGCAGCCGGGGTACCAGACGTGAAAGCGCAGCGTGCCGTGGACCTTGTCCACCACCGGCAGGCCGATGCGTCGGTGCGGGTGGGTCTCGCCCCAGCGGTAGAGGGCGGGCAGAGGGTCGAACTCGCCCTTGATGGGCCAGTAGGCGCCGATGGTGGTCTCGCGCCGGCGCAGCAGCCAGACGCTCAGCACCTCCTGCAACTCGGCCGCCAGGTCCAGCCGGTTGGGCAGGGCCAGGCGTTGTTCGATCAGCTTGTGCCGGATGGCGGCGCGGTCGTTGGCGTCCAAGGGCGTAGCCTCCTCGCTGGCCTGTGAATCCGGCCATTGTGGGCCAAGGCCCTGCGTCGGTAGAGTCGCGCCTCGCCACAGCCGCACCACGGCACGCAGGGAGAACAAGCATGTTGAACCGGATCAATCAACTCAGTGAATCGAGCGGCGCGCTCCAGCCGGGCAAGGGCCTGATCAGCGGCGTCATCGCGCTGTCGCTGGCCATCCTGTGCTTTCTGGGCGTGCTGGCCTTCCACTTCCCCGAGTACCTGACGACACCGCAGCTGCGCCAGTCCTACGACGTCGACGTGGTGCGCCGGCTGCTCTACTGGGCGCTGGTGCTGTCGGGCGGGCTGGCGCTGTTCAACATCGTCTTCAGCCGCTCGCGCTGGCTGGCGCTGTGGACCTTCGTGCTGCTGGGCCTGGCGCTCGCTTTAGGCGGGCACAAGGTGGAGGTGGACCCGAATTTCCCCGACAACACGCCTTACATCGGCCTGGACTGGTTCATCCTCGACCTGCTGGGCTCGACGCTGATCTTCGTCTTCATCGAGAAGCTGTTCGCGCTGCGCCGCGACCAGCCGGTGTTCCGCCCCGAGTGGCAGACGGACTTCCACCACTTCATCGTCAACCACCTGGCCGTGGGCTTCGTGATGCTGGCGACCAACCTGCTGGTGCACCAGTTGTTCGGCTGGGCGGCCAAGGACGGCATCCGCGCCTGGGTGCAGGACCTGCCCTTCCCCATCGCCCTCTTCCTCATCATCCTGGTGGCCGACTTGGTGCAGTACTGGACGCACCGTGCCTATCACGAGGTACCCACGCTCTGGCGGCTGCATGCGGTGCATCACAGCGTGAAAAGCATGGACTGGCTCGCCGGCTCGCGGCAGCACATCCTGGAGCTCGTCATCACGCGCACGCTGGTGCTGGCGCCGATCTTCGTGCTGGGTTTCAGCAAGGAGGTCATCGACGCCTACATCGTCGTCGTCGGCTTTCAGGCGGTGTTCAACCACGCCAACGTCAGCGTGCGGCTGGGGCCGCTGCGCTACGTGATCGTCACGCCCAATTTCCACCACTGGCATCACTCGCAGGACAACGAAGCGCTGGACAAGAACTACGCGGCCCACTTCGCCTTCCTGGACCATCTCTTTGGCACCGCCGTGCAGTCGGAGCGCAAATGGCCGGAGCATTACGGCGTGCTGGGCGACTACGTGCCCGACGGCTTCCTGCGCCAGCTGCACTTCCCCTTCACGTGGAAAGGTTGAAGGCTGACATGGACGGCTTCATCGAACTCTGCGTCGAGCTTCTCCAGCCCCTCGGCCCGGTGCGCGTGCGCCGCATGTTTGGCGGCCACGGCATCTACGTGGACGGCCTGTTCATGGCCCTGGTCATCCAGAACCAGCTCTACCTGAAGACCGATGACGTGACGCGCGAGCGCTTCGTCGCGGCCGGCTGCGAGCCCTTCAGCTACTCGACCAAGAACGGCGAGCGCCAGGTGATCAGCTACTACCAGCCGCCCGAGGAAACGCTGGAGTCGCCGCCGCTGATGCTGCCCTGGGCGCGGCTGGCGTTGGAGGCCGCGCTGCGGGCCGCGAACGCCAAGGCGACGCCCAAGCCAAAGAAACCAACGGTCAAATCAGCCGCCAAACAGCCGGCTGCCAAAAAGACCGCGGCTCGCCGAGGCTGAGCAGGGCGGCACCAGCAACTCGAAATCGGCCGCGGGCCAGGCTTCCAGCACGGCGGTTTGACCCGCTGCCAGCGCCACGGCCTCGCCGGCCTCCAGCCACTTGTCTTCGGCCGGCTCGGCGGCGGTGCCGGACAAGGTCAGCCAGACGCGGCCACGTGCCACTGCCAGGCGGCGCGCCTCGGCGCCACCGGCCAGGGTCATGGCCCGGCCACTGTCCAAATGCCATACAGATTGCGCATCGCTCATGATGAGACTCCTGGGTTGATGTGAGGGATTCTGCGTAGATCACCCAGGGCGGTCCAATGACTCCGCGGCGCGGATTGATACCATCCGCGCATGAATCAGCCCACCCAGCCCTTGCGGCAAAGGCCGCTGTCCATTGGCCCCCTGCGCGCCTTCGAGGCCGTGGCCCGGCTGCTGTCCTTTCGCGCGGCCGCCGAGGAGCTGAGTCTGACGCAGTCGGCCATCAGCCGGCAGATCCAGTCGCTGGAGGAGGAAATCGGCTGCACCCTCTTCCTGCGCGGCACGCGCAAGGTGGAGCTGTCCGGCGAAGGCGCCGTGCTGCTGCCCACGGCCGTGGCCGTGCTCTCCAAGCTCGACCAGACCGTGCGCCAGATCCGCCGCACGCGCGGCCGGCGTGTCGTCAACGTGACGACGTTCGCGTCCTTCGCGTCGCTGTGGCTGATCCCGCGGCTGGAGGCCTTCCAGCGCGAGCATGCAGACATCGACATCCGCGTCTCGGCCTATGACCGCCGCGTGGACCTCGAGGACGGCGAGAGCGACCTGGCCCTGCGCTACGACGACCGCCCGGCCGTGCCGGCGGACGCGGAGCAGCTGTTCGAGGAGACGCTGTCACCGACCGTCAGCTCCTGGTACTTGCAGAAGCCGCCCGCGCCGCTGAAGCGCGTGGCCGATCTCGCCGGCCATGCGCTTGCGGAGGAAGACGACCCGCGCCCCAGCGCCGAATACCTCGGCTGGCGCCGCTGGCTGACAGCCCACGGCGAGCCCGACCTGCAACCGCGCCGCTGGCTGTATCTCAACTTCACCTACCAGCAGGTGCAGGCCGCGCTGACCGGCCAGGGCGTGGCGCTGGCGCGGCTGCCACTGGTGCACGAGCAGTTGCAGCGGGGCGAGCTGGTCGAGCCCTTCGGCAAGAGCGGCCGACTGGGCAGCCCGTTCAGCTACTGGCTCATCGTCGGCCCGAACGCCGCGCGCCGGCCCGAGGTGCAGCAGTTTGTCGACTGGGTGCGCGAGCAGGCAGCGATCACGCGGGATCAGCTGGCCGGGGTTTGAACGGGAACGGCCACCACCCGCGCCAAGGCCTCGGCAAGCGCCTGCTGCGCCCGCAGCACATGGGTGATGCCGGCGTCGCGCAGCCACTGCGCTTCCTCTTCCGTGTGCGCCAGCACGGCGCAGCGCAATTGCGGGTTGAGCTGGCGCGCCAGTGACAGCACCGCCGGCACGCCGCGCACGTCTTCCAGCGTGATGACCAGCCAGGCCGCCTGGGCGATGTGGGCCTGCACCAGCGTCACGGCCTCCGCGGCGTCGCCCAGCACGGCGGCCTGGCCGGCGGCGCGCAGCTTCTCGACGATGTCGCGGTCCCGGTCGATGACGACGAGGGGCTGGCTGCCAAGCAGCTCATGCAAGGCGGTGCCGACGCTGCCGTGGCCGACGAGGACGATCTGCCCCGCCAGCGAGCTTTGCGGCGTGTCGGCCGGCAGCTCGGCCAGCGGGTCGTCGCGCGCCTCCAGCTTGCGCGCCCAGGCCGACCGCGCCAGCACCCAGCGCCGCAGCGGCTCGACGCCCGCAAACAGCACCGGGTTCAGTGCGATGGAGACGATGGCGCCGGCCACGACGAGGCTGGTCGCCTCGGGCGGCACGAGCTTGAGGCTGTGCCCCAGGCCGAGCAGGATGAAGCTGAACTCGCCGATCTGCGCCAGGCTGACGGCCACCGTCAGCGCCGTGCTGAGCGGGTAGCGCAGCAGCAGCACCAGCACGCCGGCCGCCACTGTCTTGCCGATGAGGATGACCGCGACCGTGGCCAGCACGGCGAGCGGCTGGTCGACCAGGATGCGCGGGTCGAACAGCATGCCCACGGCGACGAAGAAGAGCACCGCGAAGGCGTCGCGCAGTGGCAGGCTCTCGTGGGCCGCGCGCTCGCTGAAGGCCGACTCGCGCAGCACCAGGCCGGCGAAGAAGGCGCCCAGCGCCACACTCACGCCGAACAGCGCCGCCGCGCCCACCGCCAGGCCCACGGCCGCCGCCACGGTGGCCAGCGTGAACAGCTCGCGCGAGCCGGTGCGGTTGACCTGCCAGAGCATCCACGGCAGCAGTCGCCGGCCGGCGATCAGCATGACGGCGACGAAGGCGGCCACCGCGAGCAGCGTCGTGACGATGGTGACGGCGAGGTTGCCTTGGGAGCCGCCTTCGTTCTTGGCACCGAGCACCGGAATCAGCACCAGCGCCAGCACCATGGCCAGGTCTTCGACGATGAGCCAGCCCACGGCGATGCGGCCGTTGCCGGTGTGCAGCAGCTCGCGCGACTCCAGCGCGCGCAGCAGCACCACCGTGCTGGCGACGGACAGCGCCAAGCCAAAGATCAGCGACGCCGCCAGGTCCCAGCCCCACCACCAGTGCGCCAGTCCTGCGCCCATCGCCGTGGCCGCCGCCATCTGCACCAGCGCGCCGGGCAGGGCGATGCCCTTGACCGACATCAGGTCGCCCACCGAGAAATGCAGGCCCACGCCGAACATCAGCAGCATGACGCCGACCTCCGACAGCTGCTGCGCGAGGTGCACGTCGCCGACGAAGCCCGGCGTATGCGGCCCGATGAGCACGCCGGCCAGCAGATAGCCCACGAGGGCCGGCAGGCGTGCCCATTGCGCCAACAGGCCCAGCACCAAGGCAAGGCCGAACGCGGCGGCCAGCGTGGAGATGAGGGTCATGTTGTCGTGCATCGTGCGGGGGGCTTTCTCTAGTCGGGGGTGATGAGCTCGCGCTCGGTGAGGATGAGAGTCAGGGCGCGGTCATGCGCTTCGACAGGGAAATGGGTTTCAGCGCCCGACCAGGCCAGGCCGATGGTCGTCACGCCCGGATGCGCCGCCAGCCAGCGATCAAAGTAGCCGCCGCCGTAGCCGAGGCGAAAGCCCTCACGCGTGAAGCCGACGCAGGGCACGAGGACGACATCGGGCACAGCGACGGCGCCGGTGCTGGTCGCGATGCCGCATTCATCCTGCACCGCGGGCTCGCTGCCGTCCCAGCGTCGAAACACCATCTCGGCCGGGTCACGTCGGGCGAATGGGAGGGCGCGTGGGCAGTCGAAGGCGCCGGGGTCGAACTCGCCGGCCAGTGGCCAGTAGACGCCGAGCAGCTCGGGCTCCAACTGCGCGAGCAAGGCCGCCAGCGACTGCCGCACGGCGTGCTCGGCCGCCTGGAAAGCTGGTGTCGCAGCAAAGGCGCGGCGGCCGGCCAGCAGGCTGCGGCGCAGCTCGGCGCGGTCGTGATGGATGGCAGCAGACATGGGCGCGCGTCAGTGGAGTTGCGCTATTGGAACCCATGAAAAACAGCGCCCCGGGCAGCCTGAGCCACCGGGGGCGTGATCGGTTTCGGCGTCGCTTCAGCGGATGTGGCGACGGCGCAGCACGGCCATGCCGGCAGCGCCACACAACAGCAAGGCCCAGCTGGCCGGCTCGGGCACCGGCGTGGCGGTGACCAGCGTGACGACGATGCCGTGGTCGGCGTAGTTGAAGTCGCCGCCGCCGTTGAGGTCCTCGAAAGCGATGTGCAGGCCGGCCGGCAAGCTCGCGTCGCCCGCAAAGCTCGACGTCCACGCGTGGTTCTTGCCGTCGCTGCTTCGCGCCTTGTCGCTGTAGAAGCGCAGGGTGCTGCTGCCATCGTCGGAGTCGATGAAGAAGACCAGGCTGTCGCCCGCCGCCACCTGGCCCAGCACGAAGCTGGCGCCATAGGCACTGGTCTTGTTCGAGAGGCCGGGCAGGCCATCCACCCCGTTGATGCTGACGCCGACGACGTTGGTATTGCCGCCAGCCAGGCCGGTGTAGTAGGCCACCAGCGCGCCACTCGCGGCGGCCACGAAGCTGTTCGACGGCGCCTCGTTGCCACCGTTCGGATAAGGGTCGGGAGCGGCATGGGCAGCCAGGCTCAAAAACAGGCCGGCCGCCAGCAGGGCCAGCAAGTGCAGGGGCTTCTTCATGGACTGTCTCCTTGTCGTTTGCAGCGGAGCCTAGTGAATGGACAGCGCTATCACAACCCCCTCGAACAGGGCGAACGCCCTGATGCGTGGAGCCGATCTGCCCGTGGGTTAAATTCGTTGGCTAGGCGGGCGCGGGCATGAATGAAATCGGTGGGCGAGTGATCAAGGCAGCTTTGGCGCTGCTGGCAGCGGTGGCGTTGGGCGTAGGCGCGGCACCAACCCCGACTGACAACGACCTCGCCGTCCAGGCCCGTGAGGCCTGGGTCAAGCGTGACCGCAAGCGCCTGTCCGGCCTGGTGGACGCGGCCCGCGCGCAAAACCATCCGCTGGCCGGCTGGGTCGAGTATTTCGACCTGAACGCGCGCCTGGCCGAGGTGCGGCAGCCGGAGATGGACGCGTTCTACGCGCGCTTCCCCGGCAGCTATGTGGAAGACCGGCTGCGCAACGACTGGCTGCTGGAGCTGGGCCGCCGCCGCGACTGGGCCAACTTCCGCCGCGACCACGCCAGCTACCAGATGCGCGATGACCGCGAGGTGGCCTGCTACGCGCTGCTGGCCGACCACGTGGCGGGCAGCAAGATCAGCGCTGACACGGCGCGCACCGCCTGGATGGCGCAGAAGGATGGCGACGACGGCTGCAACCTGCTCGCCAGTACCTTTGTCGACGCGGGCCTGTTCAAACCCGACACACTGTGGGCCAGGGCGCGCCAGGCGACCGAGCAGGGCAAACCGCGCGCGGCGAAGCAGGCCGTGGCGCTGCTGGCAGCCAGGCCGCTGGACCAGAAGCTCGCCGAACTGCAGGACAACGCCGGCCGCTACCTGACGCGCAAGGCTCGCACGTCGACCCGCGCCGAGGCTGAGCTGACCGCGCTGGCCCTGGCCCGCGTGGCCGCCGGTGACCCGGATCAGGCTGGCGACGTGCTGCTGGACAAGTGGCGCCAGCTGCCCAAGGACCTGCAGGCCTGGCTGTGGGCGCAGATCGGCCGCCAGTCGGCGCTGCGCCTGCGCGACGACGCGCTGCCCGCCTTCGAGCGCGCTTACAGGCTCGCGCCCGACGTCGAGTTGAGCGACGACACCCTCGCCTGGGCCGCCCGCGCCGCGCTGCGCGCCAAGGCACCGGCCGTGGCCCTGCGTGCCATCGAGCAGATGAGCACGGCCGAGCAGCGCGACCCGGCCTGGGTCTATTGGCGGGCCCGGGCCACGCGCATGCAGGGCGATGCGGCTGCCGCACGCGCCCAGCTCGCCGCGCTGGCCACCACGCCTTTGAACTACTTCGGCCGCCTGGCCGCAGAGGACCTGGCCCTGCCCACGCCGCTGCCGCCCGTGCCCGCGCCGCTGACGGCCGACGAGCGCCGCGCCGCACGCAGCCACGCCGGCCTGACGCGGGCGCTGCGGCTCATCGACCTGGGCCTGCGCAGCGAGGGCGTGCGCGAGTGGAACTTCTCGCTGCGCGGCATGGGCGACCGCGCCCTGCTGGCCGCCGCTCAGGAGGCCTGCGACCGGGAGGTCTGGGACCGCTGCATCAACACCAGCGAGCGCACCAAGGCCGAGATCGACATCGCCCAGCGCTACCCCCTGCCCCACCGCGCGGAGCTGATGCGCGAGGCCCAGACGGCGGCGCTGGACCCGGCCTACGTCTACGGCCTGATCCGCCAGGAATCGCGCTTCGTGCTGGATGCTCGCTCCCACGTCGGCGCGGCCGGGCTGATGCAGGTCATGCCGGCCACGGCCAAGTGGACGGCCAAGAAGGCCGGCCTGGCCTACAGCCCCGACCTGATGCACGACCGCGACTTCAACCTGCGCATCGGCACGCACTACCTGAAGCTGGTGCTGGAGCGCTTCGACGGCGCCCAGGCGCTTGCCGCGGCCGCCTACAACGCCGGCCCCGGGCGGCCTGCGCGCTGGCGCGACGGCCCGGTCATCGATGCGGCCATCTGGGCGGAGAACATCCCCTTCAACGAGACGCGCGACTACGTGCGCAAGGTCCTGCTGGGCGGCGCCGTCTACGCCCAGGTGCTTGGCCTGCCGGCCACGCGGCTGCGCGAGCGTCTCGGCACGAGCGTCGGCCCCGCGGGCGCCCGAGAAGCCGACGTCAGCGATGTGCCGCCGGCCGCCGTGGGAGGCTACTGATCATGAGCCTGTCCGTCCTCATCCTCGGCGGCAGCGGCTTTGTCGGCCGCGCTCTTTGCGAACAGCTGACACGCCGCCTGGGTGCCGGCGTGCGCATCACGGTGCCGACCCGGCGGCTGCCGCATGCGCAGGCCGTGCAGAGCCTGCCCGGTGTCACGGTCGTGCAGGCCGATGTCTTCCGCGACCTGCCGGCGCTGGTCAGGGGCCATGACGCCGTCGTCAACCTCGTCGCCATCCTGCAGGGCAACGCGGCAGCCTTCGAGCATGTGCACGTGGAGCTGCCGCGGCGTATCGCGGCGTCGGGTGCGCGCCGCGTCGTGCATGTCAGCGCCCTGGGTGTGGCCGAGCATGCGCCGTCGCGCTATTTGCGCAGCAAGGCGGCCGGCGAGGCTGTGCTGCAGGTGGCCACGCAGACCGGCGCGCTGAACCTGACGCTGCTGCGGCCTTCGCTGGTGTTCGGCGAGGGCGACAAGAGCGTCAACCTCTTCGTGCGCCTGCAGCGGCTGTTCCCGCTGATGCCTCTCGGCGGCGCTGACGCTCGCCTGCAACCCGTGTGGGTGCAAGACCTGGCACAGGCGCTGGCGGAGGTGCTGCTGCGCCGCGAGGCCATCGGTCAGACCTATGAGATCGCCGGCCCGCGCGAATTGACCTTGAAAGAGCTGGTGCGTCTGGCTGGCCGGATGTCGGGCCATGAACGCACCGTGCTGGCGCTGCCGGGCCCGCTGGCCACGCTTCAGGCGCTGGCCATGGCGTGTCTGCCCGGCGAGCCCCTGCTGTCGCGTGACAACCTGGCCTCGCTGAGCGTGCCGAACGTGCCGAGCGGCAAGCTGCCAGGCCTGGCCGAGCTGGGCATCGTGCCGGCCTCGCTGGAGGCGGTGCTGCCGGGCTATCTGACGCCCGGCCACGGCATTGCGCGGCTGGACGCCTGGCGCGCCCGGCATTAATCCATTGCGGATTGCTCATCGCTCGAGCGGCGGCGCTCTCATAAGCTCGACGCCTTCGACATGAAAGGCCCCATGAAGCTCTACATCGGCAACAAGAACTATTCGTCCTGGTCCATGCGCAGCGGCGTGCTGCTGGCGGCCTTCGGCATTCCATTCGAGGAGGTCAAGCTGCGTTTTGACTTCACGCCGGGCTCCGAGTGGTACCGCGTCATCAGCGCCATCACGCCGACGCAGCGCGTGCCGGTGATCGTTGAGGACGACGGCTTCACGGTCTGGGACACGCTCGCCATCACCGAGTACATCGCCGACCGCCACCCAGAGCACGCCATCTGGCCGCGCGACGCCAAGGCACGCGCCCGGGCGCGCACGCTCTGCGCCGAGATGCACGCCGGCTTCACGCGGCTGCGCAATGCCTGCCCGATGAACATCGAGGCCTTCTTCCCCGACGTGGGACAGAAGCTGTGGGCCGAGGACGAGGCGTTGCGTGCCGACGTGGCGCGGCTGGAAGCGGCTTGGAGCGACGCGCTCAAGATCAGCGGCGGGCCTTTCCTGTTCGGTGAATTCAGCGCGGCCGACGCCTATTTCGCGCCGGTCGCCGTGCGGCTGAGCCGCTTCGGCTTGCCGGTGTCCGAAACCGCGGCCGCGTATCGCGACGCGCTGCTGGCGCACCCAGCCGTGGAGGACTGGGTGGCGGACGCGCTGCGTGAGCAGGACTTCATCGTCGAGGACGAGCCCTACCGGACGGCGCGCTGATGCTGGAACTCCGCCCCTGCTGCGAGCACTGCGCCGTGGCGCTCGCGCCCGAGTCGCTGGAGGCGCGCATCTGCAGCTTCGAATGCACCTTCTGCGCGGCCTGCGCCGAAGGGCTGCTGGGCAACGTCTGCCCCAACTGCGGCGGCGGCTTCATGCCGCGGCCGGTGCGGCCCAGCCGCGACTGGAAGGGCGGCAACTCGCTCGCCAGCTACCCCGCCCGCACCGAACCCAAGCTCCGGCCCGTCGACCTGGACGCCCATGCCCGCCTCGTCCAGGCGCTGCAGGGCCTGCCGCCCGAACAACGCTGATCTCGCATGACCACCCTCCACGGCTTCTCCCAATCCGGCAACACCTACAAGGTCGCGCTGCTGCTGCAGGCGCTGCAGCTGCCCTGGACGGCGCGGCACGTGCCGCTGGCCGACTTCGCCGCCGGGCTGACCCGCTCCGAGCCCTGGCGGCAGACGGAGAACGAGATGGGCGAGGTGCCCATTCTTGAAGTGGATGGGAAGCGGCTGACGCAGTCGGCTGCCATCCTCCTCTATCTGGCCGAGCGCCACGGCCAGTACGGCGGTGCGAATGACGACGAGCGGCAGGACGTGCTGCGCTGGCTGTTCTTCGACAACCACAAGTTCACGAGCTACTTCGCGACCTACCGCTTCATGAAGTCGTTCGCGCCCGTTGCGCCCGATCCGACGCTGATGGCCTGGTTCAAGGGCCGCATCGACAACGCCTTCGGCATCGTCGAGAAGCATCTGGCGGGCCGGCAGTACATCGTCGGCGACGCGCCCACGATCGCGGACATCTCGCTGGCGGGATACCAGTTCTTTCCGGTCGAGGAAAGCGGCATCGACGTGGCCACGGAGTACCCGGCCGTTGCCGCCTGGCGCGACCGGTTGAAGGCTGCGCTGCCCGGGTGGAAGCTGCCGTATGAGTTGCTGCCGGGGGAGCAGGTGGCGCCGCGTTGGTGAGGGTTGTCGGGCGGCGCCTCCGGAGCGGCGAAAAGGTTGCTCTTGCGAGGCGGTCTGCCTCATCGCTGCATTGCCGGGAGTCCGTCCCGGCGGCCGGGTAACTTTCTTCTGCGGGGCCAGAAGAAAGTCACCAAAGAAGAGGCCCTGAACCGCACACCAGCACCACGTGCACGAGCTGCGCCGTGCAACAGCCGGTCGGTTAGCGGGAAGACGCGAACCGCTTCGCTCCCGCTGCTGTCCCTATCACCAGCACCATCCATCGCACCGCCTGCCCGCTTAACGCGCGGCTGCACGCCGTGCTCGCGAGGAATGCCGAAGGCAGCGTCGCTCGGGCGACGCGATGGCTCGTGCTCCTCGTTGGGATGAACGCAGTGAATTCCAACGCCGCCGAGCGCATCGCTGTGGCGTCGCCCCAGCGACGCGGTATTCACTGATGAGCCCGGCGTGCAGCCGGCGTTAGGCGGCATGAAGGGGCGCGCCATGGCGGTCGTCACAAGGACAGCAGCGAGAGCGCAGCGGCTCGCGTCTGCCCGAAACGCCACTGGATGTTTTCGCGCGCCGCTCTCGGCGTCGTCGCGCTCGTGTGCGGTTCAGGGCCTCTTCTTTGGTGACTTTCTTCTGGCCCCGCAGAAGAAAGTTACCCGCCCGCCGGGGCGGACTCCCGGCAATGCAGCGAGCAAACACGCTCATCGCAAAAGCGACCGGCAAAGCAGAATCAACACCATGCCCACCTTCCAAACCTACCTCGTCGGCGGCGCCGTCCGCGACCGTTTGCTCGGCCTGCCCGTGCAGGACCGCGACTGGGCCATCGTTGGCGCATCCCCGCAGGACCTGTTGAACGCCGGCTACCTGCCCGTCGGCAAAGACTTCCCCGTCTTCCTGCATCCACAAACGCGCGAAGAAGTGGCCCTCGCCCGCACCGAACGCAAGACCGCCGCCGGTTATCACGGCTTTGCCTTTCACGCGGCGCCGGACGTGACACTTGAGCAAGACCTGGCCCGGCGTGATCTCACCATCAACGCGATGGCCGAGGACGAGCACGGAAACATCGTCGACCCCTACGACGGCCAAGGCGACGTGCACAAGAAAGTGCTGCGCCATGTGTCGCCGGCCTTCGCCGAAGACCCCGTCCGCATCCTGCGCCTGGCGCGCTTCGCCGCCCGCTTTGCCGACTTCACCGTCGCGCCCGAGACCGTCGAGCTGATGCGCGCCATGGTGACTGCCGGCGAGGTGGACGCGCTGGTGGCCGAGCGCGTCTGGCAGGAGCTGTCGCGCGGGTTGATGGAGAACAAGCCGTCGCGCATGCTCGAGGTGCTGCGCGAATGCGGCGCCCTGCAGAAGCTGCTGCCCGAGGTGGACGCCCTCTTCGGCGTGCCCCAGCCCGAGGCCCATCACCCGGAGATCGACACCGGCATCCACCTGCTGATGGTGCTGGACCAGTGCGCGTTGCTGAACGCGCCGCTGACCGTGCGCTACGCCTGCCTCTGCCATGACCTCGGCAAGGGCACGACGCGCAAGGAAGAGCTGCCGCGCCACATCGCCCACGAGGTGCGCAGCGAAAAGTTGGCGCGCACGGTCAGCGAGCGCTGGAAAGTACCGACCGACTGCCGCGAACTGGCCGAGCTGGTCGCCCGCGAGCACACCCATGTGCACCAGAGCAGCGGTTTCAGCGCCGAAGCCCGGCTACGGCTGCTGGAGCGCTGCGACGCCTGGCGCCGGCCCGGGCGCTTTGCCGAGCTGCTGTGGGCCTGCGAATGCGATGCGCGCGGCCGTCTGGGACTGGAGAAGCGCGACTACCCGCAACGCGAACGCCTGGCCGCCGACCTGGCGGCGACGCAGCAGGTCGACCTGGCCGCCGTCAGCGCCGCAGCGCTGGCGCGCGGCGCCCAGGGGGCAGACGTCGGCAAGGCCGTGCGGGCGGCGCGCCTCGGGGCTTTGCGTTCGTTCACCGGCGAAAGTCCCGCCTAGTCGCTACAGTCAGCGGCTTTGCCGGCAGACAGCTGGCAGCAAGACAAAAACTTGGGGTCGGGCATGAGGATTGCGGGATACGAGCGTGTGGCGGCACTGGCGCTGTCACTGGGCGCTTTGGGCGCGGGTCTCACGGGTTGTGGCAAAGGCAGCACCACAGCCGCGCCGCCCGCCCCGCCACCGCCCGAAGTGGGCGTCATCACGGCCACGCCAGCCCGCGCCGACCTCACGACCGAACTGCCCGGTCGGCTGGAGGCCTTTCGCGTCGCCCAGGTGCGCGCCCGCGCCGCCGGCATCCTGCAGAAGCGTCTCTTCACCGAGGGCTCGGACGTGAAGGCCGGCCAGCCGCTGTTCGAGATCGACGCGGCGCCCTACCGCGCCACGCTGTCGAGCGCCCAGGCGGTGCTGGCGCGCGCCGAAGCCAATTTGATGCAGGCCCAGGCGCTGGCGGACCGCTATGCGCCGCTGGCCAAGAGCCAGGCCGTCAGCCAGCAGGAAGCGCTGAACGCCCAGGCCTCGGCCCAGCAGGCCAAGGCCGATGTGGCCGCCGGCAAGGCCGCCGTGCAGACGGCGCAGATCAACTTCGGCTATGCCACCGTCACGTCGCCCATTGCCGGCCGCATCGGCCGTGCGCTGGTCACTGAAGGTGCGCTGGTGGGCCAGGGCGAGGCGACGCCGCTGGCCGTGGTGCAGCAGATCGACAAGCTGTTCGTCAACTTCACGCAGCCGGCCGCCGAGGTGATGCGGCTGCGCGCGGCGCTGGCCAACGGCCAGCTGCAACGCGCGGCGGGCAAGGAGGCGGCCCAGGTGCAGGTGGTGCTGGAAGACGGCAGCGTCTACCCGCAGCCGGGCAAGCTGCTGTTCTCTGACCTCAGCGTGGACGCCGGCACCGGCCAGATCACGCTGCGCGCCGAGCTGCCCAATGCGCAGGGCACGCTGCTGCCGGGCCTGTACGTGCGCGTGCGCCTGGCCCAGGCCGAGGTGGCGGACGGCATCTGGCTGCCGCAGCAGGCGGTGAGCCGCACGGCCCAGGGCGACACGGTGCTGGTCGTCGGCGATGACGGCAGCGTGGCGGCACGCCCGGTCAAGCTGGGCCCGCCGCGCACCGGCCAGGCGCTGGTGCTGGCTGGCCTGAAGACGGGCGAGAAGGTCATCGTCGACGGCCTGCAGAAGGCCCGTGCCGGCGGCAAGGCGCGCCCGGTGGCGTGGACGCCACCGGGCGCCGCTTCGTCGGCGCCGGCACCTGCCGCGTCAGCCGCATCGACGCCATCCAAGGCCTGACCCCACATGGCGCAGTTCTTCATCAACCGACCCATCTTCGCGTGGGTCATCGCCCTCTTCATCCTCGTCATCGGCGGCACCGCGGTCACGCAGCTGCCGGTCGCGCAGTACCCGCCCGTCGCGCCGCCCGCCATCTCGCTGTCGGTCACCTACCCCGGCGCCTCCGCGCAGACGCTGGAAGACGCCGTCATCAGCATCATCGAGCGCGAGATGAACGGTGCGCCCGGGCTGATCTACATGGAGGCCGTCAGTCAGGCCGACGGCACCGGCTCGCTGACGCTGAATTTCGACCCCGCCACCAACCCCGACCTTGCGCAGGTGGACGTGCAAAACCGCCTGGCCCGTGCCACGCCGCGCCTGCCCGCCAGCGTCATCCAGCAGGGCGTGCGGGTCGACAAGGCCAACCCCAACTTCCTGCTCTTCACCATCCTGTCGAGCGACAACCCGGCCTTCGACCCCGTGGCGCTGGGTGATTACGCCTCGCGCACCGTGCTGCCCGAAATCCAGCGCGTGCCCGGCGTCGGCCAAGCCAGCCTGTTCGGCACCGAGCGCGGCATGCGCATCTGGCTGGACCCCGCCAAGTTGCTCGGTTATCGCCTGTCGCCGTCGGACGTCAACGATGCGATCCGCGCACAGAACGCGCAGGTCGACTCCGGCACCATCGGCGACCAACCCAGCGTGCCCGGCCAGACGCTGTTCGCCACCGTCGTCGTGCGTGGCCAGCTGACCAGCGCCGAGCAGTTCGGCAACATCGTGCTGCGCTCCACGCCGGACGGCGCCACCGTGCGGCTGAAGGACGTCGCGCGCGTCGAGCTGGGCGCGCAGAGCTACGGCGGCCGCTCCACGCGGTTGAACGGCCAACCCTCGGTCGGCATCGGCGTGCAGCTGGCGCCGTCAGCCAACGCCCTGCAGACGGCCGACCTGGTCAAGAAGCGGCTCAAGGAGCTGCAGCCCTACTTCCCGGCCGGCGTGAAGGCCACCATCCCCTTCGACAGCTCGCTGTTCATCGACATCTCCATCTCGCAGGTTGTCGAAACGCTGATCGAGGCCGTGGTGCTGGTGTTCCTGGTGATGTTCCTGTTCCTGCAGAACATCCGCTACACCATCATCCCGACGCTGGTGGTGCCCATCGCGCTGCTGGGCAGCTTTGCCACGCTGCTGGCGCTGGGCTTCTCCATCAACGTGCTGACGATGTTCGGCATGGTGCTGGTGATCGGCATCGTCGTGGACGACGCCATCGTCGTGGTCGAGAACGTCGAGCGCATCATGAGCCAGGAGGGGCTCTCGCCGCTCAAGGCCACGCGCAAGGCGATGAGCCAGATCTCCGGCGCCATCATCGGTGTGACCGTCGTGCTGCTGTCGGTGTTCGTGCCGCTGGCCTTCTTCAGCGGCGCCATCGGCAACATCTATCGCCAGTTCGCGGCCGTGATGGTCAGCTCCATCGCGTTCTCGGCCTTCATGGCACTGTCGCTGACGCCGGCGCTGTGCGCCACGCTGCTCAAGCCCGTTGAGGCGGGCCATCACCTGGAGAAGAAGGGCTTCTTCGGCTGGTTCAACCGCCGCTTCTCGCGCTTGAACAAGGGCTATGAGAACAGCGTCACGCGCATGCTCAAGCGCGCGCCGCGCTGGCTCATCCTGTACGCCGCCGTCATCGCCGTGGCGGTGTTGATGTTCCAGCGCCTGCCCACGTCCTTCGTGCCGAATGAAGACCAGGGCAGCATCCTCGTCAACGTGCAGCTGCCGCCCGGCGCCACGCAGGAGCGCACGCTGGCCGTCATGAAGCAGACCGAGGACTACATGCTGGCTCAGCCCGAAGTGGAGAACATGGTCAGCGTGGTCGGCTTCAGCTTCGCGGGCGCAGGCCAGAACGCGGGCCTGGCGTTCATCACGCTCAAGCCCTGGGATGAGCGGCACGGCCCCGAGCACTCGGCGCAGGGCCTGGTGGCACGCGCTTTCCCGGCGCTGGGCAAGATCCGCGACGCGATCATCTTCCCGACCAGCCCGCCGCCCATCCGCGACCTCGGTCGTGCCAATGGCTTCGCGTTCCGCCTGCAGGACCGCGGCGCCCACACGCGCGCCGAACTGCTTGCCGCACGCGGCCAACTGCTGGCCGCCGCCGCCAAGAGCCCGCTGCTGGCCGCCGTGCGGCCGGACGGTCTGGAAGACGCCGCCCAGCTGGAGCTGAGCATCGACCGCGAACGCGCGCTGGCCCTGGGCGTGCCCATCGGCGCCATCAACGCGGTGCTCGGCACCTCGCTGGGCTCGAGCTATGTGAACGACTTCCCCAACGCCGGCCGGCTGCAGCGTGTCGTCGTGCAGGCCGAGGCGCGGGCGCGCATGCAGCCCGAGGACCTGCTCAAGCTCAACGTCATGAACACGGCCGGCCAGCCTGTGCCGCTGGCGGCGTTTGCCAGCAGCAAGTGGATCAGCGGCGCGATGCAGACCGTGCGCTACAACGGCTACCCGACGATGCGCATCGCCGGCGAAGCCGCCAAGGGCGTGTCCAGCGGCGCGGCGATTGCCGAGATGGAACGCCTCGCCGCCGAACTGCCTGCGGGCTTCGGGTATGAGTGGACGGGCCTGACGCGCGAGGAAAAGCTGTCCGGCTCCACCGCGATGATCCTGTTCGCGTTCTCGCTGCTGGCGGTGTTCCTGTGCCTGGCGGCGCTGTATGAGAGCTGGTCCATCCCGGCCGCAGTGCTGCTGGTCGTGCCGCTGGGGGTGCTGGGCGTGGTGCTGGCCGCCACCTTCCGCGGGCTGGAGAACGACGTCTACTTCAAGGTCGGCATGATCACGATCATTGGCCTGGCAGCCAAGAACGCGGTGCTGATCATCGAGTTCGCCAAGGACCTGCAGTCCCATGGCAAGAGCGCCGTGGACGCCGTGATCGAGGCGGCCCACCTGCGCTTCCGGCCCATCCTGATGACGTCGCTGGCCTTCATCCTGGGCGTGATGCCGCTGGTGCTCGCCAGTGGCGCCGGCTCGGCCAGCCAGCGTGCCATCGGCACCGGCGTGATGGGCGGCATGATCAGCGCGACCGCGTTTGCCGTGTTCTTCGTGCCGGTGTTCTTCGTGCTGGTGCGCAGGTTTTTCCCGGCCAGCGAACGACAGCGCCGCAGAGACGCCCACGAAAGGGAAGAAGAGCTGGGAGACCAGGTATGAAGGCGCGCCTTTCACTGATCGCCGCGGCCGCGCTGCTGGCCGCCTGCGCCGGCCCGGAGCCCAAGCGCCCGACCGCGCCCGAGGCCGCCCTGGCCGCGCTGCCCGCCACGGCCTTCCCCTACGCCAGCGGCGCCGGCACCGCGCCCGCCGAACTGCCGTGGGCGCAGGCCTTCCAGGGCGCGCGGCTGCAGCAGCTGATCCCGCTGGCCCTGGCCAACAACCGCGACCTGCGCGTGGCCGCCGCCAGCATCGAAAGCGCCCGCGCCACGGCGGCCGCGCGCGATGCCGACTTCTGGCCCACCGTCAACGCCGGCCTGAGCGGCTCGCGCGTGCCGAATGCGAGCGGCGGGATCACGAGCAACTACCAGGCGGGCCTGCAGGTCAGCGCCTACGAGGTGGACCTGTTCGGCCGCCTGCGCAACCTGGGCACGGCGGCGCAGGCCCAGCTGCTGGCCGCCGAGGCCAACCAGCAGGCGGTGCGCAATGCGCTGATCGCGGCCATCGCCACGACCGAGATCGCGCTGCAGGCCGACGAGGCGCTGCTGCGCATCACGCGCGACACGCTGGCCAGCCGCGAGCAGTCGCTGTCGCTGATCCGCCAGCGCTTCGAGGGCGGCATCACCGGCGAGCTGGATCTGCGCGCGGGTGAATCCGCCTTGCAGGCAGCCCGCGTGGCGCTGGCGCAGACGCAGCGCCAACGGGCACTCGACGAGAACGCCCTCGTGCTGCTGCTCGGCTCTGCCCTGCCCGCCGGCCTGCCTGCGCCGACCGGCCTGCTGACCGACTTCGAGCCCCTGGCCGAACTGCCTGCCGGTGTGCCCAGCGAGGTGCTGACGCGCCGGCCCGACATCCGTCAGGCCGAAGCCCAGCTCGCCGCCGCCGACGCCAACATCGGTGCGGCGCGCGCCGCCTTCTTCCCGCGCATCACGCTGACCGGCAGCCTCGGCACGGCCAGCAACCAGCTCGATGGCCTGTTCAAGAACACGGCCTGGAGCTTTGCGCCCTCGCTCATCCAGCCCCTGTTCGACGCCGGCCGCAACCGCGCCAACCTGGCCGGCGCCCGCGCCGCGCGGGACGTGGCCACGGCGCAGTACGAGAAGGCGGTGCAGAGCGCGTTCCGCGATGTCGCAGACGCCCTGGCAGGCCGGGCGACGCTGGCCGAGCAGCGCAGTGCGCAGGCCGCGCTGGTGGACGCCGAGGCGCGCCGCCTGGCGCTGGCCGAAGAGCGCTACCGCGCCGGCATCTCCAGCTCGCTGGACGTGCTGGATGCGCAGCGCTCCCTCTTCACGGCGCGGCAGGGGCTGGTGCAGGTACAGAGCCAGCGGGCGCAGAACCTGGTAACCGTCTATCGCGTGCTGGGCGGCGGCGGAACCTGAGCATGCGCAGCCTCGCGCTCGCCTGCTGCCTTCACTGCCGCTGCCAGGCTCGCAGGCCCAGGCCATGCTGCGCGAGCGCCTCCCAATGGCTACAGCAAGCAGCGCGGTGTGATGTGAGGCAAGTTCGCCACCTGGAACGCCAGCGGCTGCTGCGGCGATGCGCACGACAAGGGCGCTGGGTGCGGCCGACGAGATCGGGCGCTTTTTCGAGCAAGCGTCCCGCCACGCCTGTGCGGCTTCCGCAAACCCAACCGCCGAAAGTGAAACTTCAACCCCGCGCTTGACAACGTTGTCATCTGGCGTGCAACATAGGTTGAAAGCGCTTTCAGTTCGGCTGATTCAACCCGCTTTTCCAGCAAGAACCCACTCACCATGCGATTCCTGTCCAACTCACTGCTTCTCGCCGTCAGCGTCGCCACGTCGCTCGCCGTGCAAGCCGCCCCGCCGGCCATCTACGACGAAGCCGCCGACGCCAAGGCGGACATCCGCGCCACGCTCGCCGACGCCGCGAAGGCCAAGCTGCCCGTGCTCGTCGTCTTCGGCGCCAACTGGTGCGGTGACTGCCGCATGCTGGACACGACCTTCAAGACCGGTCCTAGCGCCCCGCTGATCGCCAAGCACTTCAAGGTCGTCAAGGTCGACGTGGGCCGCTTCGACCACAACGTCGACATCGCCGAGGCCTATCGCGTTCCGCTGAAGAAGGGCATCCCCGCCGTGGCCGTGCTGTCGCCGCAGGGCAAGCTGCTCTACGCGACCGAAGGCGGCGAGCTGGCCGACGCCCGCAAGATGGGCGACCAGGGCGTCTATGACTTCTTCACCCGCGTGGCCGCCACGGCCAAGTGACACGCCAAGTGATCTGCAAGGCAGCTGCCAAGTGACCCCTCCCTCCCTCGCCGGCGCGTCGGTCGCGCTGCGCACGCAGTTCTTCGTCATGGGCATGCTGTTCGCCACATGGGGCGTGCACGTGCCCATCGTCAAGGCCCACTACGGCATCGGCGAGCAGGCCCTGGCCCTGGCCATGCTGGCCAGCGGCGTCGGCGCGCTGGCGGCGCTGGCCTATGCCGGCCGCATCGTCGGCCGCTACGGGCCGCGCGTGGTCGCGACCGTCATGGGCTGCGTGAGCTGCGTGGCCATTGCCAGCCTGGAGTCGTCGGCCTACTACGCCGGGCTGCTCGCCGTCATGCTGGTGTTCGGCAGCTTCGGCAGCCTGTTCGACGTGTCGCTCAGCGCCGAGGCCAGCGAGATCGAGCGGCTGGCCGCCAAGCCCATGATGAGTGGCTTCCACGGCATGTTCAGCCTCGGCGGCATGGCCGGTGCCGGCCTGGGCAGCGCCGTGCCCATCCTGGGCCTCACACCTCAGGCGCACCTGCTGCTGGCCACGGGGCTGTGCGCCATCGCCATCCTCGTCGCCAGCCGCGCCATGCTGCCCCTGCCGGACAAGCACGACGCCCAGGAGAAGCAGCCGCTGAGCCTGCCGCGCGGCCCGCTGCTGCTGCTGGGCGTGCTGGCGTCCATGGGCCTGATCGCCGAGGGTGCCATCTACGACTGGAGCGTGCTGTTCATGAAGCAGGAGCGCGCCAGCAACGCCAGCACCGCCGCGCTGGCCTACGCCGCCTTCAGCGGCGCGATGGCGGCCGGCCGCTTCGGTGGCGACTGGGTGCGCGCCCGCGTCGTGCCGCGCCGTCTGCTGCGCGCCAGCGGCGTGCTGGCCGCTGCGGGCATGGCGCTGGTGCTGGCCGTGCCATCGCCCGGCATCGGGCTGGTGGGCTTCGCCCTCGTCGGCCTGGGCCTGTCCAACGTCGTGCCCATGCTGTTCAGCGCCGCCTCGCAGGTGCCCGGGGTGTCACCCGCGCACGGCATCGCCGCCGTGTCGGGCGTGGGCTACCTCGGCATGATGGCCGGGCCGCCGCTGATCGGCCTCATCGCCGAGCAGTCATCGCTGGCCATGGGCCTGCTGGTGGTCGTCGCGTTCGCTGTCTTCATGGCCTTGTCGGCAAAGCGGGCGCTGAGAGGCTGACGTCGCGTCGCCAAGCCGCGGCGGGCCCGACGCTGCCTACCGCTTTGTCTTGCGCATGGTTCGGGGCCTGGGCGGTGTGCCCCGCGCGCCGGTCCGAAACGGGTGCGCGTGGGACGCGGCGGCGCTGTAGATAGGCATGCCGGCCGGCGACCCCGGCTACAAACGAAACACGCCGGCGTCGGCGATGAAACACCAGGCAAACACCGGCTGGAGAGACTGCGCAGCCAGACCAGCCCGCGCCGCCTCATGTCCACCACCCTCGCCTCTGCCCTGACCCAGGCCACACACCGCCAATCGCGCACCGTGCGCGACCTCGGGATGGCTTGCTGTGCCTGGCTGCTGCTCTTCAGCGGCGGCGTGCTGCTTTGGCTGACCCGCAGCGGAGCGCCGATCAACCTGTGGACGTTAGGCGCGTGCGCACTGCCGCCGCTGGTCGGCCTTACGTTGGTCTGGCGGAACACCACCGACGCGCGGCAGTACGCGCTGAACATGCTGGCGGCCACGCTGATGTTGCCGATCCTGCTGCTGTTCTGGGCCAGTTCAGTCGACGTTGAAGCCCTCCAGGCACCGGTCGTCCCGCCATCGCTCGACGCGGAGCAGCTGTTCGACGGCGCAGCGACGGTGGAAGACGCTGAGGTGCGCGGTGGCAGCCTCGTGCTGCTTCGCGCCGGCCGGTTTGCCGATGGCAGCGAGCTGCGGCTGTCGCGCTTCACCGATGCCCACGCGGCGCAGAACTACGCCGTGGTGCTGACGCAGGCCATCCAAACAGAACCCTTCACCGACGCGGGCCGCAAAGGCTTGCGCCTGCTCGGCAACGGCGTCGGCGCGACGCTGCTCGTCATCGAACGCCACGGGCCCGACCTGCTGGAGCTGCGAGCGGCCGACCGGGATCTTGGGCTGGCCCGGCTGGCGACCCAGCGCGTGCCGCTACCGCAAGACGACCTGACCGCAGCGCCCGCAGAGCCGACTGCGCCGGCCACGCCGGCCGCCCACTGGCCCTTCTTCTCCACCATGGCCATCACCCACGCCCTCGTGTTCGTCGCCTTGATCGCCTGGGCCGGCTCGCACACCACACGCGTGCCGGCCCTGCGCAGCGCCGCGATGGCAGCGCCCGACGAGCTGCGTGCGCGGTTGCTTTCGCTGGCGCGCCCGGCCGGCCCCTTCGCCATCACCGAGCTGGCCGCGCAAGGTTCACGGGCTCTGCAGGTCGATGTGTCGCCCAGCCCGCGCCGCAGCCACCACATCACCCTGCACATCGACGCCCGCCGCGGCTGCGTGCGCGTGCACGAGAAGCTGACCATCAACGGCGACGCCCCAGAAGACGCCGACGAAGCCAGCATGCGCGGCCCCGGGGACGACGCGTTCGACCCGGCGCGACCGGATGCCCGGCAGATGTGGTCGTCAACGCTGCAGGCCACGATGGTCCTGCCGTCGCGGCTGGGTGCAGTCCCGATGCAACTGCAATCCCGCCACGCCGACCTGCCGGCCGACTACGCCGCCTCGCTGGATGGCGAAGGCGTGCTCACCGCGCTGTGCGCGCTGGTCACCCGGTCGGGCTGGCATTGGCAGCCACGCCTGCTCGGCCGCCGCGTATGAGTCGATTCCTCGTTCTGTGTGCGGCAACGCTCGCATGGGCAACCGCATCCGTCGCGCATGAAGCGATCCCCACGCCCGCCGACGGCCACGCCTTCGTCTCGCAGGTGCGCCAGGCGGCGGCCCAGCCCGGAGGCGCTGCGCTGGCCGATCTGACGCAGCTGCCGTTTCTGTTCGAAGGCTCAGCGCATCAGCGCGGCGCCTTCATCGCCAAGGTGGTACCGGCGCTGTTCACGACCGGCGTGCGGCAATGCCTGCAGCGGGTGCGCCCGCAGGCCGAAGGTGACCGCCTGGTCATGTGGTGCAAGCCCTATGCGTTCTACGCCGGGACGGTGCAAGGGCGCTGGCGCCTGATCGAGTTCGGGATAGATGCAGAGTGATTCGAGAACCTGCAAGCCGCGCGGTTTGGAAAGCCGCAGTGCCGCGAGCTCTGCAGGGTTCGGCCGCTCATACCTTGGCGAGGAAGGTCGCCGCATCACCCGCTTCACACTTCCAGTCTGCGAAGACCCCGACCAGATTGCATTCCACGCAGCGGCAGGCGATGTAGTACCAGCGCACGTCATGCGTGCCCTCGTACACGGAGACGCCGGACATCAGCTCGAACACCTCGTTCTCGCACACGCACTCGTGCGCCTCGGGCGCGGCTTCCTCAACGTAGTCCGCGCTGTCGCCCATCAGGTGTTCCTGCCCGCAGTCGGTGCAGGTGCGGATCGCCACGCCGGCTTCTTCATCGGTCTGCAGCGCGAAGGTCCGTCCCCCGCAATCGCACTTGGACGCGGCAAACCGGACGGCCTCATGGCGATTCGCAACGCTGTAGCTGCGCAGCTCGGCCTGGGTGTCGCCGGACGTCGTCCCGTACCAGAACTCGCCCTTCTTCGTCAGTGCCATTGATGCTGCTCCATTCTTCAAGGTGGGCTTCCCGGCAGGCCTGACGCCAGGATCGCCCGGCGTCATCGGGATTTTGCCTGGGAGGCCCGGCAAGTCGTCGTCAAGGGCCCTGGTCCGGTCGGCCGCCGACAGGAGCTCCGGACAACTTCGGGCCGCAATGCAGCGATTACCGCCGGTCGCAGACGTGCATGTCAGACCTGCGCTATCGCGCTCGCCGGATCTGCCAGGTTGCGGATCACGTCCATGAAGGCTTGAGCCGCGGTGCTGGGGGGCTCGTCTCGCAACGTGATCAGGCCGAAGTCGGGCATTCGATCGGGAAGGTCGGCCGCAATGCGCGTCAGCAGCCCACGCCGCACGTACTTGTCCACCAGCGCAGCCGGCTGCAGCGACAGCATGTGCGTGCTCTGCATCAGCTCGAACGCGAACAGGAAGGACGGCGTCTCGACAATGCCCGAGGTGAGCGACAGGCCCGTGCTGCTGAAGATGTCGTCCGACACCTTGCGCAGCGCCGTGGACGTGGGATAGAGGATCCACGGCCAGCGCGAGAGTTCCAAAAGGCCGGGCGCCTGAACGCCCCGCAGCGGATGGTGAACGCCGGCCGTGATCTGCAATCCCTCCCCGGCCAGCCGTTCGTACTGGAACTGGTCGCTCTGGGACTTGTCGGTGAAGCGGCCGATCATCACGTCGATCTTGCGCTCGGCCAGCCAGATGATCAGCTGGTCGCTGCTCTGCTCCAGGACCTTCAACACCAGCAGCGGACGCAGCCGCTGCAGCTCCGCCACCGCCGCAATCAGCAGGTGCGCTGCCGAACCCGAGATGGCGCCGATCGTCAGATGGCCGTGCCCGCCCTGCTTCAGGGTGCTGAACTCGTCGACAAACTTGCGATGGCTGTCCAGCGCCGAATGGGCGTAGCGCAAAGTGAACAGGCCCAGTTCATTGGGGCGCATGCCACGCGGCAGGCGGTCAAACAAGCGCGACTCCAGCATCTCCTCGATGTCCATCAGCACCTTGGTGGCCGCTGGCTGGGTGATGTGCATCTGCTCGGCCGTCAGCCGCAGATTGCGCGTGCGCCCCAAGATGTCGAGGAAGTGGAGGTGCCTGAAACGCAGCCGCGACAGTTGCGCCGCAGCCAAGGGTTTCCCAGAAGGCTTGTCGGGACTCATCAGCATTTGGAATGGATGCTAGCTAAAAAATTCAGTGGACTGAGACCCGAGGCTCACCTAGCCTCCGGCTGCATCAAGAACCGCCCCCAGAGGGGCCGGCAGGTCGGGGCAAGGTCACGCGCTCCGAACTTCACGATCCTGGAGACATCATGCAAATCAGATCCCTCGGCCTCGCCGCCGCCCTGCTCGCCGCCCTCGCCGGCCCCGCGTCGGCGCAAATCAAGGAACACGTGTTCAAGGTCGGCATCGGCCTCAGCGAGGACCATCCTCAGGCGAAGGCGCTGAAGTTCTTTGGCGAACAGCTGGCCGCCAAGAGTGGCGGCAAGCTGGTGGTGCGCGTCTTCGCCAGCGGCGCGCTGGGCAACGACATCAGCATGACGTCGGCGCTGCGGGGCGGCACCCTCGAGATGACGGTGCCCGACAGCTCGACGCTCGTCTCCCTCGTCAAGCCCTTCGGCGTGATCAACCTGCCGCTGACCTTCAACAACGAGAAGGAAGCCGATGCGGTGCTGGACGGCCCCTTTGGGCAGAAGCTGCTGGCCACGTTGCCCGAGAAAGGCCTGATTGGCCTGGGCTTCTGGGAGAACGGCTTCCGGCACGTCACCAACTCACGCCGCCCGGTGCAGCGCGCCGAAGACCTGAGCGGCCTGAAGCTTCGCGTCATCCAGAGCCCGCTGTTCCTGGACACCTTCAACGCGCTGGGCGCCAATGCCACGCCCATGCCCTTCACCGAGCTCTACACGGCGATGGAGCAGAAAGCGGTGGATGGGCAGGAGAACCCGGCCGCCACCATCCTGGCCAGCAAGTTCTACGAAGTGCAGAAGCACATGGTGCTGTCGCGGCACATGTACAGCGCCTGGGTGCTGCTGATGTCCAAGAAGACCTGGGACGGCCTCTCGGCAGAGGAAAGGAAGATCGTGCAGGACGCTGCGCGCGAAGCGACGCTGCATGAGCGCAAGATCATCCGCGCGTTCTCCGAGACGGCGTTGACCGAGCTCAAAAAGGCCGGCATGCAGATCACCGAATTGCCGGCGGCGGAACAGGCCAAGATGCGCAGCACGCTGCAGCCGGTGCTGGCCAAGTTCAGCAAGGAGTTCGGCGAGGACACGACGGCGGAGATGAATGCCGAACTGGCCAAGGTGCGCGGCGGCACGGCAGCCGCAAAGTAGAACGCTCGAGACGCCCAATGACTGCGACAACGACGGCCATGCCGGTGCGCCCCGATGGCCTGCACCCCCTGCTGCCGCAAGACGGCCTGACCGGCACGCTGGTGGGCCGCGTATGGCGCGCCGGCACGCCCGGTGGCCCGTCCGTGGTGCTGCTGCGCCCGGAGGGCGTGTTCGACGTCAGCCGGCACTTCGCCACCATGAGCACCTTGCTCGAGGCCGGAGACCCGGCGCAAACCGTGCGGTCGGTGACCGGCGAATTCCTTTGCACGGTCGATGCGCTGCTGGACAACAGCAAGGCTGAAGGCCGCGACGCCGCCGTGCCATGGTTGCTGGCGCCATGCGACCTGCAGGTGGTCAAGGCCGCCGGGGTGACCTTTGCCTCCAGCCTGATTGAGCGTGTCATTGAGGAGCAGGCGCGCGGCGACGCCAGCCGTGCACAAGCGCTGCGCAGCCAGGTGCTGGCGCTCATCGGCGACAGCCTGGCCGACATCCGCCCCGGGTCGCCGCAGGCGCAGGCGCTGAAGACGCTGTTGCAGCAGAAGAACCTGTGGTCGCAATACCTGGAGGTCGGCATCGGTCCGGATGCCGAGGTCTTCACCAAGGCGCCGGTGCTGGCGGCGGTGGGGCACGGCCAGGACATCGGCATCCGCGCCGATTCCGCCTGGAACAACCCGGAGCCCGAGGTGGTGCTGGCCGTCAACAGCCAGGGTGTCATCGTCGGCGCGGCACTGGGCAACGACGTGAACCTGCGCGATATCGAAGGCCGCAGCGCGCTGCTGCTGGGCAAGGCCAAGGACAACAACGCCTCCTGCGCCATCGGCCCCTTCATCCGCCTTTTCGACGGCACCTTCGGCCTGGACGAGTTGCGCGGCGAGACCGTGCACCTGCACGTCAGTGGCGACGACGGCTTCACGCTGCGCGGCATCAACACCATGGCCAAGATCAGCCGCGACCCCGTCGACCTGGTGGCCCAGACGACGGCCAGCCACCAATACCCCGACGGCTTCATGCTGTTCCTGGGCACGCTGTTCGCGCCCACCGAAGACCGTGACGAGCCCGGCAGCGGCTTCACCCACAAGCTGGGCGACGTGGTCACCATCCACAGCCACTGGCTGGGCGGCCTGCAGAACCGCGTGACGCATTGCGAGGCGGCGCCGCGCTGGCGCTTTGGCCTGCGCGCCCTCATCGGCAACCTCGCTGAACGTGGCCTGCTGCAGGGGGCTGCGCTGTGACGGCTGGGCATCTCGCGGCGGAGGCGCCTTGATCGACGCCGCCATCGCCCGGCTCTGCCGCGCCATCGATTTGGCTGTCGCTGCGGCGCTCGCCGTGATGGTGCTACTCGTGTTCGGCAATGTCGTGCTGCGCTATGCCTTCAATTCCGGCATCGCCGTCAGCGAAGAAGTCTCGCGCTGGCTGTTCGTCTGGCTGTGCTTCATGGGCGCCGTGGTGGCGATGAAGGACGGTGCCCACCTGGGCACCGACATGCTCGTGTCGCGCCTGCCGGTGGCCGGCAAGAAGGCCTGCATGGTGCTGGGCCACCTGCTCATGCTGTACCTGACTTGGCTGTTCCTTCAGGGCAGTTGGCAGCAGGCTCGCATCAACCTGGATGTGGCAGCGCCTGCGACCGGCGCACCCATGGCCATCTTCTATGCGCCGGGCGTGGTCTTCTCCGTGTGCGCCGGCGCCCTGCTGCTGTTGCAGCTCACGCGCCTGCTGACCGGCCGCCTCGAAGAGCGCGACCTCGTGATGGTCAAGGAGTCGGAAGAACAGGCCGAACTCGAAGCCCTGAAGGCCGGGTTGGCGCCCAGCGAACCGGACCGCGATCAGCCGCCGGCCCACGGCTCCGGCGATACGCCCGGCCGGCCCCGTCAATGACCGTCGTCATCTTCCTCGGCAGCCTGCTCGGCGCCATGGCACTGGGCATTCCCATCGCCTATGCCCTGCTGGCCAGCGGCGTGGCGTTGATGTGGCACCTGGACCTCTTCGACGCGCAGATCCTGGCGCAGAACTTCATCAACGGTGCCGACAGTTTCCCGCTGCTGGCGGTGCCGTTCTTCATGCTGGCCGGCGAGATCATGAACGTCGGCGGGCTGTCGCAGCGCATCGTCAACTTCGCGCTGGCCCTGGTCGGCCACGTCAAGGGTGGCCTCGGTTATGTCGTGATCCTCGCGGCCTGCCTGCTGTCGGCACTGTCGGGCTCGGCCGTGGCGGACGCCGCCGCGCTGACGGCGCTGCTGCTGCCGATGATGATCAAGGCCGGCCACAAGAAGGAAGTGTCCGGCGGGCTGATCGCGGCGTCGGGTGTCATCGGTCCCATCATTCCGCCGAGCATCGGCTTCGTCATCTTCGGCGTCGCCGCCAACGTGTCGATCACCAAGCTGTTCATCGCCGGCATTGTCCCGGGCATCATGATCGGCATCGGCCTGGCGCTGACCTGGTGGTGGGTCGGGCGCAAGGAAACGCTGGCTTTGCCGCAACGCAAGACGCGCGCCGAAGTCTGGGCCGCGGCACGCGAGTCGGTGTGGGCACTCATGCTGCCGGTCTTCATCCTGGTGGGGCTGCGGATGGGCGTGTTCACGCCCACCGAAGCAGCGGTCGTGGCCGCCGTCTATGCGCTGTTCGTCAGCACCGTGGTGTACCGCGAGCTGAAGCTGCAGGCGTTGGTGAGCATCTTCATCACGGCCGCGCGCACCACGGCGGTGGTCATGTTCCTGGTGGCTTCGGCCATGGTGTCTGCATGGCTGGTCACGGTGGCCAATTTGCCGGCGCAGATGGTGGACCTGCTCCGCCCGCTGCTGGACAACCAGACGCTGCTCCTGATGGCCATCATGGTGCTCGTGATGCTCGTGGGCACGGCCATGGACATGACACCCACCATCCTGATCCTGACGCCGGTGCTGATGCCGCTGATCAAGGCGGCCGGCATCGACCCGGTCTACTTCGGTGTGCTCTTCATCATCAACAACTCCATCGGCCTGGTCACGCCGCCGGTCGGCACGGTTCTCAACGTGGTGGCCGGCGTTGGTCGCATGAAGATGGACGAGGTCACGCGCGGTGTCCTGCCCTTCATGGCCGCCCAGTTCGCGGTGTTGTTCTTGATGGTCCTTTTCCCTCAGACAGTGCTCGCACCGCTGCGGTGGTTCTACTGAGCCGCAGCTGCTTCAGCCTGACGTTGAAGGTGCCACGGTGTACCTGTCTGGTGAACCAGAACAAGCCGACCAACGTTGAGCCAGAAAGCAAAAAGCCCCTGACTCCGTTAGGAATCAAGAGCTTAACGTTCTGGTGGCTGGGGCTCTATCGAAAGATGCCCTACAACCCGCGCGGATATTAGGTTTTCATGTCTTTGCCGCGCAGAGTTCTTGCATAAGTTCTTGCACTACGCGCGCGCTGCTCCGAACGCGGCCAGCTAGAACCGGGCGTGTCCGTCTGCCTTAAGTGCGCGGCACTGGTGGATCACGCTCCCCCTGGCATTCCAGTCCAGCCCGAACCGAGCGTTGCTTGGCAGTTTATTCGCATCGGGGGCAGCTCTCGATCAGGAGCCGTCTTGCGAAAATCGCCTTCTACGCTCTTGAATCTCGAAATTTAAGCTTATACAAGGGCTCAAATCGACTTGTTTTCCGATCACTCAGTTGGCCTCGACCGTTCGTTTGAAGGCGGATAGCGCCATTGCATTTTCGATATCTGTCTTGAACTGCCGAAGAATTAGCAACACCTCATCAGCCAGCTTCACCCAGTCGTCTTTCGCGACGTCGATATAGTCGCCATGGGCTATCGTGTTTCGCCGCCTCAGAAGACTTTCGTCAATAAGGTTTGCTTTTGTCTCGTAAGGTGTTGTCTCCAACCCGACGGCTTGCAGGATGTTCTCGAAGACCGCCGCGCTCAAGTTAGATTCAGTATTGATGGCAGTGTCGATCTTCAATTTAGATTTCCCCGCCATACCATCCAAAAGAAAGTCTACTAATGCCACGTTGAGTTGCGACTTCTTAGATAGCTGAGCATCGTGCAACGCCTTCTTGAAACCTAGAACGACAAAGCAGCTGCGCAGTTCCGAGTAGCTCAATGCCTGATTATTAACGTAGGTCACATATGCGGTCGCCGCGGACTTAATAAACCCTTCCCAATGCGCGTAAAGGAGCGCAATAGACGCGCGCACCAAAGTCTGCTCCGAGATATAGCCGGAGCTCTTTACCGCTGCTTTTAGCGCTGAAATCTCTTTGATGCGCCAGCTCAATTCAGCGTCCAAGAAGTCTTGGAGCTGGTTCTGAGTATGCAAACGCTTCATGGAGCAAAGAAGACTTGGCCCATTGGGAGCAGATTTGTCAAACGGGTTGTGCCACGTACACCTGCACCTGAACTCGCGTTAAATGCCGCGTCTCCCCATAGAGCTTGCACGCGTGCCACTATGTGGGCATTGCGCACTTCAGGTGTCATCGCCTCAAATGCCGCGGCGTTCGCCGCGACGCCAATTGATATCACTTCGAAGCCGGACATCAAAAATTTGCCCATGAACTGCTGCTGTTGTTCGTTCCACTTCCTGAAAGCGCGATCCTCCAACGCCTCCGCGAGCCAGGAGAATGTTTGGTTAAACACTTCCTCTTCAGCTTGGCGCGGAAAGTCTGCGTTCGACGCCATCTTTTCAAGGGCCTGATCGAGGTACTCGTGTACATCGAGACCTGGCGTATAAGGCACATTGCGGAAAGCAAAAAAGCGAAGGGCGAGTTCTACGCCCGCCTGCTGTTCGAGCGCCGTGTCCGTCTGGGCCGTTGTGCATTTGAAATTTGGATCATCAGACCGTTGAACAAGCCACTCAAACAGGTCGGGGTTCATCATCACTGCAACGCTATTGCGGACCTCTTGCGGCGTCAAATTAGCGCCGCCGCTATTCAAACGCTGAAAGAGCTCGAACTTTGCTTTCGGATCACTCTCTTTCTTGAGAATTTCAACTCTCAGCCGAGCACGCTTAATTTGCAGCTGCTGCTCTTTCCCAATGCCGTCATCCGCTTGATCACTGCTTGGCTCCCAACGCCTACCTGCCAAACTCGGAAGGAATGCGGTGCCGCCTAAACTCGACGCTGGCACCAGTGCATCGCCCTCTCCTCGCAGGAGTCCCGCAAACTCCAACACCGTGGACACGCGCTGAAGGCCATCGATCAGTTCCCATACGCCTTTTTCGCCCTGAACAACGAAAATAGGAGGTATGGGAATCCCAAGTAGCAACGATTCGATAAAGCGAGTCCTTTGCGAGTCAGTCCAACGGAATAATCGCTGGAACGATGGATTAATAACGATCTCTTTATCCTTGTAGAGGTTCATGATCTCCCCTACCGACATGTCGTAGCCGTCAGCAACGATTTCTTTACGCGCAACTGCGATTTCTTGATCTAGGCTCATTTGTCATCCTTGCTTATTGCGCGTTGATTTATTGGATAACCACGGCGCGAATCTGACGATAAATCGACTGGTACCCGCTGCCCGACATTCATCAACTAGCGGTTGAGATCCGTTTTCGGATGCCTCTTTAGCAAGCAGCCAGAGGCAAGTATTTGAACCGGCGCCTTATTTGGTCTCGTGCACATCGCAAACTGACGTGCCGGCGCCTCGTCAGCCAGCCCCGGCCCGATACGGCTACATGACGAACATCGCTGGCAGACGCCGGAATAAGCCTTCAGCCGAAGGACCAAAAAGTGCGATTTCGCCTCATTTTGGATGCGGTTTTACGGGATTTAGCATGAGGTTCCCATGCATCTTCGCCGCTCACACCGGCGCTTCACCCCAGCCTCGCCAAGACCAGTGGGTTGAAGTAGGCCAAATTGCGTTTCTGGCGAGAGCCGATGTTTTCAAGACGATGAAGCCATTGCCGGGGACCATCATGCTTATAGGTGCCGCCTCTATAAGGTCAGCCCGCCCACAGGCCCAAAAAATTTGCAAGGAAGGGCCAGCCGAATCCAGGACGTTGATAAGGGGTGCAAGGTTCCGTGAACAGCCTTCGACAACTTAGGGACTCAGCGAGTCGAGGAACTGCTGCGTCGCGTTGTGCAGGCCGTTGTTGTTCACCGGCTGGGTGCGGACCTGGCCACCCACCATCTGCGTGGACCAGATGCTGCCGGTGGCCATCACGAAGGCGTCGTCGCCGCGCTGCGTGATGAGGAAGGTGGTCTTGCGGACAGCCGGCGTCGAGTACGAGTTGCCGACGGCGAGCTGGGCAATGGTGGCCTCGGTGCCGTCAAGCACACGGGTGCAGGCGATAGTGTTGGCGCCCTGCTCTTCGATGGACATTCCGCGCATCGCGCAGCGCTCCAGGAGCTTGGCTCGTGCCGCGGCTAGCGTTGTGCCCTTGAGCAGTACCTCCGGGCGGCCGCTGTCGGTCTGCTTGTAGATGGGTGGCGGTGCGGCGCAACCGACGAGCGCTATGGTTAGCGCGGCAATGGCGATGGTTTTCATGATCTCTCCCCATGTTGTGCGGCGCATGGTAGCCAGCGCATGTGAGCCGAGGGTTAGGTTTCCGACCTATTGCCAAGCCAGACTGAAGGGGTTGCGGCATAGCCCATGCACGCAACCCCTTGGGCACCCTTTGGGCGCAACCCCATCAAGCCGCGCCAGCATTGGGGCGTATGAGGTTGCGGGGCACAAGCTGATCGAAGATCAGCAGGCACCCTCCATAGAGGAGGATCAACCGAATTGATCCACTCGCAGCACCCCCGCCACGATGGCGACTTGTTTGGACAGCGCCTGCCGCGTTAGTTGTTCGCCGGACAGCAGCCACCAGAACTCGACCGCACGGGTAGGGCGACGCGAGGCGAGTACGTAGACACGCCAAATCAGCGCACGCCGGGCGGCAACGTCCACGGCGCCTACCTTGCCCGACTTGTCGGGGCGCTCCCGCGCGTGGCTTTCCAGACGCTCCAGCAGTTCAGCGAACTGCCGGGGTTCCAATGCTCGGCGTGCGGCCCGCATCGCGTTGGTCTGGAGCGTCATCAGGTCCTGCCGCTGAGCGTCCGTCAGGCCCAGGCCCGTGGAACACCAGTGAGCCACCGAATGGCGGGCCGCAACGAACAAGAATTGCCGATGGGCGGCCGTGTGCCAGGCGGCAGTTGCGGGCGCTTGGCTCATGAAGTTGCGCCAGCCCCTGAACTTCGCTCGATGCACCGGATGGCGTCGGCATAGCCACAGCAGGTCCGCCAGCAGCGTGATGAACTCGGCTTGGGGAGTTGTGCGGTTCGCCGGCCAGCGAAGGCACGGCGGCACGCCCCGGCGGTCAAGTGCGAGGTGAAGTGCCCAGAGCGTCAGCGGGTCGCTGGTGGTCTCCAGCCTGAGGATCAGGTTACGGACGGACTGCTCGGCCATGGCTGCCACAACCCGCCCGAAGCGTTGCAAATCGCCGCTACGCCCTTTAATCGCGATCAACGTAGGGACCGAAAGGACAGCGCCCGGCTCGGGGCCGGGCGCTGTCCTGTCGAGTTCGCCTTGCGGGTCAGCCGCCGCCAGCATCGTTCAAGCCCAGCGACTGCCGGGCGTTGTCATGTACGGAGCCATCCTCGGCGTCGAAGCTGGAGCACGGGTAGACGACGGTTGCCCAGTCGTCGCCGGCTGCCGCATGAATGAGGATGTCTTGTCTGTCATATCGCAGGACGTAGGTCGTCATGCGTCCAGGCCCGTCGAGCTGGGCGAGGATTTCAGACTGTTCCAGCGTGTCGGCAAGCTGTTCAAGGTCGATGTGGTTCAGTTGCATGCCGGCAGCCTCCCATCACAGTTAACCGCCTCGGCCGGCTCACAGTAGTAAGCGCAGGGTGTGTACAGAGCTTGACCCAACAGCCTTGCGACTTTGTCGAACCTAGCTTCCTCATGTGACGGAATTTCGTTCAGCAACTGACGCAGTTCTGCGGCCTGGCGTTCTCTGGTGCATCGGTGTTCACTCATACCGGTCCCTTAGTGCTTCACCGTGACACGTGAGGCAATCCAAGCTCGGACCTCCTCGCTATTCCACGCCACGCACCTACTGGACAATTTGCGCGCTCTCGGAAACTGACCGCTCGCCTGCAGTTGATATAGGGTGCTCTTGGAGAGCGCGGTAATCTCCATGACGGCAGGTAGGCGCAGCAGCATTTCGGTCATCTTTGTTCCTTCTCGGAGTTGGGGAAGACCGAATCGTGACGGCAAGCCTTCGTATCAGGCAGGGTCGATTCAGAGACCAAATCGGCCCTGCTTCACTAGAACCGTTTGAGTCCAACGTTACGCATCAACTGCGCGGTATCGTTCAGCTCGATGCCTTGCTCACGAAGCATGGGTACGAGCACCTCTGCCACACGCTTGGCAGCTTTGCTTAGAACCACGTGGTACTTCCATGCATCGCGGTTGTCGTCGATCTGATGTTGGTCGCTCTCGAAAGGCTCGTCGAAGTACGCCGCATAAGCTGCCAACAGTGCTTTGCTTTCGTCCCCGTGCTCATCGAGCGCCCTGTCAAACGCCACACACGCCGCCAGCCGGGCTGCCCAGTCTTTAGCACGCGTCGGCCGGACCACACCCAACGCTCTACAAAAGCTCTTCTCGTCCCCGCCTTGCAGGGCAACGGCGATCCGCTTTTGTAGGGCAGCAGGCGCGCGCCCGCTATGCAAGAGACGAAGGGCAATCTCCCGCAACTGCCATATTTGATCGGAGCGGTCATGCAACATCCCCGGCATACCGTTGGCTACGAGGGCTGCATTGACCTCGAAGAGATTCCAGAGCTGCGCTGCCGATTCGTCGTCTCTAACGGGCGCCAACTGCACGTCATGGTCACCCCAAGCGGTGAGCGCATCCTTCGTCATGCCACTGCCCTACTCATGACCACCACCTCCGCGCCGACACGCAACCTGTCTAGGTAGTCCGCCCATACCTGCATCATGTCGCGCCGCTGCTCCAGGTACTGGGTGCGGTTGTAGGCGCGGCCGAGGCTGTCCTTAACGCTATGGGCTAGCTGTGCCTCGATCACGTCCACCTCAACGCCCAGGCGCTCAGCCAGCATCGTGCGCGCCGTGGCCCTGAAACCGTGGCCGGTAACCTCGTCCTTCGGAAAGCCCATCGCCCGCATCGCCGCGTTGACGGTGTTCTCGCTCATCGGTCGGTCATGGTGCCGCTCGCCACGAAACACCAGCGCGCCGCGGCCCGTCAGCCTCTCCAGCTCGCGCAGCACGGCCACGGCTTGGCGTGCCAGCGGCACCACATGCGGCGGACCGTCCTTCTTGCCGCTCTTCTCGCGCTTCATCCGATGGGCCGGGATGGTCCAGGTCGCGCCGTCCAAGTCAAACTCATCCCAGCGCGCGTGCCGCAGCTCGCCGGGGCGCAGCAGCAACATGGGCATCAGGCAGAGCGCAGCACGAACCACGTAGGTGCCGGCGTAGCCATCGAATGCGCGCAACAGCTCGCCCAGACGGACCGGCTGCGTGATGGCGGGGAAGTGCGTCACCTCAGGGCGCTTGAGCGCGTCCTTCAAATCCTGCGCGGGGTCTCGCTCAGCGCGCCCGGTGGCCACCGCGAAACGGAACACCTGCGAGCAGTTCTCGCGGGCACGGTGGGCCGTTTCGATCACTCCGCGCGCCTCGATCTTGCGCAGCACGGCCAGCAGCTGGGGCGGTGTGATCGCGCCCACGCCTTGGCGGCCGATCACCGGGAACACATCGGCCTCAAGCCTGGCCATGATTTTGTCGCCGTAGCTGGCAGACCAGTCCGCCCGCCGCGTGTCGAACCACTCGCGTGCCACGGCCTCAAAGGAGCCAGCGGCCGGCAGGCCGGCATCGGCCCGCCGCTCTGCCTGCACCCTCTCCACAGCTGCGGCCTTGCTTGCCTTGCGTGCGCTGCTTGGGTCAGTGCCATCACTCACCAGCTTGCGGGCCTCATCCGCCCGCTTGCGCGCCTGGCTCAGGCCCACGTCGGGATAGGTGCCGAAGCTCAGAATGTTGCGCCGGCTGGACAGGCTGTAGGCGAAGCGCCAGCCGTGTGAACCGCCCTTCACAAAGAGCTGCAAATAGAGGCCGTCACCATCGTTGATGCGCTTACGCGTGTCGCCGGGCTTGACGGCCTTCAGGGTCGCGTCAGAGGGGATCAGGTGCTTGGCCACTGCAAGAACTTTCGGGGTGCAAGAACCCCCATTCTCAAGTTCTTGCAGAAGTTCTTGCAAGGTGGGGCCGGAAGTGGGCGGAAGTTCTTGCACCTCGCCGGACAACAAAAAAGCCCTAGAGCGTTGATTTCTCTAGGGCTTTTGGACTTCAGCGGACCTTGCTGAACTCTTATTTGGTGGCCTGGGGCGGAATCGAACCACCGACACGCGGATTTTCAATCGGAATCCGCGTGTGCGGCAGGACCGAACCCACACGCAACAATCAACAAAATCAAGCACTTAGCGCGCACACAACCGCAGTCAAACGCAACGCTCCGCACTCGAATCCCGACGTGACTGCCAGACTTGTGCCAGAAATTTTTATACCTCTGGCGCCTGACCATCACTCGCATCGACAGTGTAGGCACCAGCCTTCCACCGTGGCAAGCTCGACTCTCAAGCCGAGGGCGCCGTGTCGGACGCAGCGCGGCCTGAAGATGCATAAAAGTGCCCCGGCCGCAGCGGCAGCCGGGGCACCGAATCAAAAGAGCCCTGCCTGGCTCATCTGAAGCCGGAGCGCTTGCCCTGCCCGCCCTCATCCAGCTCGGCCAGCGTTGAACCGCGGTCGGTCCGCCGAGCGCGCTTGCGCGGCGGTCGCAAGGCCACATGTCGCAGCGCCAGCGCATTCAAATGCTTGGCGATGGTCGTGTAGCTTCCCGCCGACAACTCCAGCCGGAGATTGCGCGGTCCCGGAATGCGCCCTTGCCTGAGCAGCGCAACGTACGCGCGAACAACGTCGACGCTCGTGATGCCTTGCCTTCCCATTGATGTCCTCACTAGGTTGCGGCAGCGCAGAAGTGCGCTGCCTGCAGCGTCTAGCGAGGGTTCGAGGCCGCCCTGAAAAGGGCATCGCGCCGCCGTTACGTAACCGGAATTGCTGGCGCGTTTAAAGCCCGCCCCGCAGCATTCGCAGCACCACAACTCTGGGAGCTACGACATGCACACCCTCATCAAAACTTCCCATCAGCCCGTTCGCACCGTGCTGCACCTGAGCCCCGCCGTTACGAGCGCCGCGCTCACCGAGGCGCAACGTCATAAACAAGGTCTGGCCGAATGGGTCGAGCGCCTGGTCGTCGATTCGTGCGCGGCTGGCGATGACCACCTGGAACGTCGCCTCAGCGAGCTCATGTCGGTCGAACTCTTTGCCCACGTGGCGAGCCACTGTCCCGGCGCGCTTGTTGGCCGCTGGCGGTTGCTGTTCGACCGGTGCGTGCTGGAGCCGGCGCTGTGGCGCTATCCGGAGGTGACGCTCGAAGAAGCAGAAACCGCGGGCACGGACCTCCAGCCCACGCTGGACGCCGCCGAGCTGCTGCGCCGCTGGCCGGCGCTGGTGGCCAGCGTCTGGCTGGTGTCCTGAGCAGCTCGATGGGCACGCACGCCGAGGCGTTGGCGCAGGAGGCTGCAAAGCTGCCGGAGGTCCTTGCGCAGCTTGCTGCGGTCACGCCTGACGGGAGTGCCGCGCGCGCTGCGCTGGTTCGACAACTGGAGCGGTTCCTACGGGAATTCGAGGCGCGCAAAGGAGAGAGCCTTGAGGCCCTGGTTCGAATCCTGGGCGAGCGGCTGCAGACGCTGGACGCTCAGGTGACGGCGGCGGCGCTGTTTGGGTCAGCGGCGCGCGACGACCTCGAGCCGGACAGCGACATCGACTTGCTCCTCATAGCTGACGGCCTGTCGCAGTTGGAGGCGCAGGCACATTTCAAGGCCGCGGGGCGGGAGCTACGGCGGCCGGTGAACGTCCTCCTCTACTCTCCCGGCGGCTGGCTGGCAGCGACGAGAAGCAAGGGCAGCTTGGCGCAGAGCATCTGCAGCCAGCCCGTAGTCCACCTGGTCGGCACCCTGCCGCCTGTCTAGGGAAGTCCTCGTCGCCAGCGCGCTCACGCGACGCAAACGGATAAAACGTGCTGGCTAATCTTGTCGTAGGGGGAGAGGGCTCAATACCCCGCGACCTACCTAGCGCACCAAGCGGGATGTCCATGGGTGCGGCCTGGGAGCAAGAACCAGAGGGCGTGACAGGTGCGGCGCAGTTCCCGCAGACAGTCTGGTTCGAGAGGCGGCGTGCTGCGACGACCGCCTTGCCCACGCCGCGCAGGACGCTTCCTGCGCATGTCCGGACGTTCAACCCGGAGCTCGGGGTGCGGCAAGGCTCGAAGCTGGCAGCGCTGCCGGCCAAGGGGGAGCCTTGCCCGCAGCACTCGGGGCTTCTTTACCGTCTGAGAACAAAGAACTCCTGAAATCCCCGAGGGTTCTTTCCTATCCTGAATTGACAGGAGCGGGCTCCCTGTGCCCGCCGCGTTGGCGATGAACGCAGCTTCCTGGCGCCAACCACCTTTGAGGCGCACGCCCCCTCCGTTGGCGCCGCAACCAAGCTGGCCACGATGCAGCCTCGAACTGCCGGCTGACCAGGGTCTTGGCGTTCGGACGCGCGCCGATTCGAGGGTGTCAAGGGCCCATCCCGTAGCGAGGCCACCGCGGATGTGTGAGTGCGCTCACACTTTTGGTTAACCTCCTCTCGGCGCTGTGAAACCGCTCACAAATCCGAGGCGATTTCCGTTGATGACGTCGGTCGCGGCCGGCACAGTGATGTTCGCGATTGGAGCAACCCTGGTCGCGCCGCCACAAGGACAGGAGTCACGGCCATACTCGGGGCCCGTGGCGGTTGCAGCACGCCATGTCGCCGGCCGTTGCCCGGAAAAAGAAGATGCTCATACGAGCAAGCGGAGGTTGAGGGATGCCATTTCTGCCGTTCTATGACCGCATCGACCCTGGCCAGGGTGGCTCAGCCATGGTCATCCCTGAATATCCACGCTGGAACATCGACCTCAAGCCAGAGGTGTTCCCGTGCGGTCAGTGCAACCTGACTTTCGGGACATACGACGAGTGGTTCGAGCACCGGTTTCAGTTGCACCCCGTCGCCAGACCCATGCTGGTACTTGGTGACGTCGAGATAGTGACGCCGCGCTTTGTTGTCATGCAGGCGCTGAAGACTGGTCAGGTGCGAGCAGTGAACGCGGAGTCATGTTTGGTCAACGGCGCGCTGACTTCGATGACCGAGTTCGCCGAGCGGCTCGCAATGGCGTCCAACGCGTTCTTCAACGTCACGCTTGTCGGCGCAGATGGCGGGTCGAAGACAAGCTATGAAATCTCCGTTGAGCTGCCAGCACCCGAGCAAGTCCAAGCGGTGGAACTCGCCTTCGCTCGCCTTGCTGCGACAGGCTCCCTCAGCCTCAACAGCATCAACTCGTTTGTCCGAGAGGTGGCCAACGCATCAACTGCGAAGCGCTACCTGGATGGTCTATCCAGCTATCTGTTCGGTGTGCTGGCAAAGGACCAGAGGGGAGACACCGGGCTAACGCAAGAGCAGGGCCGCACGAAACTCAATGAAGCCCACCAAACGTTGATGCTCATCGACCGGCCGCTCGCGAAGGTAGTGCGCGCCGTCATCGAGTTTCAGGCCAACGTGTTCTTGCGCACCCGTGGCGTCAGCGTCGCCCCTCGTCTTCTTCAGGCGATGCAATGGTTCGAATCCGCTCATGGTGGTCATCTCGCGCCATTCCCTGAAATGCAGGTCATTGACGGCCCTGCCCGGTCGCGCGTTCCGCTCGACGCTGCAACTGACGAGCTATTGACCTGGACCAGTCTGCCAGTTTCGCAACTGATGGAGCAGCTGCGCTCGGTCGAGAAGCGTTGCAGGCAGCCCGACTGGTTGCCCGACGATAGAGCGAAAGCGCGCGTTCTATTCGCAGCTCTGCAGCTCGCTCAGGGCGAGCACGCTGGCGCGATGCAGACTGCGCGGGCCTTCCGTCACGACCCTGTTTTTCAAGACCTTTCCGAGAACTTGCTTGCGAGCATCGCGAACCGGGTGGCCGATTGATGACTTCGAAGCACCCTCGCGACCGCAACAAAGGTTATCCGAAGCGACTTCTGAAGAAGTACGGACCTTCCCCTGCTGCTGCCAGCGCAGCAACCGAACCAACTATGAGCTCTACTCCCCAACCGCCGTACAGCGCAGCACCCCCGATGCCGGGCTCCTCCTCGCAGGCCGACACGCATCAAGAGCCGCAGGAAAAGACGAGCGCGGCTACGGAACAGGCATCGCAGAACAAGCCTGAAAAACGCCCTGAGCCACAAAGCTCTGCCGAGTTCGTCGATGCCTTCTACGCCGGGCGAACGAAGGTGCTGTCTGACGCAACGTTGCGGCGGCTCAAGTCCACCACCGTCAGTCTCGATGCCGGAGCCCGCGGCGACCTCTTGCGGATGGCCATCGACACCGACGAAACGCTGGACAAGACTCGGCGCCTGCTCCTTGTCGCATCAGAGGTCAGCGAGCTCAAGGTTCTAGGGCATCTGCTTCTGGACTTCGCCGCAGAAGTCGTACTGCTCCACCCGGCACTGCGAACCAATGGCTTGCGCGCCCATCTGTTCCCAGTCCACGGAGATGAGTACACCCTGGAAGATGCCTGGCGACTGCTGAAGAGCCTGGAACTGCCGGCGCCCCCTACAGCGTCGGCTGATGACGAGACTGAGCCGAAGGACGCAGCTACCGGTCAAGCGCCCGATGACGCCAGTGCAGACTTGGAATCTGGAACAGGTGGCAAGCGGCCAAAGGCCGGAAAGGCCAGCTCCGCGGCACGTGCAGCGCAACAGGTCGTCAGCAAAGCGAGGCGCAACGCCCTTCTTTGCTCGGTGGTCTGGCGTGTGCATCGAAACCAGCAATCCTTCTCCGACGCAATGCGCGGCTTAAGGGGAACGCTCTTCTCCCCAGGTGCAAGTCCGACAGCACTTGAGGCCGAGCTCCTTGAGGCCATCGCCTTGATGCCAGAGAAAGAGGATTCAAAGGTCGCGCTGCTGCTGGAATGGTCTGCGCGCCAACAGTCCGACCTCCTCAACAAGCTGACCAACGCGCAGCGCCGAAACGAAGCACTGACTGCACAAGGAGAGGCTCTCGATTTGGAACTCAGCGAGGCCAACGAGCGAATCGAGGCGCTGGATGGCGAACTTCAAGCCGAGCGTGCAAGCAAGGAGGCGCTCGACCGCCATATCGGCGTGGTGAAGACGCATGGTCAGGCCGACTACGAAGACCTCAGGGCATCGTCGCTCAAGGCGATTCGAGACGCGGTCCAACAGCTGGACCAGGTCTCCGTCGCGCTAGGGCGAGACGTTCCCAAGGTTGCCTTCGCGCGCGAAGTCCTCGACACCATCGTCGATTCACTTCGCGTTACGACAAAGAAACTGGAGGATGCGTGATGACGACCGTCGGATTCGACTTTGGGACGACCAACAGCGTGATGTCCATCGTTGTGGGCGACCGCTGCATACCCATCCTCGAGGATGGCTTCCCGCATCCATCGGTCGTCTCTTATCGGGGTGGGGTGCCGACAGTTGGGCGGCGTGCAAAAAACGAGTTGGAGTCATCTGGCGCAGGCGTGATGGGCAACATCGTCCGGTCGCCCAAGACCATGCTTGGTCGCTCCAGCGTGACGGTTGATGGACACACCTACAGCCCTCAAGTCGTTGTGCGCGACGTTGTTGCTCACGTGATGGCACACGCTCGCGGCGACCGCGTCGCCCGGCAGACCGGCAGCAGCTTTGACCGCGCCGTTGTCACCATTCCGGTAGACATGAACGGCGAGCGCCGACGGGAATTGCGTGAGGCTTGCCGTATGGCTGGTATGAGCATCTACCAGTTCGTCCATGAACCCCTGGCCGCGCTGTATGGACACTTGAGGAACATGCCCGACTACCAACTCGAGTTCGCGCGACTCAATCGACAGTTGGTACTCGTCTTCGACTGGGGCGGGGGAACGCTTGACCTGACGCTCTGCAGAGTCGCTGACGGGATGCTGGTGCAGGTCGCCAACGACGGGTGTAGCGACGTAGGCGGCGACGTCCTCGACGACATGCTGGTCAACGAGATTGAGCGCAAGGTTCTGCAATCCAGAGGCATTCACCACCCGGTCGGACGTCAGGTGGGCGCCCTCTCAGGGCTCCGGGCTGCAGCTGAGCGCGCCAAGATTGCGTTGTCTGACAAGGATGTGCATCCATTGCTGGTACCAGACTACTTCATGCCCGAGGCAGGCGACGTCGACCTTGAGTTCCGTTTGTCGAGGGCTGACCTTGAAGCTATCGTCGCCAGCAAGGTCTCCCAAGGCATCGGACGAATCGAGCAACTCCTGCTCAACGCGCGAGTTGACCCGTCTGGTGTTGCGATGTGCCTTGCCACGGGTGGCATGGTGAACATGCCACTCATCCAGGCCAGGCTCAGGGAGCTTTTCGGCGCCGGGCGGGTAGAGGTCTCTTCTCGTGGCAACACCATCATCTCCGAGGGCGCCGCGTGGATTGCGCATGATGGCGCACGCCTTGTTCTGGCCAAGAACATTGAGGTGCTGGTCTCGCGCCAAGCTTACTTTCCGGTAGTTCAGGCTGGCTCACTAATGCCGCGAGAGAGCGAAATCCACCGCTCGCCGGTTCCGCTCACGCTGTACTGCAGCGACCCAACCGACGGCATCGCCAAATTAGTGCTGACCACGCCAAAGCGCACGGGACGCAGTGTTCAGGTAAATGATGAGCGGGACATCCTGGGCACGCTCGCCGTCTCGGTTGATTCCAATCAGCGGCCCTTGCTGGAGCGCCTGCTTCTGGACGTCACGGTTGACGAGAATTTGGTTCTTCGCTCGAAGGGCACTTCGACGATTGCCGGAGCCACAGACGAAGTGGAGGTCCACACGCTTGAGTTCGGGCTACAGGTGGGGCCTGGCCAAGATGCTGGGAAGACGGAGGGTCTCTCATCGGCCAATGACGCCGGCCCGAATCGCGAGAGACCAGGCGATGTTCAGCTCAGACCCAACATTGCCACATCCGACACGGATTGGTCGACGGTCCCGGGAGAAGTGCTCTACCGGTTTAACCCGTTCTATTTCAACCGCGCCAGTCACACCCCTCCGCCGGCAATGCAAGAGCACGAGAAGGGCATGTACGAGCCATGCCTTGGATGCAAGCGCGTCTACTGCAATTGTGCTGAGCTGCGGGCGTTTGCCATTGCCAGAGCCAACGAGAAGCCAGGCGCAGGCGCGTCCTTTGAACAGCCTTAGCCGAAGAACCTATCCTCAACACCTGGTAACGGCAGTTGGACGCAGCTACTTCGTAGCGCTGGCAATTAGTTGCACAACATTCTCTAAGCGCACGAACACCCCGTGCGCGCGGACCAGCGCGTCACCAGGCAAGCGAATCAACATGTCGCCGGCGCCTAAAAGGTTTTCCGCACCTTTGTCATCCAGGATGATGGTGGACTCGGTTCCCTTCTGCACGGTCAGTGCGACGCGCGCCGGGATATTGCTTCGGATGAGTCCACTGAATGTTTCTGCGTCAGGCCGTTGCGTCGCCAAAATCAGATGGATGCCTGCGGCACGCGCCTTTTGAGCAAGGCGAGCAATTAGCTGCTCGATGTTCGGGTCCTGCATGACAAGGTCGGCCATCTCCTCGACAACCACGACTATGTTGGGCAAAGATTGACCCTTGCGGCGAGCCTCGACGATGTTGTTGACGCTCAGCTTGTTGAACACCGCATAGCGCGCCTCCATCTCCGTCACCAGCTCAGTAAGCATTTCACGAGCTTGCGTGACCTCAGTGGCAATTTCACCCCGATAGAGATTTGGCAGCTTTGAGTACGGCGCAAACTCCACCTGTTTCGGGTCGATAAGGGCAAGCTGCAGCGACTCGAACTTGTGCCTCAGCAAGAGGGACAAGATGAACGCATGGAGACAGACGCTCTTGCCTGAGCCTGTAGTGCCACCGACAAGCAGATGCGGCGCACTTGCCAGGTCGAACGAAACATCATCTCCGGTGACAGTTACCCCCGCGTACACCTTTAGGTCATTTGCATCGCGAGCAGTGCCGTAAGCCCAATCTCGGAGACGTTCGATGCCAACGGGATTCCATGTGGACTTCGGCCTCGGAAGGTCGATGAAGACCGTCTTTGCCTCGTCGCCGTTCGTCACGGTCGGCAACGCGTTGCCGAGGCTTAGAGCAAGGCCAAGCTGGGACATGCTGCGCTTCAACTTGCCAGAATCGGCGAGGTTGACCAGGAGGACTCGATAGCGCGTGATTCTTGGCCCTTGAATGGCCTCCTTCACTTGCACCTTTATTCCAAGTTCATCCAGCGCCTTGACTAACTGCGTTGAGACGTCCGCAGCACGCGCCACTGGGCTCGCTTTCTGGCCCTCTTCTGAGTCGTCACGCTTGTCTGCGAACTCCGGCATCTCGGAACGACGCATTACAAGCGTCTCGACGAACTTGTCGTAGTTCTGGTCGCACGCTTCCCAATCGCTCCAAAGGGCCAAGGCCCCGCGGTGCCAGTGCGCGCGCACCCCCGACCGAAAGGCTTCCATAGAGTCGATAGGCGTCCCCTCGGAAGTCAGCGAGTGGGTGACCAAGAGACCCATCCAGGCTCCCATGTTCTCTAGGGAAAAAAGGGACGTAGCAGGGATGTCCTTGCCTTGCGAGTCGACGCTTCCACTGGGAAGCCTTCCCATTGCAAGTGAGCGGCCAATCGCCAACCGCGCCACTTGAGCCTTTGTATCCAAGCCCATGAATTGCCGAAGCTGGTCAGTGCGGTTGTCAGCCTCCTGGCTCGTCCGGTACCGCATCGACAGAGCTTGCTGAACGTCAAGGTCACTCATCGACCGCCTCCGAAATATTTGCCTTCTGTGACGGTGGTGCGTCCAATGCCATCTCCAACGTCCTCATGCTCCAAAAGGAACGTTGCGCAAACATTGTTGTGGATTCGGGCATAGAACGATTCGTCGATTTCCTCATCCTGAGACAACAAGATGACCTGGCGGTCGAGGTTGCTCGTCCAGAACTTGAAAATGTTCTCGCGATGCCGGCTATCGAGCCGCCCCAACGGGGTGTCGACAACCATTGGCGCTCGAACGCCCGACACTTCGGCGAGACCAGCAATCAACGCAGTAGCAAATATCTGGTTCTCGCCTGCCGAGCGGTCGAAGGCAATCTCTTTGCCCGTCTTGCTGAGGATGCGCGTTGTCCCATCGTTCGCAATAGCAATCCGCGAGACTTGGTCCTTGTGCGCAAGCTGCTTGTACACACGCGTCATCGCAGTAGCCAAAGCTTGGACTTTTAGCGGGAACAGGTGCGGGACGACCTCTTCGATGACCGAACGAACGCGCTCCGACTTGCTTAGCAGCTGTCTGACCGGGCTGGATTCATCTCGTCGCTTGGTCTCCTGGCTGTAACGAGCACGCGTATTGCCTACCGTCACTTCGAGGCCGATGATGTCCCGCGCGTCGTCCTTAAGACGGCTCTCGAGTTCGTCAATTCCACTGTTGATGTCGCTGAGCTGCCGTTTCAATTCGGCCAAGGTGCCGTCTCGGTCGATGCCTTCGACACGATGAATCTTGCGATTGAGCTCCTCAACGCGCTCCTGGTGTTCGCGCTGGCTAGACAGCAGGTCGTGCACGTCTTGCTGCCCAACAGCAATTGAGTCCAAGAAATGGAGCGCCCGTCCTCGAAGTCCTTCGTGCAGATATCCGTGGACTAGCTTGTCAGCGCAATCAGTAGGGGGCGGATGGAAGAGCGAGGCCCATGCCGTCTCAATACGCGCCCTCATCGTCGCAATCTGGGCATCGGTTAAAGCTGGCGTAATAGCCGGCTCATCAGCACCCAAGAAGGCTCGTTCGAACGTGTCCCGTTTCGGCTGCAGGGCTCGACACTCCGTCTCCCATGCCACGAGCGCCATTTCGCGTTGAAGCTGCTTCTTGAACTCAGCAAGCAGTGAGCGAGGCATTAGGTGGAAGGGGAGCTTCTCAGCGAGGATGCGCTCCAGCGCCTTCTGTGAATCGCGCTGCGCACTCCGGTATTGCTCGCGTTCCTCGACAAGGTCCTTGACGGTGGCAATGTCTCCGCCGCCACCGCCTGCAGCAGCAATTCGCTCGAAGAGCGAAGTGCGCTCGTCCTTGAGCGCTGTCAACTTCGCCTTGCTTTCATCCTCGTCCCGCTTCAACGCGTCAAGCTTGACCTCGTCCGCCGAGAGTGCTTCAAGCATCTTGTCGATGCTCTCGTGGTCAACGCTTGCAATGCCCGCGCGCTTTGCATTCTCAAAGGAACGCAGTCGCTCAGCCAGGTTTCGCAACAAGACAATGCCGAGGAGGCCTTCAAGCCCCTGTTTCACCTGCTCGATGCGCGACTGGTCCGCCAGCTTCTTGACCTCTTCACCGTCGAAGAAGAAGAACGGCGCAATGTGAGCCGGCACGAACTGGTCATCCAGCAAGTCGCCAAGTTGGAAACCTGCCTTGCCGTCGGTCTTAGGAACGCCAGGGACTCCGCGCGTAATCTCGCGGACGACAGCCTCGTCTTCAATCCAATTGCCTGTCGAGGTGCGGAAATACCACCGGCGAAGAACGTCAATCGCCTTGGTCTTCGTGCGATTCACTACGACGCGAACAGACATGACGTCTTCGCTTGCCCTCCGCGCCTCACCGTTGAAGGCTCGCTCCAAGAAGGTGGGATAGCCGCGCACGTCCTCGAGCTTCAGCCCCGCGCGCGCGAGGTGAGCCATCGCGTCTTTACCGTACAAGCACAAGTACAACGCTTCAAGGACAGAAGTCTTTCCGAAGCCGTTCATGCCCCCGATGAGGACAATGTTCTCCCCATTCTGGGGCTCCGGAAAGTTGAACTCGGCGCGCCGATAGCTCTTGAAGTTGGTTAGCTCAATCTTTGAAATCCACAAGGCCCGTCTCCCTCAGTCCATGCTTCCGAGAATTTCTTCAAAGCGCGCGAAGATGCCCGCGGCTCGTTCTTGGTGTTGGCGTTCTCGCTGCAGGGTCACTAGGTCAGTGACTACGTCGACGGGCACTCGGTGCTTTCGGCAGACTTCCGCTAAAACGGCGCTCGCCTGAGCGTCCGCCCACAACGGGAGGTCACTGACACTGGTCTCATCAGGGTTAGACATTGGCTAGCTTCTCCTCTTGCTGCAGCTCTTCGGACCAAATCTTATGTATGAGGTCTATCTCGTCTGGAGAAATCAACTTGCCGCCGAACTGCAGTTGCACTGCTAGCAGGCGGTCAAGAATTTCCTGTCGAGCTTGGATAGTGAACGGTCCAGGGATGTGTTTGCCGGTCAAATCGAATGTTAGGCGCCCATTGCGCCTGATGGCGCTTCGCCGATTGGGGTCGTTTCGAATGTCGACCAGCCAGTCCCTGAATGCGACCAGCGGCTTGTACGCATGCTGTCCTGAGTCGATGAACCCTTGGAGGCTCTTGTCCTTCTCTACAACTGTGCAGGTCCAGCAACCGAATCGACTGTTAGGGGTTCCACAGCCCGGCGCCTCATCCTTGCTAAGCACAACGGGACATTCGCCCCCTTCAGCGTCTCGATAGAGCTGGAACAGCTTGTTATGAGTGCCTCCCCATGGGGCGGGGAAGCTTCCAAGAATCTCCCAAACGTCATCCGTCGTCAGGTCAACAATCGGACGGAAGATGTAGGCGCCCGTAATGCTCGAGTGCGGGTTGAGATTGGTACCTCTCTCGTTCTCGTACTTGTCGACGGTCATCATCCGTCGAACACTCTCAGTGCGTCGCACACCAAGTACAACAATCGCAGCGCCGAATTCCGAAATGTTGGCGTTGATGTATCCGCTGGTGGGCTGTATCTTCAGCCGGTCCGTGCACCAACGCATTTGAGAGTTCGGACTTGGGTAGCCTTTGCCAATGAGCAGTACCCAGAACGTCTTAGTCAGCTCTGGGTGCGTGCGCGCAACCGTGAAGGGAAGCCCTAGGCTTTCAGCAGCCTCCTGGATGACCGCCGTCACCTCATCCAGGTGAGCCATCACGAGGGGGCTTTCTACCAGCGTGTCGTTTGAGACGATGTGGACCGGGCGAAGACGCTGCGACGGCGGAATGGCGAGGAGAGCCTCGAACACTGCGTGCGCTACCACGGTTGAGTCCTTGCCGCCGGAGAAGCCGAGAATCCACGGGTAGTGCTGTGCCTCGGAAAGGTACTCTTCCTTCACATGCTGGACGATTTCACGCCAGCGGTCTTCGATGGGAACTTCAGGGGCTTCGGACACGACAATGACGGCTGCGAGGGCGTCAGCCAAAAGGCAGCGCCGGCGCGGCTGACGTCCCCCTAGATGTGGATTGCGGGCATCCTACCGGAACGCTCCGCGCTACCTGCCCAGAACAACCCTCAGCGCACGCCAGTCGGCACACGCACCGCGGCGCGGTGGTCCAAGTTCGTCCGAGCTGGTCCACCTCACTGTACACCTTCACAGGTTTAAGCCTGGAGTCGACGGTCTTGCGTCGCGCTTGAACACCCAATCGTGATGCCAGCGGACGAAGTGCGAAGCCGGTCGATGTTCGAGACGAACTGGGGCGCGGACCGGCTGACCGTGGTGACGCATCAAGACCTCATCGAAGCGAGCGGTTCCGTGCACTTGTTCGGACACCTGAACGCGAGCGGCCAAGTCTACGGTCAGCGCACCGAAGTCAAACAGCTTATGGTGCAGTGCGCAAAGTGCGAGACCGTTCTCCACGACATCGGGACCGTGCGCCTGATGCCACTTAATGTGGGCAGCCTCCAATCCAACTGTGACACTACCTATGCGAAGGTCGAGTTCGCATATGGCGCATCGGTACTCGTAAGCCTGCAGAACTGCGCTCCTGAAGTTCGGGTCGCGCCTTTGCCGGAACACCAAACCTACTCTGCGCATGCCCGTACTCAAGCCGACAGCGTCGACGATGTCGCTGTGCAGCGACTGTGGGAAATGCGCGTCTAGCAAGCGCTGAGCTGCTTGCTCTATCAGCGCAGGGTCCACTTCAAGCTCGGTCACGATGTCGTCCGCAAGGTGCCCGCGGGCGTTCGCTGCACGCAACTCAGACCTCGGCGGGTCGGTGTTTGTGAGGCGTGCTCGCATCGGTCTGTCACTTTCGACCGACCAGACGCCATCATTTTGCAAGCGCCAAAATGGATACTCCGGATGTACGGAACGGCTCGACGGCCCAAATTCCTTAATTAGGGCCGCAAGCGCAGCTTCGCAATCGCGATAGGGTAGTGTGCGGAGCCCCCGACTGAGCCTGCCCAGCGCAAGTAGCACAAGCAAGGGCTTGTGTGGCGCGCGACTATCAGCTCGTCGCCAGATATTTAAACTTTCAAGTCGCTCTGCGCCCATAAGCCCCTTGAAAGTTAGCGGTTAAACAGGCACAAATGTATCTAGTGCAGCCGCTCCGGCAAAGCGTCCACATCTATACCGGCGCTATTTAGAGCCTTTCTATACCGCTCAAGTAGTTTGTCGCCGGCTCCCAGCCCCGCAATATGTCTTAGCAAATCTCTAGCCAATAGCCTGCCACTGGAAACTACATTCGCCTTGACCGGGTTCCAAATTACGTTTAGATAAGGAGGGCTTGATATTTCAATTGGTATATTGGAAAGTTTCTTAATGGCCAGTAACAACGAGATTTCATGCACATCGGCGAATTCAATGGCAACCTCCGTGAACATTTCAAGACCTATTGGCCTGAAAAGCAGATGGCCACCGTGGTCCCCCCGACACCCTTCCGTAACCAACGCAGGGTCCGCGCTGGAAAGCACTGCATTTATTTCAGGGAAGGCCTCGCCCAATGCGGAGAAATAGTCAACCGCTTGAGCCTCTAATTGCACGAGTTTATCGTCCGCGGGGCGGTTAAACCGCAGCCTGCGGTCGCTTCGAGCACGGGTGTAATGTATGAAAATCTGCTTTAGGACGTCATATAACGTCGATATAGTAGTCAATGAAATTCTATTGCCGGCGGGAATGTTTGGACTTCCAATCACCGCGATGCGCGGGTGTTTAAATTGGGGGTTCCCTTCCACCAAGCGGCGGGAAACGATTGCCATAGCATCGTCCTCGTCCAACGCAATGATGTCCCGCTTGCGCACAGGGACGGCAGTCTTGTTAAGCGTCGTAAAGAGCCTACGCGTTCGCTCCATCCCAGCAGCGTCATTCTTATGGCCAACTAGGATTACAGGAACGTGTTCGGACCCGATATTCGCCCCCGATTTAATGGCTTCCTTTATGCCGGCAAGCCGATGCTGACCGTCAATTGCGAAGATTTTCTCCTTCCCAGAGAGACTAAGGAAACCCAAGGTGTCTGCAGCTTCGCTCGGGAGATTCTTTAGCACGTCGGCAGCCTGCAAACCGGAGCGAAAGTTTCCTACCTCAACCCAATCGGGACTACCTCCATATGTCGCTAGAACAAGAGAGTTAAAAAACCGCTCTTTCGTTGTCACAAGGTAGTCAGCGATTTCTTTGCCTCGCTTTTCCTCAAGAGCGCGTTGGATTAAGGCAGAAAGAGCTTTGTCCGGATGAATATCTTCAGCATAGGCAACTCGACTCTCAATTTCCTTCAGCGGCACCAAGCAAGAATAGAATATCCAATCGCCCATGTAGCCACGAAGCGCAGGGAGCAATATAGGTGGGTGTTCCATTAGAAAGCAGCAGCCTTTACAGCAGTTATTTCCGCTCCCAAGTCTCGCTTGTTAACGGGTGGAATTATCGCCTGAAGAAAGGCCTCCTCAATTTGTCCCAAATCCACTGCGGAGTTCGGTATTGGAACGTAGTTGAATTGAAGGTCGCCGTCCCAATTAGCCAGCATGTAATAGACCGCAGGACGGCCTCCTTCAGTTTTTAAGTCCGCCAAATAGTCGCCGAATCGCTTCCTGAGATTTCTAGCAGGCGAAGTGTCACCTGTTATGCCCATGTACAGTATGTATCCATGGACCGGCAAGTCGAGCCCCTTCGCCTCCACGGTGAAAGCGTAAATTCCGCGTTCCTCGGGAATGAGCGGTTGACTCGAAGCACTAAATGGCTGTTGCTGCCAATTTAGTTTATAGGTGGTTTTAAACTGCCGCCAGCTGTCGATGTCTAGAAAAAATTTGTGTACGCCGGCCTTGTACTTCTGTGTGAAGTCGACCAGGTCGTGATGCTTACCCACCACGCAATCTCCCTAAGCTTGTTCTTGGCCGGCATCGTATTTGAAGATACACCCGACCGCACTCCGTGGGAGCCCGCGTGCCCAAGCGGCAAAGCACATAGCAACTGGCACGATGAAGACCATGCCGCATGAACCCGTTGGCAAGCGTGTGCTGGATGAACTCTACGTTCATCTCAGCGCCATTCACCACCTCAGCAACCCGGCGCACGTAGAGGCCATTGCCGCCGCACGGGCCGCTGTGCCGGCGGACCACCCGTACTACCCGAACGTAGCCAAGTTCAACGTTCGAACGGGCGCGCTATCGCTCCTGCACTATCGAGATTTCGAAAGCGCCGCATTTCCAGAGCTTCAGGCGAGCTGGGTGCTTAAGGCCATGAGCCCCGCTCCGGTATTCAACCTGCGACTCTACACAGAGTCTTTGAACCCGCCGGTTCTGCACCGCAAGGAGCGGCTTGTCGCGCCAGACCACCTGTCCCGCAAGGAATGGGAAGCTACCACTGCAACCGCAGAGTCTCTGGGACTCTTCGATGAAACGAGGACCATCGGCTTTCGTTTGAACTGGGAACGATTGATTGCCAAGAGCGGATTTCGCCTGGTAGGCACGGAGTTCTTACCACTGGGCAATGACACAACAGAAGTCAGCGCCTCCGACAGCGTAGCTACCGCCTCACCCGATGTACTCCGCCACCTAACGGCCTTGAGTCGCACTGACGTTTCTGCGCCCGTGCAGCTACTGCTACGACATGGACTGCTCAACACGGACAGCACCTTCTTTGACTACGGATGCGGCCGACGTGGCGACGTCACATCCCTTCTCGAGCAAGGGCTCTCAGCCGGCGGGTGGGACCCGCACTACTGGCCCGAGGAAGAGCGTCTGGCAGCAGACGTCGTGAACCTTGGTTTTGTCATCAACGTCATTGAGGACCCCGCGGAGCGCGTGGAGGCGCTGCGCGCTGCGTTTCGCTTGACTAGACGCGTACTTTCCGTCGCTGTGATGCTCGCGAGTCGCGATGCCGGTGGTGTGCCGTATGGTGACGGCGTACTTACCTCCCGCAGAACGTTCCAAAAGTACTTCACCCAAGGCGAATTCAAGGACTATGTCGAGCAGGTACTCCACTCGCCTGCAGTGATGGTCGCGCCCGGCATTGCCTTTGTGTTTGTCGACAAAGACCTCGAACAGCAGTTTCTATCCGGCAGGTTTAGAACTTCTGACATGGTGCAGCGTCTGCTTCGCACCAGCAGAACGACTCGGGTCGCGGAGAGAGCAGGACGCGCAAGACGGCCGCGTACAGAGCGAGCTGTCATCCGGCGCGACGGCCCGATGGCCAGGCAGCTGCATGCTGCACGTCCGCTGCTCGAACTGCTTTGGGCACGGACGTTAGACCTGGGTCGATATCCAGACCCGACCGAATTCCCGGCTACAGCTGACCTACTGTCTCTCGTCGGCACGTGGACAAGAGCACTACGCCTTCTAAAAAGCTCGACGGACCAAAGTGCATTTGAGGCGGCGAGAGTCTGCCGGCGTGATGACACCGCTCTCTTTATTGTTCAGCAGCTGCTGTCCAAAAGAACGGCGTACCGCAAGCTCGAGCCTGGTCTACAACGCGATATTCGGGAGTTCTTCGGCGACTATGCATCAGCAACCATTTACGCCAAGCGGCTGCTCGAAACGGCGGCCAGTCCCGATGCTGTGCTTCTAGCCTGTCAGCAAGCAGCGCAACTCGGCCTTGGTCACATCGACGGTCAACATTCCCTTCAACTACACATAAGCCTGGCCAACCGTCTACCAGCCTTGCTCCGAGCGTTCATCGCCTGCGGCACCATCTTGTGGGACCAGACTTCGAACGTGCAGATGGTCAAGGTACACATCGGCTCGGGGAAGCTCACACTACTCGAATACGACGACTTCGATTCAAGCCCTGTCCCCCTGCTGCGTCGACGTGTGAAGGTGGGTCTTCGACGTCTTACCTGCGAGGTGTATGACTACGGGAACGAGCAATTTCCTCAGACGGTGCTCATCGGCAAAAGTCGGTTCCTTCACGAGGACCTACCGGGCTATGAAGAACAGGTTCGCTTCGATGAGCAGCTGGAGCAGTCTGGGATTGGTCTAGCCTGGACAGGTACCAAGGAATCCCTCGAGAAACACTTGGCGGCGCATCGCGTTGAACTGCGAGATGGGCTGCTCCGTCCATCGTCAAGAATCCCATCGCTGGATGAGTCGTGTGGGGCAACGTTCTTCTTCCGCCAACTAGTCGAGTGCGGGGAGACGCAAAGGCGTCTGGGAGTAGCAAATGTCCCCGTACAGCCGGAGACCTACAACGCTCTTCATGCCCTGGCAGTCAACATCTTGGACCCGTTGGTTGAATACTTCGGGAGCATCGAGCTAACTTACGGCGTGTGCTGTCGCGATTTGGGAAAGCACATCACCCGAAACGTTGCGCCGCGGTTGGACCAGCACGCCTCTCACGAACTGAACGGAAGAGGCGGTCGCATTTGCGAGCGAGATGGAGCTTCTTGCGACTTCCTCATTCAAGACGAGGATATGCGCGAAGTGGCGCTCTGGATATGCAACAACTTGCCGTATGACAGGCTCTACTTTTACGGCAAGGACCGTCCAATACATGTCAGCTTCGGCCCCTCGAGAAGTGGGGAGGCATATGAGATGTCCAGAACGACATCCGGGCGACTGGTACCGCGAAAGTTCGCCTGATAGCGCGAGTTACAGGCTTCGGTCTCTCGATAGCCGAGGTCTTCCGTTGAAGCATTGACGAAGGCGACCGAATCACCGGCTCTACGCTTGGTCGACGGGCTCGCCGGCCGAAGACGTTGGCATTGCTAGAAGCTTCGCCAAGCGAGCCGCACTCGGGTCGAGGGCCTGAACCGCTTGCTGCGCCTGGTCGAGCCAAGAAATGCTGTCAGCTGACAAGGAGTTAAGGTCTTCAGGCAGGCTGGCTTTCAGGCGTGAAAGGTAATCAGCAGCTTGCTGGTGTTGAGCCCACGCTCCGGCTTCTGCCACGAAACGGTCGCGGAATTCCTTGATGCGTCGAGCCTTCTCCGCCGCAAGCTGACGCTGCCTTTCAGCTTCTGCCCAGCGACGACTCTGTTCCGCCCACTCTTCCTTGCGAGCGCGAATTGCGAGCCCTGCAGCTGTCACTCCGGCCACGACATCGAGCAGCTTGTCTTCCAGGCGCTCTCTGCTGCCATCACCCCAGGACTTCCTGCCTTGGTAGTTGCCTTCAAGCTTGAGCTGCAGCCGGCCGTCGAATGTGTAGGTGTAGACGTGGGTCTTGCTCCAGGAGTACTTTGGGTCGACGTGCACCGTGTCTTTGCGTGCGTACCCCTCCATGAGCGCAATGCCGACTTGCTCGCCTTCGGCCACGAGCACGACGCGCCGGGCTTCGCGGTCTTGCTTGATTTGGATTCCTGCTGCCTTGAGACCGCGTTCAAGGGCGTCAAGTATCTCTACGGCTCGCTCGACGGTAGCTGAGCTGAGCGAGCAGTGGAACGTGTTCGCAGCGTCCGACGCCACGAAGCCGTATTCGTTGGGCTTGCGTTTGACAAGCGCAGCATGCGTCCCCGCTGCGATGGGGGCGAGCTCAACCTCACTGAGGTCGAGAGCTGGCGGGTGCACTTGAATCGGCGGAATCGCTGGAAGGGGTGCGCCTCGTTTGACCGAAGGCGTTGCCGCGCGGAACAAGGCTGCCTCCAGCAGCACTTCCTTGATGTCGCTTGGAGGCAGGGGTGGGCGCGCTGGCGCTTTGCCGTGGGCCTTCTTCGCCCAGTAGCCAACAGGGGGCGTCGGTATACCGTTCTTGCGGCAAGCCTTCGCCAGGCCGACGTCCGAGATGTCGAACTCCTTAGCCAGCCTGGACATGGGGGTGGACCACACTCGCTCGTAGAGCTCATGCCGTGAGATTTTCATAGCGGTATCGGGCGAGCGTGCCTGCAAAAGAACGGCTAGGTTTTATCGTTTCAGGCTCTCTGTATCTGCTCCCTATAAGTGGTGCCGAGGCTGCGTCTGCAGCCAGCATCGCTTTTTGGAGCTCCACCGTGACCGGGCTATTTCTCTAGGGAAGTGCCGGGGCAGGTAGCACACCGAACGCAAGTACCTTGGGGCTAGTGCCAAGCCGACTCAGTCCCCAACATCTGCACGTACTTCGCACCATCAGTGACGATGGAGAGTTCTCAGCGCCAGGCACCCGAGTGTCTGAAGATGGCCGGTTCCTCATGTTTCCTCACGACGTTGAGGACCAGGACGAACTAGAGGCTCTGTGCGAGCACTCTCTATCTGATAGCGATTTGTGACACGGTGACGAGCGCGCCGTTGGGAGCGCTCATGATGTGCCGGTTACGGCTGCAGGACAAACTGTGCGATGACAGCCGCCACCAAAGCGATGACGCTCGTCGCAGCTGCGATAGCAGCCAGTACGGTGCGAGACCGCTCTTCGTTTTCCAGCACGAGGGTGATGAAGGTGCTCATACGGGTTCCTTTCCGTCTTTTTCCATTGTTCGGTTCGTGCTGTCAAGTGAGCTTGACGGGTGCCTTCTTGCGGTGCTTCGCATAAGGGGGGCTCACCGCGACCCGCACCGACGATGGAGAAGAGGCGTACAAGCTCCATTCAGCCGCCGTTTCGAGGGGAAAGCATCGCATCCATGGTCAGCTCGGCCGGGCCCACTTCAACGAGGGGAGCGACCGCGTCTTCATCGGCGCTGGCCTGCTGCACGAGAGGCTGAGGGAGGGATTTAGTTGGTTTTACGCCCAAGTCGCGCAACATTTCGGCCTGCCGGATGACGTTGCCCTTGCCGATGGCCAACTTGTTGTGGGCGGCGGTGAATGAAGCCTGTGCCTGCTCAAGGCGCTCTCCGACCTTCTGCAGGTCGGCAACGAACCCACAGAGCTTGTCGTAGAGCTCTGCACCTCGCCTTGCAATGTCCTGCGTATTCCGGCTCTGCGCCTCCTGCCGCCAAAGATGCGCAACCGTCCGCACTACGAAGAGCAGGGTCGATGGGCTGACAAGCAGGACATTGCGCTGCCAGGCGTCCATGAAGAGGTCGCCATCCGCAGTGACGGCGACCATGAAGGCCGGCTCAATCGGGATGAATGCCAGGACGAAGTCCATGGAGCTCAAGCCATAGAGCTCTTGGTAACGCTTCTCCGACAGCCCCTTGATGTGTGCGCGCACCGAGTCGAGATGCTGCTTGGCGCTTACAGCCCGCTCTTCATCGGTGTCGGCCGTCACGTAGCGTTCATAGGCGACCAGCGAAACCTTGGCGTCAACGACAAGCTTGCGGTCCTCGGGCAGCTCGATGACAACGTCAGGCTGAGCGCGAGTGCCATCGTCCCGCACCTGGCTCTCTTGAACCTTGTACTCGTAGCCCTTGCGTAGGCCAGACGCTTCCAGGACCTTCTCCAGGATGAGTTCACCCCAGTTCCCCTGCGTCTTTGCCTGCCCCTTGAGCGCCATGGTGAGGTTTTTGGCGTCCTCGCTCAGGCTGTTGTTCAAGGTAACCAACTGCTTGACCTGCTCGGCGAGAGCAAACCGCTCCTTGCCTTCCTTGTCGTAGACCTCCTCGACGCGACCCTTAAATTCTGTGAGCTGCGTCTTCAGTGGCTCCAGGAGCTGCCCGAGGGACGCCTGATTTTGCTCGGCAAACCGCTTGGACTTCTCCTCGAGGATGTCCGATGCGAGAGCCTTGAACTGGACAGTCAGCGTCTCCTTCGCATCCAACAGCAGCTGCAACTTTTCAGCCGAGCTTTGACGCTCCTCGTCGGTCCGCGCTCGCAGCTCAGTCAGCTCCTCCATCAACGCAGCTACGCGCTCCTCGGCCGCTTCCTTCCTGGACGTCAGTTGCACCAGTTCACCGCGCACGAGCGCCAACGCCTCGCGCTCTGCCCTCAGCTCGGCCGCCAGCCCAGAAGTCTGTCTGCCAGATGACTCACGCAGGGTCGCCAGTTCGTCTTGTGCGGCCGCCAGCCCAGCCCGCAACTGCGATAGCTCGTGCTCCAACTCGGGCACGCGGGTCGCCAACTGCTGGAAGGTAGCCTTCGCCTGGTTCGACTCGTTCAGTGCCAAATCGGAGGCATTTAGTCTGGACTGCGTCGAAAGCAGTGCCTGCTGTACTTCCGCCAGCTGTTCAGCCAACTGGCTGGCACGCTCGGCGTTCTGTCCGTTTAGCGTCGACACCCGAAGGTGCTCGGCCTCTCGCGCTCGACCAGCGGCCTCTAGCGCGGTCACCTCTGCCTCCAAGGTCGGAACGCGTCCAGCCCGTTCGGTCAGTGTGGCAATCTGGTTCGACGCGTCGTCCAGCGACGTCCTCCAGCCCTCCGCAGCCCGCTCAAGCGCCTCGTGTCGCTCTTGCTCAGCTTGAAGAGCTCGCACCAGGCTTGAAGCGCGCTCGGTTAGGGTGGCCTCGTTGACCTGCGAAGCTGCGCTTGCTTTGGCAACAGCGGCTTCGACCTGCGCGCTCGCTCGAGAGCGAGCAAGCAACAACCCCACAACAAGGCCTACGACCAAGCCGGCCACGGCCGCCAGAATAAGAAATGTCGGTTCGTTCATCGCGCTTCCCCCTGCACTGTGGGATGCACTTTCGCACGACCATCTGGAAACGGCCAAACCAGCCACCGGTCAACTCCTGTGCGGTGGGGCGCCCTCTCGAACTTTTGTATTGACGACGCCCAAAGCGGCCTTCAAAGAGAAGCTAGCAGCTCAACCAGACGGGGCGCTACCTAGTCACTCTTGATGATGAATGGCAGGTACTCGGCTGTCTACATCTCATCACTGATGGGAGTGAACAAGATGAGCAAGGGAATAGCGTTCGGGTGCGTGCTTGCCTTGGCCTCAGGCAATTGCGGTGCCAACCACGGTTTTCCGTCACGCGGTAGCGAACGAGCAGGATGCCGTCCAGGAACGAAATGCATTCAAGCGCTGGTCGTGACACTCAACGCCCGAACAGTCCGCGAAGTAGCGCAAACACTACGAACGCCCCCACCAACCATACCCATCCGGGCGTGCTCTTCGTTGGCGCCGGCGGCGGCACGGAGACCTGCCGATGCTGCGATGGACTGGCCGGCGCGCCCAGCCGACCACCTGTCGATGACGCTGGCGAGCTTTAGCGCATGGAGTCGAGAACGCGCTGATTGGCTGCTGTCGGAGGTGTCAGAGGGGTTCGGAGACGGGGTGCACAGCGCTGGAAGGGCACTTGTTCCATGCGAGCTCCCGAGTGCGCTGAGCTTGCCTAGCGTGGATGTCGTCGCTCCCATAACTCGGGCCATCCACCGACGCGAGGCGGTCTTTAAAGTACCACTCGAGGTCAAGCGGGCTGACCGAAGGCGAAGTCGCGCCGCTAGCCTGGGCCATATTGGCACTCGCTGGCATGCGCGAGTGTTCGACCGCAGGAGTCGTTCCTTCCGAGATTTCGTTCTAACCCGGATGCTGGCCCTGCTGATGTTGGAAGAATCTCCGGTCCTCGACGAGGAAACCGCGCAGAGCGATGCTTCGACCCAACTTGGCTTCAACGCCATTTTTCATTTGCTACTCCCTCTGCATCAGTCTCGCGCGACGGGGCGATGCCTGCGCCGCAGCGGGGGTGAAGGCTAGTTCGCGCCGGATGGTGGCAAGCAGCAGCAATGTGGAACTTCGTGAACTGATACGCCAAAACTGGATATTGGGGCGCAGCGAGGTGCTGCCTCAGAGGGGTTCGTCCAGCACTCCCGGGAACAGGATGCGAATCAGCGCGTCGTGGGTGGGGTCCGGCTCGAAGCTGGCTATCTCGCGTTGGCGATGAACAGCTCCCATAGGAACTCCGCCGCACCTTCCGGCGACAACTGCTTGTCGCGGCTGCCGCTGAAGGACATCCCCATCGTCGTCAAGAACATGGACTGTTCGTCCGACTTCACGTTCAGCAGTTCGTTGAACGAGTCCTTCTGGACCGATGCGTCGTGTGAAAAGGCGATGCCGTTGTCGCGGCCGAGGCCGTCTAGCCTCACCGAACACTCGGCAATCTTCTTCCCACCTCGGTAAAGCAACGCTGCCATCCGCCGGGAGTCGATGCGCTCGAAGTGGCCCGTGACATCAAGGTTGCGTTCGCCCACCGCTTGAATTGACCCGTCGAAGAACTTGCAGACAAATTCAAAGGTCGAGCGGAGGAACTCGTCGCGGTCTTGCTCGGTGAACTCTTTCTTCAGGCGCAGGTTGCTCGAACGTGGCAGTGATGCAGTCGGATTGGACGAAGCCGCGCGTTGAGTGGCTGGTGCCGCAGCGGCAGTCCGCGATGCCGACCTGCCGGCAGCAGCCGCTTCAACCGCCTTGCGAATCTGCTTGGCAACGTCGGCAAGCGCCTCGTCGCGGTCGGGCCATGAAGTGACTGGCTTGCCGTCACGGGGCGCAGCCATGAGCGTGCCGAACGGTGCTCCGTGCCAGTCGCAATGGCGCATGATGACCGGGATGACCCGGGCCTCTTTCGCGTCGTGTCTCTCCATCGCCCGCTGCATCTCCCGCGAGTAGCAGTACGGGGAGCTTAGAAAGTCTGAGCTGACCAGCAGCAGGATGACGTCCGCGGTGTCAAGCTTCTCGAAGATGCTGTCGTCGACCTCACTTCCAGCAAGGATTCGGCGGTCGTACCAGGCGTCAATCAGACCTTGGTTCTTCAGCAAGGCCAGATGGGTTTCAAGTTGGTCTCGTAGAGCTTCGTCCTTGTGGCTGTACGAGAAGAAAACGCTGGCCATTCCCTGCCCTCAAGTCTTAGTAGACACGGATTGTCGCGTAGGCATCGCCGCCGAACGTCAGTTATCCACAGGTGCTGCCCGCGTTTCCGGTCGGCTTTCTGCTCGGAGATGGAGAAGGACGTCCCTGTACGGCACATCCAATCAGGCGGACGCGCAGTTCTTGGCGCCCCGAGCAGTCCGGGCACTGTTCGGACGAGAGCTTTGAGCTGTAGTCCGGGTTGCTGAACCAACATACGTCCGCCTAGCGATGTCCCGGGGACTGCGTTTTCGGTGAGCGATTGGCGACAAAGAAGCTGTGGCCAGCGCAGAACTATTTGGCTGTGCGGCCTCCCGCTCGCAGTTCTATTTGGCAGTGGGAAATGCCAAGCAGTTGATTCTTATGGCGATGAAGGCGCCTTGTGCTTGTCAAACTGTGAGCGGCAGCGTAAATCCCCGCAACGTGGGACCAGCGGGCGGGGGAGAAAAGCTGAATGGCAACAACGGCTTAAGAGCCGTGGCGCAGAACTATTTGGAAGGCAGCCTGGCGGCGTGTCGAGCTGAGCGCAGAACTATTTAGCAGGGCGCAGAACTTCAATGGCAATCACCAGCGAGGGGGGACGTCCGGGGATAAACACCGTGTCGCTATACGAGCAGTTCGACTGCCAGACCGAAGTGGACATGGCGGGGCCCCGAACCCATCGCCCAAGGCGGTGGCAACCACCGTAACGGCAAATGTTCTGGTCTTCATCAACCAAGACCGAATGAAGATTTTCTTGCCACACCCACTGCACACACGGAACTTCGAACAGTTGCCGTTATGGGCGTCGTAAAGCAGCCGTTATTGCAAACATCAACTGCCTGTATATGTTCACTGAATCTCGAGCGGACAACCCGCGAGGCGAGCCGGCCCTCGCAGCATCCACACCTAAGTCACCCTTGACCTACGCATGCCTACTGCAGCAGGGTGGCAACTACCTTGAACAACAAGGCATGGGCCACCAGCAAACTAAGAACTACTTGTCGGCGCTACGCGGCTGGCTCGATGTCCACGGATTTTCGGCGCAACGGTTAATTGGCGACGAGTTCGGCCAGGAATTCGACCGTCACTTCTTGCGCTACTGCGACGCAATTGCTGAACGTGTCGCCCCTCGCACACAAAAGGACCGGCAGGAGCAAATCCTCCGCTGGCGGCGCGTCGCCGAAACGTTGCGCAAGCAAGATTCGCTTCCGGAATCTTTTGCTGTAGCCCTTCAGCAGTGCGTGGACGCGTCACCGCTCTCGAAAGCGGAAATCGCTCGCACCTGCGGCGTAACAGTGCAAACCTTGCGCTATTGGATGAGCGGGTCGGGGGCTCCGCGCGGCGAGACTCTCTTTGCCGTGGCAAAGCTAGAGGAGATTCTCGAAGCTCCAAAGGGCGCCCTCACCGGACGGGTACCGCTGGCTCGACATACGCGCTATGCCAGAGGTGTGCGCCGGGACACCAGCAGTTCGTTTACCAAACTACGGCAGGAACAACTCCGGCAAAGCAAAGAGTACGGAATGCTCCTGACGCCCCGGCTTGGAGGCCAGTGGCAAGAGCTCCTTCGCCACAAGACTTCCATAGAAAGCGAAGTTGATGACGCGCGATACGACAGAAGCTGGAGACTGAAGCCCATCGAGGCTGTTTCCGTGCGCGTGACGCCAGCGATGCTCATCGACGGACAGGTGTGCGTCACCGCTGGCGTTCAGTGGGGCATGGTGCGCTCCTATCTAGGATGGCTGTGCATGAAGGCGCCTGTCGGGAGAGGACTGTCCCGGGACTGCGGCGACACGCTGGCGTGGCTGACCGACGTTGACAACGTCAAGGAATACGCGAAGTGGTTGGAGCGTCGTTCAAGAAACACCTTTCACAACGGCATTAACGTCTTCCTCCAAATGGTCGAGAGCCACCTCCGTCCTGAAACTGGCTTCGTTTGGCTGAGGGCGGAACTCGCCGGCACCATTGGCGAGGCCCATCAGGCGCGCTGGGACGCACAGTCGCCGAATTGGACGGAGGTCGAGGGTTGGCGAGCTCGGTGCGCGGCCGCCCGGTCTGCGCTGCGCAAGTACCGAGAGGCGAAGGCTGGCAAACGGAACAAGAAGCCCATCTCCAAATCCCGCAATCCGGTGGAGCGTGTAGCAGTGGTACTCAACGACGACTTTCCGTTGAAGAAGTTGGTTGAATTCGTGAACACGCTTGAGCGTTCGATGCCCCCGCCGGCGCATCAGCGGGACTATTGGGCTTGGCTTCGAGACGTTGTGCTCTGCAAGATGATGGTCTCGAATCCGCTGCGCATCGGGCAATACGCTGCAATGACCTGCCGGGCTGATGGCAGCGGCAACCTTGTGCGGGTGGGGCCGGGGCGCTATCGCCTCAATTTTGAGCCGTCTGACTTCAAGAATGAAAAAGGGGCGGCGTCCGAGCCGTACAGCGTGGCTGTCGATGAAAGCGTGGGGCCCTGGATTGACCGCTATTTGACCGAAGCACGCTCAAACTTGGTCGGAGCCAATGAGACGTCGCGCTTTTTCCTGCCGGCCGCCAAAGGCCCTCAATCAACTCCTCAGTTCCTGGCGGATTTGGGGCTCTCACAGAACGCTGGATACAAGGCCGAAGGCCTGTCGACGAGGGTCAAGACGTTGACGGCTCTGTACATCGACGGATGCCCAGGCTTTGGCCCTCACGCGTTTCGGCACGTCATCGCTACCGACCATCTCCGGAGAAATCCAGGCGACTATCTAACGGTGGCGACGCTACTTCACGACAAGCTGGAAACCGTACTCCGCAACTACTCGCATCTAAAGGTTCAAGACGGGCTCAAGCAGCTGTCATCCGGCATTCAGCTCGCGCAAAAGGAGCTGGCCTCGGAGCGGGGGGCCATTCGCAAGTCGTAAAGCTGGCCGTTTTGCGGACCGGGAGAGGCTATCTGCAGTATCTCCGTCGGATGCCGCGCTCCGAAGCAAGCAGATTTCAGGCCGGCGCAACCACTGCCTATACGAAGTCCCTAGGCCATTTAAAAGGACTTATATGCAGGCACTTCCCGCAAACGAAACAGCAGCGTTTCTCCGAAACGCTCGCATCGGCAGCATTCTGCGCCCCCCTGACTTTCGCAGTGCCGTAAGCGCAGCAAAGCAGCTACCTCCCACGGCGAGCTACGCCGTCACAGCATCGGTACCCAATTGGCTGGTGGAGCGACTAGATGCCAGTCAGCCGATGGTGCCGCACTACCAAGTGATTCCAACGAGCGACGGGCGAGACTGCTTGCTGTTGCTGACCCTGCAGTGCACGAGCATCCAGTTGCGTTGTGTGATGCAGCTCAGCAATCCGTTGACACAAGACTTCTTGGTCGACGCACTGAACCACGAACTTTTCACCATGCTTTTGTGCATTGAGAACTCGAAGCAGAACGCCGTGCTGGGCGTTCCGATGAACTTGGAGGACCCGCAGGCGCTACGAAGGCACTTAGTCGACTCGGAGCCTTGCTCTGACGGAGCGGCGCCGGCGCTTCAACTGGTGTACCTCGCGAGCCAAGCGGGATTCCAGCCGAGCTTCATCGAAGGGCACACTGTCAGTGACGTTGTAGCCGTCTTCGCCGGCACTGCGACCGAGAAGGATGTGGACAACGCGTTGGGCATCAGCCAAACGAAAAGGGCACCTGACGTCCGTCGTCCGCTTCACTGACAGCGAGCGGAATTCATCGGGACACGGCAATCGCCGTGTCCCTTTTTTCGTGCGCCAGGCTTACGCCCGTTCTCCGTACCAGGCGACTTTCACCGCTTCGGCCTCCCGCGTGTAACGCAGGTCGAAGAGCTTGGACTCGTGGAGCACGTGCGGCCAGGAACGACAGCGTCCCAGCCGCCTTTGCACCTAGTGCTGCTTGTCATCAGTCTCCTTCACACCGCCTCCCCGTCATCCTGCGAAGCAAGCTTACAACCAGGCCAGCGGAGGCGCTGAACGTCGCCAATCGCTCGATTTCGTGACGCAAGTCACGCGGGGTCGATGACTCCGCCGAAGAATAAACATGGGGACTAGACGAAGGCATAGGCCAACCATCTTGGAGTCGTCATGTCCTCTGTAACCACCCCACTCATGCTCAAGAAGTCCGACGTCTGCGAGCGCCTCAGCATGTCCGCAAGAACGCTCGAGGGCCTCGTGAAAGAAGGTGCATTCCCCCCCGCAGTCCGCATGGGAAAACACATCTACTGGAGCGAGAGGTGCGTTTGCGACTTTGTCACGCGCCGGTTCGCCGCTCAGAACGCATGGCGCCCCATTTGAGCTCGCTCAACGGATGAGCCACAGGACGCGCATCATCCCTTGAACAGGGCCTTGGCCATGTCCGATGACCCGACGAGGGCTCACCGGCACCGCTCTGGCAGAGGCGTGTGAAGTCAGTAAGGAGGCCGTTTCCAACTGGCTGAGCGGCGAGTCCATCCCGCATTTGAGCAAGCTCACCTCCCTTGCCGCCGCCCTCAAGGTCGCGGTCGAGGACCTGTTCGTATCAGACCCGTCCGAACCACCGACGCCGGTCATCGCTTTTCGTACGCGCACGAACAAAGCAACTTCGCTGGAAGCACAAGAGGCCGGCGAAGAAGTCGGACGCCATCGTGCGGTGCAGGTCTGTCGACAAAGTCGGGGACGATGGCACTTCGTCGAGCATCTGCCAAACGCGGCCATACGCCTCTTTCAGTTCTTGATGCTACAGCTTTCGCTCCCCGCCATCATCGAAGGCCACCTCCATCCTCGTTTCGTAAACGATTGCCTCCTCGAGGCGGAGCTTTACGTCGTCGGTGACAGAGGTCACTGCTAGCCTTCCGCCGAGGTTTCTTTAGCCTGAGCGGCCTTCCGGCTCTTGCGGCCAATTGGAGCTTGTTTGACGGCCGGAGGCTTGCGTTTAGTGGTCGCCTTCGAGGCGCTCCGCGTGCGGCTGACCGGCTCTGCAGCTTCAACCTCTGCAGGGGATGCGCCAGGGCTCTTGTTGGTTCGTTTGGCCGCAGCAGATTTGCCCGAGAGCAAGAACTCATCGAGGCTGGCACCTGCTTCAATGCGCTCACGCAACCAATGCGGACGCTTTCCCATGCCGCCCCACTCGTTTCCAGTGCCGTCGCCGTACTTCGCCGCTCGCTTGCCGCTAGACGCGCGCTTCGATGCTGCGGTGCTTGCCCTCGCCGTCAGTCCGTTGCCCACGTCCACACCACCACCCCATCCACCGGCAGAACCGAAAAGGTCTTCTGCTGTTAGTCCGTGCGACTTGATTTCGCGTTGGAGGCGGGACACGACTTGGCGTTTCATCGTCTCTGCTTGTTGCTCGAGCTTTGCAATCTGAGCGCGGAGACTGGGAAGGCTATTACGCGGCATGGCTGACCAAATAGTTTTAACTCGCCGAGTTTACGAAAGGAGTGAAGTTCCAGAGAGAGGAATTTGGTGCCGGATACGGCATGGCACGAAATGCCGGCGAGCCGATTGTGGCGACCCCGTTACTTGCGGCGGCAAGGACCGATTGCCTGCTACCTGAAGTCCCGGCTTGACGTCGCGCTCGCCAGTCGCCCCAACATCGGCGTCAGGTCCCGCCCCTTCCTGACCTTCAGTGCCGCAACGCCATCGCGATACTGCCAAGTGCCTTCGACTGCGAGGAGCTTTGACTTCAGCAAGATGCGTTCGTGCGCCAGGTCAGTCCGCAGGCTCGGCGCCACGATGAGCTGAATCTCGCCCTCCTCGTCTTCGAGGCTGATGAACATCGTCCCCTTGGCCGTCTCCGGCTGCTGTCGCAAAGTCACGATTCCGCACGTTCTCACCGTCTGGCCGCTTCGCATGCGCTGCAGTTTGCTCGACTTCAGCAGCCGGAGCTTCAGCGCATCCAGTTGGTCGCGGAGCAACCGTAGCGGATGACTGCGCAGTGTGAACCCCACGCTTGCGTAATCGTGGACGACCTCATGTGCCTCGGGCGCCTCCTCGAGCTCCAGCGGCTCTTCCTCGATTGGTACCTCCTCCAGCAGTCCGAGCTGCAACCCCAGCGCCGCGGCGTCCCAGGCCTGCTGCCTGCGATGGCCAGACAAGCTCCGCAACGCGTCGCCACCTGCCAGCAACCGCATGACCGGCTGCTCCAGCCTCGCGCGCAAGCACAGGTCTTCGGCGGTGAGGAACGGCGCCTCCTTGCGAGCAGCCATGATGCGTTGCGCCGCCGCCTCCTTCAGGCCGTTGATGAGCCGAAGCCCCAGCCGCACAGCAGGACGGGTCTCGATGTCCTCAAGCGTGCTGCCGTAGTCGCTGTGCATAACATCCGGCGGGCGCACTTCGACGCCGTGGCGGATTGCGTCGTGGATGAGCTGGCCCTCGCTGTAGAAACCGAGCGGCGACGCATTCAACAGTCCTACGAGAAACTCGGCCGGGTGGTGGGTTTTGAGCCAGGCGCTCGTGTAAACGAGCAGCGCGAACGAGGCGGCGTGGGACTCTGGAAATCCATATTCCGCGAAGCCACGGACCTGCTGGAATATGGACTCAGCGAACGCTGTGTCGTAGCCGCGCTCGGTCATGCCTCCGATGAGCTTGTCCCTAAAGTGGCCCAGACCGCCCTTGCGCTTCCACGCCGCCATCGCGCGCCGAAGCTGGTCCGCTTCGCCAGGCGTGAATCCGGCCGCGATGATGGCCGTTTGCATCACCTGTTCCTGAAAAATCACCACGCCCAGCGTGCGTTCCAGGGCTTCCCGCAACGAATCACTCGGGTAGCTCACCGGCACCTTGCCCTGCCGGCGCTGTAGGTACGGATGCACGGCATTGCCCACAATCGGCCCCGGGCGGACGAGTGCGACTTCGATGACGAGGTCATAAAAGCATTTCGGCTTGAGCCGCGGCAGCATCGAGCGCTGGGCGCGGCTCTCGACTTGGAAGACCCCGACGCTGTCGCCGCGTGAGAGCCGCTCGTAGACCTCTTCGCACTCCGCCGGGATGTCACCTACCTCGAAGGTGTGGCCCTTTCGCCTGCTGACGAATTCCAACGTCATGCGGATGGCCGTCATCATTCCGAGCGCGAGGATGTCGACCTTCAGGAACCCCAGAGCGTCGAGGTCGTCCTTGTCCCACTCGATGACGGTGCGGTCCGCCATGGTGGCGTTCTCTATGGGCACCATGCGAGACAGCGGCTCACCTGTTAGCACAAAGCCGCCCGTGTGCTGGCCCAGGTGCCTCGGGAATCCGCGCAACTCCGCCGTCAGTTTGAGCAGCTGGCGCATGTCCAACCGGTCGACGTCGACGCCGAGCTGCTTGAGCTTTGCAGGCGCCGCGTCGGGGTCGTCCCACCAGTTGTTCTCAGCGGCGAGCTCTGCAGCCTCCTCGAGCGTGAACCCCAGCGCCTTGCCCACGTCGCGGAACGCGCTTCGCGAGCGATAGCTGGCGACCGTTGCGGTCAGCGCCGCACGGTGCCGGCCGTACCGTTCGTACAAGTACTGGATGACCTCTTCGCGCCGGGCGTTTTCGAAGTCGATGTCGATGTCGGGCGGCTCGTTGCGTTCGCGGCTGATGAACCGCTCGAACAGCACGGACATCCGCGACGGGTCGACCTCCGTGATGTGCAGGCAGTAGCACACGACCGAGTTCGCGGCCGACCCGCGGCCCTGGCAAAGGATGCCCCGACTGCGGGCGAACTTGACGATGTCCCCGACCGTCAAGAAATAGTGCTGGTAATTCAGCTCGTCGATGAGCTCCAGCTCGTGCTCAATCAGGGCCTGGACCTTCGCTGGTGCACCGTTGGGCCACCGCTGCCCTGCCCCTTCGTACGTCAGCCGTCGCAGGTAGCTCGTTGGCGTCTCTCCCTCTGGAACAACCTCAGCGGGATAGCAATACTTCAGCTCGTCGAGCGAGAAGTGGCAGCGCTCGGCGACGCGCAGCGTTTCGGCCAAGAGCTCCGGCGGGAAGGTGCATGACAGACGAAACCTGGTGCGCAGGTGCCGCTCGCCGTTTGGCTGCAATGCGTAGCCGCACTCGGTCAGCGGCTTGCCGACGCGGACCGCCGTGACGACGTCCTGTAGCCCCTTGCGAGCACGCGTGTGCATGTGCACGTCGCCAACGGCCACCAGCGGAATGGCGGTGGCCTCGCTGGCCAGGCGCAACTTGTGCAGCCAAACCGCGTCATCGAGTTGTCGCAGCTGCTCAACCCCGAGCCAGCAGCGCCCGACGAAGCGGAACAGCAACCACTCGGCGACGCGCTGGACCTGAGTCGCATCACAGCTGCGGTCGGGACAGGCGATGAGCACGCAGTCGTCCAGCGCCGACGGCTGGATGCCTCTTAGCTCCAGCCGGTAGGTGCCTTTTGGAGAAGCCCGCCGCAGGTCCGTGATGAACTCGCAGAGGTTCCCGTAGCCGTTGCGGTTCGTTGCCAGCACGACGAGCGTGAACGGCGTGTCGCACTGGACGCGGAACTGCGAGCCGACGACGAGTTTGAGGCCGGCCTCCTTCGCCGCAACGTGGGCCCGGACAACGCCGGCGAGTGAGCATTCGTCGGTAATTGCCAGGGCGCTGTAGTCAAGCTCCTTGGCACGCTCGACAAGCTCGTGCGGGTGGCTGGCGCCGGTGAGGAACGAAAAGTTGCTGAGACACCGAAGCTCGGCGTAGTGGACCTCGCCGCTTGCCTGCTCGCCGTCGGTCATGAGAACGACCCGTGCAGGAACCAGTTGTCCTGGGACTGCTGGCGCTCCTTGTAGACCCAAAGGAATCCGCCATGCGGGCTGAGCGCCAGCCAGTAGTCCCGGCGCACCTGGGTGTGCTCCTGCTCCTCGCGCGGACCGACCCGATGCCACCAGCCACCTTCAACCAAGTGAGGACCGAGCAAGAGCTTCAGCGGCCCCTGGAAATGCGGCCGGCTGTTTCGCACAGCGAGCGGCAAGGGCGTATCGAGCACACAGGTTGGCGCCGGGAACGGCGGCGTAGCGCCTTTGCGCTTCGGCGGCTGCTGGTCAAGCGGAAGCCAATGCTGGGTCCACTCGGTCCGGTAGTCCTCACGCAGCACCGGCCTCTGGACGTTTTCAGGGCCGATGCGCGCGGCTATGCGCTCTCGCAGCAGCGCTCGCGCCTGCGTGCGGTTCACGACGTCGGGCAAGAACGACAAGTTCTGCTGCTCGAGCCTCACCACTTCGGTAGCGGTCAGCATCACTTCGCCGGCGGGAGCTGCCAGCTCGACCTTGGCCAAATGCTCCGTGAGCAGCCGCTCCAAGTGGTCGATGTTCCGACTTGGAATCGCCGTCCGGATGGTCAGGCCGCCTGTGGCTTCGACATTCTTGGCGCGCATCGTGTCGTGCGCCCACCCAAACGCGAACGCCGTGACACCGGCATGCCGCGCTGTGAGCCAGCCACAGAGCTGCAGCAGAAGGACATGGGCGCCAGCAAGCAGCGCTGGGGCGAGTTCCACCCGGGACATCAGCTCCAGCCGGGCGTGGAAGTCGTCCGATGGCTGCACCCAGTCGTGGGCCAGCGGCCGGTCGCCGTAGGCCTGGTCCAGCGCGATGAGCAGCTCTTTGCCAAAGCGATGGTTCAGACCGTTGCGCGGGAGTCGTCGCAGGTCGCCGAGCCGGCTGCAGCCGACGTGCCCCAACGTCACCAGGTGCTTATGGGCTGCCGTCAGCACATTGAGTGGCAGCCCGTTCAGCAGCCCGGTCAGCTGAGCGTTATCGTTGTTCTCATTCCCGGCCCTGGCCAAACACAGCGCCGCCAAGCTGTTGGAGGCCCAAGCCACGCTGGCGCAGCCCAGCTCTGCAGATTCGAGGACGACCCGGTCCCTAAGCGCCTGTCGACCACCGAACAGACGCGTCGACGCCGCCACCTCCATGACAACGGACTCTTCAAAAAGGGCCACCCGCGGGGTGAATTGCAGCGCCCAGTTCGTAAGCCTCTGTTGGACATCAGTGGTGGGCGGTGTCGCTGGGTCGCGTGGCGGTAGGAGTGCTGCCCACCACATGGGGCACCTCGATGGAAATCGGTTTGTCGTCGAGCTGGCTGGGGCGCATCAACTCGGGTGTCAGTACGCGGGCGACCCCGCCGGCGTACGCAGGTAGCAGTAGGTCACCCTCGTGAAGCGGCCCCTTGCGCTTGGCGACTCGGACCCGAAGGTCCCAATCCAGGCCCATCTCAGCCACGACACGTAGCGGCGCCGGTGACGAATCCCTGAGGGCTTGCGCCGGTCGGATGAGGAAACAGACGCCTTCGAACCCTTGGGCGCAGGCCTGCAGGCGGCGAAGCTGTTCCGGTCTGACCTGCGGCAGCCACGAAACCAGCACGTCGGCACCGTTGTCCCGAAGAAGCTGCTCCGTGACCCACAGCCGTCGGGCGGGCTCGTCGACGTTGTAGCGCCAGAACCGGTCGGGCTCGATGCCGTCCTGCACCAAACCTTCCATCGACGGCGGCCGCGCTGGTCCAACGACGGCAACTTCACCGCCGCCGGTCATGATGGGACGGATGGCTGGCATCAGCAGGCGCCATTCCAGCGTACCCGGCTGCGATGTCAGCAGCTCGGTGATGGCCATCCCGGGCCAGCCACCACCCGGCAGCTCGTCGTCCAGGGCGGCCCAGCCGCTGGCGTAGACCTTGGAGGGAGGCGGATGCAGCTCACCACCCCGCCACAGTGCAGCTTCCACGTGTGTAGGCAGCGGCTCCACCATGGGAACAGCGGTGTTTTGGGCGGGTGGGGTGAGCTGCACGGTCGGCTTGATGTACTGATGTTTTATACAGTACCATCCAGCCCATGGGTCTGTCGAGCCGTTCGGTCGCGGGGAGTGAAAACCGCCCGGTGGCACGGCTTTTGGCCCGAGGAAGGACGTAGCCGTGTGTTCAAACTATGAAGCTGTCACCAACAACGCCAAGCTGCTGGGCGCGTTCGGTGTGACCCTGCCGGCAGGTGCCGAGGCCTCCCCCCACCCCAGCGCTGGCGCGCTGGCGCCGTTCATCGTGCGCTCGACGGTTCGCAAGCCCAATTCCCTGGGCGACGCCAAGCTTGGCGTGCTTGGCTTGCTTCCATCCTTCGCAACGTCTGTTGAGTTCTCGGAACACACGTACAACTGCCGCACCGAGACCATGCGGCAGAAGCCTGCATTCAAGGACAGCTGGTGGGCGGGGCGCCGCTGCGTGATTCCCGTCCAGCGCATCGCCGAGTGGTGCTACGAGACGGAGGACGGTCACCCGGAGCTTTGGGGTGTGAGCCTGGCGGACGCTGAGCCGATGGGGCTAGCCGGCATCTGGAACGAGTGGTCCAGCCCACAAGGTGAGAAGGTACTGTCGTTCTCGATGCTCACCATCAACGCCGACGGCCACGCCGTGTTTGGCCACCTCAACCATCCCGACCACGAAAAGCGGATGCCGGTCATCCTGCCGATGTCGGCGCAAGAGACCTGGCTCTACGGGTCCACCAAGACGGCCGAGCAGCTGCTCGTGCGGTTTCCCGCTGAAAAACTGCACGCCGCAGCGGTGGACCCGGTGGCACGGCCGCTGCGCGAGCCGCCGCAGTGGGTCAACGAGCCGGACATGTTCCAAGAGGAATGGCGCGCCACCGCGGCCGAGCTACCGCGCAAGCGAACCGCAAAGCCGACCGCTTTGCCCCCTCCTCCGCCGGAGCTGCCGGGGCCCCTCAACGGCGACCTGTTTGGATGAAGGAGAGCGCGATGTTCCTGAACCTCAACGACCCTCACAGCATCGTCACTTGGTGGCGGGTCTGGCCCGAGCGGCACAGCGCTTTTTTGAACCACAAGCTGACGTCGAGCCCGCAGTTCGCCTCTGCAATCCGCGAAGCGCAGCGCTTGATAGCGCAGGACCCAGACCTGAATGCCCAATGGGCGCAGTCGGTTCGCGAGCGGCGCGCACGTGAAGCCCTCGCAGCAGAGAATGTCGTCAACGTGCCAGCGCACGAACTTCGTTGGCGAGAGCTAGCAACTGCTGCCTGATGAGACTCATCCTGGACGATGTTGACTTCGGGTCGTCCAACAGGGCCGAGCTAACGCAATGACTCAACTGAACTTGCATCCGTACGCCCTTTGGTTCGACTGCAGCCCGTTCGATGCCGAGCAAGAGGAACTCGCTCGTCGGGTGGCGCGAACGGTGCTCGATAGGCATTTCGGGGCCTGGAACGTCATCGCAGCGCACGACGCGGCGCTGGCCACGGGAAAGCGGTATGTCTGCGAAGCTGGTCAAACGCCTGAAGCAGTCAATCGGTGGCTTGCGGCAATTAGTGAGGCGTATCGCGCAGCGTGGACTGCCGCCGGTCTGCCCGCCATGTCGGCGGAGCTGTTGCGTGACAACCCTCAGCTCGACGAATCGTGCGTGATGGTCGGGCGCGAGGTGCCGCTGCACGCCAGGGGAGCAGGTGGGCTGACGTTCAGACTGTTTGAGGTTTGGGTGGAGTGGAGCGTGTTCGAGCCGTTCGACGACCCATCCGCCGCCGAGTTAGCTCGTGAAGCGCTTTGGAGCAGGTTTGGCAGTCAGGAAGCCGTCCTTGAAGCGCGCCATGCCTGCGAATTAGCTGGCGGCGTCCACGCCCCTGGACCGCAACCCCGCGCCGTCGAAACGTGGCAGCGGGCGATTCGAGAGGTGTTGGCGGACGTCATTGAAGACGCCGTCGGATACGACGAGCAGGCCGCGCAGCGCGTCAGGGAGCACTTCAATCTTGAGCGCTGCCGCATCGAAGTCGGAAGGCTGCTGCCCCCGGAGTTCGGGGGACCACCCGAGGACGCATCTGTCCCGAACGAACAGTGGCGCTCGCGATGGCTCATCGACCTGACACGAAAACCAGAGGCGCGACATGCTTGTGGCCTGGCGTTCGAGGTCGACGAGTCCGTGCCGGAGCTGCAGGTTCGTCGTGTCCCAGACGTCGAGGTCGATGAGCGGCTGGAAGGCGCATGGCATGTCCGGCGCCCCTTGGATGTTCACGCGCGCCTGGGTGCTCAAGCGCTGCAGCTAATCCTGGAACGCCGGATTCGGCCCACGACAGAAGCTGCATCTCACCATCCGTGAGCCATCTTTCGGTGATTCCGGCATACCGAGCTCGCTCAGCCGTCGCGGCCTTGCTCGCTGTACTGCTGGCGTGTCCAGTGATGGCCGATACGCTTTTTGGCGAGGTCGTTGGCATCGCTGACGGCGACACGGTAACGGTCTTGGATGCAGAAAGGCATCAGCACCACGTGCGCTTGGCAGGCATCGACGCTCCAGAGAGACGCCAGGCGTTTGGCACAAAGGCACGCGAAGCGCTTGCGGGCTGGGTGTTCCGAAAACACGTCCAGGTCGAGTACCAAAAGCGGGACCGCTGGGGTCGCATCGTCGGCAAGGTTCGAGTCGATGGAGGCGACGTGTCCCTTGAGTTACTGAAATCAGGATTCGCTTGGCACTACGTCGCCTATGCAAGGGAGCAGTCGCCGGAGGACCGGGTTAAGTACAGCACGGCCGAGGCCGAAGCGAGGGCCGGACGCCAAGGTCTCTGGCATGACACCGGTCCTATTGCACCTTGGGACTTTCGGGCCAGCAAGCGGGCACCGAGACGCCGCTAACCTTGCGGCTATGCGCGACTCGTCGACACCTTCCACCAGCTACCCGACGACGCCGGATGGTCGGTACTTGGTAGTGCGTGGGCGGCTCTGGCGCAGGACGAATCCAAACCTTGCCGAGAGCGAGCGCGTCGAACTGACGGCAAAGCTGATGGGGGCGCGTCGAGCGCTCAGGGGTAACAGCTCCGCCGAGCGGCGCGCTGAAGCACGCGCTGCTGTCGACGAGGCAAAGATTGCTCTAGGAGAACGCGGTCCCGTATGGTGGTCCGACGGTGCACCGGACTACAACCGGCACCTTGCGAGGAACACGCCTTACGCCGCGTGGTTCCAGTCTCTTGAAGGTTAAGCGGCCGCGCGGCGAAGTTGCACGACCCGCCCGAAAGTTCAGTCTCCGTCGACTGACCGAACCTCAACGCGATTGCGGCCACCCACCTTTGCATCGTTTTGTGCCGTATCTGCGGCTGCAAACAGCTTCTCGAACGAGCTGTCTCCCTCGGTCAAAGCCACGCCGATAGACGCTGTGAGGAAGGAGCGGTTGGACCCTAAGGCCAAGGAGTTGGACGTTAGCTGCCTCGGAACCTGCTCCCGCATCAGGAGGAAATTCTTGTCCTGCTCGATGCGCCGCCTGATTTCTTCAGCCAAATCCACAGCTGCCGCGGGACGCTCGATGTAGATGACGAACTCTTCACCCCCGAAACGGCCGATGAGCATGCCGCCGACAACGTCCCGCACGATGCCGACGAAGCGCTGTAGGCATCCATCCCCATGAGCGTGGCCCCAGGTGTGGTTGACCCAGCCAAAGTCGTCTATGTCGATGAAGAGCAAGGCGCCGCCCTGCCTCCGCGCCAACGCACCGCGAACACGCTTGATGAATTCGTCTCGCCAGTAGGCACCGGTCAGAAAGTCGCGCGGGAAGAGCCAGTTGCGGAGATGAAGCAGCCCTTGGCTGAGCCACCGTGCACGTCGAGTTGGCCGGCCCCTCTCAAGGCGCCGTTGTAAACGCCATAAGTACGAGTACAGCCGAGGGGTGCCACTTGCCATGCGACCCAGTCTACTGGCCGCTCTGGCCGGCACGCGGTTTGCCGCAGCTGCTTTTCAAACAGCTACGAGGAGCCGTCGTGGACGCCAAGAAGATTCAGCCGCATCCGGGCCGTCGTCCGGTCTATCCCGTCGATTCGGAAGGACAGGACGTTCCGCAAGCTCAGCAACCAGTCAGACCGCAAATTCCACCGTCAGGGAGCAAGGACGACCCCGCTTCCGATGAGAACACGGAGCCAGCGAACCATCCCAACGACGAGTAAACATGCGCGCCGATGTCTAGAGGAGGTTGACCCAGACGGGTGTGTGGTCGCTCGGCTTCTCGCGGCCGCGGTATTCAACGTCAACCTCAGCCGCAGCTAAGCGACCAATCAGGTCGGGGCTCAAGAGTAAAAAATCCATCCGAAAGCCAGCGTTCCGGGCAAAAGCCTCGCCGTTGACCCAAAAGCTGTAGATGCGCTCGCTCGGATGCAGGTGGCGCGTAGCGTCTATCCAGCCTTGGCTGAGCAGCCGCTGATAGGCATCGCGTGTCTCCTGCTGCATCACCGCGTCGAACTGCCACGCCCATGCGTTGTAGATGTCTGCGTTCGTCGGGACAACGTTCAGGTCGCCCGCGAGGATTGTTGGCCTCCGTCCCGCGACGAGCGTCTCGGTGTAGGCGATGAACTGCTCGAACCACCGCAACTTGTAGTCAAAGTTGGGGCTCGGGACTGGGTTGCCGTTCGGCAAGTAGACGGAGGCGATGCGTAGGCCGAAAACATCTACCTCAAGATACCGCGCTTGGAGGTCCGTGGCGTCGCCTGGCAGACCACGGCGCACTTCGACCGGCGTCTCTCCACGCGCGAGAACGGCTACCCCGTGATGCCGGGGCTGTCCGTGCCACACCGCCTGGTAGCCGGCCGCTTCGATAGCTTCGATGGGGAATGTCGCGTCGCCGGTCTTGATTTCCTGCAAGCAGGCGACGTCCGGCGTTGTCTCCTCGAGCCACTCGATTAGCCGAGGAAGACGGCCCTTGACGCCGTTCACGTTGTACGTTGCGACCTTCATGCCAGAGCAACCTAAGGACAGGCGACGCACAACGGCAAGCGTCGTGCCCTCGCCGGGCGATGGTCCTCATGCGGTTCAACTTGAAAAAGAACGGACAAGGTTCGAAGATTCCGAGAACCTGGAGCGAGCAATGTCGGATTTGTACGTTTCCCCGCACGTCACCTTGTTTCCATCAACACGTCGTTCGGGTACGTGGTTCGTGGGCGTGGTATCGGCCCTTCAAGGCCCTCGTGCACTACGGGTCGAGCACGAGTGCCTGCCCCTCCGTGACACTGAGCTCGAGGCGCATTTGGACGCTTGCGACGACGCCGAGAAGCTGCTTGGAATGTGGGGTGACCGCGTGAAAATCTAGGCGGTGGGGCGCACCTTCATGGCCCGCAATCAACGCCCAAGCTGGCCTTTGCGCTGTCGCTTGACCGCAAACATGCGCTCGTCGGCCTCTCGGATTGCTCCGTCGAGCGAGCTGCCTTGGGCCACAAACACCACGCCAGCGCTTGCGCCAAGTCGCGCATTGACTCCATCGAGTCTCCATGCCCTGATTGCGGCTACTGCCTTACTTGCAACGTGCTCCACGTCGGCGGGAGAGGTCGGCATTCCGACAACGATGGCGAACTCGTCACCACCCATTCTTGCCACGAAATCCGCGTTCCGCACAGTTACCGTGAGGAGAGCGGCCACTTGTCGAAGCGTCTCGTCACCGACGTCGTGCCCATAGTTGTCATTGACTGCTTTGAAGCCGTCCAAGTCTAGGTACACCAGTCCAACCGCCGCCTTACTCTTTCCCTCATGGTCGGACAGCTGTGACCATGTATCGTCAAATCCTCTGCGGTTGAGCACGCCAGTCAATCCATCAAGGCGCACAGCGCTTTCAAGGTGAGAGGCACGGGCCTCGGACTGACGCCTCTGAACCTCGATGGTCTGCACGAGCCTGACCACATACATCGGCGCGATGAATGCCGTTGCCGCCATGCCCAATGAAACCTCCAGGGGAAAGCGCCACAGCGGCCCATAGTTTGTGGCGAGGAACATGCACACACCGCCCAGCAGGGCCGCTATCACTCCACGGTGACCGCCAAACCGAAGACCGTGTCCAACGCTTGTGGTGACCGGCACCCAGGCGACGAACGCCATACTCTTGCCACCGAGCGCAAGGCACGTGGCGAAAATGAAGTGGTCCAACAGAACGGCCGTCCACTGGCGCTGGTTGGCCGCGCCAATCTGTTTGGAGACTACCCAAGCCCAGACATACGCGTATGTCAGGTAGCAGACGACCGAAAAAATCTCCCTGGGACCAATCGACTGCGGCCAGACGACCCAGCCAGCAGCGGTGAACGCAAGAACAACCAGCGCCATTCGCAGCCGAAAGGTTGCCTGCCCGTCCTCGGACTCAATTCGTCTGTCGTGTATTGGCGGTAGCAGAAACATGAACAAATACTGAAAAGCTTTGGGGCTTCACGCAACTACTGAAGCGGCACGTACCGCCCGATTGCGGCCTTCTCGCTTTGCTCGCAGGAGCGCTTGGTCTGCCCGCTCGATGGCCTCGCTGAACGGCTCAAACCCCTCCTCACGGTGGCCTGCAACAGCAAAGCCTACAGACACCGTGTACTTCAGCGACAGCCCATTGGGCAGCCGAACCGGCTGTTGGGCAGCTTCCTCGACGGCCCGGTTCGCCAGCGAAGCGACTTGGGTTTCGGTGCAGTTCCGCAAGAGGATGCAGAACTCTTCCCCGCCGTACCGTCCGACGGCATCGCTTATCCGAACGGAGCTCCCCAAGAGACGTCCAGCGTGCGCCAGCACAAGGTCACCTACGCCATGCCCGTAGGTGTCGTTGATACTTTTGAACTTGTCGATGTCCACCATTAGCACCCCATACTGGACACGACCTGCCGACTTCTCCATCTGTTCGACCTGTTCGAAGAACGCCTTCCGAGTGCGGACGCCAGTGAGGCTATCCCGACTCGTTGCCTCTAACAGGTCCTGCCGTTGCAACTCGTAAAGCAGCGAATTGAAGCCGACCGAGGCCGCGACGATAAAGACAGCTCCTGCCAGTAGCGCGCTGAGCTGCATTGGCGAGCTGGCATTCGGCGAAACGCTCCCGACGTCGCCGAAAACCGCAACCATTGCACGTGCTGCAAAGGCTGCGGACGTCGCTGCTGTAGCAACGGCTGCACCACCCACGATGGCGCTCCGACCGACCCAGGCTTGGCGGGAAAGCAGCACTGCGCTCATACCAAGTAGACCAGCAGTTCCGGATGAAATCGTGACGACTGCGCCGCGGATAGGCATGTCAAAGCAGTAAGTCGCGAGCACGCCAGACATGCCAAAGGCCGTCGCGGCAGCAAACGTCTTGCGACGCTCAGCCTTCTGGAGCAACTGCGCGAACGCCACATAGCCATAGCCCGCACAGCCAATGGCTAGCAGGTTCGCTACGACAAAGGTCAAGAACCACGGTGCGTGACCGCGGAGAAAATAAAGCAAGAAGCCGGCGCCAGCAGCGGCCATGGCCAGACACCAGGTGAGCGCGGCGTTTCGCCTTGCTGGCATCGCATTCGCGGCACTGAAGGCAAAGCTCGCCATCACAAAGCCGGACATCGAGATGGCAAAGAGCAGCGTGCCCGGATGCAGACTAAGAGCTGTGCCTCCATCTGCCACGAGGTTCACAAGCTCGCTGCTAGACATCGCAATGGCTCTCACATCGGTTGCCGGACCCGCCGGCGAGCCACTTCTTCATTCTTCCCCCTGTGCGACCTCTTCGTTGGAGACCGAGTAGCCATTTATCCATTGCCGGTACAACGCCAAGCCTCTCGACCAAGCTTAGTGCCAGCGATTTGGTCGCCTCCCTGCAACCGGTGCGTATTCTCAGTTGACCGCGAGCTAGCCCTCCGCCATCCAGGACATGGCCGGCCGGTGCTGCAACGCGTGCTCTTGCAGTCCGGTATTTCTGCACGTCCAGAGCAGGGAACGACGGCTTACTGAAGGTTACTTTCCGAGCTGCTTCATCGCCTGAGTCAACGTCTGCCTGCTCTTCCAGTAGCCGGCCCACGGGTCGACGCTCAGTGACGCCATGTAATTCGGTGCGGTAGCGATGGTCCAGTGGGCGCCGCTGTTCAGCTCTGGAAGCTGCTCCCAGGCAACCGGCATCGACACGCCCATGCCGGGCCTCGCACGCGCGGAGAACGCCGCGGCGGTGGTCTGGCCGTGCCCGTTGCGAAGGTAATCCACAAAAATTTTGCCGACGCGGTTGGAGCCGCCGGACTTGGCGACAAAGCGCTGGGGAATGACCTTGGCCATGTGCTGCACGACCGCTTGCGAAAAGTCTTTGACCGCGTCGTAGTCCAGCTTCGGTGCAAGCGGCACGACAACGTGCAGGCCCTTGCCGCCGCTGGTCTTGAGCCAGGCATTCAGCCCAAGCTGCTCCAGCAGTCCCCGGGTAAGCATCGCAGCCTCTTGAACGTGGCCCCATGTGACGCCCTCCCCTGGGTCCAAATCAAAGATGACGCGGTCCGGTTGGTCGATGCGCTTTGACGTGGAGTTCCACGTGTGCAGCTCGATGCAGTTGAACTGCGCGGCGTGGACCAGGGCCTCGGCGGTGTTGACCGCCAACAGCGCGTCATGACCTGGCCAGAGCGACGGGTCGAGCTCCGTCATGCCAGGCATGCGCGCTTCGCTGTGCTTTTGGAAGAACAGCTCACCGCCGATGCCGGACGGCCCCCGCACGAGTGACACAGGGCGGTCCTTTAGGTGGGGGAGCATCCAAGGGGCGATGGCTTGGTAATACTCAACGAGCTGCAGCTTCGTAGCGCCCGTGCTTGGGTCGATGACTCGCTGCGGATTGCTGACTTTGACGCTGACCGCCGGTGGGACTGCGGCCTTCCTGGAAGGGGCTCCAGCGGCCGCGGCATCCTCCCGCACGATGCTCTTTGCAGCCTTGTCCGTGCGCACACCCCGGAAGGTGGCATGCCGAACGTGTCCATCAGGCGTCCATTCTCCGAACGCAACCTCCACAACCAACGTGGGTTTAACCCAGCGCTCGGCGCCGGACCGCCGTTTGGACCATCTTCCCGGCGTCACCATGGCGGCATCCACCGGCGGCTCCTTGGTCTCCAGCTTCAGCAGCTTTGCCTGGAGCTCGCCCCCCTGGGCAGATGACCAGCCGGTACCTACGGAACCTCCGTACCGGAGCTTCCCGTTCTCGTAATAGCCGAGGAGCATCGCGCCGACGTCCCGCGGCGCGTTGGCACGGTCAGTGAAGCCCACGACAACGAACTCTTGCCTTCGTTGGCATTTCAGTTTCAGCCAACTTTCCGAGCGACGGCCGACATATGGTGCGTCCGCCTTCTTGAGCATCACGCCCTCCAGGCCCAGCCGGCAAGCGGCTTCGAGCACGTCACGGGGTGCGGCTTGAAGCTCCTCGCTGAAACGAACACGGTCTGAGGGCTTCTCTTCCAGAAGTTTCTGCAGGACCTGTCTCCTCGCGCGCAGAGGCACAGCGCGTAGGTCGTGCTCCCCCAGGAACGGCACATCGAACAGGTACAGCACGATGCCGGCGCTGCGAGAGTTGTCTATGGCGTTCTGCAGGCGGTTGAAGTCCGGCACGCCGTGCTCGTTGAGCACAACCATCTCGCCATCGAGCCAGGCTCGCTGGACGCCAAGTTGTTCTACCTCCGCAGCGAGAGACTTCAGCTTGCTGGTCCAGTCGTTCCCGTTGCGCGTGATGAGGCGCGCCTTGCCTCCGTCGATGCGTACGAGAACTCTGTAGCCATCGAACTTGTTCTCGACCACCCAATCGTCGCCTGCTGGCGAGCCGGCAGTCAGCGTTGCGAGTTGGGGGTCGAGCTTCAGCGGGAATGCGGCTTTGACTGCCTTGGACAGGTTAGGGCCATCGTTGACGGGTTCAGCAGCCGCGGCAGGCTTGGCGGCGATAACGCGCTTGGCCGCTGGCGCCGCGCTCTTCACTTGCCGCTTGCCTGAAGCCAGCTTTAGCTCGGCCCAGACAGGGGCATGGTCACTCGCGTTCTCTTTGCCCCGTTCCTCTTTATCTACGCCGGCGTTCAGCACCTCTATTTTTCTGCTGACGAGGACGTGGTCAATACGCAGGCCTGCGTCACGTTCCCACCGCTTCCTCCGGTAGTCCCAGAAGGTGAACGGCACCTGCCGTTCAGCGTAGACCTGGCCGATGGCATCGGTCCAGCCTTGCGCGAGGACCTTGGAATACGCCTCGCGCGTCTCGGGCTGCAGCAACGCGTCATCGCGCCACGTGTCTGGCCTGTAGATGTCGGCGTCAGTCGGGACGACGTTCCAATCGCCGAGGAGCACAACTGGGTTGCCCGTCGCCCACAACTCGGCAGCGCGCTTGCGCATCCGCTCGAACCATGCGAGCTTGAACGCAAACTTCGGCCCGGGCTGCGGGTTGCCGTTGACCAAGTAGAGGCAGCCGTAGAGCACGCCGCCTATAGCGGCTTCCACGTACCGTGCTTCCTTGTCGGACGGGTCACCCGGTAGCGCGCGGATGACAGGCACGATTTCCTGGTCGCGTGCGAGCAGCGCGACGCCATTCCAGCTACGCTGACCGACCACAAGCGAGTTGTAGCCCGCCTCCTTTAAGGCCTCAGCAGGAAACGCGTCGGTGGTCGCCTTGAGTTCCTGCAGCGCGACCACGTCGGGCCGCGTGCGGTCGAGCCAGCTGAGGAGCAAGTCGATGCGCTTAACGACGTTGTTTATGTTCCACGTCGCAACGCGCACAGAGTCACCCCTTACGGCCCTTCAAATGCGCTTCGACGGCCTTGGCGTCGTTGCCGACAGCCTTGACTGCAGCAATTAGCTCATCGACGGTGACACCGAATTTCTTGGACCAATCGCGGACCTCGTACTCCTCACCGAGGCTGATGCGGCCGCGGTCCTGACCACCGGACTTGGATTTGTCATCAGACATCATGGTCTCCGTTGTTGGAATGGAGCCATGGTTTGCAAGCAGCGCCAACGCGGATAGCGGAAAAGACCCCTTCCCGCTGCCAGCGGTTGCCTACAAACCCCGCTGTCGCCTGAAAACTTGCAGGCCGTATCTGCTGAAAGCATCGCATGGCTCGATGAAGCGGAACGAGCAGTTCCGGCCTTAACCGGAGCGCTACTCGACTGGCGAAGCTTTTAGCCGCGACATTGCCCCGATGAAGGTGGCGCTACAAAATGACCGCTTAAAAGGAGCCGGCAAGTTGGTCTGCGGGGTCATTGAGGAACTTAAGAAACTCCTCTTCCTCTTCCCTCGAAATAAGCGTGTGTCCGTGTTCCGCTGCGGCAGGGACGGTCTCGACAGTTCCAAGTGCGGCCATCCGCTCCGCAGTTGCTTCAGAGCCAGCGCTGAGCTGGTCTGTGAGGTACCTGGCCACTTCCGCATTGCTGCTACCCGGAACGTCCACAGGAATCTGCACAACCAAAACCCCGGAGTCTTCGAGCACTTCGTAATCCTCCAGAGACAGACGCTGGTATGGGCGCACTGCCGCGATTCGGATAGCTTTGCGCTGCGACGTGTACCGTGCCTTGAGCACCGAGAAAATGCTAGGCCCCGCCCACATTCGCACAACTTCAGATGCACGCACACGAACCTGGGGAGTGCGCTCCGCCTGTTGAGGTCGCCGCGTTTTTTCTGGCTGCATGAAGGCAGTCTCGCTGAATGGCGTGCCGCTTGCAACGCGTGGTGCACGTGTCGCCCGACTTTCGGACCAAGCTGCGCCGCTTCTCGCGAGTTCTCACAGGTTTTGAGAATGGTTGCGCGCAATCCGACGAAGTCCTCCGGGTACCACGCCAGCCCATCTGAAAGCATCACATCTACAGCGTCCTGCCCGTCCTTCGCTTTTAGCCGGCAGACGTGACGCTGAAAACGGTCGACCTTGTAGCAGTCCACAACGCTTCCGCCAGAAGCAAGTTTCCGAAGTCGTGCACGTGCTTGGCGCCGCGCCTGAACAGTCTCCGGTGCGACGATGCTCGCAACCCTGACGACAAACGCGGCAGCAGCCTGCCCTAGTGAACAGGTGAACGTGTCGCCGTCGTGATGGGTCAACGTCTCGGTGCAGCGGACCAGCCCAGACTGTGCGTCCGGCACTTGCGCGTATCGGCTTAGGCGGGGGGCGGCCGCGCTTGCACTGATGCGACGTCCGGGCCATTTGAGATGCTTGGACGTGACGGACCGCCTGGCGTCGCACGCCAGGCGCTCCTTCACGCCTTTCGACGCAACCCAAAATCCCACCGCACGACATTGGCCGGAAGAGACTCGTCCACAGGAGCATCGACGCTCGCCGCCGACGCTTGCTCCGTGGCAGTTCCTTCTGCCGCAGCCAGTTCCGCCGCGGCCTGCTCCGTGGCCGCCCGTTCTGCAGCAGCATGCTCCTTCGCAGTCTGGGTCTCCATGAACTTCACGACGTCACCGGCCTTCACGTTCACGTAGCGCTCGAGCATCGTCAGCGTCTTGTGCCCCGTCAAAGCTCGCACGAGGAAAACATTCCCCGACGCCAAGGCCATGCGAGTTGCGGCTGTGTGGCGCAGGTCCTGCAACCTCAGGTCGTCAACCTTTGCGCGCTCGCAGGCTCGCTTCCAGGCGGCCTTGAGGGCTTCGTAGCTCACGTGAACGATTTTGTTCTCAGGCCCACTCGGGTTGAGGACCTGGAGTTCCTTCAGCGCTTGCAACGCCGTGGAAGACAGCGGCACCTCACGTTTTCCGGCCTTGGCGTCAGTGAGCTTCAGCACTTTGCGCTCCCAGTCCACATCGCACCACCGCGCATGCTCCAGCGGCTCAGACGCGCGCATCGCCGTTTCTCGCAACAGCGTGAGCGTGGGGCCCACGAGACCGTTACGGCAGTCCTGAATCGCCTCATCAAGCCGCTGCTGCTCTTCCGCGGACATCACCCGTTCGCGCGCGTTGTCCACCTTGGGCATCTTCAAGCCGGCGGCGGGGTTCTCATTCGGCTCGTTCCAGCACCACTGCTCTTGTGCGTAGTAGAACAAGCTGCGCACGAACGCGCGCTCGTTCTGGATGGTTGCGGCGCCGAGCCCGTCATCACGCAACGCATGAATCAGGGCTTGCATGTGATGGCGCTGCACTTTGGCCATCGGCATGCAGGCGACGCGCGCCCGTTGCTCGTCGCTCTCAGTGGTGGCCTTGGACAGCTTTTCGCGATGCTCGCCGAGGCCTTGCGGAACATCGCGCTCAACCTTGGCCGGCACGAGTTCGACGAAGAACACAGGCCCGCTGCCCTCACCGTCCCTCACCGGCGCAACATCCACGACCTTGCCTTCGGCGACGGCCTTGGCCCACCCGGTCACCTTGAGAGTTGCCAGCCCTGACACCCGAAGGTACTTGTTTATGCGATTGGCTTCCTGAACGGCCCCCTTGAGGAACCGCAAACGCTCCATGGCGTAGTCCTGTGCAGCTTGCGCCACGGTCGTGTGGTGCGGGCCTGCGCCCTTAGGCTTTCCGCGCTTCTTCAGCGGGGTGACCCGGTCTTCCATCGCCTTCTTGGCAGCGGTGGCGGTCTTGTGACCCGACTCGAATAGCTCTTGGCCGTAGATGCGGCGACGCATCGACCAGGTATCCCCTTCTCTATACGGCTTGGCATCAGTCGCCATGGCGAGCCTCCGTACCGGTCGAACGGGGGGAGACCATCGGCGTCAGGGCGACGCCTTGGGACGGGGGAGAACTCAAAAACCTCATCTTGCAACTCCGAATAACTAGGAGTTGCGTCTAGGAATCGACCCCGCGTTTTGTTTAGCCTTCTGCCAACTGGTCCGCATCGGCGTGAACTACGTCACACCTGCAGCCCCGACACCGCCAAAACGGCGGCGGTAGCTGCCGCGCAGCAAGCCGAACTGGACCGCAATGCCGCGCAGCGAACGACGCCGGCGCGCAGTGAATTCCTGTTGGACTGCCAGACCATTGCCAGAAACAGGCGTTTTAAACGCAAAACGGCGACCCCACCGAGGCCGCCGTCGTTGCTAAGTACTTGTCGCACTTAGAGAATTTCTGGTGGCCTGGGGCGGAATCGAACCACCGACACGCGGATTTTCAATCCGCTGCTCTACCAACTGAGCTACCAGGCCTTGATCTGTTCACCGGCAGCCAGAAGAAGAACCTTGGCCGCTCAGCGAAGTCAGCGACTGTAGCACAAAGTGCGGCTCAGCCGCCAGCCCCGCGCTTGTTGCGGCTCAGGTCGACGCCCAGTTGCTTGAGCTTGCGGTAGAGGTGGGTGCGCTCCAGGCCGGTCTTCTCCGCCACGCGGGTCATGGAGCCGTTTTCCTTGGCGAGATGGAACTCGAAGTAGCTCTTCTCGAAGGCGTCGCGCGCCTCGCGCAGCGGGCGGTCAAGCTCGAAGGTCTGCTCGGAGGCCAGCGCGTGGCTGCCGCTGCCGCTGGGGAGGTGACCGGACAGGCTGACGCCCTGGCTGGGCGTGACCGGCATGCCCAGGTTGAGGCCAGAAGAGGGCTCGGGCCGGGAGTAGCTGGGCAGGCCGATGGCGGCCGGCGCCGGGCGGGCCGGAGCGGTCTTGACCAGGGCCTGCTCGACGGCGCGCAGCAGCTTCTGCAGCGTGATGGGCTTTTCGAGGAAGGCGATAGCGCCGAACTTGGTCGCCTCCACGGCCGTGTCGATGGTGCCGTGGCCGCTCATCATGATGACGGGCATCGTGAGCAGGCCGGCACCGCCCCATTCCTTCAGCAGCGTGACGCCGTCGACGTCGGGCATCCAGATGTCGAGGAGGACGAGATCGGGTCGCTTGCGCTCGCGCGCCGCCCTCGCCTGGGCGGCGTTCTCGGCAAGCTCGATGGTGTGCCCCTCGTCACTGAGGATCTCTGAGAGGAGGGCGCGAATGCCCAGCTCATCGTCGACAACAAGAATCGTGGCCATGAATCCTTAGGTCCTGGCGCTCGCGCCACCGGGCTCGGTGGCGGGCGCAAGATTTGAAAATGATAGCGAAACTTGCGCGCCGGTCACCGGCAGCTCCGTTCCTTCATCGGTCGGAGAGCCTGCATCCGCGGCGGCATGCAGGTTGCGCAAGGAGATGCGGGCGCCGTGTTCGTCGGCAATTTTCTTCACGACGGCCAGGCCCAGGCCGGTGCCTTTGCTCTTGGTGGTCACATAGGGTTCGAAGGCGCGCTTGAGCACCTTCTCGGCGAAACCAGGGCCGTTGTCGGTGATGTGCAGGCGCACGGAGCGCGGCGCGCCGGCGTCGGTCAGCGACAGCGACGAGCGCACGGTGACGCGGCCGTCGGGCCGGTCCTGCACGGCGTCCAGCGCGTTCTGCACGAGGTTGTGGATGACCTGGCGCAGCTGGCTGGCGTCGCCCTTGATGTGCAGCAGGCTGGGCGCAAGCTCGGTGAGCAGGCGGCCCTTCTCCTGCGCTTCGGCGTAGAGGCTGAGCACCTCATGGATGAGGCCGTTGAGCTCCAGGGGCTTCAGCTGCGCCGACGGCAGGCGGGCGTAGTCGCGGAACTCGTTGACGAGCTGCTTCAGGGCCTGCACCTGGTTGACGATGGTGGCCACCGAGCGCACGAGCATGGCCTGATCGCTGCCCTCCAGCTTGGCTTCGAGCTTGTGCTGCAGGCGCTCGGCGGAGAGCTGGATGGGCGTCAGCGGGTTCTTGATCTCGTGGGCCAGGCGGCGGGCAACTTCGCTCCAGGCCGCCGAGCGCTGGGCGGAGACAACCTCGGAGATGTCGTCGAAGACGACGAGGCGGGCGCCATAGGGCAGCGGCGCGCCGCGCACGAGCAAGGCGAGCGCATGCCGCTTCGGGTCGAGCTGGAGCTCGAAGGATTCCTGCCAGAGCTCGCGGTCCATGTCGGCCGCGCCGTCGTTGCTGAGGCTCTGCTCGAAGCGCTGCACCAGCGAGGCGGAGAAGTCGGCAAGACCTGGCACGTCGGCCAGCGGGCGGCCGATGTAGGCCGACAGTGGCAGGCGCAGGATGCGCGTGGCGCCGGGGTTGACGGTCTCGATGTGGCCGTCGGGGTCGAAGACAAGGACGCCGGCAGTGAGGTTGTCGAGGATGGTCTGCAGGTGGGTGCGGGCGGCGTCGAGCTCGGCCACGGTGCGCGACACCTGGGCGCGCGCGTCGGCGAGCTGGCCGGTCATGTCGGCAAAGGAGCGCGTCAGGCCGCCGAGTTCATCGCGCGAGGCAAGCACGGGGCGCACGGACAGGTCGCCCTGGGCCACCAGGCGCATGCCGTCGGCCAGCATCAGCAGCGGCCGCGCGAGCTGGTTGCCCAGCGTGACGGCCAGCAGCAGTGCGGCGAACACAGCCAGGATGAGCACGAGCGTGAGCGTGCCCAGGTACATGCGGCGCAGGCCGACGCGCTCCAGCGCGCGCTGCTGGTACTCGCCGTTGGCCGTCTGCACGGCCAGCGCGTTGGCGAGCGTGCTGGCCGGCACGCGCTGGATGACCATCAGGTAGCGCTCGTCCAGGCCCAGGCGCAGCGCGGTGTTGGGCAGCAGGGCGAGCGCGCGGATCTGGGCACCGCCCTGCAGGGCCGCGGCTTCGTCTTCCAGACCTTCGAGCTGGCTGACCACGCCGCCACCGCGCGCCTGGCGCAGCATGGTGCTGCTGGGGCGGTCAGGCGTGAGCTGACGGGTGTCACCACCCCCCTCCAGCAGGATCTGGCCGTTGCCGCCGACGAGCGCGACCGTGCGGGCCCCGAGCTTGTCGCGCACCCGCTCCAGCGCGAGCAGGTGCGGCGTGGTGGTGTCGGCCAACTGCTCAGCGGCGTCGCGGGTCTTGGCGCCGAGGTCGGCCACCATCGCATCCAGCGTGCCCCGGCCAAGGTTGAGGCCGGCCTCCAGCGCGCTGGCCAGGCGCACGTCGAACCAAGTCTCGATGCTGCGGTTCACGAACTGGTAGGAGACGGCGTAGATCATCAACCCCGGCACCACGCCGACGAGGGCAAAGATGCCGGCGAGCTTGAGCAGCAGCCGGCTGCCGAAGCGGCCGCGGCGCACGCGCACGAAGAGGCGCACGGCGGCAGTCAGGATGACGAGGGTCAGGACTGCGGCGACACCGACGTTGACCCAGTAGAGCCAGTGGTAGTGGCGCTCGAAGAAGCCGCGCTCGGAGGTGGTGCCGACGATCAGCACGAAGGCCAGCACCCCGGCCACGCCCGTGAGGGTCACCAGCGTGATGACCCAGCCCCAACGGGATGCCTTTGTCATTTCAGACTGAAGTCAGCCGCGAAGTTGCGCTTCTGCTCGATGCTCAGCGCAAACCCCGACTGCAGGCCGATCTGCATGGGGCGGGGCAGCTGGGTGACGTCGAGCTTGTAGCTGAACTCGAGGTAATAGCTGCCGCCGTCCTCGATGTCCTTGGGCTCGGCGATGCGCCAGTTGCTGATGCCACGGATGACGCTCAGGGCTTCGTCCAGCGTGGCAAAGCTCTGGTGCAGGCCGCCGTTGGAGATGCGGTACTGGCGCGTCAGCGACTGCCAGGCCAGGCGCCAGGTGCGCTCGACTTGGGAAATGCGCGCGTCGCGCCAGTACCAACGGTTGCGCAGCACCTGGGCCTCGGCCACGAAGTACAGCGGCACCCCCTTGTGCAGCGCGTCCTCGGCCAGGCGGCCGAGTTCAAAGCGGGTCATGAAGCTCAGCTCCAGCCCGTCGTCCGCGCGTCGCGTGGTCAGCTGGGCCAGCTCGACGCCGTCGGCCCGCGCCGCACCCGGTGACAGGGCGAGCAGCAAGGCGACGAAGGCAGCGATGGCGATGCGGGCGAACAAATCAGGGCTTGACCAACAGGGCGTAGAAAAAGCCGTCCAGGGGCGACGGGTGTTGCGAACCATTGTCAGTCAGGGGCAGCAGGTGACCCGTGAACCCGGGCACGGCAGGGGACTTCGCGTCGGGCTGGCGTTGCAAAAATGCGTCGAGCTGGGCCTGGCCCTCGGCGCGGAAGACCGAGCAGGTGGCATAGACGAGGCGCCCGCCCGGCGCCAGCAGCGGCCACAGCGCGTCCAGCAACTCGGCCTGGATGCGGGCCAGCGCGGCGATGTCGTCGGGCCGGCGCAGCCAGCGCACGTCGGGGTGGCGGCGGACGATGCCAGAGGCGCTGCAGGGGGCGTCCAGCAGGATGGCGTCGAACTGCTGGCCGTCCCACCACGTGGCCGGCTGGCGGGCGTCTGCGGCCTTCAGCGTGGCCGTCTGGCCGAGGCGGTTGAGGGTGTCCTGCACGCGGGTCAGGCGCTGCGCGTCGGCGTCCAGCGCGGTGAGCTTCAGGTCGGGCTGCAGTTCCAGCAGGTGCGCCGTCTTGCCGCCGGGCGCGGCGCAGGCGTCCAGCACGCGGGCGCTGGGTTTCAGGCCAGCGCCGATAAGCAAGGGCGCGGCGAGCTGAGCGGCGGCGTCCTGCACGGAGACCAGGCCTTCGGCGAAACCCGGCAGCGCGGTGACGGGCGCCGGCTTGTCGAGCACAAGCGCTTGGGGCGTCGGCGCGCCGAGGACCTGGGCGCCCATGCCAAGGCCGGCCAGGCGCTCGGCGTAGTCTGCCGCCGTGCTGCGCTGGGCGTGCACGCGCAGCGTCATCGGCGGCGGGCGGTTGTTGGCGGCGAGGATGGCCTGCCACTGCGCCGGCCAGTCGAGGCGCAGCTTCTCGACCCACCAAGCCGGGTGGTTAAAGGCGCCCAGCGGGCTGCGTTCGGCGGCGGCGACGAGGGCGTCGCGCTCGCGCAGGAAGCGGCGCAGCACGGCGTTGATGAAGGCCGCGCTGGCGGGCGCGCGCTGCTTGGCGGCCTTGACGGCCTGGTCGACCAGCGTGTGGTCGGTGTAAGCCGGCTCGGGGTCGGGCCACAGCAGGGCGAGGGCGGTCAGCAGCAATGCATCGACACGCGGCGGCGGCGCCTTGGGCGCGAGCTGCTGGCGGACGGCCTCGGCGCCGCCCAGGCGGCGCAGCGCGGTGAAGGCCAGGGCCTGGGTGCCGGGGCGCAGGTCGGCGGGCACGCGGCCCAGGAGCTCGGTGAGGGACTTGCCCTCGCGCACGCCCTGCACCGCGTCGGCGGCCTGGAGCAGCAGCCGGTGCAGCGGGGCAGATTGAGGGCTTTGGGACATCGCTTCAGTGTAGAAGTGCTCTTTGCCGAGACAATCCGCGCCTATGAACGCCCCTGCCCCCGACGCCCCCGTCTCTGAGCGCATCCGCTACCGCCTCGTGTCGGCCGGCTGCCGCCACCACGCCAACGACAACATCGCCGGCTTCATCGAGCCCGGTGAGCTGGACGCGCTGCAGGCCGAGGTGCAGGCCAAGATGCAGGAGGTGCTGAAAAGCCTCGTCATCGACACCGACAGCGACCACAACACGCAGGAAACGGCCAAGCGCGTGGCCAAGATGTTCCTGCGGGAGGTGTTCGCCGGCCGCTACGCCGCGGCGCCCAATGTCACCGAGTTCCCCAACGTCAGCCGCCTCAACGAGCTGATGATCGTCGGGCCCATCACCGTGCGCAGCGCCTGCTCACACCACCTGTGCCCCATCATGGGCAAGGTCTGGATCGGCCTGCTGCCCAACGAGCACTCGAACCTCATCGGCCTGTCCAAGTACGCGCGGCTGTGCGAGTGGATCATGAGCCGCCCGCAGATCCAGGAGGAAGCCGTGACGATGCTGGCCAACGAGCTGCAGGAGCGCGTGCAGCCTGACGGCCTGGCGCTGGTGATGGAGGCCGACCACTTCTGCATGCACTGGCGCGGCGTGAAGGACAGCCAGGCCAAGATGACGAACAGCGTCATGCGCGGCGCCTTCCTGAAGGACGCCAACCTGCGCCGCGAGTTCCTGTCCCTGATCTCCAAAGGCTGAGGCTGAACACCATGCTCGTCCGACTCATGTACGCCAGCCGCTCCACTGCGGCGCCCGCCGACGCCGACCTCGCCGCCATCCTGAAGGCCTCGCGCGAGCACAACCCGGCCGAAGGCATCACCGGCCTGCTGTGCTTTACCGACGGCGTGTTCGTGCAGGTGCTGGAGGGTGGGCGCAACGCCGTCAATGCCCGCTACAAGCGCATCGTCGAGGACCCACGCCACCGCGACGTGATCCTGCTCGGCTATGAAGAGATCACCGAGCGCGGCTTTGCCGGCTGGACCATGGGCCAGGTCAACCTGCACCGCCTCAACCCCGCGCTGCTGCTGAAGTATTCCGAGAGCGGGCGGCTGGACCCGTACACCATGAGCGGCCACGCCATGGCCGCGCTGTTCCGCGAGATGTGCGACTCGGGCGCCATCGCGGTCAGCTGAGGGGCTCGGCGCCTACAGCGAGCGCGCCTCGCTGAACCCATACAGGTTGGCCAGCACCCGCGTCGGGAACTGGTGCAGCGCCTCGTTGTACTGCCCCACGGCCTGGTTGAAGACCTGGCGGGCGAAGGCGCGCTGGCGTTCGATGAGCTTCAACTCGCTGACCAGCGCGTCAATCTCGGTCTCGCTGCGCAGTTCCGCCTGGTGGTCCAGCAGCGACATCAGCCGGGTCAACGCCGCCGCGTGCAGTGCGCCGGCGACGGCGAGGCTGCCGGCAGGGTCGGGGGCCCAGGGCTTGGCGCGCACCGCCTGCGTCGCTGCGTGTGACTCCGCCTGGGCGCTGGCCAGCGCGTCGAAGGTCGCCTGCTCGCTGGGCAGGCGCGGGGCGACGGTGGCCAGCAGCTTGTCGCAGACCTCGCCGCGCTCCTTCAGGTGAGCGTCGAGCTGGGCGAAGGCCTCGCCGATGGCATTGCGCAGGGACATCAGGCGGTTGTAGGCGCCTATGCCCCAGAAGAACAGCAGCGCCGCCGCAGCGACGCCTGCCCACTGCCAGGCGGTCATGCCTGTTCCCGATACTGAGCGAAGCCCCGTGCTCGCAGCGCACACGCGGGGCAGTGGCCGCAGCCACGGCCCCAGTCGTGCAGCTCGCCCCGTTCGCCCAGGTAGCAGGTGTGCGTGTCCTCGACGATGAGCTTCACCAGCGCCTCGCCGCCCAACTGCTCGGCCAGGCGCCAGGTCGCGGCCTTGTCGATGAACATCAGCGGCGTGTCCAGCGTCATGGGCGAATCCAGGCCCAGGCTGAGGGCGACCTGCAGCGCCTTCAGCGTGTTGTCGCGGCAGTCCGGGTAGCCGGAAAAATCCGTCTCGCACATGCCGCCCACCAGCACCGTCGCGCCACGGCGGTAGGCCAGCGTCGCGGCGAAGGTCAGGAAGAGCAGGTTGCGCCCCGGCACGAAGGTGTTGGGCAGGCCGTTGGCCTGCAGCTCGATGGCGCGCTCACTCGTCAGCGCGGTGTCGCTGATCTGACCGAGCAGGCTGAGGTCCAGCAGATGGTCGGCGCCGAGCCTGCCAGCCCAGTGCGGGAATTGGCGCGCGATCTCGGCACGCACGGTGTTGCGGCAGTCCAGCTCGATGCGGTGGCGCTGGCCGTAGTCGAAGGCCAAAGTCTCGACTTCGGCGAAGCGGTCCAGCGCCCAGGCCAGGCAGGTGGTGGAGTCCTGGCCGCCGGAGAAGAGGACGAGGGCTTTGCGGGAGTCAGTCATGGGGCGGCATGCTAAGACAACGGGCTGGAAAGCTTTGCAGCAAGCGGCCGACAGCGGGCAAACCCGGCGCCCAGAGCTACCACGGCGGAACGGCGATTGCTCGGCGAATGTGCCCTTCAACCCTCCGATTCCACAAGGAGTTCGCCATGCCTCTTTCCGACACCACCCCGCGGACCCACGCGCCCATGCGCGATGCACCCGCCACCGGCCGCGCGACCGCGCTGGACTGGGTTGCCCTGATCTTGATGATCGTCGGCGGCCTGAACTGGGGGCTTGTGGGCCTGTTCCAGTTCGACCTGGTGGCCGCCGTGTTCGGCAACATGACGGCGGCGGCGCGCGCCGTCTACACGCTGGTCGGTCTTGCTGCGGTCTACGGTCTGGTCATCGCCGCCAGGTGGGCCAGCCGCTGAGCTGAACCGACCCAGGCACGCGCCGGCAGGCCAAGCGCAGGCCCTGGCGTGGAGGATGCAAACTTCGGCACCTCCGCCCACCGGGCCATCCGGCCCTGCCTGCCATGAAGCGTGTGCACCTCGTTCTTCTCGCCGCCGTTTCGCCCTCGCTGCTGTTCGCCCAGCAACAGCAGGCGCCCGCTGCCAGCCGCATCGACGAAGTGCTGGTCTACCCCGGCGGCGCCCAGGTCACGCGGCTGGCCACGGTGGCGGCCGGCGCGCGCGAGCTGGTGCTGAGCTGCCTGTCGGCCCGCTTCGACCCGGACTCGCTGCAGATCGACGCGCCTGCCGGCGTCAATCTCGGGCCGGTGCAACTGGAGACGCTGCCGCGCGAGCGCGTGCCGGAGTGCGCCACCAGCCCGCTGGACGAGCAGGTGCGCAAGCTGGAAGTTCAGCGCGACGCGCTGGCCGCCGAAGCCAGCGCCCTGGAGACCAGCCTGGGTTACCTGAAGGCGCTGGGCTCGGGCGAAGCACGCTCGACGCCGGCCCCCGGCATCGCCGCGACGGCCGACAGCATCCGCAAGGCGGCGCACGAGGCGGTGCTGAGACAGCTCCAGCTCCAGCGGCAACTGACCGACCTCGAGAAGCAGATTGCGCCCTTGAAAGGCGAGCGCGACCGCGTGGCCGCCGCCAACCCGCAGTGGCGCAGCTTGCGCTTGCGGCTGTCCACGGCGCGCGAGGCCGAGCTGAAGCTGAACTACCGGGTGACGCAGGCGGGCTGGGCGCCTAGCTACCGCGCGTTGCTGGACACCACGAGCGGCGCACTCAGCCTGGAGCGCCTGGCCCAGGTGTCGCAGCAGAGCGGCGAGGACTGGAAGAATGTGACGCTGCGGCTGTCCACGGCGCAGGCAACACAGAAGGTCGGACAGAACCCGCCCTGGCCGTGGCCGCTGGGCATCCGCCCGCCCGTAACCGGCGGCGTTGCGATGGAAGCACGCGCCTTGTACGCCGCTCCGCCAGCGCCCGCACCCGCCGTGATGTCCGCGCCGCGGGCGCCTGGCGAGCCCGAGCCGGAACGCTTCGACCTCAGCGTCTTCCAGGGCGCCTTCGCCACCGAATTCGTGCTGCCGCTGCGCGTCAACATCGACAGCGGCACGCAGCGCGCCAGCCTGTCCCTGGGCACGGAGAAGCTGCAGGCCAGGGTGCTGGCCCGCGTGCAGCCGCAGAGTGAAGCGGCGGCCTACCTCGTCGCCGACACGCCCAAGCCCGGCGGCGCCTGGCCGCGCGGCGCCTTGCAACTGGTGCGCGACGGCGCGCTGGTGGGCAGCAGCACCCTCAACGTCGCCAGCGGCGAGGAGCGGCTGGAGCTGCCCTTCGGCCGCGACGACGCGGTGCGCGTGCAGACTGAACCCGAGCAGCGCAACGCCGCCAACACCGGCTTCATCGGCACACGCGCGGAGCACCGCTACGGGCGCGCCTGGGTCGTCGAGAACCGCCACACGGCGGCCATCACGCTGCAGCTCATCGAGGCCGCGCCGGTGTCGCAGCATGAGGACATCAAGGTGCAGAGCCAGTTCAGCCCGGCACCGGCGACACAGGCCTGGCGCAAGCAGCCCGGGCTGGTGCTGTGGGAGCTGCCGCTCGCGGCAGGGCAGAGCCAGCGGTTCACGGCGGAGTACGTGATCAGCGCGCCGAAGGAGGCGCAGGTGACGGGGTTGCGCTGAGGCTCCGGAACACCGTTTGCCATGGGCGATTACTTCGGAACGACTGAGGTGTCGTCATGGCGAAATTCATCACCGTCGGGTATGGCGATGAGCGGGGCTACAACCGGACCGATCACGCTGTGCGCGACGCGGCCCATGCGCACGATGCACGGCTGAAGGATGCCGGCGCCCTGATCGGCCGGGCCGGCAAGCCCGTGCAGGTGCGCAACCCTGAAGGCGCGGGCGTGCAGACTGCGGACGGGCCCTATCTGCGCAGTGACCTGCCGATTGCAGGCTTTGCCGTCATCGATGCAAAAGACCTGCAGGAGGCCATTGCGCTGGTGTCCAAGTCACCCTGCGCGGTGGCGCATGGCGTGGTCGAGGTGTGGCCGATTGAAGAGATGTCCTGATCCGCGCGGCATTGGCGCGCGCCGTCAGGCGGTAACAAGCAACCTCGGTTCGGCGAACACCAGTTCCGCCGCCGCCTCGCTGCCGATGATGGCGCCGCGCTCGAAGACCAGGCCCAGCGGCGCGACGGCACCCGCGCCGGCCGGCACCTGGAACTCCAGCGTGTTGGAGCCGCTGCCGCCGACGTAGCGCGCGCGGCGGCCGGCGCCCAGCGCCAGTTCCGGCGCACCCTTCACGGTGACGAGGCGGTCGAACGCGACGGCGACGCGATCACCTCGCACGCCGACGGCGACGGCGCGCGGCCCCTGGCGGCTCTCGGGGTCCCAGGTGCCGCCGAAGGTCCAGCGGGCGGTGATGTCCTCGGCTCGTGGTGCACTGGCCGCCTGGGTCAGGTTGTCGGCCAGCCAGCCGAAGTCGCCGCTGCGGCGGTGGTTGCCGTGGAAGTAGCTGCGCACGCCCACGCTCGTCTCGCGGGCGATCTTCTCGTTGGCGGCGATGTCCTTCTCGCTCGGCACGCCGCCGTCGAGCGGGTAGCGCACGAGGTAGGGCGGCTTGTCGCGCATCCGCTCGGTGAACGTGCAGCCGATGAAAAAGAACTGCGCGTCGCGGTGGGCGCGGGCGAGGAAGAAGTCGGGCGGCCCGTCCACGCGCGTGCGGTGGATGACGAACTTCTTGTCAGCGTTGTTGTTGCCGCCGTCATGCCAGAAGGCCGCCTCCGCCTTGGGGTAGACCTGCTCGATGTCGCAGTCCGTCATGTAGCACCAGCCGCGCGGGCAGACGAAGTCCACCGAGCCGATGACGCGCAGGCTGCGGTGGTAGTAACGCCCGCCGTCCTCGGTCAGTGGCGTGGCGCCGGGCCCGCTGGACAGACCGGCTTCCGCAGCCGTCTTGCCCTGGCGCCACAGCGACAACGTGTCGGCGCCGCGGCTCAGGATGTCGGCGTTCTGGATGACGGTGCGGTCCGCCCGCCCCAGCACTGCGAAGGCATGCGGGCCGGCGGCCTCGACGGTGTTGTGAATGGTGAGGTTCTCGGCGACGAAGTCATGCGCCGTCGAAGAGATGTTGAGCACCGCCGTACCGATGTCGTCCCTGGGCGCGCTGGCCGGCCGGTTCAACGCGATGCGCGTGCCATGACGGCTCTCGCCCCGCAACGTCACGTAGGCGGCGTCGACGCGGACATGCTCTTCGTAGACGCCGTCGCGGACCAGCACGATGCGGCGCTCGCGGTTGTCCTTGGGGATGGATTGCAGGGCGGCGTGGACAGAGGTGAAGTGGCCGGAGCCGTCTTTGGCGACGATGAGGTCAGGTTGGACCTGGTAGCGCCCTGCGGCCAAACCGTGCGCCGTAGCCCCAGCCAACAGGCCGCCAATCGCGACGCGGCGATTGACCCGGGCAGATGAAATTTGTGCGGTGCCATTCATGGTCGGCGCATGCTACTTCGCGAGCCGACGGGTGCGTATTTGGCTGTTCCATCACCCCCTTTGGAGGAGCCGAGAAGCGCAGAACGGCTAGGCGTGCGCGCAGCGCACTTCGACATCTGACTCCGCACGGTTGTCTGAGCGCAGCGTAGCGAAGCGAGTTCCGGGCGGGCCTCGCCGTTCGAGCATCGCAGGGGACCCGCAGCGAAGCGAAGGGCGACGGAGCAGGGGGCGACTCTTTGCCTACTTTCTGGTCGCTCAGAAAGCAGGTCGCCCGCCGGGCGAACTCCCGGCACGGGCCTCACGCGAACGGCCGCTCGCTGCTCGCCGGGATTTGTTGGAGTTCACTGCGTTCACTCCAACCTTCCGCGCCCAAGTTATTCGGCCGATGGGTTGCATGCTCTGCTTCCCACTTGCGAAGGTCACCACGAACCGATAGGCGAAACGAGTCACCGCATATTGGGCAGCGGGCGAACGGCATCAGGCCTCAGCCCCTCACCTCACCCTGCCCCAACACCACCCACTTCATCGACGTCAGCCCCTCCAGCCCCACCGGGCCGCGGGCGTGGAACTTGTCGGTGGAGATGCCGATCTCGGCGCCCAGGCCGTATTCGAAGCCGTCGGCAAAGCGGGTGCTGGCGTTGACCATCACGCTGGCCGAGTCGACCTCGCGCAGGAAGCGCATCGCGTTCGGGTGGTTGGTGGTCAGGATCGCATCCGTGTGATGCGATCCGTAGCGGTTGATGTGGGCGATGGCGTCGTCGAGTGAATCGACCACCTTGATGCTGATGATGGGCGCGAGGTACTCGGTGGACCAGTCTTCCTCCGTCGCCGCCACTGCCGCCGGCAACAGCGCGCGGGTGCGGCCGCAGCCGCGCATCTCCACGCCCTTGGCCGCGAACACCTCGGCGATCAACGGCAGGAAAGCCCGCGCCTGTGCCGCATGCACCAGCAGCGACTCGGTCGCGTTGCAGGGGCTGTACTTCTGCGTCTTGGCGTTGTCGACGACCTTGACCGCCTGGGCCACGTCGACCTCGGCGTCGACATAGCTGTGGCAGTTGCCGTCCAGGTGCTTGATGACGGGCACTTTGGCCTCGGCGCTGATGCGCTCGATCAGGCCCTTGCCGCCGCGCGGGATGATGACGTCCACCCATTGCGGCTGCGAGATCAGCAAGCCGACGGCGGCGCGGTCGGTCGTGTTGACGAGCTGCACGGCGGCGCGCGGCAGGCCGGCTTCTTCGAGCGACGCGCCAACGATCTCAGCCAGCGCGAGGTTCGAATGAATCGCCTCGGAGCCACCGCGCAGGATGCAGGCGTTGCCGCTCTTGATGGCCAGCGACGCGGCCTCGATGGTCACGTTGGGGCGGCTCTCGTAGATCATGCCGAACACGCCCAGCGGCACGCGCATGTGGCCGACGCTGATGCCGGTGGGGCGGCGCTTCACGCCGGTGATCTCGCCGATGGGGTCGGGCATGGCTGCGATCTGCTCGCAGCCTTCGGCCACGGTCGCCAGCGTCTTGGCGTCGAGCTTGAGGCGGTCGCGCAGCGGGCCGCTGAGTTCGGCAGCGCCGGCCAGGTCACGGGCGTTGGCGGCGGCGAGCGCCGGGCCGGCTTCGCGCAGGCGGCGGGCCAGGGCCAGCAGTGCGTTGTTCTTGGCGGCCGTGGGCGCGGCGGCCATCGCGGTGGCGGCAGCGCGGGCGGCGCGGCCGAGGTCGTCCATGTAGGCAGTCAGGCTCATGGGGCCGATTGTCACAAAGGCCGGCGCTGCGGCGCTTCGTGAAGGCCTTATCGACCCTTGCTCACTCCACGTCGAGCGTGTACGTCACCGCTTGCGACATGCCCGGCAGAATGCCGCCGAAGTTCAGCGTGTAGCGGCCCTTCTTCAGCGGGCCGAGTGCCACGTAGAAACCGTTGCCGGCGGCCCGCGTGTCGTCATCCTCAGCGACATGGAAGCAGCGGCGGGTGGCCTGGCGGTGGGCGGCGAGGCCGTTGAAGCGCTTGCCGTTGACTTCCAGCACCAGGGCGTCGGGCGCGGGCGTCAGCTCAGCCGCGCGCTTCTTGAGCGAGGCGCAGGACTCGTCCGCGTCGTCGGGTTCGTAGGTGATGTAGTTGATGAGGGGAAAGAACAGCGTCTTGCCGACCGGCACGCGGCAGCTGCGCACCGTGCGCGCCGTCCCGTAGGTGCCGGCCAGGAACCACACCGGGCCGTCCTGCCCTTCGGCGCAGAAGCGGCCGTCGCGGTCGGCGACGGGGCTCTCGTCGTCATCGAAGGACAGGGCCCAGCGCCACCAGCGCTTGGACCATTCCTCCTGCGAGGCGCCGGCGATGGCCTTGCCCGGCGCGATCAGCGGCGCGGTCTGGGCCGCGGCGGGCTGAATGGCCGCGAGCAGGAAAGCTGCGGCGAGAGCGAAGGTGACCTGCATCGAATCTCCGTGGGGCGTTTTCAGCCACCAAACATCATGCGGCGGGCCACCGCTGTCTTCAGCGGCGTGGCCAGCTCCAGGCCTGCGAGCGCCAGGCCGCGCAGGCCAGGCAGGCCGGGCAGGCGCCAGGCAAAGCTGCGCGCGAGGAAGTCCGTCGCGGCGATCATGGGCCAGCGGTCGGGGGCGCGGTGGCGGTCGATGCGGGCCAGCGTGGCGTCCAGGCCTGCGCCGGTCTCGGCGGCTTCGCGCAACGCATCGACCAGCGCCTGGGCGTCGCGCAGGCCGAGGTTGAGCCCCTGTCCGGCGACCGGGTGCAGCGTCTGCGCCGCGTTGCCGATGCGCAGCGTGCGGCCCTGCAGCAGCCGCGTCTCGGCGTTCAGGCCGAGGGGGAAGCACTTCAGCGCCGAGATGCCCGTGAGGCGCCCGGCGGCGGCGGGCAGTTGCTGCTGGATGACCACCAGGCGCTGCGCGTCGTCCAGCGTGGCGATGTCATCCTCGGCCTGGGGCAGGCACCAGACGAGCGCCGCGCGCGGGCCTTGCGCGTCGTCCGGGAGCGGCAACAGCGCCAGCGGCCCGTTGCGCGTGAAGCGTTCGACGGCCAGGCCCTGCAGGCCCGGTGCGGCCAGGCGCACGCTGCCGACCCAGGCGTTCTGGTGATAGTTGCTGCTGATGCGCTTGCGGTCCTGCTCGGCGAACACGCCGCCTTCGGCGACGACGGCGAGGTCAAAGCGCTCCACGAGCGGCCCTTCGCCGCTGTCCAGTTCGACGCCCGAGGCGTCCGAGCGAATGGCGTGCACCGGCGTACCAAAGCGCGTGAACAGGCGCTGCGGCTGCTGCGCGGCGCGGTCCAGCCAGCGCTGCTGCAGCGGCGCCACCAGCGCGCCATAGGGCAGCACGGCGCCGAGCTGGGGCACGCCGAGGTCGGCCGCGCGGATGCGTACTTCGCCAGAGATGGGCGAAGGCGGCGCCTGGCTGACGTGCACGGTCCGGATGGCCTGGGCCACCTCGGGCCGCCAGGCGGCCAGGCGTTCCAGCAGGCGGATGCTGCCGAGGTTGAGCGCCAGCGTGCGCGCGTCGCCGCTGATGTCGCGGTCCAGCGGTCGGGTGTCGAAGAGGTGGATCTGGGCGGCCGGCAGGCGCTCGGCGGCCAGCAGGGCGAGCGCGAGGCCGGCGGGGCCTGCGCCGATGACGGCGAGATTCATGAACGCAACGATAACCGCGTGGGCGACCTTCACGGCACTGTCATCGGCAGCCGCCAGAGTGCGGAGGTTTGAACCCGACCACCCGCAGGAGCCCGCCATGAAAGGCAAGTCCCACCCGACCAATGACCAGACGATCAACCCGTCCGGCAATGACTCCATTCACGACGTCATCGACCGCGTCGACGCCAGCCGCCGGCTGTTCGTCAAGGGCGGCATCGGCGGCGCGGCACTGGCCACGGCCGGCGGTCTGACCCTGGGCGGCTTTGTCAACACCGTGTCCGCTGCGCCCGTGGCGCCGGGCCTGGGCTTCCCGGGCATCGGCTTCGAAAGCATCCCCGCCGAGACGCGCGCGCGCAACGTCGCCGTGCATGGCGGCTCGGCCAGCGCCGTGGTCGACCGCGTCACCGTGCCGGCCGGCTACAAGGCCGAGCTGTTCGTGGCCTGGGGCGACGCCGTCCTGCCCGGCGGCCAGCCCTTCAGCGGCACGGCCAGCGAGACTGCGGCCGAGCAGCTCAGGCAGTTCGGCATGCACAACGACGGCATGCACTTCTTCCCATTCACGGGCGCGGACGGCAAGCCGACGTCGGACCGCGGCCTGCTGGCGATCAACAACGAGTACACGCACGAGGAACTGCTGTTCACGGACGGCCAGGTCGGCAACGGCTACACGCTGGCCAAGACGCGCAAGTCGCAGGCCGCCCATGGCATGTCGGTGCTGGAAGCCCGCCGCATCGGCGGCAAGTGGCGCGTCGTCAAGACCTCGCCCTACGGTCGCCGCATCACCGCCAACACGCCGATGCGCATCGCCGGCCCAGCCGCCGGCCACGCGCTGCTGCGCACGAACCAGTTCGTCATCACCGACACGGCGTCCATCGCCACCGGCAACCTGACCGACGGCACGACCTGCTTCGGCACGATCAACAACTGCGCCCACGGCATCACGCCCTGGGGCACCTACTTGACCTGCGAGGAGAACTGGAACGGCAACTTCGGCGGCACCGGCGCCGTCGACACCTCGGCCGCGACCGAGATCGGCAAGCTGAACCGCCGCTACGGCCTTGTTGCCGCCGGCTTCGGCTACCGCTGGCACACCACCGACCCACGCTTCGACCTGAGCACCAACCCCAACGAGCCGCACCTGTTCGGCTGGGTTGTCGAGGTAGACCCGTATGACCCGAAGGCCGTACCCGTCAAGCGCACGGCACTGGGCCGCCTCAAGCATGAAGGCGCGCAGTACGTCGTCGACAAGGACCTGAACGTCGCCTTCTACATGGGTGACGACGAGCGCAACGAGTACATCTACAAGTTCGTCTGCGCGGGCAAGTTCAACCCGACGAACAAGGCCGCCAACCGCAACCTGCTGGACAGCGGCACCCTCTATGTCGCCAGGTTCAGCAGCGACCTGTCGGGCCAGTGGCTGCCGCTGCTGCCCGGCACGGTCGGGACGAACGGCGTGGCGCTGCGCGACAACCCGAACTTCGCCGGCGCCAACAACGCCGAGGTGCTGGCCAAGATCCTGATCAAGACGCGCATGGCGGCCGATGCCGTCGGCGCCACGATGATGGACCGCCCGGAATGGACCGGCGCCCGCCCGCGCATCGGTGGCTTCGACGAAGTCGAGGTCTACTGCACGCTGACCAACAACAACCGCCGCGGCACCACACCAGCGTCCGACAACCTGGCCGACGGCAGCACCACGGCCGCCACCGCCCGCCCCGGCGTCGACGCGGCCAACCCGCGCGAAGACAACATCTACGGCCACATCATCCGCTGGCGCGAGACGGGCAAGTCGGTGCTGGCCACGAGCTTCGGCTGGGACCTGTTCGCGCAGAACGGTGACATCGCCACGGCCAAGGCTGCCAAGCCGACCAACGACTACAAGGGCAGCCTGGTCGACACGCCCAACGGCAGCGTCGACTTCGGCGCGCCGGACGGCCTGTGGTTCGACTACTTCGGCCGCCTCTGGGTGCAGACCGACCAGGTCGGCGATGGCTCGGGCGACTGGATCAACATCGGCGCCAACTGCATGGTCTGCGCCGACCCGAACACCGGCGAGATGCGCCGCTTCCTGACCGGCCCGAACAAGTGCGAAGTCACCGGCGTGACCATGGCACCGGACGGCAAGACCATGTTCGTCGGCATCCAGCACCCGGGCGAAGACGCGACGGCCACGAACCCGACACAGTTCTCCAACTGGCCGCAGGGCCAATGGACGGTCGCGTCGGACGGCGTCACCGCCCTGCCGGCGGGCCGGCCGCGTTCGGGCGTCGTCGTCATCACCAAGGACGACGGCGGCGTCATTGGCAGCTAAGCGCCCCATCCCAATTCAAGGACCACTTCAATGAAGACCTCTTTCCCATCCCTGGCCCTGGTCGCAGCGCTGTCGCTGGCAGGCACCGCCCATGCCGCCAGCATCGTGTCGTCGACCGCCACGTTCGCGCCCGCCACGCTGATCGACTTCGACGCCAATGACGGCCAAGCCGTTGGCGCCGCCGCGCGCAAATGGCTTGACGCCGACACCTACTTCGTCACCGACGCTAGCGCCGTGCTGGGCGCCAACGAGCAGAGCCTGGACGGCAACGGCCTCTGGGGCGCCCGCTTCGACGCCACGCCCACCGGCAGCGGCAATTTCGTGTCCGCCACCGGCCCCGTGCTGTTCGGCTTCTTCGGCGGCGCGCAGGCTCAGGTCGGCGCCTTCTTCAACCTTAGCCAGCCGATGGACGGCGTCAAGCATGCGACGCTGACGCTGACCGCCTACAGCGCCGCCAACCAGGTGCTGGAGTCGTTCTCGTACACGGTCGACACGTCCTGGGACAGCTACAACGAAGGCAAGTTCCTCGGCTTCTCCCGCGCGAATGCAGACATCTACAGCTTCGGCGTGACGGTCAGCGCCGGCCAGTCGCTGGTGCTGGACAACCTGCACCTGAGCGCCGCCCCGGTGCCGGAGCCGGCCAGCCTCGCCCTGCTGGCTGCCGGCCTGGCCGTCGTCGGCAGCGTGGCACGCCGTCGCTCACGCCAGGCCTGACACAACTGGGCAGCCGGCGCGACCGGCTGCAACCCCTGCTCCGGCAGGGCTTGAGGGCCGCGCTTATGCTGCGGCCCTTTTTCATTCCTGCTGCGGAATCCACCATGCAATACCGCCGCCTCGGCCGCGCCGGCCTCCAGGTGTCCGAACTTTCGCTCGGCTCCTGGGTCACGTATCACAACCAGGTCGACACCAAGGCCGCCACCGAGATGCTGGCCGCGGCCTTCGACGCCGGCATCAACTTCTTCGACAACGCCGAGGTCTACGCCCAGGGCGAGAGCGAGGTCGTCATGGGCCAGGCCTTCAAGGCGCTGGGCTGGAACCGGCTGGACTACATCGTCTCGAGCAAGTTCTTCTGGGGTTTGCAGCGCGACGGCGTGACGGTGAACCGCAAGGACACGCTGAACCGCAAGTACCTGATGCAGGCGGTGGACGCGTCGCTGAAGCGCTTCCAGCTGGAGCACCTGGACCTCATCTACTGCCACCGCCCCGACCCCAATACACCCATCGAGGAAACGGTCTGGGCCATGAGCGACATCATTCGCCAGGGCAAGGCGCTGTATTGGGGCACGAGCGAGTGGAGCGCGGGCGACATCCGCGCCGCCTGGGAGATCGCCGAGCGCCATCACCTGCACAAGCCGGTGGTGGAGCAGCCGCAATACCACCTTTTCCACCGCCGCAAGGTGGAGCAGGAGTACGCGCGGCTGTATGACGAGATCGGCCTGGGCCTGACGACCTGGAGCCCGCTGGCTTCGGGCCTGCTGACCGGCAAGTACCGCAACGGCATCCCCGAGGGCAGCCGTGGCGCGCTAGACAACATGGCCTGGATGCGCGAGCAATTGCAGGACAAGGCCAGGAACGACGCCGTCGGCAAGCTGACCGAGATCGCCGCCGAGCTGGGCTGCGACACGGCCCAGCTGGCCATCGCCTGGATCAACCGCAACCCGCGCGTGTCCACGGTCATCCTGGGCGCCAGCCGCATCGAGCAGCTGCAGCAAAACCTGGGCGCATTGGCCGTCACACCCAAGCTGACGGCCGAGGTCGTGGAACGCATCGACGCCATCGCCAAACCGCTGGCCCAGTGACGATTCACATCGACCGAGGGCAAGACCCGGCCTGACCGGGCTTGCGGCTGCCTGAGAATCCGCCGCATGAGGGTTTTCACAAAAAGGGGTTGGGCAGCCCTGCTGATCGTCACGGCAACGGCGCTGGGGCTGGCGCAAGGCGCGGCGGCCGTGGTGCCGCGCTTCGAATCCATCGGCGAGCCGGGCGCCGTGCGGGACAACGTCGTCTCCGCGCTGGCCCAGGACGCCCGCGGCCTGCTCTGGGCCGGCTCGCCCGAGGGCCTGCTGCGCTTCGACGGCTACACCTTCAAGCATTACGCGCTCGCCGCGCCGGACGGCCAACTGCTGCCCGAGCAGTTCGTGCGCGCCATGCTGCCCGACCCGCGGGGCTGGATGTGGGTAGCCGCCGGCAACAGCGGCCTGGTGCGCCTGGACTTCGCCACCGGCCGCTGGGCACGCTGGGCGCGCGACGGCAACTCTGCCGACGAGACCGCCCCGGCCGCCAACACCGTGCGCACGCTGGCGCTGGAGAAGGACGGCACGCTGTGGATAGGCGGCAGCGGCGGCCTGGACCGCTTCGACGTCAAGCGCGAACGCTTCACCCACCACCGCGGCAAGGAAGACGGCCTGCCCGACCCGCGCGTGCAGACCCTGCTGGTGGACCGCCAGGGCACGCTCTGGATAGGCACCTGGCGCGGCCTGGCGCGCAAGGCGCCCGACGGCCCCATCGAGACGCTGGACGTGGGCCTGGGCGACCAGCTCATCACGCTGCTGGCCGAGACGCTGGACGGCCGCATCATTGCCGGCACCGCCCAGGGCCAGCTGCGCGCGCTGGCCACCACCGGCCAGCCGCTGCCCTTCAGCGCCGGCGCCCAGGTAGACGGCAAGGCCAGCGTCTGGCCCGTCATGGCCATGGCGCAACCGGATGCCGACGAACTCTGGTTTGGGGACTCGTCGGGCCTGTCGCGCCGGCGCGCCACCGATGGCAGCCTGATCGAACGCCTGCCCGCGACCGGCAACGGCAGCGGTGCCGCCACCGGCCCGCGCAGCGATGTGCGCGCGCTGATGCGCGACCCCTCCGGCACCATCTGGGCCGGCAGCTACGGCGGCGGCCTGATGCGCCACGTGCCGTCACTGCCCGGGCTGAGCATGGTGCGCGACGGCGCCGGTACGGCCGCGCTGGACGTGCGCAGCATCCTGCAGCTGAAGAACGGCGAGGTCTGGCTGGGCACGCTGGCCGGCGGCATCGAGCGGCGCGACCGCCAGCTCCAGCCCCTCGCCCACATCGCACCGGGCGCGGGCGGCCTGCCGGCCGGGCGCGTCAACGCCCTCGGGCAGACGCCGGACGGCTCGGTCTGGGTGGCTGTGGACACGCAGCTGCTGCGCTTTGACGAGCAGGGCCGCTGGAAGGAGACGCTGCGCAGCGGCAACGCGGTGCCGCGGCGCTTCTACGCCGGCGAGGACGGCGCGCTGTGGATTGCCACGCTGGACGGCCTGATGCGCTGGACGCCCGGGCGGCCGCAGATGCGCGCCATCCCGACGGCCGGCCTGGTGGGCGGCACCGGCGAGGTCAATGCCTTCGCCCGCCTGCCTGACGGCAGCCTGTGGGCCGGCGGCGCGGCGGGGTTGTTCCGCGTCGCCAAGCCCGATGACGAGGAGCCGGTGGCCGAATGGGTCGAGCCCAAGGGCCTGACCGGCCAGACCGTGCTTGGCATGACCGTGGACCAGGCCGGCCGCCTGTGGGTGGACACCGGCACCGGCCTGCACCGCCTGGTGGAAAGCCAGGGCAGCCAGGCACGCTTCGAGGCCGTGGCCGCGTCGGAAGCGGGCGGGGCCTTCGGCGCCAACCTGCTGCTGGACAAGCAGGGCCGCATCTGGTCGCAGCGCAATATGTACGACCCGCGCAGCGGCGAGCGGCGCGAGCTGGGCGCCGCCGATGGCGCCGACCTGGGCACCGGCTGGTTCCGCGCCTATGCCCAGCTCGACGACGGCCGCATGCTGTTCGGCGGCGCGCGCGGACTGCTCGTCATCGACCCGGAGCGCTTTTCGCCGTGGTCGTACAAGCCGCCGCTGGTCATCTCGGAGCTGCGGGTGGACGGCGAGGAACGGCCGCTGCCGACCACCGGCGGCCAGCTGGTGCTGGCGCCGGGCGAGAACGCCTTCAGCCTGGCCTTCGCGTCGCTGGACTACAGCCAGCCCGGCCGCAACCGCTACCGCTACCGGCTGCAAGGGCTGGACGAAGGCTGGGTGGACGGCACCCTGGGCCGCACCGCCACCTACACCAACCTCGCGCCCGGCCGCTACAAGCTGCATGTGCAGGGCAGCAACCGCGACGGCGCCTGGGGGCCCAACGAGCTGGTGGTCGAGGTGGACGTACGCGCCGCCTGGTGGCAGACGCTCTGGGCCCAGGTGCTGGCCGTGCTCGCGGTCGTCGGCATCGTCGCCGGCATCGTGCGCGTCCGCACGCGCTGGCTGCTGCGTCAACGCCGCGTGCTGGAGGCGCGCGTGCAGGAGCGCACCGAGGCGCTGGAGGCCGCCACCGCCGCGCTGACGGCCAAGTCCATCGAGCTGGAGGAAGCCAGCCTGACCGACCCGCTGACCGGCCTGCGCAACCGCCGCTTCCTGGACCGCCAGCTGCCGGCCGATGCGGCCCTGGCCGTGCGCCACTACGAAGCCCTGGCCAATGGCTCCAGCGTGCCCGTGCCCGGCGGCAGCGAGCAGGACCTGCTGTTCTTTCTCATCGACATCGACCACTTCAAGCGCATCAACGACGCCCACGGCCACATGGCCGGCGACACCGTGCTGACGCAGATGCGCGGCCGGCTGGAGCTGGTCTTCCGCTCGTCGGACTACCTCGTGCGCTGGGGCGGCGAGGAGTTCCTCATCGTCGCCCGCGGCACGCCGCGCAGCCGCGCTGCCGAGATGGCCGAGCGCGCCCGCCAGGCCATCGCCGCCCAGCCCTTCGAGCTGGAAGGCGGCTACCGGCTGTCGCTGAGCTGCTCGGTCGGCTTCAGCGCCTTCCCGCTGTGCATGCGCCTGCCCGCCGCGCTGGACTGGCACAACGCCATCGACCTCGCCGACGCGGCCCTCTACGAAGCCAAGGACGTGGGCCGCAACGCCTGGATCGGCCTGGTCGAGGCCGACGCGGCCACCGAGGCCGAACTGCGCGACGACGCCCGCCGCCGCCTGGATGACTGGACGGCCACGGGGCGGCTGACGATGTCGACGTCCTCTGCCGAGCGGACGAAGACGGCCTGACACCGCCTCGGCGCGGCATAGCATCCGCGCCATGCCGACGCCCAACCTCGCCTTCGGCCACGCCGCACTCGCGCAGCGCATCGTCGCCGAGCTGACGGCCAGCCTGCAGCCGGGCGCCGGCAGCAGCACCGAGCCGGCCCTGGTCGTGGGTGTCTTCGGCGAATGGGGCGCCGGCAAGAGCCGACTGCTGCAGACCGTGGCGGACGCGCTGCATGACCGCAGCAAGGGTGAAAGCGAGCAGTCCCTCAACGTCGTCGTGCCCTTCAACGCCTGGCGCTACGAGCGCGAGGAGCACCTGCTGGTGCCGCTGCTGCGCGTGGCCCAGCAGTGCCTGCGCAAGGCGCTGGAGGACAGCCTGGGCGCCGACATCCGCCGCAACGAGCGCCTGTCCGACCGCCTCGTGCTGCTGGGCGACCTGGCCCAGACCGTCTACCAGCACGGTGGCCGCGAGCTGCTGCAGACGGCGCTGGCGACCCAGGGCGTGGTGCTCAAGCTGCCCGAGCTGAAGGCAGAGTCCGGCAAGGCGCCACCCTCCGCCTGGGCGCGCTGGCGCCAGCGCCGTGAAGCCCTTCAGCAGGCGCGCCGCCTGGCCCTGCCGGCCGACGCGCTGCACAGCCTGTACTACGACTTCCTGGAGCACCTGAAAGCCGTCACCGGCCGCAACCCCAAGGCGCTGGCGCTGCACCGGGAGCGGCTCAAGTACCGCGGCCTGGGCTGGTGGCCGCGCCTGAGCTGGCGGCTGCGCGCCAGCCTGGGCTGGCTGGGCACCGGCGAGCTGCCGGCCGAGAGCGACTTTCAGCTCAACCTCGTCTTCCTCGTCGACGACCTCGACCGCTGCCTGCCCGACAAGGCCGTGGAGGTGCTGGAGGCGATCAAGCTCTTCCTGGAAGTGGAGGGCTGCGCCTTCGTGCTGGCACTGGACGAGGAGGTCATTGAGCGCGGCATTGCACACCGCTACCGCGATTACGCGCTGCAGGGCCGCGAGGGGCTGACGCCCATCACCGGCGCCGAGTACCTGGAGAAGCTGGTTCACCTGCCGGTGCGGCTGCCCAGGCCAACGGGTGCAGCGGCGCGTGACTTCCTCGCGTTCAAGTGGCCCGAATGGTTTGCCGATGCGGCCGGTCAGGCCAACGACCTGGCGACGCTGGTAGCCGCCATCACGCCCGGCGTGCCACGCAAGCTCTACCGCATGGCCTCGCTGCTGGCGCTGGCCGAGTCGCTGGGCGCGGGCGATGCCAAGACGCCCAGGCGGCGCGAATGGCTGGCCATCGTCTGCGCGCTGCAGCTGTTTGCGCCGGCGCTGTATCGGTTCTTGCGGCTGCATGGGGCGCGGCTGTTGATCACGCTGTCGCAGTGGCGGGCCGACGCGCTGTTCCGCGACGGCGACGGCCTGCGCAAGGCGCTGCAGTCACAAGTGCTGGCCGTGAAGTCGCCGGTCGAGCTGCAGTACTGGCTGGTGCTGCAGCGCCTGCCCGCGCTGTGCGAGGGCGCCATGCACAACCGCTCGGGGTTCGATCTGCTGGAGCTGCTGGCGCGCGTGAGCGAGCTGCACGAGAAGGCGGAGTTGAAGGGCGCGCAGTTGGGGGCGCTGCTGGTGTTTGCTGAGCTGGAAGACGAGGCGCCCGCATCGGCCGCGCCAGCTGCGACGGCGGCTGCGACCGAGGCAGCCACCGAAGCTGCGGCGGTTCCGCCGGCAACGCCCGAACCCGTCCAGCCCGCGGTTGTCGCTCCGGCAGCCGCTGCGCCCGAGCCCGAGCCGGCCTTGAGGCGTGAGCCGGCGCCGCTGAGCGCGGGACCGCAGGAGGCGCGCCTGGAGAACGAGCGCGCGCTGCTGGAGGCGGTGGATTCGGGCGAGCTGGAGCTGGTGCGCGTGGCACTGTCACGCGAAGGTGCAGCCTTGCGGGACCGCGTGATTCCGACCGGGCTGTGGGTCATGTTGCGCGCCGGCCGGTTGACGGAGCAGCTCAAGACCTGGGTGGAGCGTGAGGCGCCGGCCGATCAGACGCAGTTCCTGCTCCAGGAGCTGCGCCCTCATCTTTCGCAGGTGGCCGTGCTCGACCTGCTGCGGCAATTCGGCGAGCCGGTGTTGAAGGTGCTCAAACGACCGGACTGGGCGCACGGCGTGCATGTCGAAGATGACCTCGCCCTGCTCACGCCACCGCTGCTGAGCGGAGCGCGGGTCTGGTTGCGGACCACGCCGACGAAATCACCAGCCAGTTGGCTCATCCCGAGAGGTTGGGCCTGTGCCACCCGGCCGCTGGAAGGCGCGACGGGCGAAGTCGGGGTCAGCCTCGGCTCTGATGGTCAATATGGTGTGCATGCCAACCTGCGGCTGACCCCGCGTGACGGCGGCGCCAAGTTGAGTCAGCGACTGCGCTGGGTGCCATCGGGCAAGCTTGCCATGGGGTCGCCCAAGGGCCCGCCGGAAGAAGGCGAACTGCGCACGGTCAGCTTGACCCAGGGGTTCTGGATCGCGGACACCGCTTGTACGGTTGGCTTGTGGCACCGGGTGAAAGGCCGCATTCCTCCTCCCGGCGACGAGCTGTTGCCCATCACAGGCGTCAATGCCGAAGCCATCGAACGTTTCCTGGCCACGCTGGAGCAGTGGCTGCCAGGCAGCGAGGTTCGGCTGCCCAGCGAGGCCGAATGGGAAGCCGCGTGCCGGGCGGGCACGCGAACGGCGTTTTCCTTTGGCGACGAGGTGGGGTCCCCGCAGGTCAACGCGGAAAGCCGCTCGCTGCTGCCCGTGGCGGGGTTGCCAGCGAATGCGTGGGGGTTGTTCCAGATGCACGGCAACGTCGCCGAAATCTGCCGCGATCTGCTCACACCGGCGCAGCGAACGCCCGACAACTGGGTCGACCCCGAAGGCCCGCCCGCCGCCGAAACCGGCTGGCATGCGTTGCGCGGCGGCTCCTTCCACAGCAGCTTTGCGCAAACCCGCTCGGCCGCCGTGGACCGCATCGCCCGCGACGAGCGCCGCGACGACGTCGGCTTCCGCTTCATCGTCCGCGCCAGGCAGTCGCCCGAAGCCGAGCCGGCTTGAGGCGCCATCCGTCAGCGCCGAAGGCTCGCGGGGAGGCACCCCCGTAAAATCCCGCGCTTTGCCCCTCCCGCTCAAGAAAGCCCCGGCCATGACAGCATCGACCGCTTCCCCCACCCTCATGGCCAACGCGATCCGCGCACTCGCGATGGACGCGGTGCAGGCGGCCAACTCCGGCCACCCGGGCGCGCCCATGGGCATGGCCGACATCGCCGTGGCGCTGTGGGGCCGCCATCTGCAGCACAACCCGGGCAACCCGCTGTGGGCCAACCGCGACCGCTTCGTGCTGTCCAACGGCCACGGCTCGATGCTGATCTACGCGCTGCTGCACCTGACGGGCTATGACCTGCCGATCGATGAGCTGCGCAACTTCCGCCAGATGCACAGCAAGACGCCGGGCCACCCGGAAGTGGGCATCACGCCGGGCATCGAGACGACCACGGGCCCGCTGGGCCAGGGCGTGACCAACGCGGTGGGCCTGGCGCTGGCCGAGAAGCTGCTGGCGCGCGACTTCAACCGCGAAGGCCACGAGATCGTCGACCACCACACCTACGCCTTCCTGGGCGACGGCTGCCTGATGGAAGGCATCAGCCACGAGGCCGCGTCGCTGGCCGGCGCCTGGAAGCTGAACAAGCTGATCGCCATCTACGACGACAACGGCATCAGCATCGACGGCCAGGTCGCGCCCTGGTTCGCCGACGACACGGCCAAGCGCTTCCAGGCCTACGGCTGGCACGTCATCGGCCCGGTCGACGGCCATGACGTCGACGCACTGGACGACGCCATCGGCAAGGCCAAGCAGAGCACCGACAAGCCGACGCTGGTCATCGCCAAGACGGCCATCGGCAAGGGCTCGCCCAACCGCGCCAACACCAGCAAGGCCCACGGCGAGCCGCTCGGTGCCGAAGAGATCAAGCTGACGCGCGAGGCCATCGGCTGGACGCATGAGCCCTTCGACCTGCCGGCCGAGGTCTACGCCGCCTGGGACGCCAAGGACAGCGGCGAGAAGGTGCAGGCCGCCTGGGACAAGCGCTTCGACGCCTACGCCAAGGCCCACCCCGAGCTGGCCGCCGAGTTTCAGCGCCGCATGGCCGGCGTGCTGCCCGCCAACTTCGCGCAGGTCGCCGTGGACGCCGTCGTCAAGGCCCATGCCGAAGCGCAGACCGTGGCGAGCCGCAAGGCCAGCCAGCTGGCGCTGGAAGCCTTCACGCTGAACTTGCCCGAACTGCTCGGCGGCAGCGCCGACCTGACCGGCTCCAACCTGACCAACACGTCCAGCACGCCGGCCCTGCGGATCGCCGCGGACGGCACGCCCAACAACGGCCGCCACATCAACTACGGCGTTCGCGAGTTCGGCATGGCGGCCATCATGAACGGCATCGCGCTGCATGGCGGCTTCATTCCCTACGGCGGCACCTTCCTCACGTTCAGCGACTACAGCCGCAACGCCATCCGCATGGCCGCGCTGATGAAGGCGCGCGTCATCCATGTGATGACGCACGACTCCATCGGCCTCGGCGAAGACGGCCCGACGCACCAGTCCGTCGAGCATGTCGCGTCGCTGCGCCTGATCCCCGGCCTTGACGTCTGGCGCCCGGCCGACACGACCGAGACGGTCGTTGCCTGGACCATGGCCATCGGCAACGCGCAGCGCCCCAGCCTGCTGGCCCTCTCGCGCCAGAACCTGACCTACTCGCCCAAGACCAACGTCGACGAAATCGCCAAGGGCGCCTACGTGCTGTTCGACCCGGTCAGCCCCAAGGGCAACAGCAAGGCCCAGGCAGTCATCATCGCCACCGGCTCCGAGGTGCAACTGGCCATGCAGGCCAAGGCGCTGCTGGCCGACGAAGGCATCAAGGTGCGGGTCGTCTCGATGCCGTCCACCAACGTCTTCGACCGCCAGGACAAGGACTACAAGAAGAGCGTGCTGCCCAAGGGTCTGCCGCGCGTGGCTGTCGAGATGGGCGTCAGCGACTTCTGGTGGAAGTACGGCTGCGACGCCGTCGTCGGCATCGACACGTTTGGCGAATCGGCACCGGCCGGCGTGCTGTTCAAGCACTTCGGCTTCACGCCGGAGAACGTGGCCGCCACCGTCAAGGCGGTGCTGAAGAAGAAGTAAGGGTCTTATGACCCTCCCCGGGGATGCCCGGGGCGGCCACTCGGCGTCTTGCGCTACAACCCCGCCCTGTCATCACGAACAGGGAGTTCGACATGCGCAGCATGCTCACGGCATGGGCACTGGGCCTGTGCGCCATGGGCGCACAAGCCCAGACCGCCGCAGACGACCGCAGCGGCGAGGCCACGCTGGCCTGCTTGGTGCGGCCGGCTGCACCACGCTACCCCGCCAAGGCGCTGGCGCTGCGCACCAACGGCTTCTACCGCGTGGAGGTGACGTTCACGCATGCCGACCGACCGCCGGATTTCAAGGTCGCGTTCGGGGCCGGCTCGGAAGAACTGCAGGACGAGGCCGAACGCTACGTCCGGCAATTGCGCCTGCCTTGCCTTGCGGAGGGCCAGAAGGTCGCGCTGCTGCAGGAGATCCGTTTCAGCGGCATCGGCGACGGAGACATCGCCACTCCGGCGCCGCTGAATCTGCCCCGGGCACCCAATGCTCGCTTCAGCGCCTGCCTGCGCTCGCCGCCTCAAGGCCCGAAACTCAGCGAGCCCGCGCAGTTGCAGTCGTTCCAGCGCGAACTGAAGAACGGCAATCTGGTCATCGACCTGAGCTTCACGGCGGCCGACCAGCCGCCGCAGGTCAAGGTGGTTTACGACACGCTCAACCGGCGCCACCACAACGACGTGCTGCGCCACGTTGAGCAGTACCGCGTGCCCTGCCTGGGTGCGGGCGAACACTACGCCGTACGACAAACCTTCCACGTGGGCTTCTCCAGCAATCGCCAGTTTGCGTTCAAGGATGTCGGCATCGCGAAGTTCCTGTCCACGGTCAAGAATCTGGAGGCGCGTCCGGTCGACTTCGATCTCGACACGATGGGCTGCCCCTTCCGCTTGCGCTTCGAGCTCGGACGCCCGGCTTTTCGCAATGGTGTCCATGAGGTAGGCGCCCGCAACCCCAACCGCCGCAGCCTCATCGCCTGGCTGGAAGAACTCGAACTGACGCTGACGCCCGAGGAGTTCGAGAGCCTGTTGGGCGCGCAAAGGTTCATCGACGTGCCCTGCGGCTCGATCAAGCTGGGTTGAAGGCGCAACACGGAAGAAGCAGCGGATTTTCTGGCCAGCACCACGAACATGGTTGTCGACTTCACCTTCGACCATCCACAACAGCCAGCCAAGCTGAAGATCGCCTACTCGTCGAGTAAGTCGCAGGAGCTGCGGATCGATCATCGAATTTGCGGAGCAATACCGCATGCCTTGCGTCGCTGAAGGCGGCAAGACGCGGTCGGCTCGGCAGCACTTCAAGGTTCTGTGGGTAACGACGCGGCGCCGGGCTTCAAGCTTGAGATGAACCTGCAAAAGCCCGACTTCGAGTCACTCATGGGCAAAGTCTTGACGGTCAATGTCCGCTGCGGCCGGCTGAAACTCGGCGAGGAGCCAAGCCCCGCCGGGAGCTGAAATCGCCCTGAAACCTCTTCGTTACCCGAATCGCTGAGAATCGGCGCCCCGCGCGAGAATTTTTCATCCTCTGGAGACTCTTCCCATGACCATCAAGATCGGCATCAACGGCTTCGGCCGCATCGGACGCATGGTGTTCCGTGCCGCTGTCGCGAACTTCAAGGACATCGAGGTCGTTGCGATCAACGACCTGCTGGAGCCCGACTACCTGGCCTACATGCTCAAGTACGACAGCGTGCACGGCAAGTTCGAGGGTGACGTCGCCGTCGAGGGCAACACGCTGGTGGTCAACGGCAAGCCCATCCGCCTGACGGCCATCAAGGACCCGACCGAGCTGAAGTGGGCCGAGGCCGGCGCCGACATCGTCATCGAGTCCACCGGCATTTTCCTGGACAAGGCCGGCGGCGAGAAGCACCTGGCTGCGGGCGCGAAGAAGGTCATCTTCTCGGCCCCGTCCAAGGACGAGACGCCGATGTTCGTCTTCGGTGTGAACCACACCAAGTACGCCGGCGAAGCCATCATCTCCAACGCCTCGTGCACGACGAACTGCCTGGCCCCGCTGGCCAAGGTGCTGAACGACAAGTGGGGCATCAAGCGCGGCCTGATGACCACCGTGCACGCGGCCACCGCGACGCAGAAGACGGTGGACGGCCCGAGCAACAAGGACTGGCGCGGCGGCCGCGGCATCCTGGAGAACATCATCCCCAGCAGCACCGGCGCCGCCAAGGCCGTCGGCAAGGTCATCCCCGAGCTGAACAAGCTGCTCACGGGCATGAGCTTCCGCGTGCCGACCAGCGACGTGTCGGTCGTCGACCTGACCGTCGAGCTGAAGAGCGAAGCGACCTACGCCGAGATCTGCGCCGAGTTCAAGGCGCAGAGCGAGGGTGCGCTGAAGGGCGTGCTGGGCTACACGGAAGACAAGGTCGTCGCGACCGACTTCCGCGGCGATGCGCGCACCTCCATCTTCGACGCCGATGCCGGCATCGCGCTGGACAGCACCTTCGTCAAGCTGGTGTCCTGGTACGACAACGAATGGGGCTATTCGAACAAGGTGCTGGAGATGGTTCGCGTCGTCGCGGCCTGATCAAAGCAACTCGCAAGAGATAGGGGCGCCGCTGGCGCCCCTTTTTTTGTTCTTCAAGCCACTGCAACGCGAAGCAGGAGAGCGGGTGGGCCTGATGCGAAGGTAAAGGAGGAGGTCGCGAAGCGGCCGGGGGACACGCAGCATCAGGCCTGCCCGCTCTCCTGCGCTCAAGCCACTCGCGCAAGCTTTGTCGATGGTTCACAGCAGCAGTTGCACCGCACCAGCCAGCGCCACCGACAACAGCACCAGCACCCAGCTGACACGCCCCGCCGACATGCTCACGGCAGCCGGCGCGCGGCCTGTCCACATGGCCTGAAGCAGCGGGCGCTTCAGCCACAGCTGGTAGACGGCAATGGCCAGCACATGCAGGCCCAGCCAGACGTACAGCGCCGTCGCGGCCAGCTTGTGCCAGCCGGTGAGCTTGAGGCTCAAGTCCTCCTCCACCCAGCCCGACCAGGGGCCGGCAAAGCCGATCTCGTCGTTGCCGAGCAAGCCGGTCGTGACCTGGAAGATCAGCAGCGCCAGCACGGCGAACACTGACAGCGCGCCCAGCGGGTTGTGCCCGTGGCCCTGCCAGCGCCCGCACAGATAGGCCCACAGACGATGCGGCGTGGGCAGGAACTGCCAGAAGCGCGCATAGCGGGTGCCCCACAGGCCCCAGCTCAGGCGGAACACCAGCAGGCCCGCAATCGCCTGCCCTGCGCGGCCATGCCACACCATCCACGGCCCGCCGAGCAGGCCGGTGCTGATGGCCGCCGTGACCAGCGCCACCAGCGCCCAGTGGAAGACGCGCAGCGGCAGGTCCCACACCAGCACCGGCTGCTGCGCCTGCACCGCGGCGCTCACGTCGATGTCAGGGCTGGCGTGCGGCGACATCCGTCCCTCCGGCGGCCGCCGCCTGGGCGCGCGGCTCCGGCGGCTGGATGTGGGCGACGGCCTTGCCGCCTTCCTGCTCGTAGTCCTCGCTGCCGGTGGCGCCAACGACCTTGAAGCCCTTCTCGGCCAGCAGGTCGCCCGAGCGGCCGGCGCGCTGAGCGTGGTTGGAGACGGTCAGGATGGCGCGGTCCCGGGGCAGGTAGGCAAGGTGCTTTTCCAGGTCCCTGTTCTGGATGTTGAGGAAGGCGGGGAAGCTGCCGTACTTGATCAGCTCGTCCGGGCGGCGCAGGTCCAGCACCAGCAGCTTGTCCGGCTGGGCCAACAGCGCATCGACCTCGGCGGCCTTCAGGCGCTTGGTCTTGTATTTCCATTCGGCAGCGGCTGCGGGTGCCGAGGCGGCGGTCTGGGCGTGAACGAGCGCCGTGGCGCCTAGCAGTGCGGTCAGGGCGAGGGTGCTGAGTGCTTTCATGAGTGAGTCCGGAAGTGAGGGTGCAGTCCCCGCTCACAGCGCAGCTTCCATGCCAGCCCTTGAGCCCGGAAAAGCAGGCCGCCGGGCCCAGAACTGCGCCCCGGCCACCAGCGCCTGCTGGCCTGCTGTTGACGCAGCAACAGTGCCTTGAGGCCCATGCCAGCAAGACCCGGCACCAGCCCCGGAAAACCAGGCGCAAAGCGGCCAAAACCGCTGAAGCCAACGCGGAGCGCATCAGCTTAGACGCCCACGGTATTGGGCACGCTTGCTGCAAAGAAGCGACGGACAACTCTCTCTCCGATCACTTCACCCATGAGCACGACAAACCGCTTCCGACTCCGCCCGCTCACCGCCCTGATCGCCACGCTCGCTGCCGGCAGCGCCTTTGCGCAGGACGCCACCCCTCCCGCCGCCGCCGCTGCCGAACCCGTTGCCGAAGCCCAGGCGCTTGGCGCCGTCACCGTGCGCAGCCGCAACCGCATCGAGAAGCTCCAGGACGTGCCGCTGTCCATCTCGGTCATCCAGGGCGACGAACTCTCGCGCCTGAACGCCACCGGCATCGAGGAGATCACCAAGCGCGCCGGCAATGTGTCGTGGAACCTGGGCAACCAGCGCACCAGTTCGCTGTCCATCCGCGGCATCGGCAAGGTCGGCCAGACCGAGGCGCAGGACCCGAGCGTCGGCGTCATCGTCGACGGCGTCTCGTTCGCCTACAACGCGCTGACGTCCAGCTTCGACTTCATCGACATCGACACCATCGAGGTCTCGCGCGGCCCGCAGGGCACGCTGCTGGGCAAGAACACCAGCGTCGGCAACATCATCTTCAACACCAGAAAGCCGTCGTTCACGCCGACGGCCGACTACGGCGTCAGCTTCTACCCGCAGAGCCGCGGCCTGCAGGCGTGGGCGGCCGTGGGCGGCCCGGTCGTCGACAACGTGCTGGCCTGGCGCGGCACGTTCTCCGTTCAACGCGCGGAAGGCGACATCGCCAACGAGTACAACCGCAACGTCACCTACACGAACAAGGACCGCGTCTCGGGCCGCGTGCAGTTCCTGTACCGCCCGAGCGAGGACTTCAACGCCATTGCGCGCTTCGAGTTGCAGCCCCGCGCCGGCGAGACGACCAACGGCCGCTCCTTCAACTTCGCGAACAAGTACACCTACCTCAACGGTGACCCCGTCCCGGCGTCCAGCACGTCGACCGAGGCGCGGCTGGGCCGCCGCTGGTTCAAGGACGTGGCCAGCTACGACATCGACGACTACTACAACACCCTCAACAACGACGCGGCACGCGCCCTCGTCACGGGCAGCAGCGGCGCCTCGCTGGAGGCCAACTGGAAGGTGGCGGGCGAGCACACGCTGACGTCGATCACCGCGTTCAAGAACTACCACTTCAACGCGGTCAACGACGAGGGCACGCCCTTCGACATCTTCCGCAACTCGGGCGGCTACTGGAACGACTACAAGCAGGTCAGCCAGGAAGTGCGCATCAGTTCCGCGGCCGGTGGCTTCGTGGACTACCAGGGCGGCATCTACCTGCTGCGCGTCAAGAACTCGGCCCAGTACAACCGCATCTGGGGCAACGACGCCGGCGCCTGGTTCGCCAGTGCCTCGCAGTACACGACGCTGGATGCCGACGGCCCCGGCCGCACACTGTTGTCCAGCTCGCTAGCCAACGTGAAGGCCGCCGTGAACTCCACGCCGGGCGTGCAGTTCATCGACAACAAGAGCGCCGCCCTCTTCGGCCAGGCCAACTGGCACTTCTCGCCGCAGCTGACGCTGACGACCGGCCTGCGCATCACCCGTGAGGACCGCAAGAACCTGACGTCGTCGGAACTGCTGGACCCGGGCAGCGCGCCCGAGCTGAACCCGGTGAACATCACGAACGTGACGCTCGGCGGCTTCGCCAACGATGCCTCGGGCAACCTGACCGCGGCGAACACGGCCACGCAGCTCGCGCTGGCCGATGCCACCGCGCTGAAGTATTTCAACGTGGCCACCTACGGCGCGCTGACGGCGAACCAGAAGCGGCAGGTTGCGGCCGCCAAGGCCATCCGTCTGATCCAGTTCGGCGTGCTCTACAACCCCAAGTGGGTCGAGCCCTACAAGGCCACGCAGCCGTCATACACCATCAGCCCGAGCTACAAGTTCACCAAGGACATCACGGGCTACGCCGCCTACCAGCACGGCGAGAAGGCCGGCATCGCCCAGGCCTACAACGGCGAGTCCTACCCCGTGCGGCCTGAGAAGACCGACAACGTCGAGCTGGGCTTCAAGTCGCTGCTGCTCAACAGGACGCTGATCCTGAATGCCGATGTCTTCCTGACGCGCATCAAGGACTACCAGCAGGCGGTGCGCGTCTTCGACATCTACAACACCAACCTGAACATCGCGGGTGGCGTCACGCCGCCCGGCGTCTATGCCTCCATCACCGGCAATTCGCCCAAGGTGCAGGTGTCGGGGCTGGAGGTTGACGGTGTCTACAACGGCATCCGCAACGTCTCCTTGCGCTTCTCGGGCGCCTACAACCGGGCGGTCTACAAGGACTTCAGGAACGGCGCCTATCCCGTCGAGGAAGGCAATGTGGTCAGCGCCGCTAATCCGTACAAGGACTACTCGGGCCAGACGCTTGCTGGCGCGCCCAAGCTCAGCTGGAACGTCGGCGCGGACTACCGCGTCCCGGTGTGGGGCGACAAGCAGTTCCACGTCACGGGCAACCTGGCCTACTCGGGCGCTTACCTGTCGGACAACGCGGGCTCTATCTATTCGCGCATCCCGTCCAGCTACAAGGTCGACCTCGCCGTCGGCCTGGGCAAGCTCAACAAGACCTTCGACGTCAGCCTGCTGGCCAAGAACCTGTTGAACGACGACACGCCGCAGTCCCAGACCTGGACGAGCGTCTCGCCCGCCGTGCCGCGCGCCTGGGGCATCCAAGTCACCGGCAAGTTGTGAGGCCTCTGTTGGTGGATCAACAGCGCCGCAACAGCGCTGTTGATGCCGCCGCAAAACACCCTCCGCAAAGCCGCCAAACCGGCGCTTTTCACGACGTTTCGCTGGCGCGCTTATTGCGCTGACCACCTCAGTCCAATCCTTCGGGAGACCTCCGTGCCCCAACGTTCCAAGATCAGGATCGCTCCACTGGCCCTCGCGGCCGTGCTGGCCAGCGTCACCACCCTCAGCCCCGCGGAGGACTACGCGCCACCCGGTGGCTTCGTCAAGGGCAGCGAGCGCCCGTGGTCGTACACGCCGCTCAATGCCAAGGTCGCCACGCCGGCCGTCAAGGCCAAGGCCTGGGTGCGGCAGCCGCTGGACGCCTTCGTGCTGGCCAAGCTGGAGGCGCAGGGCATCGCGCCCTCAGCCGAGGCCGACCGCCGTGCCTACATCCGCCGCGCCACGCTCGACAGCTGGGGCCTGCTGCCCACGCCCGAGGAGGTGAACGCCTTCGTCAACGACAAATCGCCCAAGGCGCACGAGAAGCTCGTCGAGCGGCTGCTGGCCTCGCCGCGCTACGGCGAGCGCCAGGCGCGCCGGTGGCTGGACTTGAGCCGTTATGCCGACAGCGACGGCTACAACACCGACGGCACGCGGCCCAACATCTGGCGCTACCGCGACTACGTCGTCGACGCCTTCAACGCCGACAAGCCCTTCGACCGCTTCGTCAAGGAGCAGCTGGCGGGCGACGAGCTCTGGCCCGACCGCAAGGAAGCGCTGATCGCCACCGGCTTCCTGCGCAACCTGCCGGACGAGATCAACGCCCGCGACCTGAACCTGAAGAAGCAGGAAGTCGCCAACGACCTGACCGACACCGTCTCCGCCGTGTTCCTGGGCACGACGCTGGGCTGCGCCCAGTGCCACGACCACAAGACCGAGAAGATCACGCAGCAGGAGTACTACCAGTTCCAGGCCTTCTTTTCCAACGCGAGCTGGAAGGACGATGTCTCGCCGCTGTCGGCCAAGGCCAAGGCCGACTACGACGCGCAACTGGCCAAGTGGGAAGCCGCCACCAAGGACCTGCGCGAACAGCGCGAGGCCCTGCTGAAACCGACCATCGACAAGCTGGAGACGGACCGCCTGTCCGGCTTCGTGCCGGCCACGCGCGAATCCATCGAGAAGCCGGCCTCGGAGCGCAACGCCTACGACCGCTGGATCTACCACCGCAACCTCTGGACGATGCAGGGCCGCACGCGCAACGCGGAGACCCGCATGCGCACGCAGGACAAGGACAACTACGCCAAGTACCAGGCGCTGGGTGAGCAGCTGAAGAAGTTCGACGCGCTCAAGCCCAAGGATCCCGGCGCGATCTCGACGATGGTCGAGCTGGGCCCCGACTCGCCGCCGACCAAGGTGCTGTTCAAGGGCATCTACGACCGCCCGTTGCAGGAGGTGCAGCCCGGCCTGCCCGCGCTGCTGACCGACAACACGGCGCCGAAGATCGAACCGACGGGCACGTCCTCCGGCCGCCGCACGGCGCTGGCGAACTGGCTGGTCAGCCCGGAGAACGGCCTGACGGCACGCGTCTTCGTCAACCGCCAGTGGGCGCAGTTCTTCGGCCGCGGCATCGTCGAGACCAGTGCCGACTTCGGCAAGACCGGCTCAAAGCCGACGCATCCCGAGCTGCTCGACAGGCTGGCCGCCGACTTCGTCAAGCAGGGCTGGAGCGTGAAGACGCTGCACCGGCAGATCCTGCTGAGCAGCACCTACCGCCAGGCCAGCGAGGCGCGGGAGGTGAAGAAGGACCCCGACAACAAGCTGCTGTGGGCCTTCCCGCGCCAGCGCCTGGAGGCCGAGCAGCTGCGCGACTCGCTGCTGGCCGCCTCCGGCCTGCTGGAAGAAAAGCGCGGCGGCCCGTCGGTCTACCCGCCCATCCCGCCCAACTACGACATCGGCGGCCAGCGCAACCGCTGGCAGACATCCGAGGACCCGCGCGACCACCACCGCCGCAGCCTCTACGTTTTCGTGCTGCGCAACTCGCCCTACCCGCTGCTGGAAACCTTCGACTGGGCCAACCCGCAATCGCCGCACTTCCGCCGTGACGTGACGACGACGGCGCCGCAAGCCCTGGCCCTGGTCAACAGCGACCTGGTGCTGGGCTGGAGCCAGGCCCTGGCCGGCCGCGTGATCCAGGAGGCGCCCGCCAGCGAAAGCGCGCAGATCGACCGCGTCTACGAGATCCTGTTTGCCCGCAAGCCCAGTGCCAAGGAGAAGGACAAGCTGGTCGCCTTCCTGAACTCGCAGGAGGCGTTGCAGGTGGCCCAGGCCGGTAATGTTAAGAAGGCGCATCTGCCCGAAGGCTGGGGCGTGGACCCGAAGCTCGCCAGGCAGATCGACGGCTTCTACAAGGCCGCCTACAAGCGCGAGCCGGACCGCTACGAGCGCAATGCATTGCTGGCCCACCTGGACGCCCAGGCGTCCAAGCGCAAGACGACGGACGCCGGCGAATCGCCGGACGACGGCGGCGGCATCGCGGTTGCCGCGGCAGCTGCCGTCACGGCCACCAGCCCCCTCAAGGGCCCCAGCAAAGCCCGCGCCGCCGCCTTCGTCGACCTGGTCCACACCCTGGTCAACACCAATGAATTCACCTATCGCTTCTGAGGTCTGACGCCATGAGCCATTCACACGACCATTCCCGCCGCAACTTCCTCAACCACGCCGGTGCCGCGACCTTCGCCGCCTTTGGCGCGGGCAGCTTCGGCGGCCTCTCGTCCGCCTTCGCCAGCGAGTTGTTCGACCCGACGACCCCGCGCCAGCCCCACCACGCGGCCAAGGCCAAGGCGGTGATCTGGCTGCACATGGCCGGCGCGCCCAGCACGCTGGACCTGTTCGACTACAAGCCCGAGCTCATCAAGCTGGCCGGCACGCCGCTGCCCGACAGTTTCGGCAAGGACCTGAAGACCGCCACCGACGGCGGCGTGGGCAACCTCTACGCCAGCAAGCGCACCTGGAAGCAGCACGGCGAGCAAGGCGCCTGGGTGTCGGATCTGTTGCCCAACATCGCCAAGCAGGTCGACAGCATCGCCTTCCTGAAGGGCAGCAAGACCGAGGGCAGCACGCACGTCATCGCGTCGCTGAAACTGCACACCGCAGGCCTGGTGCCTGGCCGCCCGGCCCTGGGCTCCTGGGTGCAGTACGGCCTGGGTTCAGCCAACCCCGACCTGCCGGCCTTTGTCGTGCTGCCCACCGGCGTGGGCGCGGCCGGCGGCGGCCGTGGTGCGGTCATCTGGAGCAGCGGCTTCCTGCCTGCCGCGCTCCAGGGCACGCCGTTTCGCAAGGGCGATTCGCCGATCCTGCATCTGGCGCGGCCGGAGGGCATCACCGAGAAGGCCCAGCAGGAGCAACTCGCGCTGCTGCGCACGCTGAATGGCGAGCACGCCCAGCGCTACCCCGGCGACACCGAGCTGCTGGCGCGTGCCAAGAGCTACGACCTGGCCTACCGCATGCAGGTCTCGGCGCCCGAGGCTGTGGACCTGGCGAAGGAGCCGGCCGCGATCAAGACGGCTTATGGCATCGGTACCAAGGAGACCGACGAGTACGGCACGGCGCTGCTGCGCGCTCGGCGCCTGGTGGAGCGCGGCGTTCGCTTTGTGCATGTGATCTCGGGGGCGCCGGACAACAGCGTGGACTCCTGGGACGCACACAACAACCTGGAGCGCAACCACGCGGTGATGTGCAAGCAGGTGGATCAGCCTGTTGGCGCCTTGCTCGCCGACCTGAAGGAGCGCGGGCTGCTGGACACGACGCTGGTGGTGTGGGCGTCGGAGTTCGGGCGTACGCCGTATGGGCAGTCGGGCAACGGGCGGGATCACAACCCGTGGGGCTACACGCAGTGGATCGCTGGTGGGGGGATCAAGCCGGGGACGTATGGGGGGACGGATGAGATCGGGCTCCGTGCGGAGACTGGTGTGGTTGATACCTACGACGTGCAAGCGACGTTGCTGCATCAGCTTGGGTTGAACCACAAGAAGCTGGTGTTTGCGCATCAGGGGCGGGCGGAGAAGGCGACCACCGTGTTTGGCGATGTCATCAAGGAGATCCTTGCCTAACTGGTTGCTCTAGCGGTGATCGCGTCTGCTCGCAGCATTGCCGGGAGTCCCGCCCGGCGGCGGGGTAACTTTCTTCTGCGGGGCCAGAAGAAAGTCACCAAAGAAGAGGCCCTGA
>NZ_CEEDEB010000009.1:0-236477 GCF_979253795.1 Roseateles sp. AC306
CGGGGGGAGCTCTTTGGTTACTTTCTGGCGGACCAGAAAGTGACTCGCCCGCCGGGGCGAAATCCCGGCATGGGCCTAGGCATCGACCAGCCGTTGAACAGGCAACCGACATGAATTCCCAACCCGTCCTCGCCCTCTCCGGCATCCACAAATCCTTCCCCGGCGTCAAAGCCCTGACCGACGTCAGCCTGCGCCTCTACCCCGGCGAAGTCCACGCGCTGATGGGCCAGAACGGCGCAGGCAAGTCCACCCTCATCAAGGTGCTCACCGGCCTCTACACACCGGAAGCCGGCACCATCGTGCTGAACGGCGAAACCATCGCCCCCAGACGTACCGAAGACGCCCAGCAGCTCGGCATCCAGACCGTCTACCAGGAGGTCAACCTCTGCACCAATCTCAGCGTGGCGGAGAACATCTGCGCCGGCCGCTTCCCTCGTAAATGGGGACGCATCGACTGGCCCGCCGTCAACGCCGAAGCGAAACGCGTGCTCGCACAGATGGACCTCGACATCGACGTCACCGCGCCGCTGTCGCGCTATTCGCTGTCGGTGCAGCAGATGGTGGCCATCGCCCGCGCGCTGCGCGTGCAGGCGAAGGTGCTCATCCTGGACGAACCCACCTCCAGCCTGGATGACGCCGCCGTGCAGCGCCTGTTCACCGTGCTGAAGCGCCTGCGCGGCCAGGGCCTGGCCATCCTCTTCGTCACCCACTTCCTGGACCAGACCTACGCGCTGGCCGACCGCATCACCGTCATGCGCAACGGCGAGACCGAGGGCGAGTACCTGGCGAGCGACCTGAGCCGCCTGGCCCTCGTCAACAAGATGGTGGGTGCGCCGCCCGACCAGCAGCCCAGCCGCCTGGACAGCCGCGCTCCGAAAACCGGCACCCCTGTGTTGAAGGCGCAAGGGCTGGCCCGGCGCGGTGCGCTGCACCCGCTCGACCTGGAGCTCAGGCGCGGCGAAGTGCTGGGCCTGGCCGGCCTGCTCGGCTCCGGCCGCACCGAAGCCGCGCGCCTGCTGTTCGGCGCTGACACGGCCGACGCCGGCCATGTCGAGACCGGCGAGCACAGCGACCGCTGGCACTCGCCGCGCCAGGCCATCGCCGCCGGCATCGCCTTCTGCTCCGAAGACCGCAAGCATGAAGGCGCCATCCTCGACCTCTCGGTGCGCGACAACATCCTGCTCGCCCTGCAGGCCCGCCACGGCCTGCGCCTCGTCATGAACCGTGAGCAGCAGCAGGCCCTGGCGGACGACTACATCAAGCGCCTGGGCATCAAGACGCCGAACGCCGACACACCCATCGGCCAGCTCAGCGGCGGCAACCAGCAGAAGGCCTTGCTCGCCCGCTGGCTGGCAACCGAGCCGGCCGTGCTCATCCTCGACGAGCCCACGCGCGGCATCGATGTACGCGCCAAGGAAGACCTGATGGACGCCGTGCGCGCGCTCGCCCACAAGGAAGACGAGAACGGTCAGTTGGGCATGGCCATCCTCTTCATCTCGTCCGAACTGCCCGAGGTCCTGCATTGCAGCGACCGTGTCGTCGTGATGCGCGACCGCCGCGCCGCCGGGGAATACCGCCGCGGCGAGCTGGACGAACGCAGCGTGCTCGAAGTCATCGCCGCCGAGCCGGCGTCAGTCGAAGCGGCTGACGCATGACTGGGTTCGCCTCCCGCCTTCCCTTTAGCACGCTGCTGGCCGCGTGGCTGTTGTGCGCGGGCGCTGCTTCCGCCAGCACGGGCCTGGACGCCAACGGCCAGACGCTGCGCGAGCCGCTGCCCGCCGCCGCGCAGGGCTTCGCGTGGACGCGTCTCGATGCGGGCGTGCAACTTCAAATCGGCACCCTGACCCGCAACGTGTTGTTCTACGGCCCCGGTCTCGTGCGCGTGACCGCCCACCTCGGCCAGAGCCATGCGACGCAGCCGAGTCTGGTCGTCGTGGCCACTCCCCAGGCGGTGCCGTTCGAAGTGAAGGACGCTGCAGAAACGTTGGTGCTGACCAGCGCCACCCTGCGCGTCGACATCGACAAGCGCAGCGGCGCGGTGGCCTTCTACCGGCCCGATGGCAGCCTGTTCACGCGCGAGCAGGCGCCCGCCCAGCTCACGCCGGCAGAGTTCTCCGGCGCGCCGAGCTACGCGATGACGCAGGCCTTCAGCCTCACGGCCGACGAGTCGCTCTACGGCCTGGGCCAGTACAACGAGTCTTACATGGACTACCGCGGCCGTGACGTGCTGATGGTGCAGACCAATATCGGCATCGTGCTGCCCTTCATGGTCTCGACGCGCCGCTGGGGCGTGCTGTGGGACGTGTACTCCAAGATGCGTTTCACCGACGACGCGCAAGGCGCCCGCTTCTGGGCCGAGAGTGCGCCGGCCGGCGCCGACTACTACCTCGTGGCCGGCACGACGATGGACGACGTGATGGCGGGCTACCGCCAGCTGACCGGCGCGGCACCGATGTTCCCGAAGAGCGCCTTCGGCCTGTTCATGAGCAAGGAGCGCTACAAGACCCAGCAGCAGTTGCTCGGCGTCGCGCGCCGCTTCCGTGCCGAGCACTTCCCGCTCGACACCATCGTGCAGGACTGGCAGTACTGGGGCGGTGACAAGGACGGCACCTGGAGCGGCATGACCTGGAACGCCGAGCGCTTCCCCAATCCGCGCGGCATGGTCGACACGCTGCACCGCGAGCTGAACACCAAGCTGATGATCTCCATCTGGCCGTCGGTCGGTGACGACACCGCACTGGCCAAAGCGCTCGATGCCAAGGGGCTTCGCTTTGCGCCCAAGCACTGGATCTCGGGCAAGGCGCAGATCTACGACGCCTTCAGCTCCGAGGGCCGGGCCATCTATTTCAAGCACACCAAGAAGGGGTTGCTGGACATCGGCGTGGACGCGCTGTGGATGGACGGCACCGAGGTCGAGGTGGGCGGCGCCGCGCATGACGCCGGCGAGGTCGAGGCCGACATCAAGCGCCTGGGCCGCAATGCCATGGGTGATTTCACGCGCTACCTCAACGTCTACAGCCTGGTCACCACCCGCGGCGTCTACGAAGGCCAGCGGGCCAGCAGCAACAAGCGTGCGATGACGCTGACCCGCTCCGCCTGGGCCGGCCAGCAGCGCTACGCCGCGCTGCCGTGGTCGGGCGACACGACGGCCAGCTGGGCCACGCTGCGCGCACAGATCGCCGGCGGCCTGAACGTCGGCATGGCCGGCACGCCCTACTGGTCGCAGGACACCGGCGGCTTCTTCGTGCCCTACCCCGGCGGCGAGCGCAACCCCGCCTGGCGCGAGCTGTACGCGCGCTGGAACCAGTTCGGCATCTTCAACCCCATCTACCGCATCCACGGCACGGACGTCGAGCGCGAGCCCTATCTGTACAAGACGCTGGACCCGGCAGTCTATCGCTCGCTGCTGGGCGCCGCCCAGCTGCGCTACCGGCTGCTGCCCTATCTCTACGGCCTGGCCTGGCGCGCGCACGAGCAGGGCTACGTGATGATGCGCGGCCTGGCCATGGACTTCCCCGACGAGAAGCCGCTGCGCAAGGTGGACGACACCTACATGTTCGGCCCGGCCTTCCTCGTGCAGCCCGTCACCCGCTCCACGCTCTATGCCGAGGTGCCGCCCGCCGCCACCATTCCCGCCAGCGCGCTGCGCACGCCTGCCGGCGAACCGGGTCTGGAGCTGGCGTACTTTGCCGGCATGAATTTCGAGAAGCCGGCCAGCCGCACGGTGGACGGCCCCGTCGCCCACGACTGGCCGCCCGCGCCGCTCGGCAGCGTGCCGCCCGGCCTGCAAAGCCTCAACCAGTTCTCGGCACGATGGCAGGGCACGCTCCTCGCCCCCGAGGCCGGCGAGTACGAGATCGGCCTGGAAGGCGACGACGGCTTCCGGCTCTGGCTGGACGACAAGCTCGTCGTCGACGACTGGAAGAACGGCGCCGCGCGCTTCGAGGGCAAGCGCGTCATGCTGAACGCCGGCCAGGCCGTGAAGCTGCGTATCGAGTTCTACCAGGACGGCGGCGGCCGCAAGTTGCGGCTGGCCTGGCGCACGCCCGGCCAGCTGCGAGCGCTTGCCGACGAGCAGCGCCACATCGACAAGCGCCAAGCCACGCTGCTGCCCGCGGGTGCCGCGTGGTTCGATTTCTGGAGCGGCCGCCGCCACGCCGGCGGCGAGACGGTGGCCCGGGAGTACCCGCTGGACCAGTTCCCGCTGTTCGTGCGTGCCGGCAGCATCGTGCCCCTGGGCCCGGTCATCGAGCATGTCGGCCAGCAGCCGGGCGCGCCCTACGACATCCGCATCTACCCCGGCGCCGACGCGCAGTTCACGCTCTACGAAGACGATGGCGAGACCTACCGCTACGAGAGCGGCGAGCGCGCCACCGTCACGCTGCGTTGGGACGACGCCCGGCGGGTGCTGCACGTCGGCGCGCGGGAGGGCCGCTTCCCCGGCCTGGTTGCGCAACGTCGCCTCAATGTGACGCTGGTCGACGCCGCCGGCCGCAGCGCAAACAAGCCCCGCTCCGTCCTCTACCGTGGCGACGCGACGGCGCTGCATTTCACGACCCCATGAGTTCTCCCCCGCTAGCCATGTCTTCTCCGCACGCGCGCGCCGCCCTCTGGCGCCATCCGCTCTTCCGGCCTCTCGCCGCGCTCGCGCTGCTGCTCGCCGTCGCCGCCCTCTTCGTGCCGGGCTTCCTGCATCTGGAAATCAAGGACGGCCACCTCTACGGCAGCCTCATCGACATCCTGCACCGCGCCGCCCCGCTGATGCTCGCGGCGCTCGGCATGACGCTGGTGATCGCCACGCGCGGCATCGACGTGTCGGTGGGCGCCGTCGTCGCCATCGCCGGCACCGTCGCCTGCGTGCTGGTCGGCTCGCATGGTCTGGCCGTCGCCTTCATCGCCGCCTTGGGCGCCGCGCTGCTGTGCGGCCTGTGGAACGGTTTGCTCGTGTCGGCCCTTGGCCTGCAGCCCATCATCGCCACGCTGATCCTGATGGTCGCCGGCCGGGGCCTGGCGCAACTGCTGACCGACGGCCAGATCATCACCGTCTACGAACCCGCCAGCTTCTTCTGGCTGGGCGGCGGCTACCTGCTCGGCCTGCCGGTGTCACTGTTCGTCGTCGCCACCGTGGGCGGCCTCACGGCGCTGCTGATGAAGCGCACGGCGCTGGGCCTGTTCATCCAGACGGTCGGCATCAACCCCGTTGCCGCGCGCCTGGCCGGCGTGCGCACGGCGGCCATCGTCTTCTTCGTCTACGTGTATTGCAGCCTCGGCGCGGGCCTGGCCGGGCTGATGATCTCGTCCAACATCAAGAGCGCCGACGCCAACAACGCCGGCCTGCTGCTGGAGCTGGACGCCATCCTCGCCGTCACCCTCGGCGGCGGCCAGCTCAGCGGCGGCAAGTTCAGCCTCGCCGGCAGCCTCATCGGCGCGCTGATCATCCAGACGCTCACGTCCACCATCTACGCGATGGGCGTGCCGCCGCAGGTCACCATGGTTGTCAAGGCCGTCGTCGTGTTCGCGGTCTGCATCTCGCAGTCGTCTGCGTGGTCCACCTGGAGGAAGGCATGAAAGCCTTGAGATCGGCCATGGCCGCCCCCTCGTTCACCAGCTGGGTCAGCGTCGTGCTGATGGCCGTGCTCTTCATTGCCGGCGCGGCCAACTACACGGGCTTTGCCTCCACGCAGGTCGTGTCCAACCTGCTCATCGACAACGCCTTCCTGCTCGTCATCGCGGTCGGCATGAGCTTCGTCATCCTGTCCGGCGGCATCGACCTGTCGGTGGGCTCGGTGCTGGCGCTCACCACCATGGTCGCCGCCTGGCTGCTGCAGGTCGCGCAGTGGCCGGCGGAGCTGGTCATCCTCGTGGCGCTGCTCGGCGGCACGGTCTTCGGCGCGCTGCAGGGGGTGGTCATCCACGTCTTCAAGCTGCAGCCCTTCATCGTCACGCTGGCCGGCATGTTCCTGGCGCGCGGCCTGTGCTTCCTGATCAGCGTGGACAGCATCACCATCGACGCACCCCTCTTCGTCACGCTGTCGCAGACGCAGATCCCGCTGTTCGCAGGCGCCTTCCTGTCGCCCGGTGCCGTCATCGCGCTGGCCATGCTGGGCATGGGCCTGTGGGTGGCGCACTGCACCGCCTTCGGCCGCACCGTCTACGCGCTGGGCGGCAGCGAGCAGTCGGCGCTGATGATGGGCTTGCCCGTCGGCCGCACCAAGATCGCCGTCTATGGCCTCAGTGGCTTCTGCGCATCGCTGGCCGGCCTGCTGTTCGCGTTCTACATGCTCAGCGGCTATGGCCAGCACGCGCAGGGCGTGGAGCTGGACGCGATTGCGGCGGTCGTCATTGGCGGCACCGTGCTGACGGGTGGTTATGGCTATGTGGCCGGCGCGCTGTCCGGCGTGCTGGTGCTCGGCCTGATCCAGACGCTGATCGCCTTCGACGGCACGCTCAGCTCCTGGTGGACCAAGATCGTCATCGGCGCGCTGTTGTTCGTGTTCTGCGCCGTGCAACGCCTCTTGTCTCTCAAGAAAGTCCAGGCCTGATGATCAAGCAGATCCTGCTGGCCGCCGCCCTGGCGTGCGGCGCGGCCCATGCCGCCACCAACCCGCTGTTCGCGCCGTTCTACACGGCCGACCCCGCCGTGCTGGTCGACGGTGGCCGCGTCTACCTCTTCGCCGGCCGCGACGAGGCCCTGCCCGCAGGCAAGGACTTCGTCATGCACGAGTGGCGCGTGTTCTCGACCTGCGACATGGCGAACTGGAAGGACGAAGGGGTGCCGCTGAAGGCCCGGACTTTCACCTGGGCCAAGGGCCGCGCCTGGGCATCGGACATCGTCAAGCGCGACGGCCGGTACTGGTTCTATTCGACGGTCGAGCACGCGACTGTGCCGGGCTTCGCGGTCGGTGTGGCGGTGTCGGATTCACCCACCGGCCCCTTCGTCGATGCGCGCGGCTCCGCGCTCATCACCAACGACATGACCAAGCAGACCGACATCGCCTGGGACGACATCGACCCGACCGTGTTCGTCGACGACGACGGCCAGGCGTGGCTGTACTGGGGCAACACGGTGCTGAAGTACGCCAGGCTCAAGGCCAACATGACCGAGCTGGACGGGCCCATCCAGGTGCTGCCGGTGAAGGACTTCGTCGAGGCACCCTATCTGCACAAGCGCAAGGTCGACGGCAAGAGCACCTACTACCTCAGCTACTCGGAGTTCTTCCCCGAGCAGACGGCCTATCTGACCGGGCCCTCGCCCACCGGCCCGTGGACGCCGCGCGGCGTCATCATGGCCAAGAACCTGAAGACGCCCACCATCCACCAGGCCATCTTCGACTTCAACGGCAAGAGCTACATCGCGTATCACAACGCGGAGCTGCCGGGCGGCGGGGAGTACCGGCGGTCGGTGGCCATCGAGGAGTTTCAGTACCGGGCCGACGGGACGATTCCGTTCATCGAGCAGACAAAGACAGGGCCGAAGGCGAATCCCTCGGTCGGCTGCAAGCCCTGATCGGCGGGCGGGCCTTCGGCCCCAAGCTTCAAGATCCGCTGCTCCGTGGTGGAGTGCACCTCGCGGGTGCCGGCAGGCTGGTGCGATGTGGGCTTGCGCGGGATCGGGCCATGACAATCCCGCTCATGGACACGAAGGAACAGGCCTTGCGCCTGCAAGAGGCCGTCGACGCGGGTGAGCTGGGTCTTTGGGATCTTCGCCCCGAACTGGAGACGGTCCAGTATTCGCCGCAGTGGAAAGTGCGGCTCGGCTTTCCCGATCCTCACAGCCCCGACAGCACGCACTTCTGGCGCTGCCGCGTGCATCCCGCCGATCTGGAAGGCATGCTGACGGTCATGCGCGCGCACATGCGTGGCGCCGAACCCACTTATGAGTGCACGTTCCGGCTGCGCAGCAACGGCTCGGGCTATCGGCAGGTGCAGTCCCGTGGGCGCGTCATCGAGCGCGCCGCCGACGGTCGTGCAATCCGCATGGTCGGCACGATGGTCGACCTGACACCGCGCCCTTGCACACCGCAGGGCGGCTTGCCGGATGGCCCGCGCGGCCCCATGGCTGGCGCATCGCTGGGGCTGCCGTTTCATGTGCTGCTGGGCGTGCAGCAACCTGGCGCTGCCTCGGCTGCGGCGACCGCGGCCGAGCGCAAGCGGGTGCTCGATCTGGTGGACGATGTGGTGCGCGCGACCTTGGCGCAGCTGCAGGACTTGCGCGCTGCCTAGCTGCGCACATTGATGGCCATCTTCCGTGCGCGCAGAAGGCGCCGCGGGAGGGGGGCGGAAGGGGAATCCTTCCATGGGCGGTGGACTTGAGCTCGCGCTGCGTCGTGCATCATCGCGGCCTCAAATGTCAAGGGAGCCCGCCACCATGCTCATCAGCAACCTCGAAACCGCCCCTGGCCACCGCATCACCGCGCACCTGGGCATCGTGCAAGGCAGCACCGTGCGCGCCAAGCATGTCGGCAAGGACTTCCTCTCGGGGCTGAAGAACATCGTCGGCGGCGAACTCAAGGCGTACACGGACCTGATGCAGGAGGCGCGTGCAGAAGCGGTTGAGCGCATGACGGCGGAGGCCCGTGCCGTGGGCGCGAATGCGGTGCTGAACGTGCGCTTCGTCACCACCAGCATCACCATGGGCGCGGCCGAGATCCTGGCCTATGGCTCGGCGGTGACGGTGGAGCTGGCCTGACGGTCGCGGCGCACTGATCATCATGACGAACTTCTTGTTCGAGACCGTCAACCTGTGGCTGCCGTTGGGCCTGCTGCTGCTGGGCTATGGCGTCGGTCGCTGGTTGGAGCGCCGCCATTACCAAAGCATCCGTGAGCGTGAGCAGGCGCTGCGCGGGGTGGTGGCGCTGAGTACGCGCTATGTGCCCGAGGGCGTGGTGGCCGGCTCGGCGCAACTGGTCACGGGTGGCGTGGTCATCTCGTCGGACTATTTCAAGACCTTCGTGGCCGGCTTCCGCTCTTTCTTCGGTGGGCGATTTCGGGGCTACGAGACGCTGCTGGAGCGGGCGCGCCGCGAGGCGCTGCTGCGCCTGAAAGCCCAGGCACAGGCGGCCGGCAGCACGCTCGTCATCGGCGTGCGCTTCCAGAGCACCACCATCGCCGGCTCCTCTACGCCTTCCGTGGAAATCATGGCGTTCGGCACAGCGCTGATCGAGGCTCAGCCCGTGGTGATATCGCCCACGCCGGCTTTGTGACCACGCACGCGCCTGCATGACTCCGCCGCGCCTGGAAAACCGGCTGCCGCCGGAGGACCTGCTGGAGCGCGACGACCACCCGCTGCGCGAGCTGGCCTGGCTGGCGGCCGCCAGCCTCGCGGCGCTGGCCTTGCTGGTGCTCGTGGCGGGTGTGTCTGCCCGCTGGCTTGCACCCAGGCTGCCTTTCAAGTACGAAGTCGCCCTGGCCGAGCGGGTGTTCGACGATGAACAGAAAGATCTGACCTCTGCTGCGGGAGCCGCATCGCGCGAGCGTCGGGCCGCATTGCAGGCGCTCGCCGACCGGGTGTCGGCAGTGATGGCGCTGCCGCCCGGCATGACGGTGGTGGTCAGCGACGACGCCTCTGACCTTGTCAACGCCTATGCAACGGTGGGCGGCCGCATCCGCGTGTTCCACGGGCTGCTGCGCAAGCTCGACAGCGAGCAGGCCCTGGCAGCGCTGCTCGCCCACGAGATCGCCCACGTCAAGCACCGGCACGTGGCCGCGAACATGGGGCACGGCCTGGCGGTGTCGCTGGTGCTCATGGTGGTGACGCCCGAAGGCGGCGCGCAGGCCGCGCAAAGTCTGCTGGGCGGTGCCGCGCAGTTGGCGCTGCTGGGCTATTCACGCGACGCCGAGCGGCAGGCCGATGCCGAGGCGCTGGCCGCCAGCCTCGCGCTTTACGGCCATGCGGGCGGCCTGGTCACGCTGTTCAAGGTGATGCCGCAGGCTGACGATGCGCCGGCGGGGACGGCTTGGTTGCAGAGCCATCCGGACACGGTCGAGCGGCTGGCTGGGCTGAAGGCGGAGGCGGCTGCGAAGGGGGCGGCGATGGTGGGGGCGGCAACGCCACTTCCAGGGGTGTTGAAGGCGTTGCCGGCGGCTACGGCGGGCAAGCCCTGACTCGTTGTTCGCTTGGTTTTGCGTAGAGCGTGTCCGCTCGGTGCATTGCTGGGACGGATTCCCGGCAATGCACCGAGCGAGCACTGCTGTCCGCCAAAGCATCCAGAGCAGCGCCCGAAGGCGCACTACGCTTCCACCCCATGCACCACTTCACCTTCGACCTCACCGACAGCTCCGACGGCATCTTCACGCTGGAAGCCATGGCTTCCACGCGTGAGGAGGAGCATGCGGCTGTGATGGCCGAGGTGGAACAGGTGCTGGCCTGGGCCCACGCCGAGTTCGGTGGCCGGCAGGGACCGGTCGAGGACGGCAACGCCTGGGACCACGAGCTGCTGGTGCAGCACGAGGCAGGCGGCTGGGTCACGGTGACGCTGACGTTCAGCGCGTCGGCTGAGTTCGCTGAGGCGTTTCAGGCCAGGTTCGCCGAACCCGACGAAGACTGAGCCAACGCCCAGCCGTCCCAACACATAACAGTCGCGCCGCCCGCGCGGCGCTGCATTGGCTTCCTGATAAGCCCGGCGTGCAGCCGGCGTTAACGGGCGTGCAGAAGCGATGGATGGTGCTCGTCACAGGGACAGCAGCGAGAGCGAAGCGGGTCGCATCTGGGCGCAATGCCGCCGCTTGTTTTCGCGCGCCGCTCATGGCGGCGCCGCGATGGTGTGCGGTTCAGGGCCTTTTCTTTGGTGACTTTCTTCTGGCCCCGCAGAAGAAAGTTACCCGGCCGCCGGGACGGACTCCCGGCAATGCAACGAGCACGCGCGCGCTCCGCATAGACAACCTAACCACCCAACCCAACGTCAGTACAGATCCCGCGCAGCCAGTCGAACTTCATGCAGCAGCTGCCTCGCCCCCGGCGACATCAGATGCCCCTCCCGCGTGATGATCCCGAACGCATCCATGTGGCAGGGCAGCTCGATGGGCAAGATGGCCAGCACATTCAGCGACGCGTAATAACGTGCCACTTCGACGGGCATCACGTGCAGTGAATCCGTCTGCTGCAACAAGGCCGTGATCAACAGCAAGGCCGTCGTGTCGACGTTGTTCGCCGGTGGCTCCAGCTCGGCGCGGCGGAACATCAGTTCCCAGCGGTGGCGCAGCACGCTGCCCTGGGGCGGCAGTATCCAGGGCTGGTTGGCGAGGTCGGCGAGCTTCAGGTTGTCCGCCTTCAGCAGCGGGTGCCCCACGCGTGCAACGGCGCAGGCGGGCTCGACCGTCAGCTCCTCGTAATGCATGCCGGCAGCGCCTTCGTCCTCGATGATCCGGCCGATCATGAAGTCGAGCTTGCCCCGGCGCAGCATGTCCAGCAGGGCCTTGCTGCTCTCCATGTGCACGCCGATGCGCAGGCGGGGCGCCTGCAGCTTGATGCGCGAGATGGCGCGCGGCAGCAGGCCCATGGCAGGGGTCATGATGACGCCCACCTCCACCTGGCCGGAGAGACCGTGCTTGAGCGCGACGATGTCGTCGTGTGCAGCCGACAAAGACGTTAGCGCCATGCGCGCGTGGCGGATCATGGTCTCGCCGTAGAGCGTGGGCTCCATGCCGCGCGGGTGGCGCTCGAAGAGCTTCACGTCCAGCATGTCCTCCAGGTCCTTGAGCTGCTTGGAGGCAGCCGGCTGGGTCATGCAGAGGACTTCGGCGGCGCGGTGGATGTTGCGCTCGTCGTCCAGCGCGATCAGCAACAGCAGCTGGCGCGTTTTCAGGCGCGCGCGCAGGAACCAGTTCGGGTTGGGGCTGGCGTCGGTCAGGCCGCCGTCGTCGTCGCTATCGCGGGCCATGTCAGTTATCCATGCCGCACTCGCGGCGGCCGTAGTGCATTGCTTCGGGCCGAGCGCCGGGCCGCTCCCAAGCCGGCCCGTCATGGCGATGTGCTTGCCGCTCAATCCGGCAAGCATCGCCGTCCACTTGGGGGACCGGCCAAGGTAAGCCTTGGACGAGGGGCTTCATTTCACGCAAGGTTCACTCTGCCGTCGTTGGCCAGCACGCTGTTGATGTCGTCGCCGGTTTCATCCAGCTGCACCAGCGTCGCCTGGCGGGCGCCGAGCGGGTCGCGGGCCTGCAGGGCCGTCAGGATGGCCTTGTGGCGCGGCAGCGAGAGCTCGTGCGTGTTGGGCAGCTGGCTGGACAGCGTGATGGATTCGCGCAGGGCCAGCGACAGCATGTTGCCGATGTAGGCCAGCAGGTCGTTGCCGGTGGCCTCGGCGATGCGGCGGTGGAAGGCGAGGTCGGGTTCCAGCAGCTCTTCGGTCGTGCGCGCTGCGGCCATGCCGTCGTAGGCCTTGGCGATGGATGCGAGCTGCTCATCCGTGGCGGCGCGTGCCGCCAGTGCGGCGGCGGCGGGCTCGAAGATCTGGCGCACTTCGAGCAACGTCTGCACGAAGTCGCGTTGCGGGCGGGCCTGGATGAGCCAGTACAGCACGTCCGGGTCCAGCAGATGCCACTCGTTGCGCGGCCGCACGATGGCGCCGGCACGCTGGCGCGACACCACCAGGCCCTTGGCGACCAGCACACGCACGGCCTCGCGCAGCACCGGGCGGCTGATCTCGTAGCGCTCCAGCAGCAGCGCCTCGGCCGGCAGCTTGTCGCCGGGCTGCAGCTCGCCGCCGACGATGGACAGGCCCAGCTCGCTGACGATGCGGCCGTGCTGGCTCTTGCCCTTGCCTTCGGTCTGGGCGCTGTAGGTGGAGTGGTCCGCTCGGGTTCGCATGGGCGCCAGGCTGGTCAGTAGGGCCTTCATTATCGAAAGCGCGCGACGAAGCCGCCCTTGGGCGCCAGCGTCAGCTTGGCCGCCGGGGCAGCGAGCTTGCCTTCAGCGAACTCGCGCTCGCCGGCGCCGTCAGTGATGAGCTGGCCTTCGCGCCCGCCCAGCCAGCCGAGGTCGAGCTGCACGTCGCGCGGCTGCTCGTCGGCGTTGAAGCCGGCGACATACCACTGCGTGCCGGCGCGGCGCGCGATCACCGCGAACTTGCCGGGCTCGCCGTCCAGGAAGCGCACCTCGTCCCAGTGGCGCGGCAGCTCGCGCAGGAAGCCCTTCACATAGGCCGGCACGGTGGCCATGCCGTCGGGCGTTTCGGCGTAGTGCTGGATGCCGGACAGGAACAGCACGCTCTGCGCCAGCTCGAAGCCGTTGCGCGTGGCGCGCTTGATCTTCGGGATGTCGCCGAACACCATGGGCGTGAAGTCCATGGGGTCGAACAGGTTGCGTGTGAACGGCAGCATGGCCGAATGTCGGGCCACCGGGTCCTGGTCCTTCTGGTCGAAGGTGGCGAACTCGAAGCCCTTCACCGCCTCCACCGTCATGAGGTTGGGATAGGTGCGGCCCCACCCGCGCGGCAGCGTCGCGCCGTGGAAGTTCATCAGGAAGCCGGCTTGCGCGCTTTCCTTCAGCAGGTCGACGTAATAGGCAATCATGGAGGCACCGTCGCCGCCGAAGAAGTCGACTTTCAGGCCCTTCACGCCAATGGCCTTCATCCGCGCGAACTCCTTGGCGCGGGCGGCCTTGGTGAGCAGCGCGCTCTTGGGGCTCATGTCGGTGTCGTTCCAGGCGCCCGAGGAGTTGTACCAAGCGAGGATGCTGATGTTTTTCGTCTTCGCGTAGTCGGCCAATTCCTTCATCTTGGCGTCGCCGATCTTGCGGTCCCAGTAGGCATCCACCAGCGTGTAGTTCCAGCCCATGTCGGCGGCGTAATCGACGAAGCGCTTCTGCACGTCGAAGACGGTGGCGTCGTCCTTCAGGATGGCCCAGCTCCAGGACGCGTGGCCGGGCTGGACCTTCTTCTTGTCGAAGGCGACGGCGGGCGCTGCGAGGTCGGTGCCCAGCGTGGACTCCATGACGGTCTTCAGCGGGCCGATGGCCAACACGCGCCAGGGCGTTGTCAGCGGCCCGTTCACGTCAGCCAGCAGATGACCGCCGGTAAAGACCTCGCTGGGCTCCGGAAGGCCGATGCGGTAAGTGCCGCCGGTGACGTCGCTGCCCAGGCGAGAGGCGTGGAAGCGGCCGTCCATGCCCGCCTCGGTCAGTGCCACCCAGTTGGCGCCCGAGCGGAACAGCGCGGGGAACACCCAGCCCGCAGGCGAAGGCGCCGCCGTGCCGACAGGGATGTCGGCCTGGTAGTGCTCTTCATAGGACGGGTTGGTGCGCGCATAGCCCGTCTTGGCGACCGACATGGGTTGCAGCCAGGCGCGAGCTTCCGGCGCGAAGGCGAAGCTGGTCAGCTCGTCCTTGAATTGCTTGCGACCCGCGCCGTCCACCGTGTAGCGCAGTGCCAGGCCGTCGTTGGAGGCGCGCAGCGTCAGCACGAACTTCTGGCCGGCGGCGTTGGCGACGGTGAAGCGTTGCTCGTTGGCGCGGTAGTCGATGCGGCTCTTCTTGCCGGCGGCGAGCGTGTACTGCTCGCGGTGGGCCTTGACCGGCGACGTGGCGACGAGCTTGAGCCCGTTGGCGAAGTCGCCCTGCTCCAGCACCAGGCCCAGGCGCGAGGCCAGCAGCACCGGCTGGCCGGCGCGTTGCACGGTGTAGACGAGTTGCTGTTCGGCATTGACCGACACGTCCACCTGGAGCTGGCCGTCGGGGCTGTTCAGTGCCTGGGCGAGCGCGGGCACGGCGAGCAGGAATGAAGCGATGAGGCGCATGTCAGTCTCCAAGGGAATAGGGGCCGTCGGCGACCGGCGTGCCGAAGTCGGGGAAGCCGTCGTCGCGCCAGCCGAAGGCCTGCACGCGCGCGTGGCGGTTGGGGTCGTTGAGCGGGTCGCCAACGATGTCGCGGTAGCTGCGGGCGTGATAGACGAGCAGGTCCGTCTTGCCGTCGGGCGTCGTCGTGAAGCTGTTGTGGCCGGGGCCGAACTGGCTGACGGCTTCATGCGTGCAGAACACCGGTGTGGGCGACTTGTGCCAGCTCGATGGGTCGAGCAGGTCGGCGTTCTCGTCCGCCCACAGCAGGCCCATGCAGTAGTTGGCGTCGGTCGCGGCGGCCGAGTAGGCGATGAAGACGCGGCCGTGGCGCTTCAGCAGCGCGGGGCCTTCGTTGACGCAAAAGCCGATGCGTTCCCAGGCCAGCTCGGGCCGCGTGATGACGACCGGCTCGGTCTTCAGCGTCCACGGCTTGGCCAGCTCGGCGATGTAGAGATTGCTTTCGGTCGGCGGGCTCTTCTGCGCCCAGCAGAGGTAGCGGCGGCCGTTGTGCTCGAAGGGCGTCGCGTCCAGCGAGAAGCCTTCCTCGGGCGTGGCGATCTGGCCGCGCTCCACCCACGTGTCGCGCATGGGGTCTGCGCCTTCGCATTCGAGGACGTACATGCGCAGTTTCCAGATGTCGTCACGCTCAGCAGCGGCGAAGTAGACGAACCAGCGGCCGTCGATGCGGTGCAGCTCCGGCGCCCAGACGTGAAAGCTCATCGGGCCGCTCGCGTGGGCGCGCCAGATCACCTGGGTGGGTGCCGTCGACAGGCCGGCGATGCTGTCGGCGCTGCGGATCTCGATGGCGTCGTAGCTCGGCACCGACGCGGTGAACCAGTAGCGGCCGTCGACCAGGCTCAGGTGGGGGTCGGCGCGCTGCTCGACGAGGGGGTTGTGCCAGGCGTTCATGGGCGAAGGGATCGGGTGACGATGACGTTCCAGGAGGCGGGCTTGAGCACCACGCGCAGCTGCTCGCCATCGATCAGGACGCCCGGCAGCGGCTCGGGCGCGATGCGGGCGGGCGCATCGGCGGTGTTGCTGGCGTGCAGGTCGGCGCAGTCGAGCTGCTCGGCCTGCACGAGCCAGCGTTCGACGCCGAGGCCGCGCAGCGTGATGGACAGGTCCATCGCGTCCGTCAGGCTGCGGTTGAGCAGGAAGACGGCCGTCTGGCCGGTGGACATGTCATCGACGACGCTGGCGCACAGATAGGGCAGCTCGCCGTGCCGGGCATTGGCATAACCAGGCGACCGGATGACAGGCCGCAGCACCTGGCCCCGCGCCCAGCGCGCCGCCTGCGCGAACGGGTGAAAAATCGTCTGCCGCCACGCCGGCCCGCCCGGCTCGGTCATGATGGGCGCGATGACGTTGCACAGCTGCGCCATGCAGGCCACCTTGAGGCGGTCGGCGTGGTTCATCATCATCGTCAGCATGCCGCCGATCAGCAGCGCGTCCTCAGCGGTGTAGATCTCCTCCAGCAGCCGCGGCGCTTCCGGCCAGCCGGCCTGCCGCAGGTGCTCGCCGTGACGGGCGCGGTACCAGACGTTCCACTCGTCGAAGGACAGCATCAGCCGCTTGCTCGACCGCTTGCGCGCGGCCACGGAGTCGGCGATGGCGACGGTGTCGTCGATGTAGCGCGCATTCGTCTCGATCTGCGCGAGAAAGGTCTCGGTGCTCATGTCCGAACCCAGCGCGATGGGCGGCTTGACGAAGTAGCTGTGCAGCGAGATGTAGTCGACGAACTCGTAGCAGTGGTCGAGCACGCGGTCTTCCCAGATGCCGTAGGTCGGCATGTCGTGGGCCGACGAGCCGCACACGAACAGCTCGATGGACGGGTCCACCCAGCGCATGACCTTGGCCGTCTCCTTGGCAATCCGGCCGTACTCGTCCGGCGTCTTCTGGCAGATCTGCCAGGGGCCATCCATTTCGTTGCCCAGGCACCAGGACTTGATGCCAAAGGGCACGTCCGCGCCGTTGGCGCGTCGCTGTTCGGACAGCGCCGTGCCGCCGGGGACGTTGCAGTACTCGACGTAGCGCCGCGCCTCGTCCGGCCCGCGCGTGCCCAGGTTGACGCCGAACATCGGCTCGATACCGACCTTGCGGCACCAGGCCATGAACTCATGCGTGCCGACCTGGTTGGTCTCGGTCGAAAACCAGGCCAGGTCCAGCCGGCGCGGGCGCTCAGCCCGAGGGCCGACGCCGTCTTCCCAGTTGTAGCCCGACATGAAGTTGCCGCCGGGGTAGCGCACGAGGGTGGCGCCCAGCTCCTTGGTCAGCTCGGCGACGTCGTTGCGGAAGCCGTCTTCGTCGGCGGTCGGATGCGTCGGCTCGTAAAGCCCCGAGTAGACGCAGCGCCCGAGGTGCTCGACGAACACGCCGAACAGGCGGCGGTCCAGCGGCGCGAGGTCGAAATCGCGGTCGACGGTGAGGGAGGCTTGGAAGGTCATCGACGGGCTTTCTGCAATGCCTTGTTGACGCGCTTTTCCACGCTGGCCTGCACGTCCGCGATGGGCTTGCCGGACATCAGCAAGTTCGCCACGTCCTCGCCGATCAGCAGCTCGATATTGCGTTGCGTGGGCACGTTGCCCGGCATGGAGGCACCCGTGTGCGTGATCTCGGCCAGCGACTCGCGCTGCGGCAGCGCGCGGAAGGCCTCGCTCTGCGCCACCGTCTTGCTGACCGGCAGATGGCCGGTGCGCGACCACTCGGCGCTGTGGTCCCAGACGAACTTCAGGAACTTCACGGCCGCCTCGTGACCCTTGGCGTCGGTCGTGCCACCCTTGAACAGCGCCCACGAATGGCCGTCGGCGAACACGGCGGGCTTGTCGTAGAGCTGCGCAAACGGGCGCACCGCGTAGCCGCCCTGTAGCGGCGAGTCGGCCTTCTTGGACTCACGCAGGAACTGGTCGATGGTCCAGGTGCCGACGACGACGACGCCCGCCTCGCCGTTCAGGAAGGCCTGGTTGGCGGCAGCGTAGTCAAGGTTGGGCCGCACATGGCCCTCCTTGTAGAGCGTCTGCATCAGCGTCAGCGCCTTCGTCACGGCGGGCTGCTGCATGTGGATGCTCTTGCCGTCGGCCGCGAACAGCGCCGCGCCCTGCTGCGCCACGAGCGACTGGAAGGTGCGGTTGTTCGCCGCCGTCTCATTGGCCACGGCCCAGGCGAAGAAGGGCTTGCCGGTCTTCTGCTTGAACTGGCGCGCCTGCGCCAGCAGTTCGTCGGGCGAGCGGGGCAGCACCGGTTCGCCGTTGGCGCTCGTCAGCCCGGCCTGCTTCATCAACTTGGTGTTGATGTGCCACAGCCAAGCCCAGGTGTCGAAGGGCAGCGCGTAGGTCTGGCCATTGAACGTGGTGCCCTTGCGCGCGTGCTCGGTGAAGTCGTCCACCGGCACGCCAGCGCGTTTGAAGTCATCGTCCAGCGGCAGCACCAGCTTGCGGCGAACGTAGTCGCCGAGCGCCGATTCGTGCATGACGGCGATGGCCGGGATGTCCTTGGAGACGAGGCGAGCGGTGAGCTGGTCGTAGTACGGCCCCCACTCGCCGATCTGCGTGCGCACGACGATGCCGTCGGTGTTCGTTGCGTTGAACTCGTTGACCAGCGCCGTGACGATGCCGCACTCGCCGACGCCCTCGGCCGTCTTCTGGACCTGGCCGTACTGCGACTCGCAGCTGCCGAAGAAGCGCATCAACGTGATCTCGGTCTTGCCGGCCTCCGGCGTGCGGGCACCGCAGGCTGCGAGCAGCGCGATGCTGACAAGAAGAGCTGCGCGCTTCATCATGACTTGCCGGTCCCGGCGACCGCAGTGACAAGGTGGCGTTGGAAGAACAGATACAGCATCAGCGCGGGCACGCCGGCGAACACCGCCTGCGCCATCAGAAAGCCCAGCCCTTCCGACTGAGCGAAGTTGGTCTGCGTGGAGGCCAGCCCGCGCGTCAGCGTGTACATGTCGGGCTGCGTCGCGATGACGAGCGGCCACAGGTAGTCGTTCCAGCAGGCCAGGAAGGTGAAGATGCCTAACGTCGCCTGTGCAGGCAATGTCAGCGGCAGGATGATCGTCAGGAAGGTCTTGAATCGCGACGCGTTGTCCAGCATCGCGGCCTCTTCCAGCTCTGCGGGGATGGCCTTGAAGTACTGCGTCATCAGGTAGACGCCAAAGGGCGCGGCCAGCCCGGGCAATGCCAGGCCGGCGATGGTGTTCTGCAGGTTCCACTCCGAGAACAGCCGGTGCAGCGGGATGAAGACGGATTGCGCAGGCACGGCCAGGCCGAACATGACGAGAGCGAACAGCCACTTGCGGCCCGGGAACTCGCAGCGCGCGAAGCCGTAGCCCGCCAGCGACGACAGCACGAGCACGCCGACCGTCTGCAGCAGGGCGACCAGCGCGCTGTTGCCCAGCCAGCGGAACACCTGCGACGTCTGCAGAATGTCCAGGTAGTTGGCCAGCGTGTAGGGCGGCGCCAGGAACACGTCGGTGTGCCGCAGCAGGAACTCGTTGGGCTTGAAGGACAGCGCCAGCACCCACAGCAGCGGTGCCATCCAGGCCAGGGCCAGCAGCGTGAGCGCGGCCATGACGAAGCGGTCGAACCAACCGCGTCTGAGCAGCGGGTTCATCGCTTGGCTCCCTTGCCGTCACGTTCCAGCCAGAGCTGGGTGGAGACACCGATGAGCATGATCGCCAGCAGCACTTGCGAGGTGGCCGTGGCATAGCCCAGCGACAGCTGCATGAAGGCCTGCTCGTAGGTGAACTGGACGATGGACCGCGTGGTGTTGTTGGGCCCGCCGTTGGTCATCAGCATGATCTGCGGAAAGACCTGGAACTGGCGGATGACCTCGATGAGCGCCACCAGCACGATGGCGCGTTTCAGACTGGGCAGCGTGATGTGCGTCAGCACGCGCCAGCGCGAGGTGTTGTCCAGGGCTGCGGCTTCGTAGATGTCCGACGGGATCTGCTGCAGCGCCGACAGGAACAGGATCATCGGTAGGCCGATGATCCACCAGACGGTGACGAGGGCGATGGTGAGCAGCGCGAGGTGGTCGCTGGTCAGCAGTGGCAGCTCGGGGAGGCCCATCGCTGTGAAGGCCTGGGCGATGAGACCGCGCTCGGGCATCAACGCGAGCTTCCAGACCAGCGTGATGAGCGTGACCGAGAACACCGACGCGCAGAAGAAGGTGGCGCGCAGAAAGGTGGCCAGGCGGCCGGGTCGGTTGAGCGCGATGGCCAGCATCAGCGACAGGATGACAAAGATGGGGGTGCTGATCGCGACGAAACGGATGGTGTTCCAGACGACCTGGTGGAAGACCTCGTCTGCCCAGAGTTCCTTGTAGTTGCCCAAGCCGACCCAGAAGCTGTCGTCGGAGAGCAGGTCGTGGTCGTGGAAGCTCGTCCAGATGCCCTTGGCCAGGGGCCAGAGCAGCATCAATGCGTAGAGGGAGACGAAGGGGAGGACGAAGAGGGCGTAGTGGGGGCGGGAGGCGCGGAGGCCGACATCGGAGGTAGCGCTCATGCCGAGACCTCCAGCAGCGCATGAGACTGTTGCCGGGATTTAGCGAAACCTTCGGTTTTCGCCCCGGCGGGCGACCTACTTTCTGGGCCGCCAGAAAGTAGGCAAAGAGCTCCCCCCGACCGCCCCGCCCTGCGCTGCGCTTCGGGTTCCCTGCGGTACTCAAGCCTTGAGGCCCCGCCCGGAACTCGCGCCGCTACGCTCTGCTCAAACAACCGTGCGGAGTCAGTTCTTGAAGCGTGCTCCGCACGCGGCCTCAAGTCTTTCCGTTCCTCGGCGGGGCTAAAGGGGGCATACGAAATACATCCACCACCCGGAATCCGGGTTTGGCTGTTGGCTGTTTCGGAGCCTCCCCTTCTAAACCGCCGAGAAGCGCAGAAGCCCAGGGCGCGCGCGAAGCGCGCTTCGACATCTGACTTCGCGCGGTTGTTTGAACGCAGCGTAGCGAAGTGAGTTCTGCGCGAGCCCTGGGCTTCGAGCATCGCAGGGCAGCCCGCAGGGCCGGTTTCGCAGGGGAGAGCTTTTTGCCTACTTTTTGGCGGCGCAAAAAGTAGGTCGGCCGCCGGGACGAAATCCCGGCTGGGCCTGGCCGCAAAGGCACTCATTGAAGCGCCTCCCGCGCGTGGTGAGCGAGTCCACCTTCATCAAACAAATGCGCCTCAGCCACGTCAACGCTGACCGCCACATGCGCCCCAAGCCGCACCGAAACCCCCGCTGGCACCGTCACGATCAACGCCGTACCGCCCTCCAGCTTCAGATGCGCCAATGTCCGTTCGCCAAGGAACTCGACCAGCTCGACGCGGCCGCGCAAAGGCCCTTGCTCCGCCACACGCAGGTTCTCCGGCCGCACCCCCAGCACCAGCCCCTGCGACGCCAAGCCATCAGCTGCAACACGCGTCGTGACTGAAGCACCACCTGGCACCGTCACCACAGCACGCCCGCCGTCATCCGCCGCCCGCTCGACCGGCACGAAGCCCATGCCCGGCGTCCCGATGAAGCTCGCCACAAACCGCGTTGCCGGCCGCCGATACAGCTCCGCCGGCGTCGCCACCTGCTCGATAGCGCCGCCCTTCATCACGACGATGCGCGTCGCCAAGGTCATCGCCTCGATCTGGTCGTGCGTGACGAACACCATGGTCGCGCCCAGGCGCTGGTGCAGTTGCGCCAGCTCCAGCCGCGTGCGTCCGCGCAAAGCCGCATCCAGGTTCGACAAGGGTTCGTCGAACAAAAAGATCCCCGGCTCCTTCACCACCGCGCGGCCAATCGCCACACGCTGGCGCTGCCCGCCCGACAGATGCGCGGGCTTGCGGTCCAGCAGCGTGTCGAGCTCCAGCATGCGGGCCGACTCGGTGATGCGCCTGGCGATCTCGTCGGCCGGGACGCCGATGTTCTTCAGTCCGAACGCGAGGTTCTCGCGCACGGTCATGTGCGGGTAGAGCGCGTAATGCTGGAACACCATGGCCAGGTTGCGCTGCCCAGGCGGGGCGACGGTCACGTCCTTGTCGCCGATGAAGATGCGCCCGCCCGACACCTCTTCCAGGCCGGCCACCATGCGCAGCAGGCTGGTCTTGCCGCAGCCCGAGGGGCCCAGGAAGACGACGAACTCGCCTTCGGCCACGTCCAGCGACAGGTTCTCGATGACCTGCACCGCGCCATAGCGCTTGCAGACGTTCTCCAACTTCAGGCCAGCCACGTCGGTGTCTCCGGTTCAATCTTCTTGTGCGATCACGGGCCAGCCGTCGTCGGTCCAGCTCAGTCGCTTGATGCGCAGATGCGGCTTGCCACCGCGCTCGCTGTCGTAGGCGTGGTGGACGAGCCAGTCACCGACGACGTCCTGGTGGCCCGGGCCTTTCCAGCGCGCGCCGCTGGCCGCGAGCAGCTTGGTTCCGCCAGCGTCCATCAGGTCCTTGCCGTCGCGGTCAAGGTAGGGGCCGGTCACACTGCGGGCGCGGCCTACGCGGACGTTGTAGGTGCTATCGGCGCCCTTGCAGCACAGGTCATACGAAGCGAACAGGTAGACCCAATCGCCACGGCGCGTGATGGTGGGTGCCTCGATGGCGGGACTGCGGGCAATGAAGCGCGTGCTGCCGACGGGGCGCAGTGTGTCCGTACTCAGCTCCGTCAGCCGCAGGCCGCCCCAGAAGGAGCCGTAGCTGAGCCACAGCTTGCCGTCGCGGTCGAGAAACAGATCGGGGTCGATGGCGTTGAAGTTGTCGGTCGCCACGCTGGCCACGACGAGGCCGTCGTCGCGCCATTCGCCACTGTCCGGCTTGTCGCTGCTGGCCAGGCCGATGGCCGAGCGGTTCTTGCCGAAGGTGGAGATGGAGTACAGCAGCCAGATGCGGCCCTGGTGCTGGAAGAGCTTGGGTGCCCAGACGTCCACGCCCTTGTGCTCGGGCACTGCCTCGGCCCACCAGGCGGGCGGCTGGCTGAACACCGGCGCCAGGCGGCGCCAGGTCTTGCCCTCGTTGGTGGACTCCAGCCGCTGCAGGCCGCGGCCGGTGGTGAAGACGAACCAGCGGTCGGCGGTGATCAGCAGCGTCGGGTCATGCGCGCCAGGCTCGGCCTGCGGCTCGACGGCGTCCACGCGCGCGGCCAGGCACAGGGCCAGCGCGGCCACCAGCGCCATCAGGGCGCGCATTCACTTGCTCCAGCGCAGAACCAGGGGATCGAGTCGTTTGGCGGCGTCGAGCAGACCGGCGCGGGTCTCGGGGCTCATCTCGGGGAACGGATGGCGCGGCGCATCGCTCTTGATCACGCCACCTTCCTTCATCAGCGCCTTCGCCGTCAGGATGCCGCCCTGGCGGTTCTCGTAGTTGATCAGCGGCAGCCAGCGGCCGTACTGGACGACCGCTTCCTCGCGGTCGCCACGGTGGAAGGCGTCGAAGATGAGCCGGATGCCGTCAGGGAAGCCGCCGCCGGTCATCGCGCCGGTGGCACCGGCGTCCAGGTCGGCCAGCAGCGTGATGGCTTCCTCGCCGTCCCACGGGCCTTCGATGGCGGCGCCACCGACGCGGATCAGCTCACGCATCTTGCTGGCGGCCTGCGGCATCTCCAGCTTGAAGTACTTCACGTTGGCTATTGTTGAAGCCATGCGCGCGAGGAAGGGCACCGACAGCGGCGTCCCGGCCACCGGGGCGTCCTGGATCATGATCGGAATCGCAATCGCGTCGGACAGGCGCTGGTAGAAGCTCTCGATCTGGCCTTCCGACACGCGGAAGGTGGCGCCGTGGTACGGCGGCATGACCATCACCATCGCCGCGCCGAGCTGTTGCGCCAGCTGGCTGCGTTCGATGCAGATCTGCGTCGAGTAATGCGTCGTCGTGACGATGACGGGCACGCGGCCGGCGACGTGTTCCAGGATGGCGCGGGTCAGCGTCTCGCGCTCGGCGTCCGACAGCACGAACTGCTCGGAGAAGTTCGCCAGGATGCACAAGCCGGTGGAGCCCGCGTCGATCATGAAATCGATGCAGCGCAGCTGGCCGGGAACATCCAGCGTGCCGTCGGCGTGGAAGATGGTCGGCACGACGGGGAAGACACCCCGGTACGGTCGCGTGGTGGAGGCGCTCATGATGCGGTCCCTTGTCTCTGGGGGAAGTTGGATCAAGCGTCGACGCGCGGCGCAGGGCCGGCTGTTGTCGCTGGCATGGCGCAATTAAAGTATGACTATTTAACGTTGATCATCGGGGTAAACCCGAAATTCAACGACTTTGCAAACAAAAAAGTATGACTAATAATCTGGCCACAACCCGGCCAGAGAAGCCGGCCAGCAGCCGATCGGAGACAGTCCCTTGAGTTCCTACGCGCGTTATCCCAGCCTCCAGGACCGAGGCGTTTTGATCACCGGCGGGGCCACCGGCATTGGCGAAACGCTGGTGGAAGCCTTTGCCGAACAAGGCGCCAAGGTGGCCTTCATCGACCTGGCTGCCGAGGAAGGCCACGCGCTCGCGGCCCGCCTGGCCGGCTCGCGCCACGCGCCGCAGTTTGCTGCCGCCGACCTCTCCAACGTCGAGTCGCTGCGCGGGGCAATCGCTGCACTGCGCGAGCGCACGGGCCCCTTCACCGTGCTGCTCAACAACGCTGCCAACGACAAGCGCCACGCCGTCGAGGACACCACGTCCGAGTTCTGGGACGCCAGCGTCGCCGTCAACCTCAAGCACCAGTTCTTCACCGCGCAAGCCGTGCTGCCCGACATGAAGGCGGCAGGCGGCGGCTCGATCATCAACTTCGGCTCCATCAGCTGGATGCTCAAGCAAGGTGGCATGCCGGCGTACACGGCCAGCAAGGCAGCGGCCCAAGGACTGACGCGCTGCCTGGCGCGCGACTTTGGCCCGCACAAGATCCGCGTCAACACGCTGGTGCCGGGCTGGGTGATGACGGAGAAGCAATTGAAGCTCTGGGTCACCGAAGAGACCAAGGTCGAGATCGCCAAGGGCCAGTGCATCAACGAGCCGCTGATGCCGCAGCACATCGCGGCGATGGCGCTGTTCCTGGCCGCGGATGACTCGGCCATGTGCACCGCGCAGGACTTCGTCGTCGACGGGGGCTGGGCATGAGCGTGGATTGCCGGGAATACGGGCACCTGCCCGATGGCCGCGTCGTCCATGAATACACGTTGAGCAACGGCCTGGGCCTGACGCTGACCGCCATCACGCTGGGCGGCATCGTCACCGGCCTGTGGGTGCCGGACGCTCAAGGGCAGTGCGGCAACGTCGTGCTCGGCTTCGACAACCTGGACGACTACGTCCACCGCAACCCGTCCTTCGGCATCATCGTCGGCCGCTACGGCAACCGCATCGCCGGCGCCAGCTTCGAGCTGGACGGCCAGACCCACGCGCTCGGCCGCAATGACGGCCCCAACTGCCTGCATGGCGGCACCGAGGGCTTCGGTCATCGCCTGTGGACGGCGGTGCCCGCCGAACCCCGCGCCGGTGAGGCGGCCGCGCTGCTGTTCAGCTACACCAGCCCGCACGGCGAGCAAGGCTTCCCCGGCGAGCTGCGGGTCTATGTTCGTTACTCGGTCAGCGCCACCGACAACCGCTGGCGTGTCGACTACACGGCCACGACCGACCGCGCCACCGTCGTCAACCTGACGCACCACGACTACTTCAACCTCGCGGGCGACGGCAGCGTGCTGCGCCACCGCCTGACCATCCCCGCGTCGCGCTACAGCGAGGTCGATGAGCACCTGATTCCGCAGCAGCACGCGGCCGTGGAGGGCACGCCCTTCGACTTCCGCGAGGCCATGCCCATCGTGGCCCGCATTCGCCAGTCCCACCCGCAGCTGCTGCGCGCCAAGGGCTACGACCACAACTGGCTGCTCGACGGCGAACTGAACGCCGACGGCCTGCGCCCCGCCGCCACGCTGGAAGACGCGCACTCCGGCCGCCGCATGGACATCCTGACCAGCGAGCCCGCCATCCAGTTCTATTCCGGCAACTTCCTGGACGGCAGCCTGGCGGGGCCGAACGGCCGCATCTATCGCCAGGGCGATGGCCTGTGCCTGGAGACCCAGCACAACCCCGACTCACCGCACCACGAAGAAAGCAGCGACTGGCCCAGCACCGTGCTGAGGCCGGGCGAGGTGTTCCGCAGCACGACAATCCACGTCTTCAGCTGAACCCTCGACACAGCCATGGACCTGCCTGCCCACCAACTGACGATGACGGTGCTGATGACACCGGACACCGCCAACTTCTCCGGCAACGTCCACGGCGGCAACATCCTCAAGCTGCTCGACCAGGTGGCCTACGCCTGCGCCAGCCGCTATGCCGGCCGCTACGTCGTCACGCTGTCGGTGGACCGGGTGATCTTTCGCCAGGCCATCCACGTCGGCGAGCTGGTCACCTTTCTGGCCTGCATCAACATGACCGGTACTTCGTCGATGGAAGTCGGCATCAAGGTCGTGGCCGAGAACATCCGCACGCAGGAGGTGCGGCACGTCAACAGCTGCTACTTCACGATGGTGGCCGTGGGCGACGACAACAAGCCCGTGCCCGTGGCGCCGCTGCGCCCCTTCACTCCCGATGAGCGCCGCCGCCACGCCGGCGCCCTCGCCCGCAAGCAGGCCCGCGCGGCCTTGGAAGTCCGTTCCGATGAGCACTGAACATCCCTTTTCCCTCGCCCTCGCGCAGGCCAACAGCCTTGGCGAAGGCATCCAGTGGCATGCGCCGAGCGGCCGCTGGTGGTGGACCGACATCGAGGGCGCCTGCATCTACGCCTGGACACCCGGCGCCAGCGCCACGCTGCAGGTGCGCCTGCCCGAGCGCGTCGGCTGCTTCGTGCACGGCCGCTCCGGCGCCATCGTGCTGGCCATGGCCAAGCGCGTCGCCCGGCTGACGCTGCCCGATCTGCAGGCCACCGGCAGCATCGCCGCCGAGCCTGAGACGCTTGCGCCGCTGGAAGTGAACCTGCCCACCAACCGCGCCAACGACGGCCGCTGCGACCGCAGCGGTGCCTTCGTCTTCGGCACGCTGTACGAGGTCGAGCCGCGCCAGCCCGTGGGCGGCTTCTACCAATACACGCAGGCGCACGGCCTGCGTCGCCTGCCGCTGGACGGCGTCGCCATTGCCAACAGCATCTGCTTCAGCCTGGACGGCCGGCGCATGTACTACTGCGACACGCCGACGCGCCGCATCATGGTCTGCGACTACGACTCGGCCAGCGCCCGCGTCAGCGAGCCGCGCCTGTTCGTCAAGAAGGAGGCCGGCGATGGCTACCCCGACGGCTCGACCATCGACGCCAAGGGCTGCCTGTGGAATGCCGAGTGGGGCGCCGGCACCGTCGCCCGCTACGCGCCCGATGGCCGCGCGCTGGGACGCCATTCGGTGCCGGTCAGCAACACCACCTGCCCGGCCTTCGGTGGCCCCGCCGGAGACCAGATGCTTGTGACGACGGCGCGTGAAGGCCTCACCACGGCCGAGCTGATGGCCAAGCCGCTGTCCGGCAGCCTGTTCGGCATGGCGGTGGAGCCGGGGTTGTTCGTGGCGGAGACCTTGTTCAACGACGCTTGAACGCCCGCCCGCGCTGGCGGTCGAGCGTTGCGGAATTCACGCAGGCGGCCATCTGCAAAGCAGCGCCGCGAACAGGCGCCGAAATGCGGCACTCTTCAACAATGGCCTGGCGCCAATGCGGCCATGCTGCAAGCCTGTCTTCGCATTTCCGCCCGTCATGCACCCGAAAGTCATCTCACAGCCGCGCCGCCGCCGGCCCGCTCGCGCCTCGGAAGCCGCCATCGAAGTCGGCCCGACGAACGCCGCGCACCTGCCCGTCGCCGCAGCCGTGCCGTCGGCCTGTTTCGCGAACCCGATCGTTGCTGCGGCGATCCCAGCGGGGTCGGCCGACCCTTCCGTGGTCTACGCCAACGGCTACTACTACTACTGCCGCAGCGTCGGTGACGTCTTCCTCGGCGTCGCACGGGCCGAGCGGCTGCAGGACATCGGCAAGGCCGAGGCCGTCAACGTCTTCGAACCGGAGGTCGGCACGCTCTGGAGCTGCGAGATCTGGGCCCCCGAGCTGCAATTCGTGCGCGGCCGCTGGTACATCTATTTCGCCGCCAGCGACGGCGAGAACCGCAACCACCGCATGTATGCGCTGGAGGCCAAGACCGACGACCCGCAGGGCGAATACACCTTCAAGGGCCGCGTCGCCGACGCGACCGACAGCTGGGCCATCGACGGCATCGCGGTCAAGAACGATGGTGAGCTCTACTTTGTCTGGTCGGGCTGGCGCAACGAAGACGACGGATTCCCGCAGGTGCTCTACATCGCGGCCATGAGCGACCCTTGGACGATCAGCGGCGAGCGGCACGAGATCGCCGCACCCGACCTCGCCTGGGAATGCAAGGGTGCCCCGCTGCTGGAAGGGCCGGCGGTGCTGTATGGCGACAGCGGCCTGTTCCTCAGCTATTCGGCCAGTGCCAGCTGGACGGACCACTACGCCCTGGGCCTGCTGCGCTTCAACGGCGGCGACATCCTCTCGGCATCGTCCTGGCTCAAGAGCCCGGAGCCGGTCTTTGCCGCCCGGCCGGCGCACGGCGTGTTCGGCCCGGGGCACAACAGCTTCGTCAAGTCGCCCGATGGCCGCGAGGACTGGATCGTCTATCACGCCATCGACCGCTCCGGTGGCGGCTGGTCGCGGCGCAGCGTGCGCGCCCAGCGTTTCGAATGGACGGCTGACGGCCTGCCGCTGCTGGGTGCTCCAGTGCCTGCCGGCCTGTTGATGCCAGAACCGGCGGGCACGGCGGAGAGCACCAGCTCGCTCGAGGCCGTGCAGATGTCGGTGCTGGTGCCTGCGACCGCAGCCATGTAGAGGCGGTGGCCAAGCGGTCACGCACTTGCGCGGCCACTGCTGCGGATTTCGGCGACATTGCGGCATGCTCGCCCGCACCCTGCTGCCTCTGCTTCTTGCTCTGGCCCCGGCCCTGCAAGCCCAGCCGAACACGCCGATAGACCGCGCCGCCGTCGTCGCCCGCCACCAGGTGCGCAACACCGGCATCAACCCCGAGTCCGCGTTGAGCGTCGGTAACGGCGACTTTGCGCTGACCGTCGACGTGACCGGCCTGCAGACGCTGGAGCGCATCTACTACGACAACGGCCTGCCGCTGGAGACGCGCAACAGCTGGTCCTGGCACAGCTTCCCCAACCCCGAGAACCTGCGCTTCGAGGACACGCTGGCGCCTGTGCCCTTCCATGGCCGGCAGATCCTCTACCCCACGCAGCAGAACACCCCCGCGGGCCGCTACTACCGCGAGAACCCCCAGCCCATGCCGTTGGGCCAGTTCGCCTTCACGCTGCACGGCGAGCCGCTGCGCACCGAGGACATCGCCGGCATCAACCAGACGCTCGACCTGTGGACCGGCATCGTCACCAGCCGCCTGCTCGTGCGCGGCCAGCCGCTGGAGGTGCTGACGGCCGCGCATGGCAGCGCCGCCGTGCTGGCCGTGCAGGCCCGCTCGCCCTTGATCGCCAGCGGCGAGCTGCAGGTGCGCCTGCGCTTCCCCTACGCCTACCGCACCTCGATTGCCCACAAGCCGCCCTTCATCTGGGAGCAGCCGGCCCGGCACCAGAGCACGCTGACGCAGGTCGCGCCCGGCCATGCCCGCATCGCCCGCCAAGCCGACGGCACGCGCTACGACACCGAGCTGCGCTGGTCCACGCCGGCCGAGCTGGTCAGCGCGTCCACGCCGCAGTTGGCTGCGCCGCACGACTACCGCCTGCGCGCGACCAGTGGCGACACCCTCGCCTTCACGGCCGCCTTTGCCGACGCCGAGCATCCGGCACCTAACGAAACCGTCGACAGCACGCTCGCCTCATCGAAGCAGGCGTGGGCCGCCTACTGGACGAAGGGCGGCATGGTCGACCTCAGCGCCGCCACCGACCCGCGCGCGAAAGAGATCGAGCGCCGCACCATCCAGTCGCTCTACCTGATGCGCGTCAACTACGCCGGCAGCTTCCCGCCCGCCGAGACCGGCCTGCAGCACCTGAGCTGGTTCGGCAAGCACAACTCCGAGGTCTATGCCTTCCACGCCGCGCAGTTCTATCAGTGGGGCCATGTGGACCTGCTGGAGAAGGGCCTGGGCTGGTATCTGAAGCAGCTGCCCAAGGGCATCGCGCAGGCGAAGAGCGAGGGCTTCGACGGCGTGCGCTGGCCCAAGATGTCGGGCCTGGACGGCCGCCCGACGCCCGGCGGCATCAACCCCTACATCATCTGGAACCAGCCCAACCCCATCTACCTGGCCGAGCTGGTCTACCGCGCCAAGCCGACGAAGGAAACACTGCAGCGCTATGGCGACATGGTGTTCGAGTCGGCGAAGTTCCTGGCGTCCTTTGCCCAGCGCGACCCGGCCACCGGCGTCTACCACCTGGGCCCGCCGCTGAAGAACGTCAGCGAAAGCACGTCGGTGGAGCTGGTGCGCGACCCGACCTTCGAGGTCGCCTTCTGGTACTGGGGCCTGCAGGTCGCCCAGCAATGGCGGCAGCGCCTGGGACTGGCGCCCGAACCGCGCTGGGCGGAGGTCATCAGCAACCTCGCCCCGCTGCCGCAGCAGGACGGGCGCTACCTGGAGATCGCCGGCATCCGCGACCTCTTCAAGCCCGGCAAGCAGGGGGCGCCCTCGTCCATGCTGCTGGCCCTGGGCTATCTGCCGGCCACGCCCAAGATCGACATCGAGACCGCGCGCCGCACCTTCCATGCCGTGCACGAGCAGCGCGGTGCCGATGGCGGCTGGGTCAGCTGGCAGATGGGGCAGGGCGCGCTCACCGCCGCACGGCTGGGCGAGCCCGAGCGAGCCGTCGCCATCCTCGGCAACACCGCGCCTGCCGCCCGCTTCATGCCTAGCGGCTACAGCCACCGCCCGCGCGACCCCGAGGGCGCCGTGGCCTACCTGCCCACCAACTCGGCCTACCTGATGGCGCTGGGCCTGATGGCCGGAGGCTGGGACGGCGCACCGGCCGGCTCCGCGCCCGGCTTCCCCAAGGATGGCGCCTGGACCGTGCGCGCTGAAGGCCTGCTGCCGCTGCCATGAAAAGACTGCTGCTCGCCCTCGCTTTCGCACCGGGCGCCCTGCTCGCCGCCGTCATCGGCCACAACACGCCGGCGCCCGAGGTGAGCGCCGCGCGCCTCGCGGAACTGCCCGCCGCACAGCGCCCCGCCTGGCGGGCCTACCTGGAGCGCTCCGACCGCCAGATGGCCTTGGACCGCGCCACGCTGGCGCGCGAGCTGAAAGCCGGCGACACCGTGCCCCCGCCGCCCACCGCCGGCAAGATGAACGCGCCGCTGGACCGCGACGACGCCTGGTACGGCTCGGCGGAAGCGGCGGTGATCGCCGAGACCATCGTCAGCTTCCAGACCCCCAGCGGCGGCTGGAGCAAGAACCAGGACCGCAGCAAGCCGCCGCGCCTGCCCGGCCAGCGGTACTCGAACAACGCCGAGACCATGACCGTCGGCAGCGGCAGCTTCGACGAGCCGCGCGACCGCTTCTGGACCTTTGTCGGCACGCTGGACAACGACGCCACGCACAGCGAGATCCGCTTCCTGGCGCGCGTGAACCAGCAGCGCCCGAGCGGCGCCTACCAGGCCGCCATCCTCTTGGGGCTGCGCTACCTGCTGATGGCCCAGTACCCCAACGGCGGCTGGCCGCAGAACTATCCGCTGGAAGGCGGCTTCCACGACGGCATCACTTTCAACGACGACGCGGTCGCCGAGGCCGCGCGGCTGCTGCAGGACGTGGCCGAGGCGGCGCCCGGCTTCGCCTTCGTCCCCAGGCCGCTGCGCCGACAGGCCGGCACTGCTGCGGCCCGCGCGGTAGACCTTCTTGTATCCGCCCAGGTGAAGGTCGACGGCCGCCTGACGATCTGGCCGCAGCAGGTCGACGCCGTCACGCTGGCGCCCATCTCCGCACGCAACTATGAGCCGCGCAGCCTGGCCAGCGCCGAAAGCGCCGGCGTGCTGCTCTTCCTGATGCAGCAGCCGCGCCCGACGCCCGCAATGAAGGCGGCGATCGAGTCAGGCATCGCCTGGCTGAAGGCTCATGCGCTGCGCGACCACGCCTTCACGATGACACCCGACGGCCGCAAGCTCATCGCCCAGCCCGGCGCCGGCCCGCTGTGGTCGCGCCTGTACGACATTCCCACCGGCCGTCCGATCTTTGGCGACTGGGGCAAGACCATCCACGACGACGTCAACGAGATCTCCAAGGGCCGCCGCAATGGCTACACCTGGTGGGGCGTGTGGCCGCAGAAGGCGTTGGATGCCTACTCACGCTGGAAGGCTGCAAACCCCTAGCAGACACCGTTGTCATCAGCGGGCGTTTCGGCGACATTGCCGCACCCTCGCTGACCCACCCCGACGACGCCATGCGCCTTTTTTCGTCCCTGCTGCTGAGCCTGTGCCTTGCTGCGTCCGCGCAGGCCGCCGAGATTGCCGCCGCCGGCCCCGGCCCGTTCGCCGTCGGCTCCACCAACCTGCAGGTCACGGTGCCCGGCGGCAGGCCGCTGATCGACTACCTCAACGGCAGCAAGGACGGCGCCTACCTGTCGGCCATCCTGACCCAGCCGCAGGCCGTGCCGCAGCTGCAGGTCAGCGTGCCCGCCAGCCAGCCGGGCGCCGGCGCCCTCGTCGGCAAGCCGCAGCCGGTCGTGCTGCACATCCTCTACCCAACGCCCGCCAGCAACCCCCGGCCCGACTACGCCTTTCCCTACAAGGAAACCGGCGACGCCCTAGTGCCCCACATGCAGGGCCCGGCGGAAAAACCGTTGCTGGCCGACCCGGCCGCCAAGTACCCGCTCATCGTCTACTCCGGGGGCTACAACACCCACGGCCTGTGGCACCTGGGCCATCTCAAGCTGCTGGCCTCACATGGCTACATCGTCGTCAATCTCTTCCACGGCGACAGCCGCGCGCCGGGCTATCCCGAGTCGGTTGCACTGCGCCAAGCGGGCGTGCGCGCCGCGCTGGATCACGTGCTGAAGGACCCCGTCTTCGGCCCCGCTATCGACCGCGAACGCATCGGCGCCTCCGGCGCCAGCGCCGGCGGCCTGACCGTGCTGGCCCTGCTCGGCGGCATGGACCCGAAGTACCCCGCCCACAACCCGCGCGAGCCGCGCATCAAGGCCGGCTTCGGCCTCGTGCCTTTCATGGGCACGACCTTCGGCTTCTGGCCGTTCAAGACGGAAGCCTGGCACCTGGGCGAGGATTTCGGTGGCCTGGCCGCCGTCAAGGCGCCCTTCTTTGCCGTCTATGCCGACCAGGACAAGAGCGTCTCACCCGACGCCGTCCGCGCCGGCGTCCGCCGCCTCGGCGGCCCGGCGTGGGCCGTCGAACTGCCTGGCGAAGGTCACCTGCTTTCCCCGGCCGCCGAGCGCGAGGCCTACAGCTGGGAGCTGACCTTCTTCGACGCCTTCCTGCGCGGCAACGCGGAAGCAAAGGCCAAGCTGGCAGCGAGCACGCAGATCAGTGGTGGTGGCAAGGGCAAGATGACCTTCGTCAGCGCGGGGCGCTGAGCGTCACTTGCCGATGCAAAAGCTGCTGAAGATCACGCCCAGCAGCTCATCCGCCGAGAACGCGCCGGTGATTTCGCCCAGCGCGTCATGCGCCAGGCGCAGCTCCTCAGCCAGCAGGTCCAGCGCCGCGTCGCGTTGAGCGGCGACCTCGCGCGCCAGCATCAGGTGTTCGGCCGTGCGTGCCAGCGCCTGCACATGGCGCTCGCGGGCGATGAACAGGCCTTCCGGCACGGCCTGCCAGCCTGCAGTCTTCAGCAGGCGTTGCCGCAGCGCTTCCAGGCCCTCGCCCGTCTTCAGGCTCAGCGCGATCTCGCCTTCAGGCGCCGTGGCCAGGTCGGCCTTGTTGAAGATCTGCACGATGCGGCCCGCATCCACACTACTCAGCCGGGCGCGGATGCGCTCGTCCTCGGCCTCGTAGTCGGCCTGGCCGACGCGGCCCAGGTCGTGCAGGAAGAGCACGACGTCGGCATCCGCAATCGCGTCCCATGAGCGTGAAACACCGATGCGCTCGACCTCGTCCGCCGTCACGTCGCGCAGGCCGGCCGTGTCGGTGATGTGCAGCGGCACGCCTTCGATCTGGATGGTCTGGCTGACCTTGTCGCGCGTCGTGCCGGGGATGGGCGTGACGATGGCCAGCTCGGCGCCGGCCAGTGCGTTCAGCAGCGAGCTTTTGCCCACGTTGGGCTGGCCGGCGAGCACGACCTTCAGGCCGTCGCGCAGCAGTGCGCCCTGGCGCGTGCGGGCCTGCACTGCGTTCAGTTGTTCCGTCAGGCGGTCCAGACGGCCGAAGGCGTCGGCCTTTTCGAGGAAGTCGATTTCCTCCTCGGGAAAGTCCAGCGTCGCCTCGACCAGCATGCGCAGCTGGATGAGCTGGTCGCGCAGCACGTCGACCTCGTGCGAGAGCGCGCCGCCGAGCGCCCGGCTCGCGCTGCGGGCGGCGGCCTCGGTACTGGCGTCGATGAGGTCGGCCACGGCCTCGGCCTGCGCCAGGTCGAGCTTGCCGTTCAGGAAGGCGCGCTGTGTGAACTCACCCGGCTCAGCCAGCCTGACGTTGCCGCCAGCTTCGATCAAGCGCGCCAGCAGCAGCTGCATGACGACCGCGCCGCCATGGGCCTGGAGTTCCAGCACGTGTTCGCCGGTGTAGGAATGCGGCGCCGGGAAGTGCAGCGCGAGGCCCTGGTCGATGGGCGTGCCGGCTGCGTCGTGGAAGGGCAGATAGGTCGCCTCGCGCGGTTTCAGCGTCCGGCCGCAGACGGCTGCTATCAGCGGGGCCAGGTCTTGCGGCGATGACACACGCACGATGCCAACGGCGCCTCGCCCCGGGGCGGTGGCGATGGCGGCGATGGGGTCGGCGTGGCGGGCGAGCATGGACGCAATTGTCGGCGGCCAAAGCAAACAGCCACCCGAAGGTGGCTGCTGGCGGAATTGGCGCGGGGGAGGCTCGGGTCGGGTGCTCTCGTGAGCCCCGTCCGGGCCGTTGTTCTCTGCCCCGCGAAGCGATTGAACTGCGATCAGCAGGCCGAAAACAGCCCCCGGCTGCGGGGGCTGTGCAGATTCACGTGCTTCAGTTCACGCCCAGGCGCTTGTTGATCATCCATTGCTGGGCGATGGACAGGATGTTGTTCGTCAGCCAGTACAGCACCAGGCCGGCCGGGAAGACGAAGAACATGACACCGAAGGCGACGGGCATGATCCACATCATCTTCTGCTGCATCGGATCGGCCGCCGGCGGGTTGAGCCAGACCTGGAACAGGCTGGACAGCATCATCAGCAGCGGCAGGATGAAGTAGGGGTCGCGCACCGACAGGTCGGTGATCCACAGCATCCACGGCGCCTGGCGCATCTCGACGGTGGACAGCAGCACCCAGTACAGGGCCATGAAGATGGGCATCTGCAGGAAGATGGGCAGGCAGCCGCCGATGGGATTGATCTTCTCCTCGCGGTAGATCTTCATCATCTCCTGCTGCATCTCCTGCGGCTTGTCCTTCAGGCGCTCCTTCATGTCGTTGATGCGCGGCGCGACGGCCTTCATGCGCGCCATCGACTTGTAGGCACTGGCGTTCAGGCTGTACAGCGCGATCTTCAGCAGCAGCACGAGAGCGACGATGGTCCAGCCCCAGTTGCCGATGAAGCCATGCAGCTTGTCGAGCAGCCAGAACAGCGGCTCGGCCAGGATGGTCAGCACGCCGTAGTCCTTGACGCGCTCCAGGCCGGGAGCCAGTGCGGAGAGGTTGTTCTCTTCCTGCGGGCCGGCGAAGAGGGTGGCCTGCTGAGTGGTGCTGGCGCCCGGGGCCAGCGTCGGCAGCGTGAACACCATGCCAGTGGCATAGGTGTCACCGCGCACGCCAGCCTGGCCGGGCAGCTTGCGCACGAAGAACTCGCGGTTGCCCGGCTCGTTGACGAGCCAGGCGCTGGCGAAATAGTGCTGCACCATCGAGACCCAGCCGTCGTTGGCCTGCTTCTCGATGTCGACCTTGTTCTTGTCGATGTCCTCAAACTTGATCGTGTGGAACTTGGTCTTGTCGTTGTAGACGGCCGGGCCGGTGAAGCTGGGCGTGAAGGCCGCGCCGCCGGTGACCGTGCTGCCATCGCGCACCAGTTGCAGATAGACCTGGGGCGTGACCGGCGCCGCGCCGACGTTGACGACCTCGTGCGTGACGCCGACCGTGTAGACGCCGCGCTTGAAGGTGAAGGTCTTGACCAGCTTCACGCCGCCGACCTCGGCCGATTCAAGCCGCAGCTTGACCTCGTTCTGGCCGGCTTCCAGCTCGCGCGGGCCTTCTACAGCAGTCATCGGCGTGTTGTGCGTCGGCAGCGGGCCGGCGCCGCCCACCAGGCCGGTCTGGGCGCGGTAATGCTGGCCGGCGTTGAACAGCACGACGGGCTCGGGCTTGAACTCGGGCTTCTTCTGCAGATGCACCATCTGCAGCAGCTGGTCGGTGACCGTCGGGTCCGGCGACGTCAGGTACTTGGGCAGCTCGGCGCGGACGATGTCGCCGCCCAGCGTGTCGACCGTGACCGTCAGCACGTCGGTGCGGATGGTGACCTTCTCGGACGGTGCCGCCCCAGGGGCCGTGACGGCCGGGGCCTGGGCGGTGCTGGCCGAGCCTGTCGAGCTGGTCGGCACGCCGCTGGAAGCGGGGTCGCCAGGTGCCGTTGCGACCGCCTTGGGCGCCTGGGGGCTGAACATCGAGGGATGCCCGTTGTGCTTCTGCCAGCCGTCCCAGAGCAGGACGAGGGACATGGTGAACACCACCCACAGCACGGTGCGGCGAATATCAGTCATGGAGGGACTCGGAAGAGGAAGACGGTGCGCAAGGCACAGGGGAAATCAGGCGGGAAAACAGGCGCGGCGCATTGTCAGGCACGGGGTCGTGCCCGCCTTTGCACAGCGGCTGGCAGCGCAGGATGCGGTGAACGGTCAGGTAGCTGCCGGCCAGTGCGCCGTGCTTTTCCAGCGCGGCGAGCGAGTAGCGCGAGCAGGTGGGCTCGAAGCGGCAGGCATTGCCCAGCCAGGGGCTGAGCATGAGCCGGTAGCCACGCACCAGGGCCATCAGCGCACGGGCAGGCCAGCCGGGATTCATGCGGCGCTACCGGAATTGGCCGAGGCTGGCTTCAGGGCCTTGTCCAGCAGCTGCGCCAGCTCGGCACGGGCCGCAGCGCGCAGCGCGTCGGACGCGGCGCTGGGGAATTTCTGGCGGTCAAACGGAGAACGCAAGCGCACAACCCACAAACCCGGCGGCATGCCGGGACGCTCGGCAAATGCGGCACGGATCTGCCGCTTCAAGAGCGCACGCGTCACCGAACGCTTGGCATGCCGTTTGGGCACGACGATGCCCACCCAGCAACCTTCAGGCGCGTTGGGCGGGTCTTGTTCCACAGCGTTGGGGACAGGCTGTGAATCGCCTGTTGATAACTTGGCTGAGGCTGTGCGCAACTGGGCGGCATGCCAGGCGCTGGGCGCCGGATTGGCCGAGAGGTGGTGCAGCGCGAAATGCGCGCTGCGCGCCCGGCTCTGACGGCCGAGCACACGCTCGAAGTCCACCGGGCGGTTCAGCTTGCCGATCATCGGATGCCCGGGAAGCTGACGACGCACGGGGCGCCGTCTTCAATCAACGGGGCTTAGACGGCCAGGCGCTTGCGGCCCTTGGCGCGGCGATTGGCGATGACGGCACGGCCGCCACGCGTCTTCATGCGCACGAGGAAGCCATGGGTGCGGGCGCGGCGGGTCTTGGAGGCTTGGTAGGTACGCTTCATGGGGAGACCTCTTTGGAGGGTTTGTTCGGTTCGTCCGGGCACAGCGGTTGGTGCCCGACAAGAAAAGCGCACGGCGAACGAATCGCAGTGCGCGAAAACCCGGCATTACAGCAGATGCGGCGGCACCGGTCAATAAGTCGCCAGTCTCAAGCGGGGTTTGCCAGGGATTGACCCCCCGCCAAATTCTGTGGATAACCCGTCCTTCGGCAGGCCCGGGTCCGTACAATCCGGCCGCTCGAAAAGAAGTTTTCCACAATGAGCGAAGAAGAACACTGGGTGGACGGGGTACAGGCTTTGGCAACGGGCGAAATGACTGACGCAGGGGGCATGAATTCGGCGGATTGGGCGTCAGATCTCTGGCGGCGTGGCTGCGAGCGCCTGGCTACCGAACTGCCCGAGCAGCAGTTCAACACCTGGATCCGCCCGCTGCCGCCGGCCACCGTCGCCGGCGAAGGCGCCGATGCCGCGAGCGCGCTGGTGGCCACGCTGAAGGTGCCCAACCATTTCAAGCGCGACTGGATCCGCCGCCAATATGCAGCCCGCATCGAGGCCATCCTGACCGAGCTGGCCGGCCGCCCGACGCGGCTGGAGTTGGCCCTGGTGGCGCGCGATGCGTCCAGCGCGCCCATCGCCGTGCCCAGCGTGATGTCGGCTGCCGTCTCCGCAGCGCATCAGCAGCAGCTTTCAGCCGCGCCGGCCGAGCCCAGCGCCGCGCTGCGGCCCGTGAGCGCGCCGCCTGCCAGCAGCATCATGCTGCCGTCGCAGGCGCCCGCCTCGGCCAAGCACCGCATCAACCCGCAGCTGACGTTCGACACGCTGGTGCCCGGCCGCGCCAACCAGATGGCCCGCACCGCCGCGCTGCATGTGGCCGGCGCGCCTGGCATCACCTACAACCCGCTGTTCATCTACGGCGGCGTCGGCCTGGGCAAGACCCACCTGATCCACGCCGTCGGCAACGCGCTCTTGAAGGACCGGCCCGACGCCCGCGTGCTCTATCTGCATGCCGAGCAGTTCATCTCCGACGTCGTCAAGAACTACCAGCGCAAGACCTTCGACGAGCTCAAGGCCAAGTACCACTCGCTGGACCTGCTGCTGATCGACGATGTGCAGTTCTTCGCCGGCAAGGACCGCACGCAGGAGGAGTTCTTCAACGCCTTCGAGGCGCTGCTGGCCAAGAAGGCGCACATCATCATGACGTCGGACACCTACCCCAAGGGGCTGGTGGACATCGACGAGCGCCTGACCAGCCGCTTCGACGCCGGCCTGACGGTGGCCATCGAGCCGCCCGAGCTTGAGATGCGCGTCGCCATCCTCATCAAGAAGGCCGAGGCCGAGGGCACGCCCATGCCTGAGGACGTCGCCTTTTTTGTCGCGAAGAACGTGCGCGCCAACGTGCGCGAGCTGGAAGGCGCGCTGCGCAAGGTGCTGGCCTATGCCAAGTTCTCGCACAAGGAGATCAGCATCACGCTGGCCCGCGAGGCGCTGAAGGACTTGCTCTCCATCCAGAACCGCCAGATCGGTGTGGAGAACATCCAGAAGACGGTGGCCGACTTCTACAAGATCAAGATCGCCGACATGTACTCCAAGAAGCGCCCGGCCAGCATCGCCCGGCCGCGCCAGATTGCGATGTACCTGGCCAAGGAGATGACGCAGAAGAGCCTGCCCGAGATCGGCGAACTCTTCGGCGGGCGGGACCACACGACGGTGCTGCACGCGGTGCGAAAGATCGGTGGCGAGCGGCAGAAGAACACCGAGCTGAACCAGCAGCTGCACGTGCTGGAGCAGACGCTGAAGGGCTGAGGCGCATCGCTGCTTCGGGTTGACCCGCATCACCCTGGCAACCCTGCCAGCCCGGGCGGGCACCGTTTCCGGGCGACAATCCGAGCTTCACGCGCGCGCGCGGTTTTGGGTTACCGGCCCAGCCGAATTTCCCACCAAAGATCTCCTCCAAAGAGGCCTACATGATCGTTTTGAAAGCTCCCCAGGATCAGGTGCTCGGCGCGCTGCAAGCAGTGGCCGGCATCGTCGAGCGGCGTCACACGCTGCCCATCCTGGCCAATGTGTTGATCCGCAAGACCGGCAACCAGGTGGAGCTGACGACGAGCGACCTCGAGATCCAGGTGCGCACGACCGTGCAGTTCGACGGCGACGCCGGCAACCTGTCCACCACCGTGGGCGCGCGCAAGCTGATCGACATCCTGCGCGCCCTGCCTAACGACCAGGTCGTCAGCCTGACCAGCAACCAGAACAAGATGACGCTGCAGGGCGGCAAGAGCCGCTTCACGCTGCAGACGCTGCCGGCCGACGACTTTCCCCTCGTGCAGGAAGCCGCCGACTTCGGCCCGGCGTTCAGCGTGCCGCAGAAGGCGCTCAAGGGCCTGATCAACCAGGTTCACTTCGCGATGGCGGTGCATGACATCCGCTACTACCTGAACGGCATCCTGTTCGTCGCCGAAGGCAGGAACCTGACGCTGGTCGCCACCGACGGCCACCGCTTGGCGCTGGCTCAGGTCGAGCTGGACACCGACATCCCCAAGCAGGAAGTCATCCTGCCGCGCAAGACCGTGCTGGAGCTGCAGCGCCTGCTGAAGGATGGCAAGGGTGAAGAAGACGCTGCCATCGAGATGCGCTTCGCCGGCAACCAGGCCAAGTTCAGCTTCGGTGGCATGGAGTTCGTCACCAAGCTCGTCGAGGGCAAGTTCCCCGACTACAACCGCGTCATCCCCAAGAACCACAAGTTCCGCCTCACGCTGGGCCGCACCACGCTGCTGTCCAGCCTGCAGCGCGCGGCCATCCTGACCAGCGAGAAGTTCAAGGCCGTGCGGCTGACTTTCGAGCCGGGCCTGCTGAGCATCGCGTCCAGCAACGCCGAGCAGGAAGAGGCCAAGGAAGAGATCGAGATCGACTACGCCGGCGACAAGATCGAGACCGGCTTCAACGTGACCTACCTGATGGATGCCCTGGCCAACATGAGCCAGGACATGGTCTGCATCGACCTGAACGACAGCGCCTCCAGCGCGCTCTTGACGATTCCCGACACGACGGGCTTCAAGTACGTGGTCATGCCAATGAGGATCTGAGTCACGACCTGACTTGGACACAGCGGGCTTCGGCCCGCTTCAGTGCTTTTAAAGGGCCGTGAATTTGCGGCCCGCGAGTGAGAGAGAGTTCCCGATGAGTGATGTTTCCAGCAGCGCCGACCACCCCGATGGCCTGAACGAAAAGCAGCAGGCGGCCGCCGCCGCCGAGGCCAAGTCGGGCGCGGTCTACGACGCCGACTCCATCCAGATCCTGGAAGGCCTGGAAGCCGTGCGCAAGCGCCCCGGCATGTACATCGGCGACACGTCCGACGGCACCGGCCTGCACCACCTCGTCTTCGAAGTGGTGGACAACTCCATCGACGAGGCCCTGGCCGGCCACTGCGACGACATCGTCGTCACCATCCACACCGACAACTCCATCTCCGTCATCGACAACGGCCGCGGCATCCCCACCGGCGTCAAGATGGACGACAAGCACGAGCCCAAGCGCTCTGCCGCCGAGATTGCACTGACCGAGCTGCACGCCGGCGGCAAGTTCAACCAGAACTCGTACAAGGTCTCCGGCGGCCTGCACGGCGTGGGCGTCTCCTGCGTGAACGGCCTGAGCAAGTTCCTGCGCCTGACCGTGCGCCAGAACGGCAAGGTCCACTTCCTCGAGTTCGCCAAGGGTGTGCCGCAGGACGCTGAAAGCGTCGTGGTCAACGGCTTCGAAACCCGCCCGATGAAGATCACCGGCGAGACCGACAAGCGCGGCACCGAAGTGCACTTCCTGCCCGACACCGAGATCTTTCAGCAGAACAACGACTTCCACTACGACATCCTCGCCAAGCGCCTGCGCGAGCTCTCGTTCCTGAACAACGGCGTCAAGATCCGCCTGGTCGACGAGCGCAACAACAAGGAAGACAACTTCGCCTATGCCGGCGGCGTGAAGGGCTTCGTCGAGTTCATCAACAAGGGCAAGACCACGCTGCACCCGAACATCTTCCACGCCCAGGGCGACAAGATGAGCGACCAGCAGACCAACATCGGCGTCGAAGTGGCGATGCAGTGGAACGACGGCTTCAACGAGAACGTCCTCTGCTTCACCAACAACATCCCGCAGCGTGACGGCGGTACCCACCTGACCGGCCTGCGCGCCGCGATGACCCGCGTCATCAACAAATACATCGACGACAACGACCTGGCCAAGAAGGCCAAGGTCGAGGTCGCCGGTGACGACATGCGCGAAGGCCTGGCGTGCGTCGTTTCGGTCAAGGTGCCCGAGCCCAAGTTCAGCTCGCAGACCAAGGACAAGCTCGTCAGCTCGGAAGTGCGCGGCCCGGTGGAAGACATCGTCTCCCGCCTGCTGACCGACTACCTGCTCGAGAACCCGCTCGACGCCAAGATCATCTGCGGCAAGATCCTCGACGCCGCCCGCGCCCGCGAGGCCGCGCGCAAGGCCCGCGAGATGACGCGCCGCAAGGGCGTGCTCGACGGCCTGGGCCTGCCCGGCAAGCTGGCCGACTGCCAGGAAAAAGACCCCGCCCAGTGCGAGATCTACATCGTCGAGGGCGACTCCGCCGGCGGCTCCGCCAAGCAGGGCCGCGACCGGAAGTTCCAGGCCATCCTGCCGCTGCGCGGCAAGATCCTGAACGTCGAGAAAGCCCGCTACGAGAAGCTGCTGACCAGCAATGAAATCATCACGCTGATCACCGCGTTAGGCACCGGCATCGGCCGCGGCGCCGGCACCGACGACTTCAACCCAGACAAGCTCCGCTACCACCGCATCATCATCATGACCGACGCGGACGTCGACGGCGCCCACATCCGCACGCTGCTGCTGACCTTCTTCTACCGCCAGATGCCCGAGCTCTGCGAGCGCGGCCACATCTACATCGCCCAGCCGCCGCTGTACAAGGTCAAGGTCGGCAAGCACGAGCAATACCTGAAGGACGCGCCCGAGCTGGACAGCTTCCTGCTCAAGGTCGCGCTGCAAGACGCGTCACTTGATACCGGCACCGGCAACACGCTCAAGGGCGACACCCTCGACACGCTGGCCCGCAAGTACGTTGCGGCTCAAGCCGTCATCGGCCGCCTGTCCAACTGGATGGACATCGAAGCCCTGCACGTGCTGGCCAACGGCCTCGCGCTGGACCTCGACACCGCTGAAGCCGCCGAGGCCAGCGCCGCCAGCCTCAAGGGCCTGCTGCACGACGCGCTGGTGACGGTCGAGACCGACCCGCGTACCGACAAGCTCTTCCTCAAGATCGCCCGCACCCACCACGGCAACGTGCGTGCCAGCGTCATCTCTGCGGACTTCGTGCACGGCGCCGACTACGAAGTGCTGGCCGACGCGGGCCTGAGCTTCCAAGGTCTCATCCAGGCCGGCGCCATGGTGCGCAAGGGCGAGGGCGAGAAGGCCAAGGAAAGCAAGGTCGACGACTTCCGGGCCGCCATGGCCTGGCTCATGAGCCAAGCCGAGGGCGCCGTCGGCCGCCAGCGCTACAAAGGCCTGGGCGAGATGAACCCCGAGCAGCTGTGGGAAACGACCATGGACCCGAACGTGCGCCGCCTGCTGCGCGTGCAGATCGACGACGCCATCGAGGCGGACAAGGTCTTCACGATGCTCATGGGCGACGAGGTGGAGCCGCGGAGGGATTTCATTGAGACCAACGCCTTGCGCGCTGGGAACATCGACGTCTGACGTTGACGCGGCCCCGCGCAACGGCTTGAATCCGCTCATGCAAGTCCCGGCCCTGGTCACCGAGCGGAGCGAAGCCATTGCAGAGCTTTGCAAGCAAGCCCACGCGCGGCGTCTGGACCTGTTCGGCTCCGCCGTCCGGGAGGACTTCGACGCCAGGTCCAGCGATCTTGACTTTCTCGTCGTGTTCGAAGACCTGCCGCCCGTGCGCTATGCCGAAGCGTTTTTCGAACTGAAGCGCGGCCTGGAACGGCTGTTCGCCCGGCCCGTCGACTTGGTCGTGGAGCGAGCGATCCGCAATCCGTATTTCAAGCAACGGGTGAGCGCAGAGCGACAGCCGGTCTATGGCGCCTGACCTGCGCAAGTACATCTGGGATGCCAAGGAAGCCGCAGCGCGTGCGCTGCGATTCACTGCCGGCAAATCTCTTGACGACTACCTGGGTGACGAGCTGCTGCGCTCCGCAGTCGAGCGTCAATTCCTGATCCTTGGCGAAGCCCTGGGGCGGGTGCGCCAGTTGGACCCCGGCCTGGCGTCACGCATCGCCGATCTGAACCAGGCCGTGGCCCTTCGCAACCAGTTGGCGCACGGCTATGCCGAAATCGACGATGCCATCGTTTGGGGTGTTGTTGAGGGGCCGTTGGAGCAGATGTTGACCGAGCTTGAGTCGCTTTGATTTCGCCGCGTTTCTGACGGCCAACCACACCGGCAGATGCTCCCACGGGGGCAGGGTGCCGGCCAGCGCCACGTCATTCAGCTGTTCACGCCGCCTCACCGCGCCCCGTCCTTGCCCAGCAGCCCTCGCATGCGCAACCAATCTTCTGCCCGCCTCGGCCACGCCGACGCCGTGCCCAACCCATCCCGCATGCCAATCCCATGCCCACCCTGCTCGAACAAATACAGCTCGGCCGGCACACCCGCTCGCGTGAGGGCCTGGTAGTACAGGATGCTGTTGTCCACCGGCACCGTCTTGTCACCCTGCGTGTGCAGCAGCAGCGTCGGCGGCGTGGCGGCGGTTACCTGCTGCTCGACGGACATCAGTGCCAGCAGCGCTGGAGCAGGCGCGCCGCCCAGCAGTGCGCGGCGCGAGCCGGCGTGGGCGGCGGGGTCGGTCATCGTGATGACGGGGTAGACGAGGACGGCGAAGTCGGGCCGGGCGCTGACGCTGTTGTCCAGCACGGCGCCGGTGCGGCCGTCGGGGTGGTCCCACAGGGTGCTGGCGCTGGCCGCCAGGTGTCCGCCGGCGGAGCTGCCCATCACGCCGATGCGCTTCGGGTCGACACCGAACTCGGCCGCGCGCGAGCGCACCAGGCGGATGGCGCGCAGCACGTCCTGAAGCGGCGCGGGGTGGCCCCACTCTTCCAGGCGGCTCTTGAGGATGAAGGTGGTGATGCCCAGCGTGCTGAGCCACGCGGCGTATTGCAGGCCCTCGCGCTGCCACGACAGATAGCGGTACCCGCCGCCCGGGCACAGGATGACGGCCGTGCCGTTGGGGCGGTCCACTGCGGGCGGCACGACGGTCAATGTCGGCACCGAGACGTTGGCAATGCCGCCGTTCGCGTCGACGCGCTCGGGGCCGAGGTCGCCTCGCGTGGCGGGCGCATCGGCGCGCACGGCGGCGGGCACGCCCTCGGGCCAGAGCGGCAGCACGGTCGCTGCGGTGGCGGCCCGGGCGAGCGCCGGCAGCAGTGGGGTCGACAGGGCAAGCAGGTTCAACAGGCGGCGCTTCATGGCGGCGCAGTTTGCCCGGCAGACGCGCTCATGGCTGTGAGTGATTACGGCCGTTTCGGCATGCCGTAGCCTGTTGCCGCCCACCACATGCCGCCCCATAGGTGGTCCAGGTATCTCGCGTCCTTGTACATCTCGGCGTTGTGCCCCAGCGCCGTGACGAACACGCGGCCCTTCTCGTAACCCTGCCACCAGCTCACCGGATGGTTGGCGCCCATGCCGTTGGCGACCTGGCCGGGCCAGATCTTCTTCGGGTCGTAGGTGCGCTCGTCCACCGCCAGCACGGGGTTCACGGTCACGCCGTGCGGGTTGCTGAACTCATACCACTCATCGCTCCAGATCCATTTGTCCGGCAGGCCGAAGGTGGCGGGGTGGGCGGGGTCGGCCTTGGTGACGACCGCCGTTTGCAGCATGGGGTGGATGACGAAGCTGCGGCCAACCAGCTTCTCGTACCAGGGCCACAGGCCGGGCTTGCTGATGATGGCGCGGTGCACGACGACGGCGTTGCCGCCGGCCTTCATGTAGCGCTCAAGGCCGGCGCGCTGGGCCTCGTTGAACTCCTCGCCCGAGCTGTTCAGCAGCACCACGGCCGCGTACTTGCTCAGGTCGCCCTCGAAGGCCCAGGGCTGGGCGGCCCAGGTCAGCTCGAAGGCGTGCAGCTTGGCCAGCTTCTCGAAGCTCTCGCGTGCCACCGGGATGTACTCGTAGTGGTACTTGGTGGGCATGGCCAGCACGAGCAGCTGGAACTGGCCGTCGCCCGCGAGGGCGGTGCTGGAGATCGCGGCGGCGGCCAAGACGGGCAGGGTTTGGGTGAGCTTCATGGGCCGCGATTCTTCCAGGCTGTCGCGGCCCACGGGGCTCAATTCAAGCCGCTTGCCGGCGACGCCGCGCCATGAAGCCGACGACGCCCAGGCCCAGCGCCATCAGGCCGTAGGTTTCAGGCTCGGGCACGGCGGCGATGGCTGCGGCGCCCATCATCTGGTGCGAGATTGCCGAGGGATGCAGCGCGTCGGAGAACTGCGAGACGGCGCAAGAGGTGCCGGGCGAGAACTGGAACGTGCCGCAGGGCGTGGTGACGTTGGTGATGCCGTAGAGCGCGCCGCCGTTGGTGAGAGCGTCCGTGCGCACGGCGGTGGCCAGGCCGGCGAAGTCGAAGAAGCTCATGTTCAGGCCGATGCCCTGGCCGTAGCCGACCACGCCGCCCATGAGGGAGTTGAAGGCGTCGGTAGCCTGGGTGGAGACGCCGGTCAGGCCGAGCATCATGGCCTCGGGCGTTGCACCCAGGTCGGGAAGGTTTGCCACGAGGATGTTCTTGGCGCCCTTGCCAGCCAGCAAGCCGATGGCGGTCTTGAGGTTGTCCGTCGCGGCCACTGCGGCGGCGCCGATGTTGGCCGGGTTGCCGCTGCGTGCGGCGCGCATGTCGTTGCCGCCGGCGACGATGACATAGAGCGCATTCGGGTCGGCGACGGCATGGGCGCTGCTGAACGTGCCGATCTGGGCCAGCACGCTGGGGAGGCTGCCGCCGGCCGTGAGCGCACCGCCATAGGCGTAGTTGTTGCCGCCCGTGCTGCTGGCCTTGGCGGCATCTGCATGGCCGATGCCTGCGGCAAGGTACTCGACCCAGACCGGGCCGTCGGAGTAGCGGCCGGTGAAGTACGGCGCAATCGGCTGGCCGCCGTTGGTGAGCTTCAGGATGTTGCCGGTATCTGACAGGCTGTCGCCGAAGAAGAAAGCGTCGCTGAAGGTGACGGCGCTGGCGGGGCCTGCCAACAAGGCAGCAAGAGCTGCGGCGGCGAGTGAGCTGCGGACAGGGTGGGTCATGTTGTCTCCATGGGTTTTGTGGGAGACCGACGCTAGGCACGCCCCCTCGCGAGGGCAAGAGGGTTAGCCAGCGAGGAGTTCGGATGTAGGGGGGTGGGTACGACGGGTCGGTGAACCGGGACAAGTGAGCGAAATTGCGCCCCTAACTTCAGGCGCTGGCGAAGCCTCGTCGACCGTTAACGTCCGCAGCGCATGCCCGATCTCGACCTGCGCCAGCTCCCCGCCGAACTGCAAGCCTCGTTGGAGCGCGTCTGGCCGGCCTGCCCGGAGGCGCAGCGGCGCGCGCTGCTGGGGCCGCCCGAACTCGGGGCGCAGCCGGTCTGGCCGGGCGAGCTGTGGCCCTGGCAGCCGGGCCGCCGCTGGTGGCGGCCGTTCAGGGCGAAGGCCTGGCGGCAGGCCGCCGAGGCCTTCTTCGGCCAGCACCTGGGCGACGCGCGCGGCGAGCCCAACGACGGCAGCGGCCCGACCTACGCCGAGCGCCTGTTCGACCCCGGGCAGCCCTTCTTCCCCACGCCGTGGACGCAGGCCGAGGTGCTGCTGCGCAGCCCGGTGCCGGACGTGTTCAGCGATGCCGAGTTCTGGTTCATCACGCAGCGGCTTTTTGGCGGTGACGTCTACTGGGCAGGCGGGTGCGCCACCGATTGGGCGAAAGGCATGCGGGCGGACAAGGCCGTGCACGGCGCGCGGCGGTGGCGCTGGCTGGCCGATGCGCGGTGGCGGTTGCACATGTCCGCCACCGGCACCTACACCTGAGCGGCCGGGCCGTTCAGCGCGCCACCAGCCCCTGCGGCCCGATCTGGATGCGCTCCACCGCCAGGCCCAGGCCGGCTTCGAGATTGGCCTTGGCGGTGTTGCGGAAGTTGGCCTCCTCGCCGGTGCTGGGCTTGCTCTTCAGGTGCTCGCGGTAGACCACCATGAAGGTGCCCACCATGGCCAGCTGCTCGTACATGGCGCGCTTGGCGGCCGGGCTGGTCTGCGTGAAGCCGGGGTTGCCCGCGAGCAGGCCCTGCATCTGCGTCACCAGGGCCTTGAAGTCCTCGTCCGCCACGGGCTGCTGCATGAAGGCGCTGTAGTTGCCGGCGATGAAGGCGGCCGTGGCGGCGCCGACGTCGTTGGGCGTCAGGCCGAGCTGGGTCTCGAGCTTCTGCCAGAACAGGAAGGACTCCTCGAAGGCCTTGGTCATGGCGGCGCGGTGGGCGGCGGGGAAGCGCTGAGCCAGCTCGGTGGCCGATTGACGGACCTGCGCCGGCCCGCTGGCCACGATGGGCGCATCGCCGGCGGTCAGCGGCGCTGCGCGCGTGGCGCCAAAGGCGGGCATGGCCGCGCCGCCTGCGCCTCCGGCCGCGGCGGGCTTGCCGATCATGCTGCGCATCTGCTCGGCCAGGCTGAGGGACGGCCCGACCTGGGCGCTGGCCGTGCCGGCGGCGCAGGCCAGGGCCGCCAGCGCGAGGCGACCGGCGGCACGAAGGGAAAGGAGGGGCAGTCGGGACAATTGAATCTCCAGGAAAAAGAGGGGAAGCTATTTGTCGAGGCTGTAGCTGCCGTCGCCGACGTAGACCGTCTTGTGGTCACCGTGCACGGGGAAGCTGAGCAGGCGCTCCTGGCGGCCGTCGTCGTAGTCCAGCGTGAGGGCATAGCCGCTGAGCTGATAGCGGCCGCGGCGGCTGGCGCCGTCATCGGCCTTGCGGGAGCTGTAGGCGCCTGCAGTGCCGCCAGAGCCACCAGCACCGCCGATTGGGCCCGTGCCCACGGAGCCGCCGCCGACGCTGCTGCTGCCCTTGCCATCGCCATGCGCCGAGCCGACGATGACGGTGTTGTTCAGCGTGGCGGCCAGCGTGCCGGTGCTGGAGGTGGCGCTGAAGCTGCGCTCGAAGCGGCCGTCGCGCGTGAAGCGCAAGGTCTGCGATGACGAGCGCCCGCCCAGCACCAGGCTGCCGGTGAAGCTGGCGCGGCTGAAGCTGCCTTCCAGCCGCGTGCCCGCCGGCCAGGGCTTCACGGCGTGGTGCTGCTTGGCCTGCCAGTCGCCGTCGGGGCGGCCATCGTCGTCCTGGCCCTGCATTTCGTAGCGCCCGTCGGCACCGCGCCAGCGGCCCCATTGCTGCGGTTCGAGCTGCCGCGAGGCGCTCACGTTGAGCTGGTCCGGCGGCATGCCGCTGCGGCGGTAGGCGCTGCCGTCGCGCAGCAGGAAGCGCACGTCCTCCTCCCAGCGCGTGCCGTTGAGGTTGTTGGCTTCGCCGTGGATGACGACGGCCGCCAACTCCTTGTCGGCCAAGCCCCTGCCGGGGGCGCTGGTCACCCGCTGAAGCAGCACCTCCTGGCGTTCCAGCGGCTCCTGCGGCAGGGGCGAGGGTGTCAGGCCCGTCGAATCGGTGACGACGGCCGCTGCGGCCAGGTTCACGTAGCTGTTGTCCAACGACGTGAACACGCCGCGCAGCACCACCTCGCGGCCGACCCAGGGCTCGGCGCTGACATCCAGCGAGATGGTGTGCGTCGAGCGCCGCTCGCCCTGGTCCTGCACGAGCCGGTAGCGGTCGCCGTCGCTGCCATGGCGCTCCACGCGGCCCTTGACGTAGACGAGACCCAGCCGCTTCTTCGCCGCTTCGTCGCTGATCGCGGACCAGCGGCCATGCTGCTTGACCAGCGCCGGGATCTGGCTGGGCAGCAACACCTGGCCCCGCGGCACGCCCGGCGCCATGTCCGGCAGCGTGGGCTTGTAGGCCAGCTTGAGTTGCAGCAACCCCTGGGCCACGGCCCGGGCCTGTGGGAACTGCGCGCTCACGTCCATGCTGGCGCCTTGCAGGTCCTGCCCGAGGGCGGCGCAGATGCGGTCGGGCTCGGCGTCGCCCAGCACCCGCTGGCGCATCGGCTCGGTGAGCCGGCTCCAGGGCGGGACGCTGCCGCTGTCCCGCTGCTTCAGCGAGATCAACACCATGCGCAGCGGCGCGACCTGATGGCGTTCCCGCCAGGCCACCCAGGCGGCGCGCGCCTGCGCCGTGGCCGGCGCGCCGACGTCATGGCAGGCGTCCAGCGAGGCCTCGGTCATCACGTCCAGGCTCACCGCGCTGATCAGCTGGGTCATCGCGGCGGGGTCGGTCAGCAGGCTCTGCCCGGCCGTGGCGGCGCAGGCACTGCCGGCTTGCAGCGCCAGGCTCATCAGCCATGCGATCTTCGTCATCGGCGCTTCATTTGTCGCGGCTGAGGCTGCCGCTGCCCACGTAGACGGTCTTGCCATCGCCGTGCACAGGGAAGCTGAGCAGCCGCTCTTGATGCCCGTCGTCGTAGTCCAGCGTCAGCACGAAGCCGCTCAGCTGGTAGCGGCCGCGGCGGCTGGCGCCGTCGTCCTTGGTGTTCGTGCCACTGGTCGCGGTGGCGGTGCCCAGCGGCCCGGACACCGTGCCGCCGGCGGTGCTGCTGCTGCCTTTGCCGTCGGCGCGCGAGGACATGGAGATGTTGGCGCCGTTGATGGCCGCCAGGCTGCCCGACGTGCCCAAAGAGCTGAAGCTGCGCTCGAAGCGGCCATCGCGCGTGAAGCGGATGGCGCGCCTGGACGACACGCCGCCCGTGATCTGGCTGCCGCTGAACGTGCCACGGCTGAAGTAGCCGTCCAGCCGTGTGTCCTGGGGCCAGGGCTTGACGGCGTAGTGCTGGCCCGCCTCCCAGCCGCCGGCGGGGCGGCCGTCGAAGTCCTGCGCCTGCATCTCGTAGCCCTTGCCTTTGGCGCGCCAGCGGCCCCATTGCTGCGGCTCCAGCTTGCGCGAGGCGGCGATGTCGAGCTGGTCGGGCGGCATGTCGGTGCGGCGGTAGGCCGTGCCGTCGCGCAGCAGGAAGCGCACGTCTTCCTCCCAGCTCGTGCCGTAGTTGTAGTTGGCCTTGCCCTCGATGACGACGGCGGCCAGATCCTTGTCGGCCAGGCCGCGGCCGGGCGGGCTCATCACGCGTTGCAGGATCACCTCCTTGCGGCCCAGCGACTCCTGGGCCAGCGGCGACGGCACCAGGCGAGACGCGTCGGCCACCAGCGCCGCGCGCTTGAGGTCGGCGGCGTAGGACCGCAGCGACGTGACCACGCCGCGCAGCACCACCTCGCGCCCCACCCAGGCGTCGGCGTCGAAATCGAGATAGAACTTGGCGGCCGAGATGCGCTCGCCGTCGTCGATGACCAGGCTGAAGCGGTCGCCGTCGCGGTCCTGGGACCAGCGCTTGACCCGCCCCTTCACGTAGACGAAGCCGTGCTCGCGCTGCGCCTCGTCGGCGGACTTGGAACTCCAGCCGCCCTTGTGCTGGCCGGCGAGCGCTGCGATCTGGGTCGGCAGCAGCACCTGGGCGCCATCGGGCGCCGCAGCGGCCGGCAGCTCGGAGGGCCGCGACGCCACTTCGGCGCGCAGCAGGTCCGCCGCTGCGGCGGCGGCCTGCGGGAACAGCGCCGTCGCGTCCATGCCGGGGGACTGCAGGTCGCGCACCAGCGCGGCGCAGGCCTGCTCGGGCTTGGGGTCGCCCAGCACCCGCGCCCGCATCGGCTCGGTGATCTCGTCCCAGGACGGCGCACGGCCAAAGTTCTTGCGCCGGTTCGCGCTGACCAGCACCGCCTTCAGCTGCGGCAGCTGGTGCCTCTCGCGCCACGCCACCCAGGCCGGGCGCAGCTGCATGAACGAGGGCGCGCCCACGGCGTCGCAGGCCGTCAACGTGGCTTCGGTCATCACGTCCAGGCTGACGGCGTTGACCAGCTGGCCCACGGCCGTGCGGTCTGCGGCCAGCCCTGGCGCGGGCGGCGCCGCAGCGGCCAGCGTCGATGCCAGCGCCATGAGCGCAGCGTTCAAACCGGTGATGCCGTCTCGCATCGGGGCCATGCCTCCTCGTCCAAAAGGGCGCGATGTTCGGCAGTCGGGCGCGCAGCGAACATCCCAAGCTTGCAGCCTCGGTAATCGGCACCTGGGGATGTGCCTGCGTCACTGCTTTGTCATGCAGCCGGCACGGGTTTTGCGCACACTTCGGCATGGCCTACGCCCACACCCTTGGCACCGAGCGCTTCCAGTTCGCCGACCTGCGCACGCTGCTCGCCAAGGCCAGCCCGCGCCGCTCGGGCGACGAGCTGGCCGGCGTGGCGGCGGTGAATGCGCGTGAGCGGGTCGCGGCGCAATTGGCGCTGGCGGACCTGCCACTCAAGACCTTCCTGAACGAAGCCGTCGTGCCCTACGAGAGCGACGAAGTGACCCGCCTCATCGTCGACACGCATGACGCCGCCGCCTTCGCGCCGATCTCGCATCTCACCGTGGGCGGCCTGCGCGACGCGCTGTTGGCCGATGCCGTGGAGCCCGCGCAGATCGCCAACGGCCTCACGCCCGAGATGGCCGCCGCCGTGAGCAAGCTCTGCCGCGTGCAGGACCTGATGCTGATCGCCCGCCGCTGCGAGGTCGTCACGCAGTTCCGCAGCACGCTGGGCCTGCGCGGGCGCCTGGCCACGCGGCTGCAGCCCAACCACCCGACCGATGACGAAGCCGGCATTGCCGCCAGCCTGCTCGACGGCCTGTTGATGGGCGCGGGCGACGCCGTCATCGGCATCAATCCCGCCACCGACAACCTGCCCCAGGTCATGCGCCTCGTGCAGATGCTGGACGCCGTGATCACGCACCACGAGATCCCGACGCAGAGCTGCGTGCTGACGCATGTCACAACCACGCTGGCGGCCATGGAGCGCGGCGCGCCGGTGGACCTGGTGTTCCAGTCCATCGCCGGCACCGAGGGCGCCAACCGGGGCTTCGGCATCACGCTGGCCCTGATAGAGGAAGCGCAGCAGGCCGCACTGGCACTGAAGCGCGGCGGGCGGCAGGTCATGTACTTCGAGACCGGTCAGGGCAGCGCCCTGTCCAGCGGCGCCCACCACGGCTGCGATCAGCAGACGCTGGAGTGCCGCGCCTACGCGGTGGCGCGGCGCTTCGAACCGCTGCTGGTCAATAGCGTCGTCGGCTTCATCGGGCCCGAGTATTTGTTCGACGGCAAGCAGATCGTTCGCGCCGGTCTGGAGGACCACTGCTGCGCCAAGCTGCTGGGCCTGCCCATGGGCGTGGATGTGTGCTTCACCAACCATGCCGAGGCCGATGTGGACGACGTCGACAGCCTGCTCACGCTGCTGTGCGCCTCGGGCTGCAACTACATCATGGGCGTGCCGGGGTCCGACGACATCATGCTGGGCTACCAGAGCACCAGCTTCCACGACGCGCTGGCGATGCGCCGCCTGCTGGGCTTGCGGCCGGCGCCGGAGTTCGAGGCCTGGCTGCAGCGCACGGGCATCTTCGACGGCCAGCTCGCGCTGGCCGACGCCCTGCCGGAGCGCTTCGCCGCGCTGTTGGCCCGCTCATGAAGCCGCCCGTCGTCGACCAGCCCTGGGCCGTCCTGCGCCGCTACACCGCCGCCCGCATCGCCCTGGGTCGCGCCGGTGTCAGCCTGCCGACGCGCGCCCACCTGGCCTTCCAGCAGGCCCATGCCGAGGCGCGCGACGCGGTGCATGCGCCGCTGGATGTGGATGCACTGCTGACCGGCCTGCGCGCGCTGGGCGAGACGCCACTGCGGGTGCAAAGCCAGGCGGCGGACCGGGCGGGCTATCTGCAACGGCCCGACCTCGGCCGGCGCCTCAGCGAAGCCAGCGTCGCCACGTTGACGGCGCTGCAAGCCGCCGAGACCGACCTCGCCTTCGTCCTCGCCGACGGCCTTTCCGCCCTGGCGCTGCAGCGCCAGGCCCTCCCGCTGTTCGCCGCGCTGCGTGAACGGCTGCTGAGCGAGGGCGGCTGGACCTGGGCGCCGCCGGTCGTCGCGACGCAGGCCCGCGTGGCCCTCGGCGACGAGGCGGGCGCGCTGCTGAAGGCCCGCTGCGTCGTCGTGCTGATCGGCGAGCGCCCGGGCCTGAGCGCGCCGGACAGCCTGGGCGTCTACTTCAGCTGGGCACCGCGCCCGGGCCTGGTGGATGCCCAGCGCAACTGCATCTCCAATGTGCGCCCCGAAGGCCTGCCGCCGGCCGCTGCCGCCGCCAAGCTGCATGCATTGCTGCGCGAGGCGCGAACGCGGCAACTGAGCGGTGTCGCGTTGAAGGACGAGCAGGACGACAGCGCGCTGGCCGCCACTTCAGCGCCGTTGATGCGGCTGCTGGGTGGTTGAGCCCGCAGCCGATGCTGGACAGGCGCGCAGAAATCGATTCGGCGCGAACTTGCTCGCGGCTCAATGAGCCCGCAGCACTTCAAACCGCTGTCGATTTGGAGCGACCTGTATCGACACCTCATCACCCTCGCATTTGCCCAGCACCGCCCTGCCCAACGGAGATTCGCAGCTGATGACCTGAATGGACTGCGCGCCGCTGACCAGCTTCATGCTGCCCCCATCCGGGCCGAGAAATAGCTGTTGCTGCCTGTCGTCGGAGTCGACCAGGCAGACCAGCGCGCCGAGCTGTATGCCTTTGCTGGCGTCGTAGGGGCGTGGGCGGAATTGGCGCCAAACGGCCATCGCCTGGCGGATGGCTTCGGCGCGACGAGCCTGGCCGGTGGCCAGGTAAGCGGCTTCAAGACCCAATGTGTCGTACTTGTTTTCGGCGATGTTTTCTTCGTGGGTTGCCGTCTCATGGGCCGCCCGCGCCGCCTGTTCGGCTTGCAGCAGGTCTTCGGCGAGCCGTTCCAATACCTGCTGCTGCAGCAAGAATTTATCCATGGTGAAGGCAGACATCTCGAGCAGGCGGGGGTCGGATTTCGATTATCAAGGGCTCGACCCGCTATCGACGCCTCTGCTGGCCGCCGCCACACTTCAGCGACCCATGCACCCATCGACACCGACACCGCACGCACCGCTTGCCACGCCCGGCCTACAGCTGCCGCGGCTCTACACCTTTCGCCGCTGCCCCTACGCGATGCGGGCACGGATGGCGCTTCTGCAGGCCGGGCGTGCCTTCGAGGCGGTGGAGGTCAGCTTGCGCGACAAGCCGGCGAGCTTGCTGGCCCTGTCGCCCAAGGCGACGGTGCCGGTGCTGCAGCTGCCCGATGGCAGCGTGATCGAGGAGAGTTGGGACATCATGCGCTGGGCGCTGGCCGGGCCCGATGCGCAGGGCTGGTGGGCGCGGGCGCAGTCGCCCGGGAACCTGGACCTGCTACGCCGAAACGACGGCGACTTCAAGCATCACCTGGACCGCTGGAAGTACCCCCAGCGCTACGCGGGTGACACCCTCACGCCCGACGCACATCGCAACCGGGCGCTGGACGTGCTTCTGCGACCGCTGGAGGCGCGGCTGCACGGCGCGCCCTGCCTGGGCGGCGCCACGCCCTGCGCCACCGACCTCGCAGTGATGCCCTTCGTTCGCCAGTTCGCCGCGGTGGAGCCGGGATGGTTCGCAACGCTGGATCTGCCGTCGCTGAGGTCCTGGCTGAACGGCTGGCTCGTCAGCCCGCTCTTCGTTGCGTGCATGCACAAGTTGCCTGCCGAAGGTGCGATTCGCTTTCCGCCGCTCCGCTAGACGGGTTGCCGGTAGCGCTGGCCCTTGAAGCGCCACACCAGTTCGCGCGCGCGGATCTGCTCCAGCACCAGGTCGGCGCCCAGCTTGGCGCCTTCGCGCATCACCTCGCCATTGACGATGACGAAGCGGCTGGCCGGGTCGTCTGAATAGACCGAGCCGCTGATCACCAGCCTGGGCAACTCGCGGCGCGTTGTCTCGGGCAGCTCGGCCAGCCGGGGGATGGGGGCTTCGGCCACGGGCGCCGGGGTCGGGGCGGGCGCGGCCACGCTGGGCCGTGGTGTCTTGGCAGCAGGGGCGGCAGGGGCAGTAGCAGCCACGACGTCCGGCGGCGGTGCGGGCGGCAGATAGGGCGAGGCCGAGGCCGCGGGAGGCGGCGGTTCGCTGACTGCCGTTGGCGTGGCGGGAGTTGTGGCCGCTGGGGCGGGAACAGGTGCGGGAACAGGGGCGTGAACAGGTGCGGTCTGGCGCACGGGCACGGCCGCGGCGACCGGTGCCGGGTCGTCACGCGCGCCGTTCGCCCACCAGCTGCCGGCGCCAATGCCGGCCAGCAGCAGCAGGCCGCCGCCGGCCCAGGGCAGCCAGCGGCGCTGGCCGGCGGCACGCGCGGCCTGGCTGTCGGCCAGGGCCTGCGTGTGCAGGCCGGGCACCTGGCCGCGCTCGCGTTCGCGGTCGGCTTCAGCGCGGCGCAGGGCGTCGAGGATGTAGGACATGGCGGTTCAGTCGGTCGATCGGGGGTCCAGGCGAGGTTCGGCCACGCCTGTTGCCCGGTTGATCTGCATCAGCGTGACCGGGCCGATGCGGCCGTCCGGCTGCAGGCCCTGGCTGGCCTGGAAGGCCTGCACCTGGCGGCTCAGCTCGGCCCAGCCGTTCGGCGTGGAGGCGGCCATGCCCGGGATGCCGGCCAGCTGCGTGGCCAGCCAGTCGCGCAGCGGGCCGATGTTGTCGGCGCGGTTGGCATAGCCCGGCGGCACGCGCCAGAACGTGGTGAACTCGCCGCGCCAGGCGCCGGCCAGGTCGGTCAGCGTGACCTGGCGCGGCTTGCCGTCCACCACCAGCGTGGCGTTCGGGCCATCCAGCCCCACCAGCGCGGCCAGGGCCTGCGGCTGGCCGGGGCGCCGCAGTGTCAGCAGCACCGGGCGGTCGATCAGGCGGATCAGCGACAGGCTGCCGCTGTTGCTGCGGTAGCACTGCAGGCCACGCTGGGCGGCGGCGGTGCAGGGGTCTGCCCCGGCCGGCAACGGCAGGCCCCAGGCCTCGGCCAGCGCGGCCCAGGCGTCGCTGTTCTGCGGCGTCCAGTCGGCCAGCTGCAGCGGCTCGGGGCTGCTGGCGGCCGAGGCCGGCTGCGCGGGGGCGCTGGCCGCCAGCGCCACGGTCGGCGCGCTCGCGGCAGAGGATGCAGCAGCGGAGGCAGCGCTCGCCGACGTGGCCGCCACCACCGCTGCGCCGGCCTTGTCGCCGCGCCCGGCCCGCCATTGCTGTTGCAGGCTCCAGGTCAGCCCGGCCCCGGCCACGGCTGCGGCCAACACCCCCAGGCCCAGGCCGACCGATACGCGCCGGGGCACGGGCGCGGCCTGCTGCACGCCGAACACCTCGGCGGCGGCCCGGCGCACGATGGCCCGTGTGACCTCCGCCTGGCCGCTGGCGTAGCCACCCAGCAGTGCGCGGTCGCAGAGCAGGTTGATGCGGCGCGGCACGCCGCGCGTGAGCTGGTGGATCAGACGCAGCGTCTTGCCGTCGAAGGGCAGCGCGCCGGTGAGGCCGGCCACGTTCAGGCGGTGGCGGATGTACTGCGCCGTCTCGGGCTCGGACAGCGCGCCCAGGTGAAAGCGGGCGATCACGCGCTGCGCCAGCTGCTCCAGCTCGGGCCGGGCCAGCATGCCGCGCAGCTCGGGCTGGCCGATCAGCACCACCTGCAGCAGCTTGCGTTCGGCCGTCTCGAGGTTGGTCAGCAGGCGCAGCTGCTCCAGCACGTCGGCCGACAGGTTCTGCGCCTCGTCGATGATCAGCACGTTGTTGCGGCCCGCCGCATGCTGGGCCAGCAGGAAGGCGTTCAGCGGGTCGACATAGCCCTTCACCGTCTGCGCGCCCGGCGGCACCGGGACATGGAACTCGTCGCAGATCGCCTGCAGCAGCTCAGGGACGGTGAGCTTGGGATTGAAGATGTAGGCGACGTTGCAGTTCGCCGGGATCTGCTCCAGAAAGCAGCGGCAGACGGTGGTCTTGCCGGCGCCGATCTCGCCGGTCAGCAGCACGAAGCCGCCGCCGCCATCCAGGCCATACAGCAGATGGGCCAGCGCCTCGCGGTGCCGCTCGCTCATGAACAGGTAGTGCGGGTCCGGCGCGATCGAGAACGGCGCTTGTCTCAAGCCGAAGAAGGGCGCGTACATGGGGCGGCAGGATAACCATGCTTGCCGGTCGGGCGCTGAGCGAGCAGACGCCTGAGGTTGATGTTGAACGCTTCTAGGCGCGGGCTCAGTACCGCGAAGGCGCCTGTTGCGTAGCGTGCCGTGGCGCTCGCATTCCCGGCACGGCTGTTCATTGCGTCAACGGTTCGAAGCGCCAAAAGTAGCCAAAGGACCACGCCGTTCGCATGCAAGGAAACGCGAGTCGCCTCAGCACGTCCTGGCATCTGCTCCGCCAGATGCGGCTGGCGCCGCCAGCGCCTCAGCACAACGATGCGCGATGCCTTGATAGGTCAGTGACCGGCAATCCGTTTAGCCAGGTGGGGCGCTTTGATCCGCAAATGACGGGGCTGCGCATCCGCGGGAGGACACACATGAACTCAAGCTTCAAGCCTTGGATCGCCGCCAAAGCCGCAGTTTCAGCATCGGCGATGCAACCCAAGGACGCGGGCAGGCCATGGAAACGTTGGGCCCTCGCGCTGGCCAGCGCCGGCGCTTTGGCAACGACTGGCGTGCAGGCTGTGCCGGTGGCCTACACCGACCGTGCGGCCTTCGATTCGGCGGTGTCGGCGCTGCCGGGCATCTCGGTCTCGACCTTGGACTTCGACGGGCCTGCTGCCGACACGGCCATCGTCAGCAACACCCGCACGGGCGGCATTCAATTCAGCTACGACCTGGGTGGCGTGAGTCTTCAGGTCAGCAGCGGCGCCGCGACGACCTCGGGGGCCAACTTCCTGGGCACCGACGACGGCGGCGTGCTGCAGCAGGGCGACGGCTTCCAGATGGCATTCAGCGCGGCCCATGCCATCGGCCTGTACGTGATGGCCATCGACGAACTGCTGGATGACGATTTCCGGCTGATGGTCGGCAATCTCGCCGTCAGCCTTTCAAAGGTGGACCTGCAGCAGACCCTGGCCGACGGCACCCGGGTCTATTTCCTCGGCCTCGTCGATGGAACGTCGACCTTCAGTTCGGCAAGCCTGCGCACGGACCTGAACGGCACGGGTCAGTTCCTCTGGAACGCCGATGACATCGTCACGGCGAGCGCGAAATCCGTCGGAGGCGGCACCGTCCCGGAGCCCGGCAGCGTGGCGTTGCTGGCTGCCGCCTTGGCTGCGTGTTTCGCAGTGCTCAGGAAACGCTCGAAGAACGTCGGCAGCTCTCACTGCTGAGCGCCGCCGGCGCAGCGGAGAGGTTCGCTGCCGACGGTGGCGAAACCCGCGCTTTTGTATTTTTCAACGGTGGCTGCGGCCACCTCCTCTCAACCACCAAGGAGTGAAAGATGAAGAACTTGACGGGTAGAACCCAACTGGCGTGGCGTGCGCTGCTGGGAGTCATGGTCCTGGCCGTGGCAGGCGGCGCCGCTGCGCAACGCCTGTCGCTGGACGGCCTGCAGACCCAGATCAACGCCAAGGTGGGGCTGTCGGACCTGACCGGATGCGCGGCCGACGACACGGCGGTGCGCGTGAATGGCGCGTGGAAGTGCAGGCTCGCGGGGCCGCGCCTGGTGGACAACGGGGACGGCACCGTGAGCGACAACACGACGGGCCTGACATGGGAAAAGAAGGTCGCCTGTTCCGCCATCGACCTTGGCAATCCGCACTGCGTGGTCAATCGCTATACCTTTAGCTCCGCAGCCAGCAACGGGACCGGGCCGACCGGAACGCTGTTCAACGACTTTCTGGCCAGGCTCAACGGCGCCAAGACAGACAACCCGTCGAGCGCCGCCTGCTTTGCCAGGCACTGCGACTGGCGCATTCCGACCGTCTCGGAACTCCTCACCATCCGGCGCGGGGGCACGGTACGCTGCATCGCCGTGCCTTGCGTGGACCCGATCTTCGGGGCGGTGCCGTCGTCGCAGCTGTGGGGCGTCCTGTTTCTGTACCACACCGCAACCGAGCAGGCCAGCAACACGCAGAACGCATGGATCGTCGAGTTTGGCGACTACATCGGCGGCGCGTATACCGCAGGGCCGAAGGGCGTAGAAGCCTACGGCCGAGCGGTTCGCGGCGGGCTTTGACGCCCGGCGAGCCATGGGTCGCGCCCCGGCCTAGTGAGTGGCTGGCGCCGCGTCGCGCTCCGCCGTGTCCAGCGCGCGGCGCTCATCCAGCCTCTGCGCCAGGCGCTGCACCTGCTGGATGGACAGCAGGTGGGCATAGGCCCAGCCCAGCCAGCCCTTGGCGGCCAGGTCCGCCAGCGTGGCCGCGTCCAGCGCGCGCAGCTTGGCCTCGTTGATGGTCTTGAAGCCGCGCAGCGCGCTCTTCTGGCCGTCCAGCGTGTACTCGATGGCGCCGTCCTGCAGCAGCTCCAGCGCGGCCAGCTGGTTGGCAAAGTCGCGGCTGGCGGCCATCTCGCTGCGAAAGCTCAGCAGGAAGCGCTTGATCTCCTCCAGCCACGGTGTCTCCTGGCCGTCGGTGCCGAACAATGCCTCCCCCTGCTCGGTGTTCAGCCCCACGCAGGCGCGGTCCAGGCAGACGGTGAAGGTCGGGTCGCCCTCGGTCTCGGCCAGCACGAAGGGGTAGCGGCGGAAGAACGCCGGCAGATAGGCGCCGCGCGCCCAGCTGCCATCGGGCTGCACGAACAGGTTCTCGTGGTCGCGCAGGCCCACCAGCGCCGCGATGCTGTGGCCGTCGGCCACCTCGATGAAGACGCAGGGAAAGTCCAGCACCGCAAACGGCAGCTCGCTGGCCGCGATCAGCACGGAGTTGGTCTCGCGCGCAAAACCGAAGGGCTGGGCGGGCGGCGCCAGCTTGAGCTGGCGGTGCTGTTCACGGTTCAGGGCGACGAGGTCTTCGTAGATCAGCAGCGTTTTCATGGCGGGCGGTGGCAGAAGAGCAGAAAGGGCGAAGGGGCCGATTCTGCTCAAACCCGCGGCTGCCGCACGAGGGTGGCTTCCCCTCTCCTGGGGAACGCCGCCGCCCTCACCAGGTGGCCGCGTAGGTCACCATCACGCGGCGGGCCTGCGGGCGCAGCATCAGCTTGCTCTGCGAGCTGAGCTTGTACGACAGCGCACCGCGCAAGCCGGCCACGCCGTCGTTCTTGGGCCGCTGGAAATTCATGCGCGATGCCCAGCCGGTGTCACGCTGCCAGACCGGAGCCTCCACGCCACCGCTCAGTCGGCTTGTCAGGTCGTAGCTCACACCGGCCCATACGGCTTCGCGCACGGCGGCCTGGGGGCCAAGTTGAACGGGTGAGCGCACCTGCTGCTCCAGGCCAAGCTGATAGCGCCAGCGTGAACGCTCGCGCTGCTTGGCCAGCCACTGCGGGTCGCGCCAGTTCAGCTCGGGGTCGGCGGCCGCCATGGCCTGGCCTTGGCCTGCCAGCGCGGTGCCGTTGGCGGCAACGTTCTGCACCTGGGCGTGAGCCGGGCCCACGAGGCACAGGCAGAGCAGCGGGGCGATCAGGCGGGACGTCATGGGAGGTCTCCGGGCAACAAGCTTTGTTGGAGCAAATGATGGACAAGGCGCCTCGCCTGCGTTGTCGGCGTCGTTCGTCACCGCGTATCAGACAAAAAGCGGACAGACAGCGGAAATACGGCAGCCCGGCTGACGGCCCTTGCGCGTGTTGTCCGGCAGGGGTCGGCCGGCACCTACAACCGGACCGCCCGCAGGCTGATCGCCCCGTGTGACCTTGCGGCCGATAGTGGTTGCAACGCTTTCTGAGGAACCCCCATGAGCCTGCATCCCAACATCTCCTCGTCCAAAGTCGAGGGCACCGCCGTCTACAACCTGGCCGGCGAAAAGCTCGGCAGCATCGACGACCTCACCATCGACAAGCGCAGCGGCCTGGTGCGCCACGCCGCGCTGGAGTTCGGCGGCTTCCTGGGCCTGGGCACCGACCTTTTCCCGCTGCCCTGGAGCATGCTGACCTATGACACCGAGAAGGACGGTTATGTCGTCAATCTCGACATGGACCAGATCAAGAGCGGCCCGCGCTACGCCAAGGACTCGGCACCGAGCTGGACCGACGAGTACGGCCGCGGCGTGTACGACCACTACGGTGCCCCCTGGGGTATCTGACGCCTTTGTGGGGAGCCCGCCATGAAGCCACGCTTCGCCCAGCTGATGACCGGCGCGCTCGTCGCCATGGCAGCACTGACGGCCTGCCGCAAGGAAGTGCCGGCGCCCCTGCCGTCGCCCGACCAGGCGCCCAAGCCGACCGTGCAGACGAGCTACTTCGCATCGGCCGGCAGCGCCACGCTCGCGCTGCGCAGTTGAAGTGATGGCTGAGTAATGGCTGAGCATCAAGGCGGCGGCCCGCGCGCCATCTGGAAGGGCGCCATCTCCTTCGGCCTCGTGCATGTGCCGGTGGCCTTGCACACGGCCACGAGCGAGCAGGAAGTCGACTTCGACTGGCTGGACAAGCGCAGCATGGACCCTGTCGGCTACAAGCGCATCAACAAGCGCACCGGCAAGGAAATCGCCAAGGAGCACATCGTCAAGGGTGTGAAGCTCGAAGGCGATGACTACGTCGTGCTGTCCGACGACGAGATCAAGGACGCCTACCCCAAGCGCACGCAGACCATCCAGATCGAGGCCTTCGTGAAGGCGACGGACGTGTCCTTCGTCTACATCGAGAAGCCCTATTACCTGTCGCCCGATGCCAAGGCGCAGCGCGTCTATGCGCTGCTGCGCGAGGCGCTGGAGGCAGCCGGTGTGATCGGCATCGCGCGCTTCGTGCTGCACAACAAGGAGCACCTGGCCGCCCTGATCCCCACCGGCCCGGCGCTGATGCTGGGCACGCTGCGCTGGGCCGCGGAGATCCGCTCGCCGGACGCACTGGACCTGCCCAAGGCGGGCGAGGCCGGCCTCAAACCGGCCGAGCTGAAGATGGCCCGCCAGCTCATTGCCGAGATGACCGCGCCCTGGAAGCCGGAGGAGTTCAAGGACGACTTCACCACCGCCATCCACGCCCTGGTGGCCGCCAAGGCCAAGGCCGGCAAGAAGGCGACGGTGAAGCCATTCGAGGAAGCGCCGGACACCGGCAGCAGCAACGTCGTCGACCTGACCGAGCTGCTGCGCCAGAGCCTGGGCGGCAAGGCGGGTAAAGCCAAGGCGCCTGCGAAGAAGTCGGCTGCCAAGACAGCCGCCAAGACATCAGCTAAGGCTCCGGCGAAGGCAACGGGCAAGAAGGCCGCCTGACCGTCAGCGCTTCACTCCGCTGCCACCCGCACCACCGTCTTCCCGAAGTTGCCGCCGCGCAGAAGCCTGGCCAGTGCAGCCGGCGCCTGCTCCAGCCCGTCGACGATGTCCTCGCGCAGCGTGATGCGGCCTTCCGCCAGCCAGGCGCTCATCTCCTTGCGAAAGGCGTCAAACCGCGGGCCGAAGTGGTCCAGGATGATGAAGCCCTGCATGCGGATGCGTTTGGCCAGCAGCGTGGCCAGGTCAGGCCCGCGCGCGGGCGCGCCGTCGTTGTAGTGGGCGATGAAGCCGCAGACCGGCACGCGGGCGTGCAGGTTGAGCAGCGGCAGCACGGCGTTGAACACCTCGCCGCCGACGTTCTCGAAATACACGTCGATGCCCCGCGGGCAGGCCGCCGCCAGCCGCGCGGCGAGGTCGGGCGCGTGACGGTCCAGGCAGGCGTCGAAGCCCAGCACGTCGACGGCGTGGCGGCATTTGTCTTCCCCGCCGGCAATGCCGACGACGCGGGCGCCCTTGAGCTTGGCGAGCTGGCCGACGACGCTGCCGACCGCGCCGGTCGCTGCCGCCACGACAACGGTTTCGCCTGGCTGGGGCTGGCCGATGTCCAGCAGGCCGACATAGGCCGTGAAGCCTGGCATGCCCAGGCCGCCCAGCGCGAGCGAAGGCTGGGCCATGTTCCCCAGCGCCAGCAGGTCGCTGCCGTCGCTGACGACGTAGTCCTGCCAGCCGGCATTGGCCAGCACCAGTTCGCCTTCGTTGAAGGCGGCGTTGCGTGAGTTCACGACGCGGCTCACCGTGCCGCCCACCATCACGCCGCCCAGCGGCACCGGCGGCGCATAACCCGGACCGACCGACGCCATCAGGTTGCGCTGGTAGGGGTCGACGGAGAGGTAGAGCGTGCGCAGCAGCACCTGGCCGTCCGCCGGCTCGGGCACGGGCTGGGTGTCGAGTTGGAAGTGCTCCGCCCCCGGCAGGCCCTGCGGGTGGGCGGCGAGAGTGAGGCGGCGGTTCATGCTGGCACCTTCGCGGCGGCACGGGGCCCGTGGCGCAACGTGAGCAGCGTGCCGAGCGTCAACGCGACGACCGCGAAGGCCGGGCCGCCGAGCGCGCCGATGCGGTCCACCAGCAGCCCGCCGCCGATGGCGCCGCTGGCGATGGCGATCTGGAAGCCCGCCACCATCAGCCCGCCGGCGCCTTCGGCCTGGTCGGGCGCGGCACGGACGATCCAGGTCTGGAAACCCACCGGGAAGGCGCCGAAGGCAAAGCCCCACAGCGTGACCGCCACGGCCGTGACGATGGGCGAGCTGCCGGCAACGAGCAACAGGGCCGCCAGCAGCGCGATCAGCACGCCGCCGGCCACGATGGCCGCGCGCTCGCTGCGCCCGGCCAGCCAGCCGCCCGCGAAGTTGCCCAGGAAGCCGCCGATGCCATAGCCCAGCAGCACGCCCGAAATCGCGCCCACGGACAGGTGCGTCACCTGCTCCATCAGCGGCCGGATGTAGGTGAAGCCGGCGAAGTGGCCGGAGATGACCAGCAGCACCGCCAGCAGCGCCACGCGCACCGGCGGGCGGCGCAGCAGCTCGGCCAGCACGCGCAGGTCGGGCTTGTCGCGCGGCGGCAGCGCGGGCAGCGTCAGCACCTGCACCGCCAGCGTGACGAGGCTCACCGCGCCGGCCGCGATGAAGGCGCTGCGCCAGCCCCACACGTCGCCCATCCACGCGCCCAGCGGCGCTGCGCAGACGGTGGCGATGGACACGCCGGCCAGGATGACCGACATGGCCTTCGCGAACTGGCCGTCCGGCACCAGCCGCATCGCCAGCGCGGCAGACATTGACCAGAACCCACCCAGCGCCACGCCCAGCATCACCCGCGCCACCAGTAGCACGGCCAGGTTGCTGGCGGTGGCGGCCAGCGCGTTGGACAGCAGCAGCAGCACCGTGAAGGCGAGCATGACGCGCTTGCGGTCCAGCTTGCGTGTCAGCAGCGGCAGCGACGGCGCGGCGATGGCGCCGACGAGGGCGGTGGCCGTGACGGCCTGGCCGGCCGCGCCATCGCTCACGCCCAGGTCGGTGGCCATGGCGGTGAGCAGGCTGGCCGGCAGGAACTCGGCCATGACGAGGCCGAACACACCCATGGTCAGCGAGGCGATGGCGGGCCAGTTGGAAGCCGGTGCCGCGGCGGGCGGAAGGGCCGCTGCGGCCGGGCAGGTGGTGCAGGACGAGGAGGACAACTCAAACCCCTTCAGAGGAACGGAAGGGGATGCTAGGTCTAGCATTCCGGCGTTTGAATGCCGAAAGAGCCCAAATGCTTGACCAATCCTCCAGCATCACCGCACTTCCCAACGGTCCGGATTCGCTGACGCAGATCCTGCTCGGCCTGCGGCTGGACGGTGTCGAGTACGGCCGCTGCATCATGCGCGCGCCCTGGGCCGTGGCCTTCCCGGCGCAGCGCGCGGCACGCTTTCACTTCGTCGGCAGCGGCGGTTGCTGGCTGCGCACTGCCGGCACGGACTGGGTGCGGTTGAACCCCGGCGACGCCGTGCTGCTACCCCACGGCAGCTTCCACGTGCTGGCCAGCGCGCCCGACGTGCCCACGGTGGACATCGATTCGCTGTCGCGCGTGGCCGTGTCCGAGAACATCTATCTGGTGGGCGGCCCGCCCCCGGCCGACAGCTCGGAAGGCCCGCCCAGGGACGTGATGTTCTGCGGCGCGCTGCGCTTCAACCTCGACCCGCTGCACCCCCTCATCGCCATGATGCCGCCGCTGATGCTGACCGGCGACCTGGCCACCAAGGACGCCACCGTGCCCGCGCTGCTGGACGCCATGGAGCGCGAGGTGGCGCTGGACCGCATCGGGGCCTGCGGCATCCTGGCCCGGCTGGCCGACGCGCTGGCCGCCAGCCTCATCCGCGCCTGGGTGGAATGCGGCTGCAACGACTCGACCGGCTGGGTCGCCGCCGTGCGCTGCCCAAAGATCGGCAAGGTCATCGCCGCCATCCACGCCGAGCCCGAAGGCGACTGGAGCGTGCCCCGCCTGGCCGGGCTGATGGGCGCGTCCCGCTCGCGCTTTGCCGACGCCTTCACCCGCACCATGGGCGAGAGCCCGGCCAAGTACGTCGCCAAGGTCAAGATGTTCCAGGCCCGCCGCTGGATCGCGCAGGACGGCATGCGCGTGGCCACGGCGGCCGACCGGCTGGGCTATGAGTCGGAGGCCTCGTTCAGCCGCGCGTTCAAGCGGGTGATCGGCCACGCGCCGAGCGCGGCGAGGGCCGGCTGAGGCGCCGATTCAGCGGCGCTCGGCGCGCACCCGCAGGCTCACGAACAGCAAGCCGGCGAGGATCAGCGCGTAGGTCTCGGGCTCGGGCACGGGCGCCAGCAGCTCGGCACCCACCAGCGTCTTGGTGACGGTGGAGCCGAGCGGCGTGGTGAGGTCGTGCACGTCGTAGTACGCCGACACCAGGCTCACGCTCACGTTCGACAAGTCGACGTTGCTGCCCGCGAACACGGCCACCTCGAAGCTTGTCGAGGCGGTGATGTTCAACGCGACGGCTGCCGATTCGCCGCCATAGGTGTTGCTGTCGGCGCTGGTGCCGCTGGACGAACCCAGCAGCGTCCAGGCATCGGCCCCGGCCAGGCGGAAGTAGTAGGACGGCAACGCCGGCACGCTGGTGCCGAAGGGCGATGCCACCGGCGTGTAGCTGCCGCTGCTGTAGATGCTCAGCGTGGCGCTCAGAGGCGCCGTGCCGGTCACGGTCGCGCTGAAGGTCAGGAACTCATTGCCCGGGGTGTTGCCTGTCAGCGCCTGGCTCCAGTAGAAGAAGTCGGCCGACCCCAGCGTGTCCGTGCGCGTGTTGTTCACCGTGGTGACGTCGTACACATAGGCCAGGCCGCTGGAGGTGGTGGTGGGCGCCGTCTGCACGACCTTCTCGGTGACCGTCGTGGAGGTCGACCCGAAGTCGGTACTCAGGATGTTCGTGAAGGTCGCGGCCGGCGTCACGTCGGGCGCACCCGCCGCCGATACCCCACCGAGCACCGGCGCCGCCGGCGTGACGGTGAGCACGGTGGCAGAAGCTGCGGCCGCATTCAGCAGAACGGCGGCCGCAAGGGCAGAAAGGACAACAAAGTTCGCGCGCATGGGTTCCTCCCTCTCGCAAGCAATGACGTTGCTTGTCGAAGAGGCAAGAGCGGGTTCTGTGCCAACTTCGTTACAGGCCCCCGCATGTCGGGGTGTTTCTAGGGGGTCAAGTGGGTTCCGGCGAGGGCTGCGAGGGCGGGCGTGAGCACGGCAGTGCAGACCTGACCCCCGAGAGGCACCGGGGTGGGGCCGGGGGCGCCTGCGGGTGGTGCTCATCACGGCCCCTGCGGCGAGCGCTGCGCAGGGCGGGTACGACACAGGCCTGGCGAGCCGACCAGCGTGAGCAAAGGCCGCGCGCCGGTGCTCTCAGCCTACGGGCGGTTCGCGCTGCGCTCCTACACCTGCGCGCTCGTCGGCAGCTGACATTCGAGTCACGGCCGGCCACCCGCATGCGTGGCCTTTCACCAGCCAACAGGAGACCACCATGAGTCTTGGCTTGATCCTTCTTATCGTTGTCGTTCTTCTGCTCCTTGGAGCCATCCCCGCATGGCCACACAGCCGCGGCTGGGGTTACGCCCCGTCAGGCACGATCGGCGTCGTATTGCTGATCCTGGTGGTGCTGTTGCTGATGGGGCGGATATAGGCCGCAGTTGCGGCTGGTGCCGCTGAGGCAGCCGCTGGCTGCATTGGCGCGCCCGCGGGAACGGCCTGTCTGGCGAATCTCCCGCTTGTCCTTCGGCGCGCGCGGCCTGTCGCGTCGCGCACGCTGAGGAGCAGGGCTCCTTGCAAACTGCCGATCGTGCAGCCTTGCAAGGAGCCCTCGTGCGCAATATTTCGATGCAGCCACGCGCTGCCGGCTTTCACGGCCATTCACGCCAGTTGCTGGCCGTGCTCTTCTCCGCCACCTTTGCTCTGCCCTGCCTCGCGCAGGACACGGCTCGTTCGGGGCCCCTGTATGACGAACTCGCCGGCATGGACGCCGCGGTGTTCGACGCGGCCTTCCTGACCTGCGACGCCGCCAAGTTCAGGGCCCTGTTCACCGACGACGCCGAGTTCTATCACGACAAGGCCGGCGCGAGTTTTGGCGAGGCGGTGAAGGTCCTGAAGTCCTGCCCCCGCGACAACGGCGTCACGCGTACGTTGGTCCCGGGGAGCCTGGAGGTCTATCCGATGCAGGGCTATGGCGCCGTGCAAATCGGGCGTCACGTCTTTGCCCGCAAAGGCGAACCCGGCTCGGAGGAGGCGAAGTTCGTGCACCTGTGGAAGCGCGAAGCCGGCGGGTGGCGGCTGGCTCGGGTGCTCAGCTTTGATCATCGGCCGAAGGCGCCTTAGCCCTTGCCCTCGGGGCGCCTCACGCGCCCTCGATGTCGACGTGCGGCGAGTGCGGCGTAAGGATTGCGCGTGTTCAGCCTCAAAGGACTTCCAGTGCCCCAGAGACGACTTCGCGACACCGTCCGCCACCTTGAGAGCGGCCTGACGCAAGCTGGCTGTCTGGCCAATTTCCGGCTTGTCCGTTGGCACGCACTGTTCGTCGAGTACTGCTCGCTGCACTCGCGGCGCGCTTTGCAAACTACCGCGATTGGAACCGTCGAATGAAACCCTAACCGCCGCTTCATGCGGGCCGCCCAATATCAATCGAAGTTGATCAAAGCGCGTCAAGTTGAATAGCATCCGGAACGCGCTCAAACTGGGATTTATGAGCAAATATATGCATTTCAAGAAATCCGGAGGGCGCTCTCTCTGTGTTTAACCTTGGTTTCCATTGGCTGAAATCCATGGGAACTGGGTCCGTTTGGATCGAAGTTCCAGCAGGAAAAGTCGCTTGTCCTGAATTCCAGTTTAAGAAGCCTGTCCCGCTAATTCCCACGAGTCTTTCAAGCTTTTCGCAAACGCGTTCAGCTTTAAATGAAATTGCTAAGCAGGGATATTTGATATTTGACTGTATTTCTACGGTCTGTGCGTTGTCAAAAACAACTGAAATATCGACGACCCAACCAAAATCTTCGGATTTGCCTTCATGATCTAGCAAGTAGTTTGTGAACCAATCAATTACTTTTTTCCCACCAATTTCGATTTCATTAGCATTGAATCGTATAGGGACTCCTGGGTCTTTCTCAAAATGCAAACCGACCGATATTTGACTCCAGTGCGCAATATCAGCCTTCCAGTGAGTACCGATGAAGAATTTACGATTGGCAGGATCGCCATTTAACAAGGAAAGTGCTTGAATACCATTGTGTGAGCATTGAGCCAACGCGGGCTTTGTAAACCCGTTCCGAGAAATGACGATTTTGAAATTCGCGTTCACATCCTGCGATTTAGTAACAAAAGCATCAATGTCTGGCGTTCCGACTTTTCTCGTCTGATCCTTGCACTCTATTATTCCTAGCATTGGCTGGCCAGCAAAAAAGCCTCGAATGACAATATCGAATTGTCGAAGGTGGCCTAACCTATTCAACAGAAGTTGATTGTGAGTTACTTCGGATGCGGGATCGATTTGCGCCTGAAGCGCGGCAACTGCTTTCTCAAACTCTATTCCAGGAAGCGTGTCTACTGACATTTCTGCTTATTCGATTTGGCTAGGATATCCGATTCACTAAGCGATGCCTGCAAGGCGTGCAACGCGGAAAAAAGGCCCGTAACGTTGCCGTTCGGGCCTTTTTTCACTCGTCTGAAGCAAAGCGTCAGAACGGAATATCGTCATCCATATCATCAAACCCCGTCGACGCCTTGGGCGCCGGGGCCGGAGCGCGCTGAGCCGGGGGCCGAGCCGCTGCCGGGGGGCGGGCCGCAGCGGCACGCGGAGCGCCACCGCCGTACTCGTCACCACCACCGCCGCCACCACCACCACGGCCGTAGCTGGCGCCGCCACCGCCTTCATCGCCACCGCCCTGGCCGTCACGGCCGCCGAGCAGTTGCATCTCCTGCGCAATGATTTCGGTCGTGTAGGTGTCGCGGCCTTCCTTGTCCTGCCACTTGCGGGTCTTCAGGCGGCCTTCGACGTAGAGAGGGCGGCCCTTCTTGACGTACTCGCCGACGATTTCGGCCAGGCGGTCGTTGAAGACGACGCGGTGCCATTCGGTCTCTTCCTGGCGCTCGCCGCTTTCGCGGTTCTTCCAGTTGCGGGTGGTGGCCAGGCTGAGGGTGACCCAAGCGCCGCCGCTGGGGTTGTAGCGAACCTCGGGGTCTTTGCCGACGTTGCCGATGATGATGACTTTGTTGACGCTGGCCATGACGCTCGTCCGAATTCGATGGGGAAGGGTGCGAATTATGCCGACGCACCCGCCCGAGCGGGTCAGCAGTAGCCCGGCCCGGCCGGGTCATCCCTTCCCGGCATCCCGCATCCCGCACCCCGAGGCCCGCACTTCGTCTCCCCACCCCACAGCCGGCCGGCACGTCTCCCTAAGATGAAGCCATGAACAGCCTGGCCCCACGTCAAAGCAACCGCCGCCCCAACCGGCGGTTGTGGCTGGCGTATGCCGGCGGCTGCGCGCTGGCCTGGTGCCTGTTCGTGCTGGCCGGCAGCGAGTTCGACCGCGGGCTGGACCCGTTCTGGCTGGCCGTCTACCAGGCCACCACCATGCTGTGGGCGCCCATGCTGCTGGGCATCGCCATCTGGCCGGTGGCGCGCCGCCTGCATGCCGGTGATGCCGGCCCCTCCGCCACGGCCATGGCGCACATCCTGGCGGCGGTGGTGTTCTCGGCCTGCTGGCAGGCGGGCGAGTTCGCCGTCAACACCGCACTGTTCGGGGCAGACCATGCCGGCGCCGTGCTGGTGGCCGGCCTGCTGTGGCATTCGGTCTGGGGCCTGGTCGTCTACGCGGCCATTGCCACGGCCTTCACGGCGGTGTTGCAGTCGCGGGCGGCGCGCGGCGCGGCGGTGGCGGCGGCCCAGGCCGAGAGCGCGCTGGCCCGGGCCGAGCTGTCGGCCATCAGCGGCAAATTGAACCCGCATTTCCTGTTCAACACGCTGAACTCGCTGATCGCGCTGACCCGCAAGGACCCGGCTGCCGCCGAGGCCGCGCTGCTGAAGTTCGCGTCCATGCTGCGCTATGTGCTGGACACCAAGCGCGGCGCCGAGGACCGCGTCATGCTGTCCGACGAGATCGATTTCCTGCGCGACTACCTGGCGCTCGAAGCCCTGCGCCTGGGCACCCGGCTGCGCGTGGACTGGCAGCTGGAAGAGCGCACGCTGGCCGACGAGCTGCCGCCGCTGACGCTGCAACCGCTGGTGGAGAACTCCATCCTGCACGCCGTGGCGCCTCGCAAGGCCGGCGGCTGCGTGACGATCACCGCGCGCCGCAACGCCCTCAACCAGGGCCTGGACCTGGCCGTGGCCGACGACGGCCCGGGCTGCGAGCCCGAGGCACTGGAGCCCCAGCCCGGCCAGCGCCGCGGCGTGGGCCTGGCCGCATTGCGCAAGCGCTTCGCGCTCGACTACGACGGCCGCGCCCGCCTGCGCATCCACACCGCCCCCGGCGCCGGCTTCCGCGTCGACCTCTTCATCCCACAGACATGAGCACCACCACCGTCCTGATCGCCGAAGACGAACACCTCGCCGCCGAGGCGCTGGCCGACTGGGTGAAGGCCACGCCGGGCCTGCAACTCGTGGCCGTGTGTGAAGACGGCGACGACGCGCTGGCGCAGATCCGCGCGCTCAAGCCCGCCCTGGTGCTGACCGACATCCAGATGCCCGGCATGACGGGGCTGCAGGTCGTGCGCGAGATCCAGCACGACGCCCACCAGCCGCGCATCATCTTCACCACGGCCTATGACGAGCACGCGCTGACGGCGTTCGAGCTGCATGCGGTGGACTACCTGCTCAAGCCCTTCTCGCGCGAGCGCTTCGACGAGGCCGTGGCCCATGTGCTGCGCGATGCGGCGCCCACCACCGCCGAGGTTGCCCACGCCCTGGGCACGCCCGCCGACGCGCCGCTGACCCGCCTGCTGGTGCGCGACCAGGGCAAGATCTTCCCGCTTCAGGTGGGCGACATCGAGAGCCTGCGCTCCGACAACAAATACACCGCCATCACCAGCAAGGGCCGCAGCTTTCTCGTGCGCCTGCCGATTGCGAGCTTCGAGACGCGGCTGGACCCGACGCGCTTCCTGCGCGTGCAGCGCGGCTGCATCGTCAATCTCGATTTCGTCGACAGCATGACGCCGGACGAGAACTCCCAGCTCGTCGTGCAGCTGCGTGACGGCAGCCGCATCACGGCCAACCGCGAGGTGTCCAAGATGCTGAGGGAGCAGTCGCTGTGAAAACCTGGTTGCTTGCCTTGTGCTTCGCCGCGAGCCTGGCGCACGCGCAGAGCGCGTCGCCCGAACAGCCCGAGAGGCCGGAGAGGCCCGAGCGCCCGGAGAAGCCTGAGAAGGCCGAGAAAGCCGAACGGCCGGCGCCCCCTGCGCCGCCGGCCGGGCCCGGCAGGGTCTACGCGCCTGGCCCGTTCGACCGCGTGGAGCTGGGCGGCGCGGCGCGCGTCATCGTCGTGCAGGGCGACCGTGACCAGGCCTTTGTCTCCGGTGACGACGAGGTGCAGCGCAGCGTCAAGGTCGATCTGCGGGACCGCCAGCTCATCGTCCACCCCGCCGGGGGCTGGAAGTTCTGGCACAGCGACAAGCTGTTCGTGCAGGTCGAGCTGCGCCAGCTGCGCCAGTTGTCGGTCTCCGGCGCGAGCGACGTGCATGTGCTCGGCCCGATGCGCGTCGACCAGCTCAAGCTGACCATCAGCGGCGCCGGCAGCGTGCGCATGGACCAGCTTCAGGCCCGCCAGCTGACCTTCGGCATCAGCGGCGCCGGCGACGGCCAGCTCGGCGGCCGCGTGGAGGAGGTGGCCCTGCAGATCTCCGGCAAGGGCAAGGTCATTGCCGACCGCCTTCAGGCGCAGCGGGCGCGCGTCAACGTGAGTGGCATCGGCAATGTGCTGCTCTGGGTGACCGACGACCTGGCCGCCCACATCTCCGGCGTCGGCTCGGTGGACTACTTTGGCAACCCGAGCGTGCAGCGCTCGGTGTCGGGCATGGGGTCGATCTCGGCCAAAGGCGAAAAGCGGCAGGAGCGCTAGTCATGGTTGGGGTTGCGCCCGCTGCGCGTCCGCACTCCACTCCCGGTCTCACCGGAGACCGCCATGCCGCACCCCGTCAAGATCATCAGCCCCTACGACCTCGGCGGCGACACGCCCTTCCCGCTGGACCTCTACGGCCAGTGCTTCCTGGCGCAGGGCGACTCGTGGTTTTCGCTCGGGGCCATTCCGCCCTACCTGACCACCAACGTGCTGGAGGAGCTGCGCCTGGAGCGCGGCGCGGTGGCGGTGAACTGCGCGGCGCCGGGGGCGGTGCTCAAGCGCATGGTGGACAACGTGCGCGCGCCCAACTTTGCCAACCAGCTGAGCGGCAATGTCGCGACGCGCTGGAGCGCCGTGCTCGTCTCCGGCGGCGGCAACGACCTCATCGAGGCCATCGGCTCGCCGCCCACCGCCCCGCGTGCCCAGCGCCTGCTGCTGACTCCCGCCGAGCGAGGCGTGGCGGGCGAAGCCGGCAGCTACCTCAGCGCCGAGGGCTGGCAGACCTTCAGCGTCTACCTGGGCGCCGTCTTCGCCGGGCTGATGGACCTGCGCGACCGCGGCGTCAACAAGCAGACGCCGCTGCTGCTGCACAACTACGCGCTGCTGCGCCCGCGCCCCGCGCCGGCGGGTGCGGGCTTCGGGCCGTGGCTACAGCCGGCGATGGTTGCCTTCGACGTGCCCGAGAACGTCTGGCTGGCCGTCGGCGAGCTGCTGATGAAGCGGCTGGGCCAGCTGCTGCTGGACCTGGCGGCGCAGCGCAGCGTCAGCCATCCCGGCGCCGGGCCCATCCAGGTCATCGACAGCCAGGCCGCCAACCTCGTGCTGGCGGACGAAGGCAGCGCAGGCAAGTCCGGCGACTGGGCCAACGAGATCCACCCCACTCGCGACGGCTATGCCAAGGTTGCGGCCAAATGGGCCGAGGCGCTGGACGCGCTGGCCTGATCCAATAGCCGCATGGACGACCTGCATACCCTGGAACAACGCCTCACCGACCTCGAGATCAAGGCCAGCTTTGCCGAGGACACCGTCGAGCAGCTGAATGCCGTCGTCGTGCGCCAGCAGGCCCAGATCGATCGGCTCGTCCGCGAGCTGGTGGAGCTGCGCAACCGCGCCACCGTCGAGCCCGGCGCTCAGGTCAATCTGCGGGACGAGCTACCGCCGCACTATTGACTGCCTCGTCCAAAAGCTGATGGGCCCGGCTTTCCCAGGCGATGGGCAACTGGTTCTTCGCCTGAAGGTAGTGGTGCGTGAAGACACCCAGGTAGGCGTCGAGCGTCTTCCCGGCCGCCTCGTCGCCCGCAAGATCCAGGCACTGCGCGGCCACCTCGCTCGTGCAGAAATGGTCGCCGCAACGTGAGCGGCGCAGCCGGTACTGCGAGGCCTCGGCGGGCGCCAGGCTGAGCACCGGCATGTGGTTCAGGTAGGGGCTGCGGCTGAACATCTTGCGCGCCTCGGACCAGGTGCCATCCAGCAGGATGAACAGCGGCCGCTTGGCCGCGCCGCCCTCGCCGGCGGCGCGCGGCTGGACGGCCTGCACCACACGTTCCGGCGCGGCGTATTGGCCCGGGAAGACGACGTAGCAATCCCAGATCGGGTCGCTCAGCAGGGCAATGAGGGCGGGATCGGGCTGGGTGCGCGACCAGCTGAAGGCGAAGGTGTCCGCGACCGTGTCCGCAATCAGCCAGCCGGTGTTGGTCGGCTTCAGCGGCTCGATGTCGGCCATCAGCAGGCACACCGCAGCGCGTGTGCTCACCGAAGGGCGCAAGGCGCACATGCAGTGGGTCGGCACCAGCCGGCAGCCCTCGCAGCGCTCGCGCTTGAAGCCACCGCGAGCCATGAACGGCTTGGTGGCGCCCGCGAGACGGGCAGCGCGAAGAACAGACACGGCATGGGGCATGCGCAGATTGTCGGAGCAGGGAGCAGCGCTCGGACTGCACCCGGGCGGCAGCGTCAGGCCTCGCCGTCCCAGTAGTCCAGCCCCGCCTCGCGCCGCTGCAGCAGGCGCAGGTCCGTCGAGAACACGCCGACCTTGCCCGAGTCAGGGTATTCGCAGACCTCGGGCTTCTCCATCGTGCTGATGCTGAGGTAGTGCAGCGGCGCGCCGGAGGTGTTGACGATGTGGTGCGGGTACTCCGGCCCCGGCGGGATGGTGATGACGTCGCCGGCCTTGATGGGCACCAGCTCCCCGGCCACCCGCAGCGTGCCCTCGCCCTGCAGCACGATGAACATCTCCTCTTCCGCATGGTGGAGGTGGTAGGGGCAGCTCATCTGGCCGGGCGCGACGATGTCGGAGCTGGCGCCGAGCTTCTTGGCAGCGGTGCCCTTGGTCAGGCTGGCGTTCTCGCTGTCATAGCGGGGAGGGCGCACGAAGCGCTCGCGCGGCACGTCGTTGAAATTGCGGATCAAGCGCTCGCGCAGCTCGGCGGGTGTGGTCATTGGAAAGCTCCTGGGACAATGGTGAACCTGCATTCGGCAGTTGGCCGCTTGCTACTCATCGGAATGATTCTCCAATCAACACTTTTCGGCCATGGCCACCTTCACCACTTCGGTGAAGAGCGCTGCCCGCCCGCTGGTCTGTCGCTTCGGGCCGCTGGCGGCGTTGCTCCTCCTTGTGGGCACGAGCCCACTTCGTCGTCGCGCCTTGCCAGCAGCCCGCCTCGCCAGCCCCTCGGGCGCGCCCTACTGCCGAATCCAGGTTGAATGAACCCGCCCGTGCATCTTCCCGAACCCTCCGCCGACCTGCAATCCGCTGCACACCAGGTCCTGTCAGCAGTTTTCGGCTACACGGCCTTTCGGGGCCAGCAGGCGGAGATCGTCGAGCAGGTGGCCGCCGGTGGCGACGCGCTGGTGCTGATGCCCACGGGTGGCGGCAAGAGCCTGTGTTACCAGGTGCCGGCCATCGTGCGCCACACGCGCGGCCAGGGCGTGGCCATCGTCGTCAGCCCGCTGATCGCGCTGATGCACGACCAGGTCGGCGCGCTGGAAGAAGCTGGCGTGCATGCCGCCTTCCTGAACAGCAGCCAGACCGGCGAGGAGGCCAGCCGCATCGAGCGCGAAATGATGAGCGGGCGGTTGACCCTGCTCTACGCCGCACCCGAGCGGCTGACGACACCGCGCTTCCTGGCCCAGCTCGAATCGCTTCGGGAGCGCGGTCTGCTGTCGATGTTCGCCATCGACGAGGCGCATTGCGTCAGCCAGTGGGGGCACGACTTCCGCTCGGAATATCTGCAGCTGAGCTTGCTGCACGAGCGCTTCCCCGAGGTGCCGCGCATCGCGCTGACGGCCACGGCCGACGACCTGACGCGCGCCGACATCATCCAGCGCCTGCAGCTGCAGGACGCGCGCGTCTTCATCAGCAGCTTCGACCGGCCCAACATCCGCTATCTCATCGCCGAGAAGACCGCCTCGCCGCGCGAGCAGCTGCTGCGCTTCGTGCGCGACGAGCATGAGGGCGAGGCCGGCATCGTCTACTGCCAGAGCCGCAAGAAGGTCGACGAGACGGCGGTGTGGCTGGAGAGCGAGGGCATCAAGGCGCTGCCGTACCACGCCGGCCTGGACGCCGACGTGCGCCGCCGCCACCAGGACCGCTTCCTGCGCGAGGAAGGCCTGGTCATGGTGGCCACCATCGCCTTCGGCATGGGCATCGACAAGCCCGACGTGCGCTTCGTCGCCCACCTGGACCTGCCCAAGAACATCGAGAGCTACTACCAGGAGACCGGCCGTGCCGGCCGTGATGGCGCGCCGGCCGAGGCCTGGATGACCTACGGCCTGGCCGACGTCGTCAACCAGCGCCGCATGATCGACGACAGCCCGGCGGACGAGGTCTTCAAGCAGGGCCAGCGCGGCAAGCTGGATGCGCTGCTGGCGCTGGCCGAGGCGACCGACTGCCGGCGTGTGCGCCTGCTGAGCTACTTCGGCGAGGAGAGCACGCGCTGTGGCAACTGCGACAACTGCCTGAACCCGCCGCAAACCTGGGACGGCACCGAGGCCGCGCGCAAGCTGCTGAGCTGCATCTACCGCTTCCACCAGCGTGGCGAGCGCTTTGGCGCCGGCCATCTCATCGACGTGCTGCGCGGCAAGGCAACCGACAAGACCAAGCAGTACGGGCACGACAGGCTGTCCACCTGGGCTTGCGGGTCGGACCTGTCCGAGCAGCAATGGCGGGCCGTGCTGCGCCAGCTGATCTCGCTGGGCCACGTGGCCGCGGAGGGCGAGTTCAACACGCTGGCGTTGCAAGACAGCGCTCGGGCAGTGCTCAAGGGCGAGGTGGAGTTGCGCCTGCGCGAGGCCGAGGAGAAGAAGCCGCGCGGCAAGTCTTCACGCAGCAGCACGGGCAAGCCCAAGGTCGATCCGTCGCTGGGGCTCGACGCCGAGGCCCAGGAGCGCTTCGAGGCGCTGAAATCCTGGCGGTCCGAGGTGGCCAAGGAGCATGGCCTGCCGGCCTATGTGATCTTCCAGAACACCACGCTGGCCGAGATGGCGCGGCAGGTGCCGGGCGACCTGGTGGAGCTGGGCGAGATCAGCGGCGTGGGGGCCAAGAAGCTTGAGGCTTATGGCAGCGAGATCCTGCGGGTTTTGGGACGCTGATGGAGCAGCCCATCACGGGGTTCCATCTCGACGAAGAGGGCCACTGGGTCGCCGAGCTGGCCTGTGGCCACAACCAGCACACGCGCCATGACCCGCCGTGGCAGAACCGGCCCTGGACGCTGACGCCCGAGGGTCGGGCCGGCGTCATCGGCCAGCGGCTGAACTGCCTCAAGTGCGACCAGGGCGCACCGAGCGATCGGCCTTAGCGAATACCGCCCGTGCCGGCCGCGGCCACCTGCGTGCCGTCGGCTGCCGCATCCCGCTTGCCGACGATGACGACGCGCGGCAGCTGCTGCACCTCGGCTGTCGTGTCGTCCGTGCGCGAGCCTTCGATGACCACGCGTTCAAGGACGACGGTCGGCTCGGCCGGCGCGGTGATCGTCATCCAGGTCGCGCCGGTCAGCGCGATGAGGGCGACGAGGACAGCCGCGCTGGCGGCTTGCAGGCGGGTGGACTGGGCGGTGGTGGTGCTGATGCGGTTCATGTGGCGCTCCCGTGTTCGATGGAGCGGACTTTGCGCGCCGAGGCTGGGCGCGTCTGCGGGTTTGCGATAGGTCGCCACTTTTCGCGGATGAATTGCAGCCGGCGGCGATGGCGGTCCTAATCAAGCTTGTGGGCGGCAGCCGGGATGCCGCTCCATGCCGGGCCGCATACTGCGCGCGCTCGTTTTTTAGGGAGAGACCAATATGGCACGCGGCAACGACGTCCAGCTGGGCGGCATCACGGACCTGAACCTGCTGGCAGACATCAAGCCAGGCTTTGTCGACGCACTCGAAGTGCTCACCTATGTCGACCGGCTGCGCAAGGTGCTGCGCACGCTGAACGGTTTGCGCCTGGGCTCGCGCGAGTCGAGCGCGCCGGCCTCGCCCTACACCGACATCGTCGCCCGCTGGCGCATCGTCCACTCGTTCCGCTGGAGCATCGTCGACGGCGCCGATCCTGCAAATGGCGCACCCGACCGCCTGCTGCTCAGCGTCAACTTTGACGGCGGCTGGGAGCCGTACATGCGGGTCATCTGGGATCAGCTCGGCTCCACGCTGGACCTGATGCTCTGCCACACCGAGGGCTACACGCTGTCGCGCGACTGCAGCTTCGAGACCTATGCGCGCTGGGTGCGGGCGCACGAGGTGTCGGCGGACTTTTTGTTCATCGAGTCCGGCCGCAGCGTGGGTGACGGTGAATACCTCGCCAGGCTGGAGGCCGCCCAGCGCGGCCGCGCCAACGAGCTGGCCTTCAACCGTCTGCGCGCGCCGGCCTCGGGCGAGACGGCGCCGTTGCCCACCGGCGACAAGGAGCGCTTTGCGATGGCCGCGCGCGGCCTGGTGCCGCTGGCGGGCCTCTTCACGCTGCAGCGCTTCTTCGGCGCGCAGGCGAGCGACCGCGCCTGCCTGCTGCGTGCCACGCACGACGTGCTGTTCGAGCTGAAGGAGCTGGACACGGCCAGGCAGTTCCCCAATGACGGCGGCAAGACGCCCGGTGGCGCGCTGCGCCAGCGCCATTACGAGATGCTGGGCTGGTTTGAGCAGGCGCTGCCGGAGCCCGTGGTGCGGGCGCGCGAGCTGTCGCTCAAGCCAGGCGACCTGCAGTGCTGCCTGCTGACCAAGCCGCCCGGCAACCGCGGCGGCCTGGTGCTGCTGCGCGTGGCCCAGCCGTCTCAAGCCGTCGCCTGGCTCAGCACCGCGCCCGTGCAGCGCGACAACGAGGACGCCGCACAGCTGAACGTCTGGCGCCAGGTGGCGCTGACGCTGGCTGGCCTGAAGGCGCTGGGCATCCCGGCCGCGCGGCTGGAGCGCTTCCCGCAGGCCTTCAAGGAGGGCATGGCCGCGCGCGCCGGCCTGCTGGGCGACGTGCGCCACAACCACCCGGCGCACTGGGTGCTTAGCGCCCACGTCAACGGCATCGACCGCATCGACCCGGCCAACGCCCATGTGCTGGTGCAGCTGCGCTTCCCCGCCGCCGAGCCGGGCGAGAACTTCACAGCGGCCGACGAGCAGCGCCTGCGTGCGCTGGCCGATGCGCTGACCGTGGGCACCGGCCTGGCGCTGATGGCCATCGAGCCGATGCGCAGCAACGCCGCCGACAAGGAGCACTTTGGTTTCAGGGACGGCATCAGCCAGCCCGTGCTGGGCGGCGACGCCTCGGGGCAGTCGTGGGACGACAGGGTCAAGACGGGCGAGGTGTTGCAGGGCTTCCCGACCGAGCGAGACAAGGGCTACGCCGTGCCCGAGCAACCCGACGCGCTGCTGGACCGTGGCAGCTTTCTCGTCGTGCGCAAGCTGCGCCAGTACACCGGCCGCTTCAGCCGCCGCACGTATCAGGAAGCCAGGAAGATCGGCGTGGACCATGACCTCGTGCTGGCCAAGCTCATGGGCCGTTTCCAGGACGGCCGCCCGCTGGCGTCACCTGACGCGCCCGACACCACCAACGACTTCAACTATGCCAAGGACGCTCAGGGTTCGGCCTGCCCCTTCCACTCGCACATCCGTCGCGTCAACCCGCGCGACCTGGCGGGCACCGCGTTCGCGAAGAGCCGCATGCCGCGCATACTGCGGCGCGGCATGAGCTACGGCGCGCCCGTGCATGCCGACGCACCGGACGACGACGACCGCGGCCTGGTCTTCATGGCCTACAACGCCCACCTGGCCGAGCAGTTCGAGGTGGTGCAGCGCTGGGTGGCCGGCGGCAATGCCAGCGGCGGCTACTCGGCGCAGAGCGATCCACTGCTCGGCGTTGTCGACGGCAGCGCCGGCCCGCGTCTGTTCCCGTTCGAGCATGCCGGCAAGCCCTACGAGATCGACCTTGGCCCCGAGCCCTTCGTCACGCTGCAATGGGGCGCCTATTTCTACGTGCCGTCCATCGCCGCGCTGAAGTCGCTGCCGGGCCTGGTCGAGCTGGCCCTGCCGCTGCCGGCGCCCACGCCGGTGCCCGAGCGCGCGCCCGACCCGCAGGACATGGTCGCCTGGCAGCGCTGGCTGGAAGACACCACCACCCGCGACAGCGCCTGGGCCTGGGTGCGCGCCCAGCCGGGTGGTGTCGTCGACACGGCCTATGGCGTGCTGGTGGGTGCGGCCGAGCGCGTCTGCGAGGTGCTGAGGAACGCCCCCGACCGCTACTCCAACAGCGGCTACGGCGAGCGCATGCACGACTCCATCGGCGTGGGCTACCTGGGCCTGGACGACGACACCGGCCACCGCGAGCAGGCCCCAGCCATCAACGCCGCCATCGAGGCCTACAGCGAGGCGCAGTGCTATGCCACGGCCTACCAGGTCGCCAAGGCGGGCCTGGCGCAGCTGAAGAAGGAGGCGCGCGAACTGCTGGCCGCCTTCCCGGAAAGCCAGAAGCCCAAGGACCTGCCCACCGACACGCCGCTGGACTTCGAGCGCCTCAGCGAAGGCGTGCTGGCCAAGCTCTGCCAGCTCTGGTTCGGCCAGCCCGACGGTCGCCACATCTGGGGCACCGAGTTCCATGCCGAAGCTCCCGCGCACGGCGTGGCGCCGCGTTGCCCGCGCGACCTGTTCAAGGTGTCACGCCACGTCTTCGGCCCCTACCCGACCGATGCCGTCAAGTCCGAAGGCCGCGCCGCCGGAAAGCGCTTCCTGGCTGGCGTCGAGGCCTGGCTGGCCGAACCCGGTGCGCAACTGCCGCCGCTGGCGCAGAAGATCGTCGCCGCCGCCAAGGCGGTGCCCGACGCGGCGCCCGACCTGCCCGCACGCACGCTGGCCGGCATCATGCTGGGCTTCCCGCCCACCACCCACGCCAACCTGTTGACCGTGCTGGCCGCCTGGGTGCAGACGCGCAAGCTTTGGGAGCTGCAGCCGCAGTGGAACGAGGTGAAGCCGGATGCGCAGACCGGCCTGCGCCCCTACGCCGAGGCCGTCGCCCGCCTGCGCCCGACGATGGTCGCAACGCTCAACCAGCGCCCCACGCCCTTCCAGATCTGGCGCAAGGCCCGCGTGGCGCACAGGCTCGGCGCCGTGAATGTGGAGCAGGGCCGCGTCGTCATCGTCGGCCTGGGCTCGGCCACGCAGCAAGACCCCTTGCGCCACCACGTCGCCTTCGGCGGCGACCGCGCCGACCCCCAAGGCCCGCCGCCGCACGCCTGCTCGGGCTATGGCATGGGCATGGGGGTGATGCTGGGTGTGGTCGCGGCGGTGCTGGATGCGGGTGTGATGCGGTTCACCGGGGCGCCGACGGTGGTGGCGTTGGCGGTGTGAAGCTGGGCTGGCATTGATCGCCGTACAACCATTCAACAAGACATGAAGACTCTTTACGAAGCAGCCAGCGCCATTGAAGCCCACATGCTGGTGGACCTGTTGAAGCAGGAAGGCATCACCGCGCACATCCACGGCGAGTCACTGCAAGGCGCGGTGGGCGAGATTCCGGCCAGCGGCTTGGTGCGGCTGGCGGTGGCGGAAGAAGACCATGCGGCAGCGCGTGCCGTCATCGACCGCTGGGAAACGACGCAGGTCGAGTCGACTCCCCGAGCTGCGGACGCGCCGGGTCGCAAGTCGCGCGGCTGGGCCGGCCTCGCGCTGGGACTGGTCATCGGTGTGGCGGCCACCTACGCGATGTACCGGGTACCGGCCCGCACGGACGGCATCGACTACAACCGCGACGGCGAGCTCGACGAGCGGTGGACCTTCTCCCCCAACGGCATGCCGATCAAGATGGAGATGGACCGCAACCTCGATCGCAAGGTCGACTACGTGGCCCGTTACGACGCGCGCGGGCACATCGAGTCCGCCGAGTCGGACGACAACTTCGACGGCGTCTTCGAGACCAAGCAGTGGCTGAAGAACGGCAATGTCGAGTTGACGCTGTCCGACACGGATGGCGACGTTTACCCGGATATGCGCTCCACGTTCACGCACGGCATTCTGGACACCACCGAGTACATCAACCCCGCCACCGGCAAGCCGCTGCGGGTGGAGTACTTCGCGCTGGGCGTCCTGCAGTACGCCGACGTGGACATCGACAAGGATGGACAGCTCGACACGCGCATCAAATACACCCAGCTTGCCGAAGTGGCGTCGAAAGAGCCGCTGCCCAGGTGACGGCGCGGACAGGACGACAGGCAACGCCAAACCTCACACCCGGATTGCGTCCAGCGCAGCGTAGAGGATGATGAAGTCGCGGTCGTGCAGCGGGGTGGTCATGGCAGGCCGCGGATCCTAAGGTCGCGGCCTGCCGGGCGTTCATCCTCTTTCCGACCATGGATGAACGGATCCGAGCAAGCCGGCGCCCGCGTTGCGAGGGCGCCGGCTCGTCGCTGGGTCAGCAACTGACCTTCGCGAAGTTCGTCCCTGCCCCGGCCGCCGCCGGCAGCTTCTGCTTCACGCAGGACGGCGCCTGCGGCGAGTAGCTGTAGGGGATGCCGAGTGGGAAGTTGGCGGTCGTCGTCCAGTCGGTGGCGTCGCGCGACGGCGAGGAGCCACTGGCCACCCAGGTGATGCCGTAAGTCGCGAAGTCCGCCGGGCTGGTGATGTTGTTGCCACGCAGCTGCCAGTAGCCGATGGACGAGCTGTCGCGCGAGGTCACGGGGTTCTGTGCGTTCTCGAACCAGTTGTTCTCGATCAGCGAGTAGCCGCCCATGCGGATGTTCGCCCCCGAGGTCTTCACGCCGCTGTAGAGGTTGTTGTAGAGGTGGGTGTAGCCGCCGCGCTGCAGTGGCAGGCGGGACGTGACGTTCTTGTAGTGGTTGTGGTGGAAGGTGATGTAGCGGTCGCTGGCGTCGCTGTCGCTGGAGCCGATCAGGCCGACCTTCTGGTGGTCGTGGATGTAGTTGTACGAGTAGGTGATGTGGTGGGCGCCGGCCTTGCTGTCGATGAGGCCGTCGAACTCCAGGTCACCCGCGCCGCTGCACTCCTTGGTGCTGCTGAACAGCGTGTTGTGGTCGATCCAGATGTAGCCCGGTATGCCGCCGCTCTGGCCTTCGATGCCGATGGCGTCGATGGAGCCGGGCAGCAGGCCGATGGTCATGTTGCGGATGATGATGTTCTGCGCCGCGGCCTTGATGGCGAGGCCGAAGTTGGCTGCCGAGCCGTTGGTGCCCTCGATGGTGACGTTGTTCTTGTTCTTGATTTCGACGACGGTGCCGGCCGGCTTCTGCCATTGCGCGCAAGAGTCGGTGATGCTGCCGAAGTCGAACGTGCCCGTGTAGCGCAACACCAGGCCCGAGCTGCCGTCATAGGCGTTGAGGGCCGCCTGCATCTGCGCGGCCGTGCTGACGTTCACGGCGGTCTTGGCGCCGCCGCCGGTCACGGTGCCGGCATAGCCGCCGCTGGCGCCGGCCGGCGCAGGTGCTGGCGTCGGGGCCGGTGAAGGTGCGGGGGTCGGCGCAGGGGTTGGAGCCGGCGTGGGCGCAGGCGTCGGGGCGGGGGTCGGCGCGGGGCTGCCCACCGGTCCGACCGCGCACTTCTTGGTGATGCCAGGGTTGGGGTCCGAGCCGAAGGTCGCCACGGTGCAGGCCACGTTGCCGCTCAGGTTCTTGATGACCCATTTGTCCTTGATGCCGAAGGACACCGGCCGCGTGGCAGTGCCGGCCTTGCAGGTTTCGCCTTCGTCGGCGCATTTGGAATAGCCCGAGGGCCAGTCGACCGCGTGAGCGGCCGAGGCGGCCAGCAGCAGCGATACGGCCGCGCCTGCGGCAGCCGCGGACCGGACGGTCGGCAGCGGCGGGGGAGTGATCTTGTTCATGGTTTGTCTCCTGTCGTTTTGGCGGCGCGGTATCCATCCAGGCACGCGCAGCCGGCTTGCACGTGCGGGCCTGGAGTGCGCCGACGCGTAAGCGGTGGGGTGGGAGGAACCAGTGCCGACGTCAGGTCGCAACCGGTCGATCCGCGCGCTGGGGCGCGGCGACGTCAGGTCGGCGCAGCAAGGCTGCCGCGCATCGCAAGGCAACTATGAAACATCGTTCTGATTCTGTGGATACACGGTTTCACGTAGCCGGCGAAGGTGACTGGGAAGTCGTAACTTCCGTGGGTCAGGCGTCACGAAGGCGTTGCGCTCGCTCGCTGAATCCGCGCATGTCCATGCGTTCGAATGCGCGTTCTGCGCGTTCCAGCGCGGCCTGCCAGCCGTCGTCCAGCTTCAGCTCGGCCTCCAACAGCGCTGTCACTGCGGCCTCGTGATCGGACTGGCGCTGCTCGCCCGCGCCCCGGGCCAGCGCCAGGTAGCGCCGCGCCTGTGCGGCGTCCCCGGCGTTCGCCGCCAGTCTGGCCGCTGCGCGGTAGGCCATCGCCCCGCCGATCCAGTCGTCCTGGCGCCCTCGCTTCAGCGCCATGGCGATATGGCGCCGTGCCGCGACGGCGTCGCCTTGGGCGGCCAGCATGTCGGCCAGCCAGCCGTGGTTGAAGCTGCTGTAGAGGCCGCCGCCGCGCGGCGCGAGCCAGGCGGTGGCGTCGCGCACGCGCTGCAGCGCGGCCGGGTCGGCCTCGTGCATCCAGGCGGCGTAGGCGCTGGCGGCCTGGCCCATGGCGCAGGTGAACATGCTGCGCACCTGGGCGCCCACGCGGTGGGCCACCAGCGCGGCGTCACGCGCTTCGGCCCAGCGGCCCTGCCACAGCAGCACGGCGGCCCGCCAGCCCTGCATGCTCGCTTCCACGGCGTGACCGCTGCCGTCGAACGGCGTGAGCGCCTCGGCAAAGATCTCGTGAGCCTGCTGGAAGCGGCCCTGGTCGGCCAGCACATAGGCGCGGCAGCACAGCGAGAAGGATAGGCCGATGCGGTTGACGGCGCTCTTGCTGGCGCGCATGCGCTGGCGGGCGATGGCCAGGTCCAGCATGGGCAGGGCTGCGGCGTAATCGGCCGCGGCCGCCTGCAGCTGGCCGACGGTGCCGGGCAGCTGGGCCAGCAGCGCTTCGTCGCCGCAGGCCTGGGCGGTTTCGACGGCGGCGTGCGCGTGGCGCAGGCTGTCACGCGTCTCGCCCAGCGCGTAGCCCACATAGGCCAGCCAGTATTCGGTGCGGGCGATCAGTCCGGGGTCGCCGTCGGCCTGGGCCAGCACGGCGGCATGCCGGAGCACGCGCAGGTCGTCGCGCGAGGCGTCGAACACGCAGGCCATGCCCAGGCGCTGGGCGACGGCCACCCAGCGCCGGCGCCGGCCGGCGTCATCGGGCAGGAACTCGAGCGCGGCGAGGGCGGCGCGGAACTGCTTCTTGGCGCGGTCCAGTGCCGAGGCGGCCAGCGCCACGTCGCCTGCCGCCTCGGCGTGCAGGCCGGCGGCGGGCCAGTCGTTGGCGGCCGCCGCGTGGTAGGCCAGCTGTTCGTGCAGCTGGCTCTCGGCGCCGCCGCGCGCGGCCAGTTCGGTGCTGATGCGCCGGTGCAGGGCCTGGCGCTCGTGCAGGCCCGTGGCCTCGTAGACGACGTCGCGCGTGATGCCGTGCTTGAAGCGCAGCTGGCCGGGGGCCTGGTCCGGAAAGATGAAGTCCTGGGCGGCCAGGGCGCGCACGGCGGGGTGCTGCTCGCCGCAGCCGGACAGCGCCTCCAGCAGCCACACGGGGATGACGTTGCCGATGACGGCCGCCAGGCGCACCAGCCGTGCCTGGTCGGCCGGCAGACGGCCGACGCGGGACTCGACCAGTGCGGCCAGCCAGGCCGAGCTGCTCTGGCCCTGGACGAAGCTGTCGCCGGCATCGACGGCCGCGTGGCAAAGCTCCTCGATGAAGAGCGGGTTGCCGCCGGCGTGGCGCTGCACCTCGGCGGCGATGAAGGGGTCGCCCTTAGGCAGCAACTGGTGCACGGCGCGGGCGGACTCGCACTCGGTCAGCGGCGGCAGCTCGATGAGGTGCTGGGCGTCGTCGTCGTGCGCGCCGGGCAGGCCGGTGGCCGGTTGCGGGCGGCTGGCGGTGAGCAGCAGCAATGGCAGGCCCTGTCGCGAACAGGCGGTGCGCAGCTGGTGCAGCAGGCGCAGCGAGGCGTCGTCGGCCCATTGCAGATCGTCGATGAAGACGAGCTGGGGCGTGCGCCGGGCCAGCGCCAGCAGCAGGTCGAGCAGGGCGTTGGCCCGCTGCGCGGGGGCGCTCTGCTGGGCGGCCAACAGCTCGGCAGGGGCGTCGGCCATGCCCTCCATGCCGCGCAGCATCTGCAGGAAGGGCTGCAGCGGCTCGGCGCTGAGGTAGCTCTCGCAGTAGCCCCGGTGGATGCGGCAGGGCCGGTCGGACTGGTCCTCGGCGTGGCGCAGGAACTCCTCGGTGAGCCGGGTCTTGCCCACGCCCGCGCCGGCGCGCAGGCCCAGCCACAGCGTCTGGCCCGCCAGCGTGCGGGCCAGCCCCGCCTCCAGCGCGGCCAGCTCCAGCTCTCGGCCGACGAAGGGCGCCAGGCCGCGGCGCACGCTGGCCTCGAAACGCCGCCCCACGGCGGCCCGACCGAGCACGCGGTAGGCCGCCAGCGGCGTGGCGCGGCCGCGCAGCTGCAGGGTGAAGCGCGGGCCGGTCTCGAAGAACTGGCTCTGCAGGCCCAGGCTTTCCTCGCTGGCGATGATCTCGTCGGCGCGTGCCGCCTCGGACAGGCGGGCGGCGATGTTGGGCGCATTGCCCAGCAGCTCGAAGCGGCCGCGCATCTGGTCGCCCTCGTTGACGAGGACGATGCCCGCATGGACGCCGCTGTGCAACGTCAGCCCGCGGAAGTCGGCCGGGCGGGGGCCGGGCGGCATGATGCCGCGCACGGCGGCGTGCAGCTCCAGCGCGGTTTCGGTTGCCCGGCGGCCGTCGTCCTCGCGCACGTCGGGGTAGCCGAAGACGGCCAGCATGCCGTCGCCCTGGATGCGCGCGATGACGCCGCCGTGGTGGGGCACGATGCGCTCGTACAGCCCGCGCAGGCCGGTCAGCATGGCCGAGTAATGCTCGGCCTCCATCCACTCGGCCATGGCGGTGGAGCCGCTCAGGTCGACGAAAAGCAGGGTCAGCAGCCGGCGCTGGCCGGCCGCACCGGGAGCGCTGGCGGCGCCAGCGGCAGCGAAGGGAACAGGGGTCTCGGTCACTGCGCCCGTCAAGCCGTGATCAGGCCGGCAGTGGCTGGAAATCCGTGTCGGCCACGGTGCGCGGCGCGTCCGGGGGCAGGTCTTCCTCGCGCAGGCCGAGGTAGATGGGTTCGCCGTTGCGGCGGTGGATGTTGATCTTGGCGTTGTAGACGCGGTGGATCAGGCCGTGCTTGTCGGCGATCTGGTATTCGCTGATGCCCCACAGGCCGGTGGCGTCGCGCCGGCCGGTCAGGTAGCAGGCGATCTCGTCGACCTCGGAGCCGGCCAGGCGCAGGCCGTTCAGGCTGCGCAGCGGCGCGCGCGTGCGCTCGACGAAGTCCAGGCTGTCGATCCGCACGTCGTCGCCGGTCGTCTCGTCGTGCATCAGCGTGTTGAACTTGCCGACGAGGATCTGCCCGGGTTGGGCGTTCTCCACCATGCGCGCCAGCTCGATCGTGACCTGGCCCACCAAGTAGCTGAACGAAGTCGGGTTGAGCCCCTCGGATTGATAGAACTCGTAGTGCGAGCCGACGTGGAAGCAGGCGCGCAGGCGCGGCACGGACTCCGGCCGAGTGGCACGCTCCTGCGCCAGCGCGTTGTCGGCCAGGATGAACTGCATCAGCTGGTACAGCTCCACATTGGCCTCGACGCCGCGCATGCGGTTCCAGATGTAGAAGCCGTCACCCGTCGTCGTGCGGGCGAAGTTGATGTTGATTTCCTGGGCCAGCAGCTTGGCGTAGGCCGCGTTGACCGAGCAGGACAGGCTGTTCAGCTGCACCACCTGCTGCAAGGGCGTCAGCAGCGAGAAGCCGACGGCGTCGAACAGGATGACGGCGCGGTCTTCCACCAGGCGCACGCCGTAGCGCGCGGCGATGGCCGCGATCAGCGGCAGGCCCAGTCCCTTCTCGGGAGCGAAGGGCAGCTCGATGAAGCGCGGCGTCACGCCCAGGGCGGCGCTGACAGCGTCGAAGGCGTGGGCGTCCAGGTGCTCCTGGTTGGACAGCAGCTTGTCGAGCAGGCGCGCGCGGCGCGTCAGCTCTGCCTCAGGCAGGTTGCCGTCGCCCAGGGCGAACTCCGTCAGCATCGGATGGGGCGCGACGATGGCGCGCAGGCCACGCGCCTCGGGCGTCCAGCCGAAGAGGAGGTTGTCGCCCAGGTTCCAGAGCGCGTAGAGCGCCTGGTCCAGCAGGATGATGTTTTCGCGAAGCTGGTTTTCGCTCAGGCCTGCCGGGGCCGGATAGGCCATGAAGCCATCCAGCCAGGACCGGCGTTGGCGCAGCTCTTCTTTCACAAGCAGGCTCCGTTAAGAAGCCCGATTGTCTTTCACAGAAACGGCTTTTGCCGCGAGAGACAAGCCGACTCGGCGGCGCAGTTCAGGCTATCGGCCTGCTGCGCTGGCGACTCGGCTCGTAACTGTTGTTTCAGGACCAGCGTCATGCAGTTCAGGCGCGGCGGGCGATAACGGTCACGCGGGGCAACTGAGCCACTTCACGTACGGCATAACCAGTGACGACGACGCGCGGCAATTGCGCCACCTGGGGGGCAACTTCCTTGACGGCCTTGCCGGTGATGACGACGCGGGGCAGCTTCTGCACTTCCTGGGGCGCTGCGCTGGCCGTGAAGGCGGTCAAGGCAAATGCGGCAACAGCGGCGGCCTGGATCAGAGCGGTGGTCTTCATGGTGCTTCCTTCGGGGTTTTCACAGCGGGATTGCTGTGTCGATGGAAGGAGTTTCGGCAACGGACCGGTGCGTCGCCAGGGTGCTGCGATGAAGCGCAAGAGCCGCGTGCTGAGCTGCAGGCGACGGCGATGAAGCGTCCGCCTATCATGGCCGGTTCGCTTGTAGACATTGCCATGCCCCACCCGGATTTGCCCGCAGTTCCCGAATCCCGCTTCATCCGCGTGCGCGGCGCGCGCACCCACAACCTGAAGAACATCGACGTTGATCTGCCGCGCCATGCGCTGGTCGTCATCACCGGTTTGTCAGGTTCCGGCAAGTCGTCGCTCGCCTTCGACACGCTGTACGCGGAAGGCCAGCGGCGCTATGTAGAAAGCCTGTCCAGCTACGCGCGGCAGTTCCTGCAGCTGATGGACAAGCCCGATGTGGACATCATCGAGGGCCTGTCGCCAGCGATTTCCATCGAGCAGAAGGCCACCAGCCACAACCCGCGTTCCACCGTTGGCACGGTCACCGAGATCCACGACTACCTGCGCCTGCTCTACGCCCGCGCCGGCACGCCCTTCTGCCCCGACCACGACCTGCCGCTGGAGGCGCAGTCCGTCAGCCAGATGGTGGACGCCGTGCTCGCCATGCCGGACGAGAGCAAGCTGATGCTGCTCGCGCCGGTGGTGCGCGACCGCAAGGGCGAGTTCGTCGAGCTGTTCGCCGAGCTGCAGGCGCAGGGCTATGTGCGCTTTCGCGTCGACGGCGCGACGGTGGAAGCTCCGGAGATCCCGGCGCTGAAGAAGACCGAGAAGCACGACATCGACGTCGTCATCGACCGTGTCAAGCTGCGCGCTGATTCACACGATCAGTTGCGCCAGCGCCTTGCCGAGAGCTTCGAGGCGGCGCTGCGTCAGGCCGAAGGCCGGGCGCTCGTCATGAACATGGACAGCGACCAGACGACGCTGTTCTCCAGCAAGTTCGCCTGCCCGGCCTGCTCCTACTCGCTGCCCGAGCTGGAGCCGCGCCTGTTTTCGTTCAACTCACCGGTGGGCGCCTGCCCGAGCTGCGAGGGCCTGGGCCAGGTCACCGTGTTCGACGCCGACCGCGTTGTCGCCTTCCCGACGCTGTCGCTCGCCAGCGGCGCCGTCAAGGGCTGGGACCGCCGCAACCCGTACACGTTCTCGCTGCTGGAGTCGGTCGCGGCGCACTACAAGTTCGATGTCGAGGCGCCGTGGGAGAGCCTGCCGCCGGCCGCGCAGGACGTGCTGCTGCGCGGCTCGGGCAGCGAGGACATCAGCTTCGTCTACCAGGCCGAAACGGCTTCGGGCAAGAAGCGCAGCGTCAAGCGCCAGCATCCCTTCGAAGGCATCCTGCCCAACCTGCAGCGTCGCTTCAAGGAGACCGACTCGGCGGCCGTGCGCGAGGACCTGGCCCGCTACATGGCCGCCAAGCCCTGCACGGCCTGCGAGGGCTCGCGCCTGCGCCGCGAGGCACGCAACGTGGTGCTGCAGCCGGCCGACGCGCCGCCCGGCGTCAAGGGCCGGCCGATCTTCGAGGTCGAGCATTCGACGTTGCGCGAATGCCTGGACTACTTCGAGACGCTCAAGCTCAAGGGCAACAAGGCCGACATCGGCGACAAGGTCGTGCGCGAGATCGCGTCACGGCTGCGCTTCCTGAACGACGTGGGCCTGAACTACCTCAGCCTGGACCGCAGCGCCGACACGCTGTCCGGCGGCGAGGCCCAGCGCATTCGCCTGGCCTCGCAGATCGGCTCCGGGCTGACCGGCGTCATGTATGTGCTCGACGAGCCCAGCATCGGCCTGCATCAGCGCGACAACGACCGGCTGATCGCCACGCTGCGGCGCCTGCGCGACCTCGGCAATTCGGTGCTCGTTGTTGAACATGACGAAGACGCCATCCGCGCCGCCGACTGGGTGCTGGACCTCGGCCCCGGTGCTGGCGTGCATGGCGGCCACATCATGTCGCAGGGCACGCCCGCCCAGGTGGCGGCTGACCCCAACTCGCTGACCGGCCGCTACCTCAGCGGCGCGGCGCGCATCGAGGTGCCCACGCAGCGCCACAAGGTCGCCGAGGGCCAGCCGAGGCTGCGCATCGTCAACGCGCGCGGCAACAACCTGAAGGGCGTCACGGTCGACATCCCCGTCGGCGTACTGACCTGCGTGACCGGCGTGTCGGGTTCGGGCAAGAGCACGCTGGTCAACGACACGCTCTACGCCGCCGTCGCCAAGAAGCTCTACAACAGCCACGCCGATCCGGCCGCCTACGACGAGATCGAGGGCCTGGACGCTTTCGACAAGGTCATCAACGTCGACCAGAGCCCCATCGGCCGCACGCCGCGCTCCAACCCGGCGACCTACACGGGCCTGTTCACGCCGATCCGCGAGCTGTTCGCCGAGATGAACACGGCGCGCGAACGTGGCTACGGCCCGGGGCGCTTCAGCTTCAACGTCGCCGGTGGCCGCTGCGAGGCCTGCCAGGGCGACGGCGTGCTGAAGGTGGAGATGCACTTCCTGCCCGACGTCTACGTGCCCTGCGACGTCTGCCAGGGCCGGCGCTACAACCGCGAGACGCTGGAGGTGCTCTACAAAGGCAAGAACATCACCGACGTGCTGAACATGACGGTGGAGGATGCCTTCAACCTGTTCAACGCCGTGCCCGCGCTCGCACGCAAGCTGCAGACGCTGCTTGACGTGGGCCTGGGCTATGTGAAGCTGGGCCAGAGCGCCACGACGCTGTCCGGCGGCGAGGCCCAGCGCGTCAAGCTGGCGCTGGAGCTGAGCAAGCGCGACACCGGCCGCACGCTCTACATCCTGGACGAGCCCACCACCGGCCTGCACTTCGCCGACATCGCGCTGCTGCTGAAGGTGCTGCACCAGCTCCGCGACGCGGGCAACACCATCGTCGTGATCGAGCACAACCTGGACGTCATCAAGACGGCCGACTGGCTCATCGACATGGGCCCGGAAGGCGGCGCCGGCGGCGGCCAGCTGCTGGTGGCCGGCACGCCGGAAGATGTGGCGGCCTGCGAGGCCAGCCACACCGGGCGCTACCTGGCGCCGCTGCTCAGGCGTTGATCAGCGGCGGCGCTGACGGGCGCGAAAGCCGATCACAAGCAGGCCGCTGACGATCATGGCCCACGTGCCCGGTTCGGGCACTGCGGGCGCGATGCCGGGCAGGTTGGGCGACTCGGCCACGCGCACCGTGCCCGGCGGCAGCAAAGGCATGCCCAGGCTGGCCAGAGGCGGCATGCCGCCGCCAGAGCCGGCCACCGGGCCGGGCGAGCCGCCGCCGAGGCCGGCGAAGCCGCTGCCACCCTGGGCCGGCGCCGAGCCGCTGCCCAGTGACGCGCCACCCGACTGGCCGGAGAAGCTGTCGGGCTCCGCCGCAGCCATGGGGCCGGCGGCAGGGGCTTCAAACTCCAGCGGTGTGTTCTCACCCTCGCGGGTCGCTGAGGCCACGTTGGCGGCGCCGGACGGCGCCACGGCGGCCGGCTTGGCCTCCAGGCGGCGGATGCGGCTGACGTTGCGGCAGACGGTGGGCACGAGGATGCACTGGCCGTCCTCGCAGTAGACAAGGCCGCGCTCCTGGGTCTTGGCCGTCCACCTGGCGCGTGTCACCGTCTTGCAGACGGCGCCGGGGCCGAAGTGCATGTCGCGGATCTCCGGCGCGTAGCTGGCCTGGCCCTTGATCGTGTCGCGCTCGATGAGGGCGATGTCGTCGTAGCTGCGCGCCTTCATGCGCGCCTTGAGCTTGTCGCGCGTGGCGGCGGGGATGTCCTGGTAACGGTCCACGGCCGCCACCACGTCGCCCATGAAGGGGTTGACGCCCGGGCGGTCCCAGCTGCAATCAGGCAGGGTGGAACCGGCGGAAACGGCGAGAGCAAGGGTGGCGATCAGGGACATCGAAGGGCCTGTGGAAACACGGCGCACCCCAAACCAGGGGCGCATATCCCTAGTGTTAGGGAATTCCAGGGTTTCCACGCGTTGAAGACCCCCGAAGACAGGGTGGGCGGCAGGTGAGAAATATCACGCAAAGCGCAGGAAACGATGGCGAGGCGAGGCCCGCGAACGCCCTGGCATTGCTGCTATCGTGCCGACCGCTGTATCTGTCCGCCCAATTTGCCATGCCCGACCGCGCCGCGCCGCTGGTGCTTTACGTCGAAGACGACCGCATCCATCTGATCCTGATGGAGGAGGTGTTCCGGATGCTGCCGGGCTGGGAACTGCGCTGCGCCGAGACCGGCGCCGAGGCGCTGGCGGCGCTGGCGGAATGCCGGCCCGACCTGCTGCTCATCGACATGAACCTGCCCGACATGACGGGCCTGGAGCTGCGTGCCCGCGTCGCCGCGGATGCCGACCTGTCGGCCGCCTTGGACGGCGCGCACTGGATTGCCCTGTCGGCCGACAACCCCGGTGAGGTTGTGCGTGCCGCGCGCGCTGCGGGCTTCACCGACTACTGGCTCAAGCCCATCGACGTGTCTCGCCTGCAGGCCAGCCTCACGGCTTTGCTGACTTAAGGCGCGTCGACGACGTCGTCGACGCAGGTGTGCCGCGCACGCCCTGCGTTGCTTGGCATTGGGCAAGAAACAAAAAAGCCCGGCAGTGCCGGGCTTGCGTTCACGAGGCCGCGCAAGCGCGGCGCCGATTCACTTCAGGTGGCTGTTGATCAGCTTGGTCATCTCGAACATGTCGGCCTTGGCCTTGCCGAAGATTTCCTTCAGCTTGGCGTCGGCGTTGATGACGCGCTTGGACAACTCGTCCTGCAGCTTGTTCTTCTTGATGTACTCCCAGACCTTCTTGGTCACGTCGGTACGCGGCAGGGGTGCTGCGCCGACGATGGCCGCAAGAGCGGCGCTGGGGGTGAGGGCCTTCATGAAGGCGGCGTTGGGCGTGCGCTTCTTGGCGGGTGCTGCGGCCTTCTTGGCCGGAGCTGCCTTCTTCGCTGCAGGTGCCTTTGCGGGCGCTGCTGCCTTCTTTGCTGCAGGCGTCTTTGCAGGTGCTGCCGCCTTCTTCGCCGGTGCGGCCTTTTTCGCCGGAGCCGCAGCCTTCTTTGCGGGCGCGGCCTTCTTCGCAGTTGCCATGTCGATTCACTCCATCAAAAGTTGTTGATGTGCCGGGCGTGGGTGAAGGCCCAGTAGACCTTCAATACTCGCTAGCACCCTGCGGCGGCGATGGTACTGCGCTCCCTGGGGGAATAGAAGGCTTTCATAGAGGGGATGACCCGCAGAGGCCCATGAAATCGGGCCTTTCGGGCCCTGCCTGTCGCGGGGCCGCATCAGTCCTGGGTTCTGCGGGCATTTGTGTCAGCAAATGTCGTCGCCATTGGCTGCGCGCTTGTCGCCGCTGAACATGGCGGCCACGAGGTTCTCGCGGTGCCGCCAACTGGTCACGACGACGCCGCCGAGGTGGCTTATGACGAGGGTTGCGATGCCCCACGCAAGCCATGCATGCAGGTCCGACAGCCACTCGTAGCCCCACAGCCAGTCAGTGGTGTAGAGCCAGCCGCTCAGGCTCAGCGCGGCGGCCGTGGCCCACAACGCCAGCGCCATCCAGCCACCCAGCGGGTTATGGCCGAGGTGACGCGGCTCGCGGCCGGCGCGGATGGCACGGGCATAGGCGAGCACCGCGCGCGGGCCGCGCACGAACTGGGCGAGGCGCGCGTAGCGGCCGCCGACGAAGCCCCAGATCAAACGCAGCACGACGGCGGCGCCGGCCACGTAGCCGGCGGTGTGGTGCCAGGCATCGAAGCCGCGCGGCGGCCAGTGGCCGCTGATCCATGCGGTGGCGACGGCGCCAGCCAGCGTCCAGTGCAGGACGCGCACGAGCACGTCCCAGACGCGGATGCGCACGGCTTACTTCTTGTCTGCGGGCTGCTCGCCTTCGGGGTAGACGCGCTCGAAGGTCTTGGGGTTGAAGAAGGCCTCTGCCTTCTTGCCCTGGCCGTCGAAGCCGTAGACCTCGTAGCAGCCGTTGTAGTTCTGGACCTTGCGGACCTTCCAGCCGTCGCCTTCGAGCTTCTTCTGCAGTTCCATCTGGCCCTTCTTCTCTTCCTTGGGCACGACGGGGCAGGAGACGGCGCCGTGGGCGAAGGCGGCGCCCGTGAAGGCGGTGAGGGCGAGGGTGGCGAGGAGGCGTTTCATCAGGAAGTCCTTTGGGGAAAGGTGCCGGGCCAGAGCAGCGCCGGGCCGGCGTCGGCGAGGGTCTTGCAGCCACTGAGGGCCATGGCGATCTCCAGCTCGTCGCGCAGCAGGCGCAGCGCATGGGCAACACCCAACGCGCCGCTGGCCGCAAGGGCGTGCACATAGGGGCGGCCGAGCAGCACGGCATTGGCGCCCAGGGCGATGGCCTTGAGCACGTCGGTGCCGCGGCGGATGCCGCCGTCGACGAGCAAGGGGACGTCGGGGCCGAGTGCGGCGCGCAGCGGCGGCAGCAACTCGGTGGTGGGTGGCAGCGTGTCGAGCGCGCGGCCACCGTGGTTGGAGACGACGAAGCCGGTGACGCCGCGTGCCAGCGCGTCGCGTGCGTCGTCGACATGCGTGACGCCCTTGAGCAGCAGCGGCAGCGGGCTTTCGGCGCGCAGCCAGTCGACCTCGCGCCAGGTGGCGGCGCGCGGCATGAGGCCGTCGAACAGCGCGCTCTGGCCGGGCCGCAGGTCGAGCGGCTTCTTGAGGCCGCCGAGGTTGACGGCGCGAATGTCGTCGGGGAGCTTGAAGGCGATGCGTCGCTCGCGGTCGCGCGCGCCATGCACGGGCGCGTCGACGGTCAGCACCACGGCCTGGTAGCCGGCGGCCGCAATGCGCTTCAGCAGCGCACGCATGAAGTCGCGGTCGTCGCGCCAGTAGAGCTGGAACCACAGCGGGCCGGCGGTCGGGTCGGCCAGCATGGGTGCGGCCACGTCTTCCATGGGCACGCTGGCCTGGGCGCTGAGCAGCACGCCGGCGCCCTGCGCGGCGGCGGCGTGGGCTATTGCCCTCTCGCCGTCGGCGTGGAAGAGGCGCTGGTAGGCGATGGGCGCCAGCAGGACGGGGTGCTGCAGCTCGCGGCCGAGCAGCGTCACGCGCGTGTGGCCCCCGGACAGGTCGCGCAGCACGCGCGGGTGGAGCTGGATGGCATCCCAGGCGGCGCGGTTGGCACGCAGCGTGATCTCGTCGGCTGCACCGCCGTTCAGATAGGCCCAGGCGTTGGCACCGACGCGGGCTTCGGCGGGCGCTTCGAAGTCGGCCAGGTTGGCCAGGCCCTCGGGCAGGGCCTCGATGGCCGGTGTGCTCATGTGTCTGCCCACATGCGCAAGAGGTTGTGATATGTGCCGGTGAGCTGGACGAGTTCTGGCGTTTCGCCGAGTTCGCCGCGCAGCTGCACCAGGCTCATGTCCATCTCGTAGAGCAGGCGGCGCTGCTCGTCGGCGCGCACCATGCTCTCGATCCAGAAGAAGCTGGCCAGACGCTCGCCGCGCGTGACCGGCTCGACGCGGTGGACGCTGGTGCCGGGGTAGACGACCAGGTCGCCTGCCGCGAGCTTGACGCGCTGCTCGCCGAAGGTGGTGTCGATCACCAGTTCGCCGCCGTCGTAGTCGTCGGGCTCGCTGAGGAACAGCGTGCAGGAGATGTCGGTGCGCACGCGCTGTGCGCTGCCAGGCAGATAGCGCACCGCCTGGTCGACGTGACTGCCGTAGGCATTGCTGGCACCGGCGTAGCGGTTGAACAGCGGCGGCAGCACGCGTTTCGGGAGCGTGGCGGAGAAGAACAGCGGGTGCTTCTCCAGCGCCTGCAGCACCAGGGCCTGAAGCTCGCGGTGCTGCTCGCTGCCGGACTGGAGTTGTTCGTTGTTCTTGACCTGCGCGGCCTGGCGGCCGGCGGTCGCGCGGCCATCGGCCCAGGGGGCCGAGGCCAGCAGTTCGCGGGCCCGAGCCGCGCCGCCGGTGTCGAGGATCTGGGGGATCTTCAGCAGCATGGCGTGGCGCGGGTCTCCGTCGGGGTCAGAACTTGTAAGTGCCGGTCAGGCTGGTCACGCGGCCGGTGCCGGGCACGTAGAACGACGTGTACAGCTGGTCAGCATAGGTCTTGTTGGCCACGTTGCTGACGTAGAGCTTGAACAGCAGCGTCTCCGGCACCGCCGTGAACTCAGCCATCAAATCGCCAGTGACGAACTTGGGCGCGACGATGCCGACCGGGTTGCGGTTGGGCGTCTGGCCGCTGCGGGCGTTCAGGCCGGCACCGAGGCGCAGCTGCGGCAGCAGCTGGTAGGCCGTCCACAGGCTGCCGGAGTAGCGCGGCGTCAGCGAGGGGCGCGAGCCCTGGACTTCGCCACCTGTGGCGCCGGAGATGTCGATCTTGGCGACCGGCATCCACGTGAAGTTGCCGAAGACTTCCCACTGCGGCGTGATGCGGCCGACGACGTCGAAGTCCAGGCCGGCGGCGTGGCGCTTGCCGGACAGCGTGACCGGGCAGTTCTGCGTGCCGGGCGGGCAGTCCTGGTTGCGCTCGTGCAGCTTGGTGTTGCGGAAGGCGCTGGCACGCAGGCTGAGCTTGCCGTCGGCGCTGTCCCACTTGGCGCCCAGTTCGACGTTGACGGATTTTTCCGGCGGTACGTCGGCATTGGCTTCGCTGAGCGAGTAGGCGTCGCCGGAGGTGTTGAAGGACGTGGCGCCCATCAGGTGGAAGGACCACTGCTCGTTCGGCTGGAACAGCACGGCGGCGCGCTTGCTCACCTCGGAGATCTTCATCTGATACGTGGACGTCGTGACCGGCGTCAGCGCGTTGTTCGGCACGGCGAAGCCGTCGTAGTCGCCCTTCAGGTTGTCATAGCGCAGGCCGGCCAGCAGCTTCCACATCGGCGCCACCTGAATCATGTCCTGCAGATAGCCGCCATAGGCCTTGGAGGTGTAGGCGCTGAAGTCGCGGTACCGGCGCTGGCTCTCGTCGATGCTGGCGCCGTCGTACGGCGTGCCGACCGTCGTGTTGGGGCGCACCGGCACGACGCCGCCCTGCGCGATCGAGACCTGCTGGAAGACCTGCTTCTTCTCGTGCGCGAAATCGACACCCGCCTGCAGCGTGTGGTCGACGCCCAGCGCCTTGAACCTGGTGTTCAGGTCGCTCTGCGCCGTCACGGTCTGCATGTTCTGCTTCTTGGGCTGGAAGCCGCGCGTGATGATGGTGGCAGGGCTCAGCGTGTCCAGCGAGACGGCCAGGCCGCCCGGCTGCAGCGTGGCGGCGGCGTAGTTCCACAGCGTGGCGCGCTGGTCGCGGGTGTACTCGGCGCGGCGGACCTTGGTGATCAGCTCCGTGTCCTTGGAGAAGCGGTGCGTGTGGGTGAGCATGCCGTAGTAGGCCGTGCCTTTATTGAAGTCGCTGGACAGGCCGTAGTACGCGTCCGGGTCCATCTTGGTGTTGACCTGGTTGGCGATGGGGTCCGTCGGGCTCTGGCGGATCCAGCGCACGCCGTAGTTCATGCCGTTGTCGTTCTGCAGGCCGTACAGCGTCACGCCGAACTCGTCCGTCTCGTCGACGCCGAAGCGGTAGTTCACGCCCACGCCGCGCTTGTCGATCCTGGAGCCGGCGCCGTTGCTGTCGGCGCTGTTGACCATCGCGCTGACGCGCAGAGCCGCGCTCTCGCCGGTGCGCTGGTTGAAGTCGCCGATAGCGCGCAGAGCGCCGTGGCTGCCCATGGACACGTCGATCTGGTTCTGGTCGGCCAGTTGTGCCTGCTTGGTCACCTGGTTGACGGCGCCACCGGTGGAGCCGCGTCCGAACAGCAGCGAGGCCGAGCCGCGCAGCAGCTCCAGCTTGTCGAGGAAGAAGGTGTCGCGGTCGTAGAAGGCCGGGTCGCGCATGCCGTCGATGAAGATGTCGCCCGTGCTCTGCAGCGAGATGCCGTGAATCTTGATGTCTTCCTCGCCGCCTTCGGCCGCCAGGAAGGTGATGCCCGAGGTGTTCTTCAGCACTTCCTTCACGTTGGTGAAGTTGCGGTCATCCATCAGCTTCTCGGTGACGACGGTCAGCGATTGCGGGATGTCGCGGATGTCCTGCTTGCCCTTGCCGATGCGGGTCTCGGTGGCCTGGTAGTCGTCCTTGCCTTGCTTCTCGGCGCTGGCCTTGGCGCGCACGACGGGCAGGACGTTCTCTTCCTTGGCGGGGGCCGTCTGGCCGAGCGCCACGGAGGCAAAGCCGAAGCCGGCGGCCAGCGCGCCAAGAGGAAGTAGAGGCAGCAGCGCCGACGATTTCGAGTTGTTGTTGCGGGACATGGATCTCTCCGATGGATCGTGAATGGGCATGGCTTTGCCCACGACGGCGTCAAGCACCGCCCACGGCATGGCTGGAAGGGGGGAAGGGAAAAGGGGTCTAGCGGTCGACTTCGTAGGACATCGGTGCGATGACCTCCCACTCGATGGCCTGACCGTTCTCGGTCTGCGGCACGAAGCGGGCGCTGCGGATGTCCTGCAACGCCTGCTCGTCCAGGCGGGCGAAGCCGGACGACTTGGCCAATGCCACCTCGCGCGGCATGCCGTTCACGTCGACGACGACACGCACCTGCACGATGCCCGACTCACGCAGTCGCTTGGACATCAGTGGCACCGTCATGCGCGGCTCCCTCAGCCAGCGCACGGCACTGGCCGGGACTCGCTTGAGGGCCGGCGGCGCAGGTGGCGGCGTGACCTGCACGGGCGGGGCCGGTGTCAGCTGCACAGGCGTGGGCGTGGGGGGCGGTGGCGGCAGGGCGGCGACGACCGGCGACGGGGCCGGCGCTGCGGCGATGGCGATCAGCGGTGGCTCGATCAGCGTCAGCGCGGGCGCCTTCATCTCGGGCATGACCACGGGCGTGGGCGGCAGTGGCTTGGGCGGCTCGGCGGGAGCCACCAGGCGCACGACGATGGGCGCGACCTGGGCCGCGATGCGCTTCACATCCTGCACGCGGCTCAGGCCCCACAAGCCCAGCAGATGCAAGGTCGCGATGCCCACCAGCAGCAGCCGCCGGCTGCGTGGCGCACGGGACAGCTCGGCATAGCTCGCTCGCGGCTCGCGCGGCGTACGCACCACTGCCAGGTGCGGCACGGGCGCGGCAACCGGGGATGGGGCGACAAAGGCGAGAGCGGTCTTCAAGACGGGGCAGCAGCAGACGTTGACAGGACAAAAATATTAACACGAATGCGAACGATTCCCATTTGAGGATTGACGCGAGCACGCGACAGTCCGCGCGGCCTGACGGCCCGATATGCTTGCGGCATGAAGACCCTCGTTCGTTGGTTGCTGCTGGCTGGTGCGCTGCTGCTGGTCGCCCACCTCTACCCCGGCGTCGTGGTGACGAGCTTCACCTCGGCGCTGATCGCGGCGCTGGTGCTGGGCCTGCTGAACACGTTGCTGCGGCCCATCCTGGTGTTGCTGACGCTACCGGTGACGGTGCTGAGCCTGGGGCTTTTCCTGTTCATCATCAACGCGCTGATGTTCTGGGCGGCGGCGTCGCTGCTGGACGGCTTGGCCGTCACCGGCTTCTGGGCCGCGCTGATCGGCTCGCTGATCTACAGCCTGTGCGGCATGGCCATCGACGTCGTCGTCGAGCGCATGTTCCCTAGCGACTGACGACCATGTCGACGCCCGCCAGCGCGAGCGCCGCCAGCGCCTCGCGCGCATCCCCGGCGCGGGCGCGCAGCGCCATCGAATGCAGCACCGCCGAGGCGAGCTGAGCGCGCATGGCGGCATCGGTGCTGGCGGGCAGCTCGCCGTCGTCCATTGCCCGCCGCAGCCGGGCTTCGAAGGCGGCCGTGAAGCCGCGCAACGCATCACCCAGCGCCTGGCGGATCGCCTCGTCGCGCGGCGCCTCGGTGGCTGCCGTGCCGATCAGCAGGCAGCCCCGCGCGGCAGCGTCGGCCGGGCAGTAGAGCTGCAGGGCCAGCTCGTAGACGCGCACCAGCCCCTCGCGCACTGACCGCCCCGCCAGCGCCGCCGCAATGGCCGCGTCGGACTGCTCGGTGTAGAGCTTGAGCGCCTGCAAATACAGCGCGTGCTTGTCGCCAAACGCGCCGTACAGGCTGGGCCGGTTCAGGCCGGTGGCAGCACTCAGGTCGTCCAGCGACGTGGCTGCGTAGCCGCGCTGCCAGAAGGTCAGCGTGGCCTGGGCCAGCGTGGCATCGGTGTCAAAACTGCGCGGCCGGCCGCGTGGACGCGGCGCAGGTTTGCCGGTCTCTTCAGATTTTTGTACCACGACGCATGAAATTCATTGACCAGATTGATTTCTGTTCAATATAGTACAAAAACACTGTCGGAGACTGAGATGGAGTTGTTCTTCTCCCCCATGGCCTGTTCGCTGGCCAGCCGCATCGTCCTCTACGAAGTGGACGCCGAGGCGCGTCTGATTCACGTCGACAAGTCCAAGCGCACGGCCGATGGCCGCGACTACTGGCAGATCAACCCCATGGGCCAGGTACCGGCGCTGCTGACGCCAGCAGGCTGGCTGCTGACCGAAAACGCGGCGGTGCTGCAATACCTGGCTGAGGCCTTCCCAGCAGCCGGCCTGCTGCCCGCCGAGGTGGATGCGCAGGCCCGCATGCGCCAGTGGCTGGGCTTCATCGCCACCGAGCTGCACAAGGCGGTGTTCGTGCCGCTGCTGGACCCGAAAGCCAGCGCCGACGTGAAGGCCTATGCGACGGAGAAGGCCGCCCTGCGGCTGTCGGTGCTGGAGGCGCACCTGCAGCGGCATGAGCACCTGGAGGGCGGCTACGGCATCGCCGACATCTACCTCGCCGTGGTTCTGAACTGGGCGTCCCATGCCGGCGTCGACCTCGCGCCGTGGCCGGCAGTGAAAGCCTTTCACCGCCGCATCAACCAGCGCGACGCGGTGATACGGGCGACGCGCGAGGAGTTCGCGCTTTATCAGGAAGAGCAGCGCGCTGCCGCCTAGTTCGGCAGTTCGACGTCCGGGGGGATGTAGCGCCCGCGGTACATCTCGCCCAGGAGGGACTGGCGCTCGTAGACGAGTGCACGCAGCCGGGCGTCGATGACCGAGGCCTCGACCTGGTCGGCATCGGGCCCGCGCGACTGGCGCAGCCCGGAGCGCATGCGGTCGATGGCACCGTTCAGGTCGCCGGCGGCGGCGTAGACCTCGGCCTGGGCGCGCACCGCCCGCAGCGGCTGGCCCAGTTTCTGCCAGATCAGCGCCAACTGGGCCCAGGCGAGGGAGTCCCGAGGTTCCAGGCTCACATGGGTCTGCAGCGCGTCAGCCGCTTCGCGCAAGGTGGGCGATGACGGCCCCGCCACCAGCGCCAGGCCCACACGCTGCATCAGCATCGGGCGGGACTTCTCTCCCGCCAGCGTCTCCAGCGCGGCGACTCCCTCCATCGCCCGGCCGCGCGCCTGCGCCAGTTCGGCGCGCAGATAAGTCAACTGCCGGCTGGCCGAGGTCGTCTCGGAGGGGCTGGGGTTGATGAGCTGCAGCGTCACCTCGGCGCTGCGCAGCGTCGCCTCCGCGCGGTCGAAGTTGCGCAGCTTGATGGACGCCAGCGTCGCCGCATAGCGCGCGCCGAGCTGCTCGTAGCCGCCGCTTTCGCGGATGTTGCGGGCACCGGCGTCGTAGTTCTCCAGCACCTTCCAGGCTTCCACGCGCGGGTCCATGAGTGCGCGCGCGCGTGCCGCCATCAATGCATGCTCGGCCAGGCCACGCGGGCGCGCGAAGGGCTCCAGCGCCAGGCGCGTGCGGGCGTCGCCGATGCGCTCGCTCGTCAGTGGATGCGAGCGCAGGTAGGGGTAGGCGCCGTTGTCCATCAGGTGGTAGGCCTGCTCCATGCGCTCGAACATGCTGACCATGCCGCTGCCCGCGAAGCCGGCCTCGACGAGCACGTTGAAGCCGACGCGATCGGCCTCGCGCTCCATGTCGCGCGAGAAGTTCAGCGACATCTGCTGCGCTGCCGCCTGGCCGCCGACGATGCCGGCATTGGCCATGTCGATGTTGCCGCGCGATGCGGCCAGCACGCCGAGCAGCAGGCCGGCGAGGGCGATCATGCTGTTCTTTGAGTCGCCGGCAATGCGGCGCGCGATGTGGCGCTGCGTCACGTGCGAGATCTCGTGGGCTAGCACCGAGGCCAGCTCGTCGCGCGACACCGTCATCGCGATGAGACCCAGGTGGGTGCCGATGAAGCCGCCCGGCAGCGCGAAGGCGTTGACGCTCTTGTCCTCCACCAGGAAGCTTTCCCAGGCGAAGCGAGTCTGGATGTCGTCGCCGATGTGCCCCAGCTTGCGTGACGCTGAGATCAGCGGATCGAAGATGGTGGCCATGTACTCCCGCAGCAGCGGGTCCTGCACGACGGCCGGGTCGAGGCGGATCTGGCGCATGTAGCGCTCGCCCAGCTGCCGCTCGGCGCCGAGGTCGAGATCCTGCGACACCGAATCACCGAGCGCCGGGAGGTTGACCTGCGCATTCAGCGGTGCGCCCGGCAGGGCCAGCGTGGCGGCCGCGAGCAGGGAGAGCAAGGGGCGGGGGGAGAACGACTTCTTCATCAGGCAGGGGCTCCGGCCAGCGCGGGCTGGCTGTCTATGATGCCTTCAACTTGCCCCATGAATGTTTCCTGAAAATGAATCGCGGCTGACATGAGCGCCCCACTGACCCACTTCGACGCCGAGGGCCAGGCCCACATGGTCGACGTGTCGGCCAAGGCCGAGACGCACCGTGTCGCGGTCGCGGCCGGCGAGATCCACATGCGGCCCGAGACCTTCGCGCTGATTGCCAGCGGCACGGCCAAGAAGGGCGACGTGCTGGGCGTGGCCCGCATCGCCGCCATCCAGGGCGCCAAGCGCTGCGCCGACCTGGTGCCGCTGTGCCACCCGCTGCCGATCACGCGCGTCAAGGTCGAGTTCGAGCTGGACGAGCCCGCCAGCCGGGTGCTGTGCCGCGCTCAGGTCGAGACGCTGGGTCGCACCGGCGTCGAGATGGAGGCGCTGTGCGCGGTGCAGGTGGGTTTGCTCACGATTTATGACATGTGCAAGGCGGCCGACCGCGGCATGGTCATCGGCAACGTGCGTGTGCTGGAGAAGCACGGCGGCAAGTCGGGGGATTGGTCAGCGTAGCTTGCGCCAGTCGATGACGGCCGATGCGGGCTGGCACTGCACCATCACCGGCGCCGAGGCCGGTTCGATGCAGCTCTCGAACCAGCTGTCGCCCGTCGGGTTGCGGAACTCGCGCAGGCGGTCGGCCACATAGCGTGCGCCTTCGGGGTCGCCGGTGGCTTCGAGCGAACGCGACCAGTGCATCAGCAGCCGGGCGTCGACAAGGCTGAAAGCCGTGCGACGGGACGCGGCGAGGGCTTCGGCGCCAGGCGGCTGGCTGGTGGCGGCAGCGTAGTCGGCCTGGTGGCTGAAGAGCGGGGAGCCCTGGCCGGTGGCGATGCGCTCGTTGAGCGGCGCGGCGCGGGCGCCGGGCGCGTAGATCGAGACGATGCGCTGGTAGTCCCAGACGGCAAACAGGCTGCCGGCGATCAGCAAGGCGCCGAGCAAGATGCCGGGTGCCGCCGGCGCCGGCTTCGACGTATCGTCAACCGGCAGCGCGAGGCCAAAGGCGAAGCAGGCCGGCAACAGGAAATAGGCGTACCAGAGCGGGTACTCCAGCAGGCTGTGCAGGGCGATGGTCAGCACGATCATCAGCGCCGCGCGACGCAGCGGTGCGTCGTCGGCACTCAGCGCCGCACCGCGCCAGGCCTTCCACAGAGCCCAGCCCAGCAGCGCCAGCACCGCGCCCGCCCACGGCAGGCCCAGCTCGACGGCGAGCTGCGAGGCGATGTTGTGCGTGTGGTCGAAGAAGGCGATGGGCCGGGTCGGGAAGGGGGTCAGGCTCCACGCGAAATTGAACTCGCCCCAGCCGACACCGAGCCACGGGTTCGCGACGGTGAGCGCCCAGGCATCGCGCAGGATGGCCAGCCGCGACGGTGAGCCGGCGCCCTCGGCCAGCCGGGACGTGCCCCGGAAGGCATGGCCGCTTTCTGCTGCCCATTGCGCCATCAGCCACCAGCTGGCGGCGAGCATCAGTGTGGTGGCGAACAGGCTCAGCCGGGCGCTGCGCGACAGCCGGCGATCCACCAGGCCCCACACCGCCAGCATGGCGATGCCGATGAAACCGGTGCGCGAGGCGCTCAGCACGATGGTGAAGACAAAGGCGAACAGCAGCGGCGGCAGCAGCCAGCGCCAGCCGTGCTTTTCCGTGATGAAGACAGCGGCGATGGCCGACCACATCACCAGGCTGGCCAGATGGTTGGGCTGGCGCAGGTTGCTGACCGCGCTGCCCACGACGCCCGAGCGGGCGATGACGTTGCCGTCGGCCCACTGCGGCGCAAATACCTGCACCAGACTGATGGCCACGCTGAATACGCCCGCGACGAGCAGGCCCCAGCACAGTGCCTCGGCGGCGGTGTGGCGCGCCTCTCGCGACAGGCCCTGTGCCAGCAGCAGCACGGCCAGCCCCGCGCCGATCACCGCGGTGGCGCCCAGACCCAGCGACAACGGCAGCGCGCGCCACGTGACGGAGGTGAGTGGCGCGACAAGCAGTAGCGCCATCGCCAGCGCCGCAGGGCTTTTCAGGCTGACACGCCAGCCCGGGGACGACGAGGCCCAGAAGAGCAGCGCCAGCCCCCAGCCGGCCAGCGCCAGCAACTGGTTGTAGAGCGTGGCGGCCGGCGTCTGGTTGAAGGCCAGCAGCGGGGGCAGCGCGGCGGCAACGACGAGGCTGAAAGGCGCGGCATCGGCCGCTGCGGCGTGGGGCTGGGACGACATGGGCGCGGATGATGGCACGCCGGTCTTCACTTTTCTGACGCTGCTTCCTCGTGATAGTCGTCGTCGATGTTGACGGACCAGATCGCGTCGCGCCCCGTGCCGCCGTTCATGATGGCCTGCGCGGCGAGGCGCGCAGACAGCATGGAGTGGTCCTGGTTGTTGTAGCGGTGCATGCCGTTGCGGCCGCACAGGAAGAGGTTGTCGAGGCCGTCGAGCCAGCTGCGCAGCTCGTCAAAGCGCTCGAAGGCCGAGCCGAAATAGCCCGGGTAGGCCTTGGGCTGGCGCAGCACGGTGGCGTCGAGCAGCTCGGCCTCATCGGCCATGCCCATCTGCTGCATCTCGCGCACGGCGAGGGCCTTCAAGGCCTCGTCGTTCATGGCCCACAACTCGTCGTCGTCGCGCGCAAAGAACTCCAGCCCCAGCCAGACCGTGTCGGGGTCGGCCACCATGTAGGGGCTCCAGTTGTTGAAGACCTGCACGCGGCCGACCTTGACGCCCGGCTCCTGGATGTAGATCCAGTTGTCCGATACGTAGCGGGCCTTGCCGGCGACCTTGGGGGACATGCGGCGGTAGAGGAGCCCGACGGTGATGAAGTCGCGGTACTCAAGACCGGAGGCGATGGACAGCGCCGGCGCGTCGGGTGCCGGGCGCAGGGCCTGGGCGAGTTCGCGGATGGGCATGGTCGAGACGACGGCGTTGGCGTTGAAGCTTTGGCGCTGGCCCTCGGCATCGCGCGCCACGACGCGCTCGACGCGCCTCTCCTGGCGGTGGATCTCATCCACCGCCCAGCCGCGCAGCAACCGGCCGCCGCGCCGCTCGAACTCGGCCGCCGCTGTCTCCCACATCTGGCCGGGACCGTACTTCGGGTAGAGGAAGCTCTCGATCAGCGAGGTGTGCTGGCTGTCGGTCTTGCCGGTGACGATCTTCTTGAGCGCCTGCTTCGCCGCGCTGCCGATGGACAGGCTCTTGATGCGCTGCGCGCCCCAGTCGGCGCTGATGTCGCGGCAGGGCACGCCCCAGACCTTCTCGGTGTAGGTCTTGAAGAACTGCAGATAGAGCTGGCGGCCGAAGCGGTTGATGAAGAAGTCTTCCAGCGTCTGCTCGGGCTGGATGGGCCGCGCGGCGGCCGCCATGTAGCTGCCGGCGAACTGTAGGCAGCGGGCCGGGCCCATCTTGCGCACGAGGTCCATGCCGGGCTTGAGCGGGTAGTCGAGGAACTGCCCGCCAAAATAGATGCGCGACTGGCGGTTGCGGATCAGCAGCACCGAGTCGTCGGCCTCGCTGGCCGTGGCTTCATGCCCGCCGAGCAGTCGTTCCTTGCCCTGGTAGGCCAGTCGCGCGTCGATGCTGCCGTTGGCCGGCTTGGCGACCGGGAGCACGTCGCGCCACCAGTCCATGACCCAGTCGGACTTGGAGAAGAAGCGGTGGCCGCCGATGTCGATGCGATTGCCCTTGTAGTTGACCGTCTTGGAGATGCCGCCGATCTCCTGGGTGGCCTCGAGGATGGTGACCTGCGGGTAGCCGGCACGCAGCAGTTCGAGGCCGGCGGTCAGGCCGGCGGGGCCGGCGCCGATGATCAGGGTGGAGGGCTGGGTCATGGCTGCGCGCTGAGCGCCTTGGCGCGGGCGGTGAACAGCAGGGCCTTGCGCAGTGCGAAGTTGAAGAGGAAGACGCCGCCGGCGCTGGTCAGCTTGGCCGCCAGCGGGGCCATGCCGAGTTGCATGACCAGCAGCCACAGCAGTGCCTCGGTCAACAGCAGGCCAGCCGCGCCGATGAGGGCGAACAGCGCGAACTCGTTGCGGCGGTCGGCCAAGCGGTGCTGAGAGAACACTACCCGCGTGCTGATCGTGTAGACCAGCATCAAGCCCAAGCTGAAGCCCAGGCAGGCGGCCACGGCGAGGTGCACGCCCAGGCGCAGGCTCAGGCTGAACACGGCGGTGTCCAGCGCCAGCGCAGCGGCGCTGGCGGCGAAATAGAGCAGGAACTCCCGCAGTTTGGTGGGCATGTCAAAGGCCTTCGGTGGGCTTGAGCTGTGAGCAGGCATAGAGGGCATAGGTCTGCGGCAGGTCTCGGTGTTTGGGTGGACGCCAGGTGGCCAGCGGCTCGACCGGCAGCCGCCCTAGCAGCACCACGAAGTCCGGTGCATCGGCTTGGCTGCATAGCGCCGTCAGACGGTGCGGCGCCGGCGCATCGCATCTGAGGCGGTTGGCTCGGCTTCGGCTGAGCGACGCGCCGGTCAGGCAACGTTCGTGATCGTCGTTGATCAGCCGGTACATCTCCTTGCGAGGGCCGAACAGCAACCCGGTATCGCGGTTGAACAGCACGCCGGCACCTTGCTGCGGCGCGTAGTGACTGGGTCGCTCCAGCAGGCTCCACACCGGCACGAGATGGTGGGGCCAGTAGACCTTGGCGTTGGCAGGCAGGTGGGCGGCGAAGGGGTGCGCGGAAGCGGCGGGAGACTCCACGGCGCGCACGATGTCCAGGCGCTGGTCCCAGCCGCTGACCGAGGCGATCAGCAGCAGCGCGCTCAGGCCGAGGGCGATCAGCGCGCCGACACGCCGCCTGGCCGCAACGAACATCAGCCCCGCGAAACCGCACGCCGCCACGGTCGGGAAGGCAGCCATCTTGCTGAGGCCGTCACTCCAGGCGGTCTCGGGAAACTGCCAGCTCTGCTGCTGCACCGCCGCGTCGAGTTGATAGACCGACATGCCCAGCACGCACATCAAGATGCAGGTGCACGACAGCCGCACGAGGGTCCGCGACCCCTCGTGCACCCGCCAGGCCGCCAGCGAAGCCAACGCCCACAGGGCCAGGGCGGCGATGCCATGGTCCATGCCGATGTGGGCGTTCAACAGCGCCAGCGCCAAAGCACAGGCGCTGGCCGGCCACAGCCCGCCGAGTCGCCACAGGCGCGCGAGCAGCCAGGGCGACAGCGCCATGGCCAGCAGATGCGTCACCCAATGCGCCCGCCAGAGCTGCAATTGCGTCAGCAGCACCGCGTGCCAGCCGTCCGCAGCAAGCGCGGTCAGGCCCATGAACGCGACGGTGGTGGCGACGACGGCATAAAGCAGGCGGGTCCATGCATCCGCCGGCCTGAGCCGAGTCACTGCCAGCAGCACGGCGACATCCAGCACGACGCTGAGCCTGTCCTGGAGCGTCCAGTTGCCCAGCAGCACCTGGCGGTTGCCGGTCTCGACCAGCGCCCACCAATACGGGTCATAGGTTTTTAGCAAGCCGTCCCAGGGCGGCACGCCAGCGAGCGCGGCGATCAGCACGATAGGAATCGCGGCGAGCAGCCACAGCCAGCGCCGGTCCGTATCGGCCAGATAGCACCAGCTCATCGCCATGACGGGCAGAGTCATCAGCGGATGGAAAAGCGCGGCCAGCACCTGCAAGGCCACCGTGATCCGCCACCGGCCGGCGAGCAGCGCCACCAGGCTCCACAGCAGTGCGGGCTCCGCGAAATTGCGCGCGGTGACAAAGGTCTCGCCATAGCTGAACACCCAGGTGCCGCCGTAGACCGGAGACATCACGGCAAATGCGAGCAGACCCCAGAGCGGGAGATGGTGAGTAGGTGCGAAGCGTCGCAGCAGGGCGAGCACCGCGCTCAGCATCAGCAGCCAACCGGCCAGCAGCACGCCGACATTCGCGGCCATCACGCCGAGGTGCTCGTAGAGCGGCACCATCAGGTGGGAGTAGATGGAGTAGCGGTCCTGCGAGCCGCCGGCGAAGAAGATGTCGTCGCTCAGCGCCGGGACGCGAGAGTTGAGCAGCACCTGCCCGAAGTAGAGGATGCCGTCATGGCGCAGGCCCTCGTAGGGGTGGGCGAGCAGCACCCAGGCTGTGATCGCAAGCAGCGCGGCGAGGCTTTGCAGTCGACTCGGGTTGAGCATGGATTCACAAGGCAAAAAGAAAGGGGCCAAGGCCCCTTTCTTTGTTTGTACCGCCGAGGCGGCACCTTACAGCGTCATGATCAGCTGCTGGCGTTGTTCTTCTTGATCGATTCGATGAGAACCGAATTGTCGGCAGCTTCGATGGTCGTATCGGTCGTCCAGATCACGGCGTCGCCAACAACGTTTGCCACATCGAACGTGATGGTCTTGCCAGCTGTGCCCTTGCCGATGTCGTTCAGCGTCAGGGTGATCTTGCCGCCCGAGACTTCAACCTTCTCGACTTCCTTGGTTTTCACGGTGCCGGGGATGCCCTTCGAGCCAAGATCGCAACCGGTCGCACTGCCGCCCTGTTCTTGGATGCACAAGGCGACAGCGCTCTTGTAGGCATCGCCCACAGTGATCGCGTTGGCCGCCTTGGCGCGGGACGTGTAAGTGCGGTACTGCGGCAGCGCCACGGCAGCCAGGATGCCGATGATGGCCACGACGATCATCAGTTCGATCAGGGTGAAGCCCTTTTGGGCGCGTGCTTTCAGTTGCATGTCGGTTACTCCAGCGAGTGTTTGGGAGGGAGGCAGACCCCATGAATGCAGGGGGCGTGCCAGCCCAGACGACGCGCCGTGGCGTGCGAAAGCGCACGGTTGGAGGCCCTGGCGACGCCGTTCTGACAAAAAACGTCATTTCGGCGTGACGTGTTTTGTCAGGCGTCACCTGAAGAGCAAGAAACGTCAGCCATGAAAAACGGCGCCCGAGGCGCCGTTGACGGATGAAAGCGCCTGCGCCTACAGCGCCATCTCCTGCCCGGCCTCCAGCGCGCTGATGCGGTGCGGGCTGTTCAATGTCTGCACGCCCTGCATGACCGCCTCGGCTTCGCCCGGTTTGATGTGGGTGATGCGTACATCCACGCTGCCGGCCAGTTGGGCCAGTTCCCGTCCCAGGTCGGACGGGCAGAGGTGCTGGCTGACATGGGCGACCTCCGCCTCGTCGTCACTGAAGGCCGTCTCGATGACGAGGTGGGACAGGCGGAGTTCAGCCAGGCGGCGCCACAGCGCGGGGTTGGGGCCGGTGTCGCCCGTGAAGACCCAATGGGCATGGCCGCTGGCCTCGCCACCATCGACGGCGAAGCCGACCGCCGGCACGGTGTGGACGGCGGACAGTACCTCGATGACACGGCCGCCGAGGTCCAGGCGGTCGCCGATCTGGAAGGGATGCAGGCTCAGCACCGGTGCCTCGCGGCTGGGCAGGCGCGTGAAGTCGGGCCAGATGGCGCCGTTGAAGATGTGCTGTTGCAGCGTGGCCAGCGTTTGCGGCAGGGCATGCACCTGGATGGGCGGGCGGCCGGCGGCGACGCGCAGGCGCAGCACGGCGTCGGCCAGCAGCGGGATGCCCAGCACATGGTCCAGATGGGAGTGGCTGAGCAGGATGTGGTCGATGGCGGCCAGGGCATCCAGCGGCAGGTCGCCCACGCCCGTGCCGGCGTCGATGAGGACATCGTCGTCGAGCAGGAAGGCTGTGGTCTTGTAGCCGGCGGCGATGGCGCCGGAGCAGCCCAGGACGCGGATGTTCATGCGATGCGTTGGCTCGGGAATCGGGGCCTCGCGTCAGGCGAGGTGGAGCCAAGAATGTACGCAGCGGACCGGTATCGCAGGCGGTCGGATTACCGAGTTGGGGGTATCCCGATCGTGAGGAAGTCACAGCAGCCACGACCCCGGCTGTTCGCGTTGCCGGCCCCCGCCAATCCAGCCGGGCCGCACCGTCGGGGTCGGGCTTCAGCCCTGGATGAACTGCATCTGTGTGCCGGCCAGCTCGATGAGATCGCCGCTGCGCAAGGCGATGGATTCACCCGTCAGCGGTATGCCGTTGACGCTGGGGCGCTGGGCACCCTCGACGTGGGCGAAAACGTAGCCGGTGGGGCGCTTGGTGATGGACGCCACCTGCACGCCGGGCTTGCCCAGCGTCGTGACGACCTTGCTGAGCGCCACTTCGCGGCCGGCTGCGGCGCCGGTCAGCACCTTGATGGAAGCCGGGCCGATGACGGGCGCACTGCCGAGACCGCCGAAGGAGGAGCCCAGTCCGCCCAGCGCCGGCACTGCCGCACCGGGCTTGAGGATCATGGTCTTCTCGTAGTCGTTGCCGTCATTGAGCAGGAACTTGATCTTGTACTTGCCGATCTCAACGGTATCGTGGTTGGCCAGCAGCTGCTTCTTGATGGCCTTGCCGTTGATGTACGTGCCGTTGGTGGAATTGAGGTCTTCAATGAAAACGTCGTTGCCGACCATCTGCAGGACAGCATGCTCGCCGGAGACGGCGAGGTTGTCGATGACGATGTCGTTGTAGGGCCGCCGACCGAGTGTGGTCTTGTCCTTGGTGATCTGCACCTCTTTGATCACGACACCGTCGAGCGAAACCACCAGTTTGCCCATGAATGACCTCAAGTTCTGTTGTACGTGCCGTGACTCTCAGGCGAGGACTCAGTTGCCGCCACGTCGCCCGAAAGGCCACCAGCCCCGGCCTTCGGTTCGTTGGCGGCCGTCTGCGCGGGCCAGGATGAGAGCGATGTTATCGCGACCGCCGCTGTCATTGGCCGCGTTGATCAGCGCCTGCGCAGCCTCGGGTAGGGCCGGGTTGCCATTGAGCAGATTGGCAATGCTGTCGTCGTCGAGCATGTCGGAGAGGCCGTCCGAGCACATCAGGTAGACGTCGCCGGCCTGGATTTCGTGCAGATGCAACTCCATCAGCACGGTGTCTTCGACGCCGACGGCGCGCGTGACGAGGTTCTTGTTGCTGGAGAAGGCGGCTTCCTCCACGGTCAGCAGGCCGGCGTCGATCTGCTCCTGCAGCAGGGAATGATCGCGGGTGATCTGCATGAGGCGGCCGGCGCGCAGGCGGTAGGCGCGCGAGTCGCCCACATGGCCGAGCAGCAGGCCTTCAGGACGGAAGACGCCGAGCACCAGCGTCGTGCCCATGCCGGCGTAGCGCGGGTTGGTGTTGGCGGCGTTGAAGATGGCGCGGTTGGCGTTGTCCACGCAGATGTCCATCGCGCGCCTGACCTCGCCGGCGCGGGCTTCGCGGCCGGCATCTTTCAGCCAGCGGCCGAGTTCGGTGTTGACGAAGCCGGTCAGCATCTGGCTGGCCACTTCGCCGGCGTTGTAGCCGCCCATGCCGTCGGCCAGCACGGCAAGGCCGGCTGCCTCATCGAGGGCGACCGAGTCTTCGTTGTTGTCGCGAGCGCGGCCCACGTCGGTGGCGCTGAAGAACTCCAGGATCATGAGGCTTGAGGTGGCTCGTGGGGCTCGGCAGGGGAGCGACGATTCTGCCCTGCTTCCTCCGGCGTCAAGCGCAGTGTTTGTGCGAAGGCCGCATCGGGGGACTTGACGGGCTCGGGCACAGCCGGCTCGTTCTGCAGGTCCATGATGAGGACCGCTTCGAGGTCGCGCGCCATCTGCTCGCCGGAGGGGTAGCGCAGCTCGGGCCGCTTCTCCTGCGCGACGGCCAGCACCAGCGCGAGGGACTCGGGCAGGCCGGGACGGCGGATGCGCACGTCGGGCGCCGGCTGGGTGGCAATCTGCTGCATCAGCCGCGCCATGGAGTCGCTCTGGTGCGGCAGCGTGCCGGTGAGCAGTTGATAGAGCAGCACGCCCAGGGAATAGAGGTCGCTGCGGCCGTCCACCGTCAGGCCGGCGAGTTGCTCGGGCGACATGAAGGAGGGCGTGCCGAGCACGAGACCGGTGCGCGTGCGGCTGCCGTCGCCGACGCGGGCGATGCCGAAGTCCATCAGCTTGAGGCTGCCGTTGACGCGGTCCAGCATGACGTTGGCTGGCTTGATGTCGCGGTGAATAATCCCCTGGCTGTGGGCATAGTGCAGCGCGCGCGCCAGGCGCACGCCGATCTGCACGACCTCGCGCACCGGCAGCAGCTGGCCGGCCTTGGCGAAGAGGCTGAGGTCACGTCCGAGCACGTAGTCCAGGGCAAGCCAGGCGTCGCGGCCGTCCTGTCCAGCGTCGACGACCTGCAGGATGTCCGGGTGCTCCAGCGCCCGTGCCGCGCGGGCTTCGCGCATAAAGCGCTCGCGCACATCGGCCAAGTCTTCCGACGAGAACTCCCGGCTCAGCGCCAGGCGCTTGATGGCGACCTGGCGGCCGGTGGAGCGCTGCGTGGCCTTGTAGACGATAGCCATCGCGCCGCGGCCGATTTCAGCGCCGAGTTCGAAATCGTGCAGGTCGGGCGGCGTTGCGGCCTGAGCCGAGGAGGCGCCGGGAGCGTGCGTCTGCTGCACGGCGGGCAGCGTGGAGGGCTCGCCCACGTCGCCGGCGTCAGTGACCCTGCCGATGAGGCGCTGCCAAAAGCCGCCTGCCGTGCCGGGTTTGCCGCTGCTAGCCATGTCGCCGATCTTAGGCGGAGCCCCGGCGCGAGCGCATCAGGCCGATGGCGACCACGAGGACCGCACCCGCGATGCCCACCGTGTAGCCCAATGCGTGCAGGTTGGTGTTGAACCAGCCTTCCAACGCCGTGTCGGTCACCGCCATCTCGCCGGCCACAAAACCAAGCAGTGCCGCGCCGACAGTGATGATGACCGGAAAGCGCTGCATGAGCTTCAGCAACAGCGTGCTACCGAAGATGATCAGCGGAATGGACAGGCCCAGACCGATGAGCAGCAGGATGGGGCGCATCGGCGCGGCGGCGGCGCTGGCGGCGGCGGCAATGGCGACCACGTTGTCCAGGCTCATGGCGAGGTCGGCCAGCAGGATGGTGCGTACTGCGGCCCACAGGCCGTCGACCTCGCCGACCTCGGCTTCCTCGTCGGTCTGGCTCATCAGCTTGATGCCGATCCACACCAGCAGTGCCGCGCCGACCAGCTTCAGATAGGGCAGCTGCAGCAGCTGGATGGCGAACAGCGCCAGCAGCACCCGCATCAGGATGGCCGCCGCGGCACCGCCGATGATGGCGCGGCGCTGCTGCTTGGGTGGCAGCCGGCGCGTCGCCAGGGCGATGACGACGGCGTTGTCGCCGGACAGCAGGATGTCGGCCCAGATGATTTTCAGCAGGGCGAAGAAGAACGCGGCGTCGAGATGTTCCATGGCGGGCAATGAAAAAGCCGCCGGGCGATGACCCGGCGGCTTGTACTCAGGGCAGGGCCCGGATTACAGCAGGGCCTTGAGCAGCTTGGCCATTTCCGACGGATTGCGTGTGACCGTGAAGCCGCACTCTTCCATGATGGCGAGCTTGGCATCGGCCGTGTCGGCGCCGCCGGAGATCAGCGCGCCGGCGTGGCCCATGCGCTTGCCGGGGGGCGCGGTGACACCGGCGATGAAGCCGACGATGGGCTTCTTCATGTTCAGCTTGCACCAACGGGCAGCTTCCGCCTCGTCCGGGCCGCCGATCTCGCCGATCATGATGACGGCGTCGGTGTCCGGGTCGTCGTTGAAGGCCTGCATCACGTCGATGTGCTTCAGGCCGTTGATCGGGTCGCCGCCGATGCCGACTGCCGACGATTGGCCCAGGCCGATCTCGGTCAGTTGCGCCACGGCTTCATACGTCAGCGTGCCAGAGCGCGAGACAACGCCGATGCGGCCCTTGCGGTGGATGTGGCCGGGCATGATGCCGATCTTGATTTCTTCCGGCGTGATCAGGCCGGGGCAGTTCGGGCCCAGCAGCAGCGTCTTCTTGCCACCGGCGGCTTCCTTGGCCTTCATCTTGTTGCGCACTTCCAGCATGTCCCGGACCGGGATGCCTTCGGTGATGCAGATCGCCAGATCCAGGTCGGCCTCGACGGCTTCCCAGATGGCGGCGGCAGCGCCGGCGGGCGGCACGTAGATGACCGAGACGGTGGCACCCGTCTGCGACGCGGCCTCCTTGACGGTCGCGTAGATGGGAATCTCGCTGAACTTCTCGCCGGCCTTCTTCGGGTTCACGCCGGCGACGAAGGCGTTCTTGCCGTTGGCATACGCCTGGCAACCCAGTGTGTGGAACTGACCGGTCTTGCCGGTGATGCCCTGGGTGATGACCTTGGTGTCTTTGTTGATGTAGATGGACATTTCTTGTTCCTAATCAGTTGGGGACAGAGCTACTCGCTTCGCTCGGGCGGTCTGTCCCGCAATGGCATGGGCCTTGGCGTTAGGCGACAGCGGCGACGATCTTGGTGGCCGCTTCGGCCATCGAGTCGGCCGCAATGATGGGCAGGCCGGATTCGGCCAGCATCTTCTTGCCCAGGTCTTCGTTGGTGCCCTTCATGCGCACGACCAGCGGCACGGACAGGTTCACGGCCTTGCAGGCGACGATGACGCCTTCGGCGATGGTGTCGCACTTCATGATGCCGCCGAAGATGTTGACGAGGATGCCCTTGACGGCCTTGTTCTTCAGCATGATCTTGAAGGCTTCGGTGACCTTCTCAGCCGTGGCGCCGCCGCCGACGTCCAGGAAGTTGGCCGGCTCGCCGCCGAACAGCTTGATGGTGTCCATCGTGGCCATGGCCAGGCCGGCGCCGTTCACCAGGCAGCCGATGTTGCCGTCCAGGCTGATGTAGGCCAGGTCGAACTTGCTGGCTTCGACTTCAGCCGGGTCTTCTTCGTCCAAGTCGCGGTAGGCGACGATCTCGGGGTGGCGGAACAGCGCGTTGGCATCGAAGTTGAACTTCGCGTCCAGGGCCATCAGATTGCCCTTGGAGTCGCAGTTCAGCGGGTTGATTTCAACCAACGACGCGTCCGTGTCCATGTAGCACTTGTAGAGCTTGGCGAAGATGTCGACGGCCTGGTCGATGGACGCGCCGCTCAGGCCGATGGCCGCAGCGATCTTCTTGCTTTGCTCGGTGGTCAGGCCCACCAGCGGGTCGATCATCTCGGTGATGATCTTCTCGGGCGTGGAGTGGGCCACTTCCTCGATGTCCATGCCGCCTTCGCTCGACGCGATGAAGGCGACTGTCTGCGTGCCGCGGTCGGTGACCAGCGAAACGTAGAGCTCCTTGTTGATGTCTGCGCCGTCTTCGATATAGAGGCGACGCACCTTCTGTCCTTCCGGGCCGGTCTGGTGAGTCTTGAGCTGCATGCCCAGGATGGCTTCGGCCTTCTCCTTGACGTCATCAATCGTCTTGGCAACCTTGACGCCGCCACCCTTGCCGCGTCCACCCGCGTGGATTTGGGCTTTCACGACCCAGACCGGGCCGCCCAGCTTCTGGGCGGCTTCAACGGCTTCCTGCACCGTGAAGGCGGGGATGCCGCGCGGCACCGGCACGCCGAACTGGCGCAGGATTTCTTTGCCTTGGTATTCGTGGATTTTCATGGCTGGTCTTTCGGGTCGGGGAAGTCAGGATTCTTGGGTGGCTGGCTCGGTCGGTTGGTGCCAACGAGGATAGAACTGGGCGACGGTCGCGCTGTCGCGGCGCAACGCGTGGCAGCGGTCAAGCTGGAAGGGCGGGTTGCCCGCTGCATCGCCTTCGCGGGTATCGATGACCGAGCCGGCCATGGCCTGGATGACGGCCGTGGGCAGGATCTGACAGAGCTCGGTCAGATGCGTGCAGCCGCGCGTACCGCCGAGACGTTCGGTGACGGCCTGGCGAAAGCCCTTCATCAGATTCAGGCCGACGAGCCGGGCATAGGCGTCGCGGTGCTCGCCGCAGGCTTGCGGGTAAGGCATCCACAGCGTTTCGGACGAGGCGGCGGTGATCGTCAACGTCGCGTCGACGGTCAGATGCAGGTGCATCTCGTGGATGGGATCGCCCGCCTTGCGGGGCACGCCGGCCAGGGGCACGTCATGCGACTTGGTGTCGCTGAGGCTGGCTTCGACGTCGAACAGGCCATCATCACGCGCAAACACTCGCACATCGAGGGCGCGGCGGTGCAGCGGGCGGCGCGTGACGGTGGGGTGGACTGCGGGCATGGGCGGGAAGCAAGCGAAACAAACCGGCCGGTGCCGGTACAGCGGTTTTGCCAGCTTTCGGAGTCGCTTTGCCTTAGGGGGCCAGAGGCTTGTAACCGGTGAACCGCCGTTTCGGGGCAGCCGGCAATGTAGCACGGGGGGTGAAAATCACCCCTGCGCGCTCTGGCAAGCCGCTCTTAGGCCTTGAGCAAGCGGCGCACCACTTCGGGGGCAAAACCCCGGGCAAGCAAAAACCGGCTTTGGCGTGCCTGTTCGGCGACGCCTCGGGCAGGTGCAGCCCCGAAACGTTTCAGCCAGACCTCGCGGGCGCGCTCCAACTCGGTCCCGCGCAAAGCGGCCTGCTGCTCGGCGTCCAATTTCAGCCCATGCTGCGCGAGTTCCTGCTGGATGCGCTGGGCGCCGAAACGGCGGGCGCGCAGATGCAGGCGAGATTCGACGAAGCGGGATTCGTCCAGATAGCCGCTGGCGGCAAGGGCATCGAGCAGGGCGTCGACCGCAGACTCGCTGGGTTCAGCGTCGTAGTCTGAACCGGCGTCGTTACCGTCGTCCGCAGTTTGAGCCGCCGCGAGGCGAGCATGCCGTTGCCGTTCGATGCGCATCAGCTTGCGCCGCAGCTCGATCCGGCTGTGATCACGTTGAGCCAGCAGGCCGATGGCGCGAGCCTTCAGCGACAGCGGCGCACGCACCATGGCAAACCGCCGGAGGGGCTTATTCCGGTGTCGCGGTGGTCAGCAGCGCCACACCCAGCGATTCGCGGATCTTGTTCTCAATCTCGATGGCCACGTCGGGGTTTTCACGCAGGAACTCGCGAGCGTTGTCCTTGCCTTGCCCAATCTTTTCGCCCTGGTAGGCGTACCACGAGCCGGACTTCTCGACGATCTTGGCGACGACGCCCATGTCGACGATCTCGCCCTCGCGGCTGATGCCCTCGCCATAGAGGATGTCGAACTCGGCTGTCTTGAATGGCGGGCTGACCTTGTTCTTGACGACCTTGACCTTGGTCTCGGAGCCGATGACTTCCTCGCCCTTCTTGATGGAGCCGATACGGCGGATGTCCAGGCGCACGGAGGCGTAGAACTTCAGCGCATTGCCACCGGTGGTCGTTTCGGGGCTGCCGAACATGACGCCGATCTTCATGCGGATCTGGTTGATGAAGATGACCATGCAGTTGGTCTTCTTGATCGTGGCGGTCAGCTTGCGCAGCGCCTGGCTCATCAGACGGGCCTGCAGGCCGGGCAGGCTGTCGCCCATTTCGCCTTCGAGTTCGGCCTTGGGCGTCAACGCCGCAACCGAGTCGATGACGATGAGGTCCACCGAGCCGGAACGCACCAGCGCGTCGACGATCTCGAGCGCCTGCTCGCCGGTGTCAGGTTGGCTGATCAGCAGTTCCTGCAGATTGACGCCGAGTTTCTGGGCGTACTGGATATCGAGCGCGTGCTCGGCGTCGATGAAGGCACAGGTGCCGGCGAGCTTTTGCATCTCGGCGATGACCTGCAGCGTCAACGTGGTCTTGCCCGAAGACTCGGGGCCGTAGATCTCGACGACGCGGCCGCGCGGCAGGCCGCCGACGCCCAGCGCGATGTCCAGGCCAAGGGAGCCGGTGGAGACGACCTGGATGTCTTCAATGACCTCGCCTTCACCCAGACGCATGATGGAGCCCTTGCCGAACTGCTTCTCGATCTGGGCGAGGGCGGCTTGCAGGGCCTTGGCTTTTTCGGTGTTCAGGGCTTTGACGGGGGCGTCCATGCTGGTCTCCAGATGCAGTGAGTGAATTATGGGCCAATCTGTATGTTTGTACAGTGGTTTGTCCCCAGGATTGATGAGCATGCTAGGTGCCAGCTGGCTCATGGCGTGAGCCAGCTGGCCAACGCCTAACATCCGCAGCGGAGACAAGACGATGCGCATCCTGATTGCCGAAGATGACCAAGTGCTGGCCGATGGGCTGTTGCGCGCATTGCGCGCGTCGGGCTATGCGGTGGACCGCGTCAGCAGCGGCACGGAGGCCGATTCGGCGCTGGCCACGCACGAGTTCGATCTCGTGATCCTGGACCTCGGCCTGCCGCGCCTGCATGGGCTGGAGGTGTTGCGCAAGCTGCGCGCGCGCGGCTCGACGATGCCGGTGCTGATCCTGACCGCAGCGGACAGCGTCGAGCAGCGCGTCAAGGGCCTGGACCTGGGCGCCGACGACTACATGGCCAAGCCCTTCTCGCTGCAGGAGCTAGAGGCGCGTGTGCGGGCACTGACCCGGCGCGGCCTGGGCACGGCCAGCAGCGTCATCAAGCATGGGCCGCTGACCTTCGATGCCACCGGTCGCGTGGCCTACATCAACGAGCAAATGCTTGAGCTGTCGGCGCGCGAGCTGTCGCTGCTGGAGGTGCTGCTGCAGCGGGCCGGGCGGCTGGTCAGCAAGGACCAGCTCGTCGAGCGGCTGTGCGAGTGGGGCGAGGAGGTCTCGAACAACGCGATCGAGGTGTACATCCACCGGTTGCGCAAGAAGATCGAACAGGGACCGATCCGCATCGCGACGGTCCGCGGCCTCGGCTACTGCCTAGAGAAAATCTCGTCGTAAATGCCGGCAGAGAACGGCGCCAACCCGCAGCAGCAGGGTTCGCTGTTCGGCGAGATCCTTGATTGGATGCTCGCGCCGCTGTTGCTGATCTGGCCGATCAGCGTGGCGCTGACGTGGCTGGTGGCCCAGGGCATTGCCAGCCGGCCCTACGACCGCGAGCTGGGCGAGATGGCGCGCAGCCTGGGGCAGCAGGTGGCTGCCCCCGACGCGCCGGCGCGCAGCCGCGACCGCTACGCCCTGGCGCCCGAGGCAGCGGCGCTGCTGCGGGTGGACGCTTCGGACACCGTTTTCTACCAGGTGCTCGGCCTGCGCGGCGAGCTGCTCAGCGGCGACGCGACGCTGCCGGTGCCCAGCGAGGACGGCGCCATCGTGCCCTGGGAGCTGCACTTCCGCGATGACGAGGTGGGCGCGGATGCCGTGCGGGTCGCCTACCTCTGGGTCGCACCCGAGGGCCAGGCGGGGCAAGCCAGGACCATGCTGGTACAGGTGGCCGAGACGCTGGGCAAGCGTGGGCGGCTGACGAACGAGATCATCAAGGGCGTCATCCTGCCGCAGTTCGTCATCCTGCCGCTGGCCGTGTTGCTGGTGTGGCTGGCGCTGGCGCGCGGCATCGCCCCGCTGAACGAGCTGCAGCGGCGCATCCGTTCGCGCGAGAGTTCAGACCTGTCCCCCATCGACGAGCAGCGCGTGCCCGACGAGGTAGCGCCGCTGGTGCAGGCCATCAACGACCTGCTGGCGCGGCTGGATTCATCGATGAGCCGGCAGAAGCATTTCCTGGCCGATGCGGCGCACCAGCTGAAGACGCCGCTGGCGGGGCTGCGCACGCAGGCCGAGCTGATCCAGCGCGAGATCGACGCCGGCCGCGCCTCGCCCGAGGAGTTGAAGCGCTCGCTCGCCCACATCGCCCGCGCCAGCGAGCGGGCGGCCCATATGGTCAACCAGCTGCTGTCGATGGCGCGAGCAGAGGATGCCGAGCAGGCCATGCGGCGTGAGCCGCTCAACCTGGCCGAGGTCGCCGTCGACACGGTGCGCGACTTCGTGCCACGCGCGTTGGAGCGGCGCATCGACCTCGGCTACGACGGCGTCGTGCCGGAAGACAGCCGGCTGCGCGTGCAGGGCCAGCCGGTGCTGATCGGCGAGCTGATCCGCAACCTCGTCGACAACGCACTGCTTTACACACCGGCCGGCGGCCTGGTGACGGTGCGTGTCGTGGAGGATCCGTTCGGCCAGGTCGTCGTGCTGCAGGTGGAAGACACCGGGCCGGGCATTGCGCCGGCTGAGCGGGAGAAGGTCTTCCAGCCCTTCTACCGTTCGCTGGGCAGCGGTGCGGAGGGCTCGGGCCTGGGGCTGGCCATCGTCAGGGAGATCGTGCAGCAGCACGAGGCCGAACTGACGCTGGACGACACGCGTCTGCGCCGCGCGGCGGGCGGGGAGTCGCCGGACGGGCAGGGGCCGGGCGCGCGGTTCACGATCCGCTTTCCTGCCGAGGTACCGGCTACGTCTTCACCAGCTTCTTGACACGGGCGATCGACATCAGCAGGCCGAGGCTGAGCCCAAGCGTCACCATGGCCGTGCCGCCATAGCTGACAAAGGGCAGGGGCACGCCGACGACAGGCAGGATGCCGCTCACCATGCCCATGTTGACGAAGACGTAGGTGAAGAAGGACAGCGTCACCGCGCCGGCCATCAGCCGCGTGAACAACGTGGGTGCGTCGGAGGCGATCATCAGGCCGCGCAGGATCAGCGCCGTGAAGCCGGCCAGCAGCGCCAGCGCGCCGAACAGGCCGAACTCCTCGCCGAAAGCCGCGAAGATGAAGTCGGTGGTGCGCTCGGGAATGAACTCCAGGTGGGTCTGCGTGCCCTTCATGAAGCCCTTGCCGGTCAGGCCGCCGGAGCCGATGGCGATCTCGCCCTGGATGATGTGGAAGCCTTTGCCGAGCGGGTCCTTGGACGGGTCCAGCAGCGTGCAGATGCGGTGCTTCTGGTAGGGCTTGAGCACCGGCCAGGTCACCTCGGGCTGGCAGATCTGTTCCTCGCTGAGCACCAGCGTGGTGGCGCCGGCCGCGGCGAGCACCAGGGCCGGGGCGATCAGCTTCCAAGGCAGGCCGGCGAAGAAGATCACGTACAGGCCCGCGGCCAGCACCAGGATGCCGGTGCCGAGGTCAGGCTGCTTGGCGATCAGGAAGAAGGGCAGCAGCAGCAGCGCGAAGGCGGCGACGAAATCCGGCCAGCGCAGGATGCCCTCGCGCTTCTGGAACCACCAGGCCAGCATCAGCGGCGTGGCGATCTTGAGCAGCTCGGACGGCTGGATCTGCGTGATGCCGATGCTGAGCCAGCGCGTCGCGCCCTTCTTGGTGACGCCGAACACGGCGGTCGCGATCAACAGCGCCAGGCCGAGCGTGTACAGCGGGATCGCCAGCGCCATCAGCTTCTGCGGCGGCACCTGGGCGACGATGAACATCAGGCCCAGCGCCAGGGCCATGTTGCGGCCGTGGTCGACGAAGCGGGTGCCGTGGTCATAACCCGCCGAGTACATGCACAGCAGGCCCCAGCCACACATCCACAGCACGGCAAGCAGCAGCGGGATGTCGAAGCCGATCAGCCAGGGTCGCAGCCGGCTCATCAGCGGCGGGCGCTCGATGACGGTCATCGCGAAGCTCCTGACGCAGGTGCAGGTGCGGAGGCTGCGGACGCCGCTGGCGACGCAGGCGAAGTGGGCGGCAGCAGCGGCACGTCGGCCGCCTTGCGCGGCACGCCGATGGGCGCGAAGGTCTGGCCCAACTGCGTCTTGGCGATGTCTTCCTCGCTGGGGTAGACGCCGGCGAGCAGATAGTCGAACACGCGGCGCGCGATGGGCGCCGCAGACATCGAGCCATAGCCAGCGTTCTCGACGATGACGGCCAGCGCAACGGTCGGGTTGTCCACAGGTGCGAAGGCGACATAGAGCGAGTGGTCGCGCTTGCGCTCGTCCGCCTTGATGTTGCTGTACTTCTCGCCGGCCTTCAGGCCGATGGCCTGGGCGGTGCCTGTCTTGCCGCCGCTCTGGTAGGGCGCGTTCAGGAAGGCCAGGCGCGAGGTGCCTTCCAGCGTCACGCCGTTCATCGCGTTCTGGATGACGGCGACATCGGCGGGCTTCAGCGAAAGCGGCTCCAACGCGTCGCTGGCGATGCGGCGCTGCTCGTGGCGCACGACGTCCTCAATCTCGCGCACCAGGCGCGGCTTGAAGCGCTGGCCGCCGGAGGCGATGGTCGAGTAGGCGTTGGCCATCTGCAGCATGGTGAAGTTGTTGTAGCCCTGGCCGATGCCCAGCGAGATCGTCTCGCCGGGAAACCACTTCTGGTTCGCCGGGCTCCTGGCGAAGTAACGGCGCTTCCAGTCCTGCGAGGGCAGGATGCCGGTGACCTCGCCCTGCACGTCGATCTCGGTCTTGCGGCCAAGGCCGAAGGGTTCGAGCTGGTCGTGGATGAGGTCCACGCCCATCTCGTTGGCCAGGCTGTAGAAGTAGACGTTCGAGGAGCTGACGATGGCCAGGCGCATGTCCTTGGGGCCGGCGCGGTCGGTCTCGGGGCTGCCGAAGTTGCGGCCGCCGAAGCTGTAGACCAGGTTGTCCATGACGACGGTGCCGGGTGCGCGCTTGCCGCTGTTCAGCGCCGCCATGGCCATCAGCGGCTTGAAGGTGGAGCCCGGCGGGTAGGTGCCGCGCAGCGCGCGGTTCAACAGCGGCTTGTCGATGTCCTCATTGAGCTCCCGCCAGGAGTCCGCGTCGATGCCGTCGACGAAGAGATTGGGATCGAAGCTGGGCTTGGACACGAAGGCCAGCACCTCGCCGTTGCGCGGGTCGATGGCCACCAGCGCGCCGCGGCGTTCGCCGTACAGCCGCTCCACCAGCGCCTGCAGTTTGATGTCGATGGACAGGTTCAGCGTGTTGCCGGGCGTGGGCGGCTTGTGGTCCAGCCGGCGCACGGCGCGACCACCGGCACTGGTCTCGACCTGCTCGAAGCCGGTCGCCCCGTGCAGTTCCTTCTCGTAGGCCTGCTCCAGGCCCAGCTTGCCGATGTACTCGGTGCCGCGGTAGTTGGAGATGTCCTCCTCCTCCCACTCGTCCATGGCTTTCTTCTCGGCCTGGTTGATGCGGCCGATGTAGCCGATCAGATGGGCACCCACCTCGCCCAGCGGGTAGGAGCGGAACAGACGCGCCTTGATCTCCACGCCGGGGAAGCGGTAGCGCTGGGCGGTGAAGCGCGCCACCTCCTCGTCGGTCAGCTTGGTGCGGATGGGCAGGGAGTCGGTGTGTTTGGCTTCATCGAGCAGGCGCTTGAAGCGGCGCTTGTCGCGGGGCTGGATCTCGATCACCTCGCCCAGGGCCTCGATGGTGGCGTCCAGGCTGGCGACCTTGTCCGGGTTGATCTCCAGCGTGTAGGCCGAATAGTTGCTGGCCAGCACGACGCCGTTGCGGTCCTTGATGAGGCCGCGGTTGGGCACGATGGGCACGATGGCGATGCGGTTGGACTCGGCCCGCTCGGCAAAGTTGTCGTACTGCCAGACCTGCAGCCACACCAGGCGCAGCACCAGCAGGCCGAAGCAGAACAGCACGAAGGCGCCCGCCGCCAGCACGCGCAGCCGGAAGCGGGACAGCTCCTGGTGGAGGTTCTTGAGGACGACCACTTGGGTTTACAGAGGCCTGTGAGCGTCGCGGTCCGGTGCACGGCGCTGCGGCGCGAGCAGCAGCACGCTGGCGACGGGCCACAGCGCGGCCTCGAACACCGGCGCCAGCAGCATGCCCCAGCCCGGCCACATGCCGCCCACGACCATGCGCACCACCAGCGCCAGCACATGTGCCGCGAAGAACAGCGGCAGTACCTGGATGGCCTGCGCGCCGACGCTGAACCACGGCAGGCGGCGGTGCAGCATGACGGCGCCGAAGCACAGGCCGCTGTAGGCGAGCGCGTGCTGGCCGAGCAGGGCGCCGTCATGCACGTCGACCGCAAGGCCGAATACGAAGGCCCACAGCACGCCGATGCGCCTGGGCTGGTGCACGCCCCAGAACACCAGGACGATGGCCAGCACATCCGGCATGGCGGCAACGCGGCCCACCGGCACCATGTCGATCATCAGCGCCACGATGAGCGTGAAGGCGATGAACCAGGGGTTGGCGGGCAGGAGCAGCTTCTCCGCGGCGCGCGGCATGATCATGGCGCTGCCCCCGACGCTTTTGCAGCGGCTTTCTCGGCGCGCGCGGCCTTCTTCACCTCGCGGGCTGTGGCCTTGGCCTCGGCAGCGGATGCGGCTTCGGCCGCCGTCGCCACCTCGGCCTCCTGCCTGGCCGCGAGATGCCGGTCCATGGGCTGCAGCACCAGCACATGGCGGGCGCTGTCGGGCTGGGCGATGGGCGCCAGCAGCACCTGGGCGAAGCTGGAGTCGGCGCGCCGGTCGACCACCGTGACCTTGGCCACCGGCAGGCCGGGCGGGTAGACGCCGTCCAGGCCCGAGGTCGTCATCAGGTCGCCCACCTTCACGTCGGCATTGGCAGCAAGAAAGCGCAGTTCCATGCCGCTGCCGTCGGCGCGGCCGGCGGCGGCGTTGCGCATCTGCGTGCGTGCGTTCAGCAGCGGGATGGCGGCGTCCTTGTCGGTCAGCAACGTCACCTCGGCGGACAGCGGGTAGACGCGCGTCACCTGGCCCAGCACGCCGCTCTCGTTGATGACGGGCGAGCCGGCCGCCACGCCCTGCGTCGCGCCCCGGTCGATGACGACGCGGCGCGAGAAGGGGTCGGGCGCCTCGAACAGCACCTCGGCAGACAGGGACGGCACCGCCGCCGCCGGCCGCAGGTCCAGCAGCTTGCGCAGGCGCTCGTTCTCCGTCTGCAGCGCCTCGGCGCGCGACAGGCGCTCCGCCTGCTCGGCCAACTGGCGCCGGGCCTGGTCTTCTGCGGCCATTGCGCGCTTGGTGCCGCGCAGGTAGTCGCCGGCGGTCTCCCAGGCGTCCACCGGCGTCTGCATCAGTCGTTGAACGGGCTGCAGCACCAGGGCCAGTGCGGCGCGGGCCGGGTGCATCAGCTTGAAGCGGGCATCGGCCACCATCAATACCAGGGCCAGTGCCGAACACAGCACGAGCTTGGTCAGCGCCGACGGACCCTGGCGGAAGAACGGCGGTGGGGAGCGGTCTAGGGTGCCGAAGGGCATGGCGCGCGCGGCGCGTTAGGTGCTTATTCGGACGTGAAGATGGAGCCCAGGCGCTCCATGCGCTCCAGGGCCATGCCGCAACCGCGCACGACGCAGGTCAGCGGGTCTTCGGCCACCAGCACCGGCAGGCCGGTTTCCTCGCCGAGCAGGCGGTCCAGGTCGCGCAGCAGCGCGCCGCCGCCAGTCAGCATCATGCCGCGCTCGGCGATGTCGGCGCCCAGCTCGGGCGGCGTCTGCTCCAGCGCGTTCTTCACGGCCGAGACGATCTGGTTGAGCGGGTCGGTGAGGGCTTCCAGGATCTCGTTGGACGAGATCGTGAAGCTGCGCGGCACGCCTTCGGAGAGGTTGCGGCCCTTGACCTCCATCTCCTTGACCTCGCTACCAGGGAAGGCGCTGCCGATGTTCTTCTTGATCGACTCGGCCGTGGGCTCGCCGATCAGCATGCCGTAGTTGCGGCGGATGTAGTTGATGATCGCTTCGTCGAACTTGTCGCCGCCGACGCGGACCGAGCCCTTGTAGACCATGCCGCCGAGCGAAATGACACCGACCTCGGTGGTGCCGCCGCCAATGTCGACGACCATGGAGCCCGAAGCCTCGCTGACGGGAAGACCGGCGCCGATCGCGGCGGCCATGGGTTCCTCGATCAGGTAGACCTCGCTGGCGCCGGCGCCAAGGGCCGATTCGCGGATGGCGCGGCGCTCCACCTGGGTGGAGCCGCAGGGCACGCAGATGATGATCCTCGGGGACGGCTTGAACGTCTTCGAATCGTGGACCATCTTGATGAACTGCTTGAGCATCTGCTCGGTGACCGTGAAGTCGGCGATGACGCCGTCCTTCATCGGCCGGATGGCCTCGATGTTGCCGGGCACCTTGCCCAGCATGGCCTTGGCCTCGCGGCCGACGGCCTGGATGGTTTTCTTGCCGTTGGGGCCGCCTTCATGGCGGATGGAAACGACCGACGGCTCGTCCAGGACGATGCCTTTGCCGCGCACGTAGATCAGGGTGTTGGCGGTGCCGAGGTCGATGGCGAGGTCGGTCGAGAAATAGCGGCGCAGGGAGGCGAACATGGGTGGGCGCGAAAGGAGCCTCGCCGGCGGGCGCGGCTCTGAAAATGGGGGTGCTTAAAGCAGCGAGGCCGCCCGGACAGCGACGAAATCAGTCGCTGAAGGAGCAGCCCCGAAGGCCATGAAGATGGACGGCGATAATAACTGAACCCCTTCGTTTTGAGCCCGCCAATGTGGGCCTGGTAACACGATGGCAATGGGTCGCGAAGGCCCTTGGCAAGCGGCCAATCAAGGCGCAGCGCGCCGTCCGCACTCGCGTGCGGGCAAGCGGTGCAACGCCGAGTGGCTGCTTGCCAAGGGCCTTCCCGGAGGGTTGGGGTCAAAAGGACCGCGCGCGGCGTTGCAAATCCTCGCCGGGTACCCAACCCGGCTGCGGTTTGCGCCTTGCTCGCGGCCCATTTGGCCCCAACGCGGCCCATTGCCATCGTGTTACCAGGCCCCGGCTTTCTGCTCAATCCTTACTTCTGAAAACGACTCATGAGCCTCACTCCCGATGACGTGAGCCGCATCGCCAACCTGGCCCGGCTTGAACTGCAACCGGCTGAATCTGCGGCGCTGCTGGGCAACCTGAACGACTTCTTCAAGATCGTGGACCAGATGAGCGCTGTCGACACCACCGGCGTCGAGCCGCTGTACACGCCGCTGTCGGCCGTGCAAGAGGTGGCCCTGCGACTGCGCGAAGACGCCGTCACCGAGAGCAACCAGCGCGAGCTGAACCAGCGCAGCGCCCCGGCCGTCGAGGACGGCCTTTTCCTCGTTCCCAAGGTCATCGAATGAAGCCCGTTCACGACATGGGCGTGGCCGAGCTGGCCGCCGCCCTGAAAAGCCGTGCCGTCTCCAGCCGCGAGGCCACGCAGGGCCTGCTCGCCCGCATCGCCGCCCACGCCGGGCTCGGCGCCTTCCTGCACGTCGACACCAACGGCGCGCTGGCCCGCGCCGACGCCGCCGATGCCGTGCTGGCCGCTGGCAATGCCGGCCCGCTGACCGGCGTGCCGATTGCGCACAAGGACATCTACGTCACGGCCGACATGCCGACGACGGCCGGCTCCAAGATCCTGGCCGGCTACCGCAGCCCCTTCGACGCCACCGTCGTCGCCAGGCTGAACGCTGCCGGCACGGTGGCGCTTGGCAAGCTGAACTGTGACGAGTTCGCGATGGGCTCGGCCAACGAGAACAGCGCCTACGGCCCGGCGCACAACCCGTGGGACCTCGGCCGCGTGCCGGGCGGCTCATCCGGCGGCTCGGCCGTGGCTGTGGCCGCGCGCCTCGCGCCCGCCACGACCGGTACCGACACGGGCGGTTCCATCCGCCAGCCGGCCAGCTTCACGGGCATCACGGGGATCAAGCCAACCTACGGCGTCTGCTCCCGCTACGGGATGATCGCGTTCGCGTCCAGCCTGGATCAGGCCGGCCCGATGGCCCGCTCGGCCCAGGACTGCGCGCTGCTGCTGTCGACGATGAGCGGCTTCGACGAGCGCGACGCGACGAGCGTGCAACAGCCGCCACAGGATTTCCATGCGCAGATGCTCCTGGCCCGAGAGGGCGCGAGCGCGGGCAAGCCGCTGGCCGGCCTGCGCATCGGCCTGCCGAAGGAGTTCTTCCCAGCCGGCCTGTCTGCCGATGTGAACGCTGCCGTGCGCGCCGGCCTGGCCGAGCTGGAGAAGCTGGGCGCCACGCTGGTGGACCTCAGCCTGCCGCGTACCGAGCTGGCCATCCCCGTCTACTACATCATTGCCCCGGCGGAGGCGAGCTCCAACCTGAGCCGCTTTGACGGCGTGAAGTTCGGCCATCGCGCAGCCAAGTACGACGATCTGCTCGACATGTACAAGAAGACGCGTGCCGAGGGCTTTGGCCCCGAGGTGAAACGCCGCATCATGATCGGCAGCTATGTGCTGTCGCACGGCTACTACGACGCCTATTACCTGCAGGCCCAGAAGCTCCGTCGCATGATCGCGGACGACTTCCAGCAGTGCTTCGCTCAGTGCGACCTGATCGCCGGCCCGGTGGCCCCGACCGTCGCGTGGAAGCATGGCGAGGGCAAGGACAACCCGACCCAGGCCTACCTTGCCGACATCTTCACGCTGCCCGGCTCGCTGGCGGGCCTGCCGGGCATGAGCGTGCCGGTCGGCATGGGCGAAGGCGGTATGCCGGTTGGCCTGCAACTCATCGGCAACTACTTCAAGGAGGGTCAGTTGCTACACGCGGCCCACGCCCTCCAGCAGGCGACCGACTGGCACCAGCGCGCCCCGGCAGGATTCTGAACATGGCCACTTCCAAGCTTATCCGCGGTTATGAGGTCGTCATCGGCCTCGAAAACCACGTCCAGCTCTCCACGCAGAGCAAGATCTTCAGCGGCAGCTCCACCGCCTTCGGCGCTGCGCCCAACACGCAGGCGTCGTCGGTGGACCTGGCCCTCCCCGGCACGCTGCCGGTACTCAACCGTGCCGCCGTCGAGCGCGCCATCCGCTTCGGCCTGGCGGTGGGTGCCAAGGTCGCGCCGCTGTCCATCTTCGCGCGCAAGAACTACTTCTACCCGGATCTGCCCAAGGGCTACCAGATCAGCCAGTTCGAGATCCCGGTCGTGCAGGGCGGCTCGGTCGAGTTCTTCGTGGGCGACGTCAAGCACAAGGTCAACCTGACGCGTGCCCACCTGGAAGAAGACGCGGGCAAAAGCCTGCACGAGGACTATCACGGCCAGTCGGGCATCGACCTGAACCGCGCCGGCACACCGCTGCTGGAGATCGTCTCCGAGCCGGACATGCGCTCAGGCGCTGAAGCCGCCGAGTACGCCAAGACGCTGCACGCGCTGGTGATGTGGTTAGGCATCTGCGACGGCAACATGCAGGAGGGCTCGTTCCGCTGCGACGTCAACGTGTCGGTGCGCAAGCCCGGCGAGCCTTACGGTACGCGCCGCGAGATCAAGAACCTGAACAGCTTCCGCTTCCTGTTGCAGGCGGTGGACTACGAGGTCAACTGGCAGATCGACGAGATCGAGGACGGCCGCAAGATCCAGCAGGCGACGATCCTGTTCAACCCCGACACCGGCGAGACCCGCGCGATGCGCAGCAAGGAAGACTCGGCCGACTACCGCTACTTCCCCGACCCGGACCTGCCGCCGCTGGTCATCGCGCCTGAATGGGTGGAGCGGGTGCGTGGCGAGATGCCCGAACTGCCGCGCGTGATGGCGGCGCGCTTCGAGAGCGTGGACGGCCTGCCGGCCTATGACGCAACCATGATGACGCAGAGCCTGGCGACGGCGCGCTACTACGAAGCCGCCAAAGCGACTGGCGCGGCACCAAAGCTGGTCGCCAACTGGGTGATGGGTGAGATTTCGCGTCGGTTGAATGCCGAAGGCCAGGACATCGACGCCGCGCCGGTCGGCCCCACGTTGCTTGGCCAGCTGATCGGGCGCATCTCGGACGGCACGATCTCGAACAACGCCGCGCGGCAGGTTTTTGAGGCGTTGTGGAGCGGCGAGGCGAGCGACGTGGACACCCTCATCGAGGCCAAGGGCCTGAAGCAGGTCAGCGACACCGGCGCCATCGAGGCCATCCTCGACGAGGTGCTGGCGGCCAACCAGAAGTCGGTTGACGAATACCGCGCGGGCAAGGACAAAGCCTTCAACGCACTGGTCGGCCAGGCGATGAAGGCGACCAAGGGCAAGGCCAACCCGGCGCTGGTCAACGAGCTGCTGAAGAAGAAGCTCGGCTAAGCCCGCGGGTTTTCCTGAAGCCGCAACGCGGCTTCAGCGCTTGGGCGTCGTCGGCGGTGCCGACTTGGGCAGATCGTTCAGCGGCGGCATGGAGCCCGGTGTCGCGCCGCCCCAAAGTTTGCGCAGCCGCGCCAGCTCGGCGTCGAAGCGGGCGTTGATGCGCACGATCTCGGCCTTCTGGTTCTCGATGAGCTGCTGCTGCGCCTCGACACCGGCGTCGTTGGCATCCAGAGTCTGCTTGAGCTTGCCCGGCAGCGGCCGGCCCTTGTAGAACTCGGCCTCGTCGGTGAGCGGCTTGCGTTCCTGCCCGAGGTCCTTGATGCGGCGCTCGGAGATGCGCATGGCCTTGTTGGCGTCGTCCAGCGCGGTGTTGCGCGCGCGCTGGTGGGCCGCTTCCGTCGGGTAACGCTGCATCAGCGTGCGATCGCGGCGGATGGCGTCCAGCTGGGCAAGGCGGTCGGCAGCGGCGCGGCGGTCGGCGGCATCCTTGGCGGCACGCTCTTCCGGGCTGAGGAAGGGCGGCAGCGTCGTTCGCTGTGAGCCGTCGGCGTTCAGCACACGCTGCTCGCGCGACGTGCATTCCGGGATGGGGCGGTCGCTGGTCAGGCGTCGGCCATCGGCCGTCGTGCAGGTGTAGATGCCCTTGCCCGCAGCCGCGTCCTGGGCCTTGGCGGCAGAAGCGGACAGAGCGGTCAGCAGGGCCGCAGCAGCGACGGTCAGCTTGCGCATCGCTGGTTCAGACTCCGTATCGCTCGCGATAGGCCAGCACGGCGGGGCGGTGGGCGGCCAGCTCAGGCGCGCCATCCAGATAGGCCAGCAGGTCGGCGAGGCCAGCGATGGCAACGACCGGCAGGCCGTAGCGCTGCTGGACCTGCTGCACGGCGGACTGCGCGCTGTCGACGCCACCTTCTGCCGCCTTCTCCTGGCGGTCCAGCGCGATGGACACGCCGCAAGGCTTGGCACCGGCGGCTTCGATCATCTGGATGGACTCGCGCACCGAGGTGCCGGCGGAGATGACGTCGTCGATGATGAGCACCCGGCCCCGGACTGGCGCGCCGACCAGGGTGCCGCCTTCGCCGTGGTCCTTGGCTTCCTTGCGGTTGTAGGCGAACGGCACGTTGTGGCCGCGTCGCGCCAACTCCATGGACACAGCCGCCGCGAGCGTGATGCCTTTGTAGGCCGGGCCGAAGATCATGTCGAACTGAAGCCCCGATTGACCCGATGCGATCAGGCGCTCGGCGTAGAAGCCGGCCAGGCGGCCGAGCTTGGCGCCGTCGTCGAACAGACCGGCGTTGAAAAAGTAAGGGCTGAGCCGGCCGGCCTTCGTCTTGAACTCGCCGAAACGCAGCACGCCGGCCTGGACGGCAAAGGCGACAAAGGACTGGGCGAGCGAATCGACGGCGGACGACATGTGACAAAGATTCTATGGGTCAAAAAATGAGGCCCGACCCCTAGAACGGGCCGGGCCTGTGATGGTTTACATGGAGCCCCTCGCCCAGTCACGCGCCGCTGAACGCGGGCGTGCCTGGTCGGTCCCCCGTGGGGACGGCGATGCTTCCGGCATTGAGCCGCAAGCACATCGCCATCGCGGGCCGGCTTGGGAGCGGCCCGGCGCTCGGCCCGAAATGCGAGAGATGGCCGGGGCTAGAACGAGGCTTTAAATTGCACCCCGTAGCTGCGCGGCTCGTTGACGATGCCGGTCAGGTTGTTGAAGTCGATCGCGGCGACGACCTGGCGGTGGTTGGTGATGTTGCGCGAGAAAGCGGCGACTTCGTACTTGCCATTGGCCCAGCCGTAGCCCACGCGCAGGCCGCCTTCCAGCGCGGACTTCGCGCGGTATTCGACGGCCTCGTACAGGAACATGTTGTACTTGTCCTTGAAGGCCCAGTCGGTCAGCACGGTCAGTTCGCCGTTGCCGATCTCGGTGCTGTACTTCAGCGTCCAGTTCCAGACCACCTTCGGCGCGCGCGGCAGCGGGTTGCCGTTGATGCTGACGGTGCCGGGCAGCGCGCCTGCCGGGTCGAGCACCGTGCAGGCCGCGCCGCAGGGGGCGGCAAACAGGTTGGGGTCCTTGATCTCGGTGTCGTTGTAGGAGAAGCCGAGGGTGGTGCGCCAGTCACGCGCGATGATGGCCTGCGCATCGATCTCGAAGCCCTGGCCTTCGGCCTTGGCCGCGTTGATCAGGCGGTTCTGGTTCACGCTGCCGCTGCCGGCGGTGAGCTGCATGTCCTTGACGCGGTACTTGAACACCGTGGCGCTGACGCGGGCGGTGTTGTCGAGCAGGTCGGCCTTGAAGCCGGCCTCGACCGAGAGCACTTTCTCGGGGTTGGCCACGGAGATCGTGTCACCGAAGAGCACGCGGCCCTGGATGGACGGCGCGCGGTAGCCGGTGGCGACGCGTGCGAACACGGTGACTGCCTTGTTGAGGTTGTAGTTGGCGCCGAGGTCCCAGCTCCAGTTCGTCGACTTGGGGTTGGTCGTCAGCGGGCCGACGTTGTTGCCGCCGAACGGCGTCTGCGTGCGCGACGCGGTGAAGTCCTTTTTGTCGTCGGTGTAGCGGATGCCGCCGCGAACCTTGAAGTCCGGCGTGACGGCGTAATTCAGGTTGCCGAACGCGGCCCAGGATTTGGCGTTCTGGTTCTGCACGGCGTAGCCGTTCTGCGGGTCGCCGGCGGCGAAGGTGTCGAAATTGAAGCTGTCCACCTGCAGCTTCTCGTTGAAGTAGTACAGGCCGGCGATCCACTGAAGCGGCGCGCTGGTGTTGGACTGCAGGCGGAACTCCTGCGTCGTCTGGCGCAGCGTGGGGATGCCGTCGGCGGTTTGCGCGTCGAACGGGATGTTGGCGAGCTGGCCGCCGTAGTTCGGGCCGGACGGCGGGGCATACGGTGCGCCGAAGCCGCCGTCCACGTCGCCGCGGCTGTAGAACTTGGCGCGGTCGTGGGCAGTGATGGAGTACAGCGACACACCGTCGAAGTCCCAGCGCAGACGGGCACTGACTTCGCTGGACTTGAGCGTCTGCGAGTTGTAGCCGTCGGTCGGGTAGAACGCGTCGTCGTAGCCGTCGACGAAGTCGTTCGTGCCCTTCTTGATGATGTTGGCGCGGAAGGTCGTCGCGGTGCCCTTGAAGTCACGGGCCTGGACCTTGAACAGGCCGGAGAAGCCGCCGTTCTTGTAGGCGGCCTGCACGCGCAGCGCCTTGTCGTTGTAGCCCTCGAGGTCGGCCGTCGCGCCGGCTGTCGCGGCGATGGGGTTGTGCACGCGGTTGTCCTGGCGCTGCACGATGCCGGCCACGCGCATCTGCCAGTCGTCACTCAGCGGCACGTTGACGGCAGCTTCCAGGTTGACCGAGTTCCAGCGTCCGATGCCGAGGTTGGCATAGCCTTCGAAGCGCTTGCCCGGCTTGACCGAGTCGAACTTCATGACGCCCGCCGGCGAGTTGCGACCGAACAGCGTGCCCTGGGGGCCGCGCAGCAGTTCGACCTGCTCCATGTCGAACACCGGGAATCCCTTGAGCGCAATGCTTTCCTGCACGACGTCGTCATAGACGAGGCCCACCGGCTGGGACGCGTTCATGTCGAAGTCGGTATTGCCGAAGCCGCGCACGTAGAAGCGCGGGAAGGTGCGGCCGTAGTCGGATTCGATGTTCAGGCTGGGCACCTTGCCAGATAAGGCACGGATGTCTTGGCCGCTGGCGTTGTAGGTGTCCAGTTCCTCGGACTTGATGGCCGAGATGGACTGCGGCACTTCCTTCAGGTTCTCGGCACGCCGGCTGCCGGTGACGATGACGGCCTGCAGCTGGTTCACGTCCTTCTTGGCCTCGGGCTCGGCGGCGGTCTGCGCGACGGCGGCCTGCATCGGAAAGGCCACGCCAAGCGCTAGAGCAAGCAGCGTCGGCGAAATGCGGTGATACGGCATGGGAAATCCTCGGGTTTGGCGGAGTAGACGAGCGGGACGGGCAGAACGGGCACTTGTGATGCCTCTGATTGCTACGAAATAGTAAAGATCACATGACCGTTTCGTGATGACGGCGCGCGGCGCTGTTGTGCGTTTGCTGCACTGCGATACTGAAGAAACCCAGCTCCCGGCCGATTCCTCCATGCGCTTCATCACCGCCAACCTCAACGGCGTCCGCTCCGCCGCCAGCAAGGGGTTTTTCGAGTGGCTAGACCGCCAGCAGGCCGACGCTGTCGGGGTGCAGGAGCTCAAGGCGCAGGCGGATGTCGTGGAGGCGAAGTTCCGCAGTTGCGACAGGCTCGAGGGCCATTTCCACTACGCCGAGAAGAAGGGCTATTCCGGCGTTGGCCTGTACACGAAGGAGGTGCCGAGTCATGTCATTACCGGCTTAGGGATTGCGGAATTCGACAGCGAGGGGCGCTGGGTGGAGAAGCGCTTCGACAAGCCCGGCCGCAAGCTTAGCCTCATCAGCGTCTACTTCCCCAGCGGTACCAGCGGCGAGGAGCGCCAGCAGGTCAAGTACCGCTTTCTGGCCGCGATGTACCCCCATTTGATGGCGCTGAAGGCCGAGCGCGAGTTCATCCTTGTGGCCGACGTCAACATCGCCCACAAGGAAATCGACCTCAAGAACTGGCGGGGCAACCAGAAGAACAGCGGCTTCCTGCCTGAAGAGCGCGCCTGGCTGACGCGGCTGTTCGATCTGACGGAAGGCGGCGGCCTTGTCGACGTTTTCCGCACGTTGAACGGCAAGGCCGAGCAGTACACCTGGTGGAGCGCGCGTGGCGCCGCACGCGCCAACAACGTGGGGTGGCGGCTCGACTACCACCTGGCCACGCCCGGTATCGCCGCACTGGCCAGGACGGAAGCCATCTACACGGGTGAGCACTTCAGCGACCACGCGCCGTTGACCATCGACTACGACTTCGCGCTCTGAAGGCGAGGCTTTGTATTGCCGAGGGTTAGAAACCTAACGCTACTGTGAGTAGGGCGTAACGAGTCATTTCGGAGGTGGGGAAGGTCCTACAGGGGCTTGGGCGACGGGCCGACGCCCCCTGGATAGTCAGGAACTTAGAGTGGGTTCCAGCCGGTGGAGATACCGGTCCCCGCTTTTTTAAAGGAGTTCCACATGTCCACCATCAAGACCCTTACCACTTCCCTGACCGCCGCTGCCCTCGTGACCGGCATCAGTTTCGCCTGGGCGCAGACTGAAGAGCAGTCGCCGCAGACCAATTCGACGACGGCTGCAGGCGCCATGCCCAGCGAGCAGACGCCCGCTGACCCGAACGCCGTGCCGCTGACCGACAACTCTGCCGCAATGTCGCAACAGAACGCTGCCACAAACCCGCCGCCGGTCGATAACGCACCATCCAGCGATGCCAATTCGCAGGCCACGCAAGCGACGCAGGCGCCGCTGAACAACACGGCCAGCACGAGCAGCACGGTTGACAACAGCACGTCGATCACACCGTCGACCGACGCCAGCACCAGCTACGAGCCGGCTCCCCGCGCCGACCGCAACTGAGCGGTTTTCAAGGCTGAGCGTTTCCGTCACTGACCATGCGTTTCGGATCGCCCCCCGAGGATCACGCCGCTGCCGCCAGGCGGCGTGACATCCTCGTCGGCCTGGGCCAGGGCGCGGCGGTTGCCGCCGTCGTCCTGGGCCTTCTCTACGCCTTTTCTGGTTCCCGCGTCCAGCGCGGAGCCGCACCTGCATCCACTGCGCACCCGGCCGTCGTCGCCGCATCTCCCGGCGCTGCACCCGCTTCGCCTGCCGCTGAGCGCCGACTTGACTTCGGCAGTGTCAAGGCTCCCAGCGACGTCGCCCAGGTGGCCGCGTGGGCAGTTCGCGAGGCCGACAACGGCGCGCGCCCCTTCGGCATCGTCGACAAACGGCGCGCCCAGGTCTATGTCTTCGCCCCGAGCGGCCAGCTGATCGGTACCAGCCCGGTCCTGCTGGGCTACGCGGCGGGCGACGAGACCGTGGCCGGCGTCGGCGACAAGGCCATCGAGGACGTCAAACCGCACGAACGCACCACGCCGGCCGGGCGCTTCGAGTCCTCACCCGGGCGCAATTCGCTCGGGCACGACGTCGTCTGGGTCGACTACGACGCCGCCGTCTCCATGCACCGCGTACGCGCCACCAACCCAAAGGAGCGCCGGCTGGAGCGCCTGGCCACGCCCACGGCCAAGGACAACCGCATCAGCTGGGGCTGCATCAACGTGCCGGTCGCCTTCTTCGATGAAACCGTCTGGCCCCATATCGGGCAGGGGCGCGGCATCGTCTATGTGCTGCCCGAGCGTCAGCCGCTGACCGCTTTCTTCCCTGCCGCAGCCGCCACGCAATATTTGGCGCAAGCGTCTACAGGAAAAAGTAACAACGCAAAACCGTGAAGTCCTCGGCTGTGCGCCGAGCGCCTGCTTTTTTAGACTGCCCGTCGGGCTGGTGCGAGGTCGCGCCACCCAAGTACAGCGGGGCATCGAGTGGGCAGCAGTTGGGCAAGCCGGGTCAGGGTCGGCATCACGGGCATCGTTACAACTTGGGGCGTCATCTCAATGGCGCCTGCGGCCGCGGAGGTTGCAGCGCGGCCAGTGGCGCATGACGCCCGCGATAGCCGGCCTTTCGCCATCGTCGACAAGCGTCAGGCGATGCTGTCGGTCTACGCCGCCGATGGCCGCCTGGTTGGCCGCACCGCCGCCTTGCTGGGCCTGACGCCCGGCGACATTGAACCGGCCAGCGCGCGCGGCAAGGCGCCAAGCGACCTTCAATCGCACGAGCGCGTCACGCCGGCCGGCCGCTTCGAGGCGGTGCCCGGTCGCAACCTGAGCGGCGAGCGGGTGGTCTGGTTCAACTACGACAGCAACCTCGCCATCCATCGCCTGCGCCCGGTCTCAGCGGTCCAGCGCCGCGAGGAGCGCCTGGCCTCGGCCAACGCTCAAGACCACCGCATCACGCTAGGCTGCGTCGTCGTCGACCCTGCCTTCTTCGACGAGGTCGTGCTGCCGACGCTGGGCAAGGGCCCCAGCCTCGTCTACATCCTGCCTGAGCGCGACCCGCTGATGGTCGCCGGCGGCCGCAACGCGCGCGCCGCAGCGCCGTGATGGCAACTACGTCTGCGTATCATTTCTGCAGATGATTCCAAGGCTCTTCTTTACAAGCAGGCCAAGCGGTGCCGGTAGCCTCATGGCTCGCCGCCGTATCAGTCATGTCTCTTTCTGCCGCGAGGTGGGCGCTCAAGATACGGCGTGCCAGACGCCTTGAGTGCGGATTCAGATCCACGCCAGCTAGACCGGATGGAGCTGACGGCGCTAGGCTATTTGCTTGCGCCGATGCTCTTGTTCTTATGGGGCTGGTGGCACTGGCCAATCGCACTCCTTTTCACCGGACTGCTTGCGGTCAGTAGCCACGCGGTGGTGACACGCTCACGGCGAGGAGAACGGGCGCTCGGCCCGGCGCTTTGGCTCGCGCTCGGTGCCGTCACGCTACTGTGGGTCGGCAGCAGTGGTCTGCTGGGCCGCCTGCCGCTGTCCGAAGACTGGAGCCTTCGCATGGTGGTGCTGCGCGATCTGACGGTCGGCGCGTGGCCGGTGAGTTATGGCGAGATGGTTGGCGGCGAGGCGGTACTTCGCTTTTCGATGGGCTATTACCTCATCCCTGCCGGGCTAGGCGCGTGGCTTGGGGGCGTTGAGACGGCGCGCGTTTTTCAAGGCGTGTGGACGGCGTTGGGAACGCTGCTGTTTCTGGCGCTCATCATCCAGTCGTGGCCCAAGCGACACCCTTCCGCCCTCGCCGGACTGTTGGCTTTGATGCTGCTGTTCAGTGGCATGGACATTCTTGGATTCCTCCTGGAGCAGATGCGTTCGCCCAAGCCGGGCGAGCACCTCGAATGGTGGCTGCCGGGGCTGCAGTACTCGTCTCAGACAACGCTGCTCTATTGGGTTCCCAATCACGCGCTGCCTGCCTGGCTGGGGGCGGCGCTGATCTGGCGCCATCGAGAAGACGGCCTGGCGCTCGCCCCGGCGGCACTGCTGCTCGGCGCTGCAGCGCTGTGGTCGCCACTGGCCTGTGTGGGTTTGGTGCCCTTGCTCACCCTGGCCACCTTGCAGCATCAGCCCATGCAACGCTGGCTGCACGAGTTGTTGCGACCTGGAACCCTGGCGGTGATGCCGCTGCTGGCCTTGCTGGCCATCTTCGTCAGCTTTGGCATTGTCAAAGATTTGTTGCCGATCGAGAGGCGCGAGATTGTTGACGTGCTCGCTGTCAAGGCGAACTGGTACCAGCTCGCGTGCTTCCAACTGTTGGAATGGGGTCTGCTCGCAACTGTATTGCTTCTTGCCGGGCCAGGCCGCAGGGGTTGGGTATTCTGGGCCGCCTGCGGACTGTTGGTGCTGCTCCCGCTGGTGCGTTTTGGGGGATCCAACGACCTTGTCATGCGGGCGGGCATCGCGCCATTGACCCTGTTGATGCTGTGCATCGCCCAGGTGCTGAGCGAGTCAAAGCTGCCAGCTCGCTGGCGTGTTGCGGTACTGCTGATGCTATTCATTGGCGCAGCCACAACGGGCCAGGAGTTGTGGCGGCAGACGCTGCCCGGCACCCGCTGGCCGGACCAGGGTTCCAGCATGGCCAGCTACAAGGGAACCGCTTGGCATTACGTCGGGCGCCTGGGCCCTGGCCTGCTTGCCGGAATGCTGCGCGAGCCGCAACTTTTGCCTGCGTCACGCGGCGCGCGTTGAGCCACGCAGCTGCGGGCGCCGCCAGCTTCTGCTTCATCTAGTGCGGGCAATCCCTGGGTCTCCTGCCGGCGATTTGTCCACTGCCGACCGGACAATTCCGCCCTTTCCAGCGGGTTACAGCCCGCGCCTCCCGAGTTCACTTGGAACACCAGACGTGACAACCTCCACCACCCCGGCGCCCGGGCGCGCAGCGGCCATCCTCGGCCAACCCAACCAGCTCTTCGTCCTCTTCTTCACGGAGATGTGGGAGCGCTTCTCCTACTACGGCATGCGGGCGCTGCTCGTGCTGTTCCTGATCACGGAGGCCAGCAAGGGCGGCTGGGGCTGGAGCCGCGAACAGGCGCTGAGCCTGTACGGCTGGTACACGCTGTTCGTCTACCTGACGCCCATCCTGGGCGGCTACATCGCCGACCGCTTGCTGGGCACGCGGCGCTCGGTTCTGCTGGGTGGCTTCGTCATCGCGGCGGGCCACATCGCCCTGTTCATGGAGACGACGACGACCTTCTACATCGGCCTGGGTCTGATCGTCATCGGCACCGGCCTGTTCAAGCCCAACATCTCGGCCATCGTCGGCCAGCTCTACGGCAAGGACAACGAGGGCGCCCGTGACGGCGGCTACACGCTGTTCTACATGGGCGTGAACGCAGGCGCCTTCTTCGGCATCTCGCTGTGCGGCTACATCGGCGAGAAGGTGTCCTGGAACCTCGGCTTCGGCCTGGCCGGCCTCTTCATGATCCTGGGCGCCATCCAGTTCTGGCTCAGCCAGGGCCTGTTCGGTGCCGTCGGCGACAAGATTGACGCCGCCGCCAAGAGCGCGCGTGAGGCGCTGGACGACACGCCCAAGCAGGTCGTGGCGGACCGTCTGAAGGCGATCTTCGTGTTCTCCTTCTTCACGATCTTCTTCTGGTTCGCATTCGAGCAGGCGGGCGGGTCCATGACCATCTTCGCGGCCGATTACACCGACCGCACGCTGACAGGCACCAGCGGCCTGATCTTCAAGATCATCAACACGGCGATGACGCTGGTGCCGGCTGCCATCCTGTCGTGGCTGCTGTTCAAGCTCTACCGCTCCACTGCGGGCCAGTATGCGATGGCCAACCTGTCGCTGGCCGTTGCGTTTGCCATCATCTGGGGCCTGTGCCTGTGGATGCTGGGCCGCGAGTTCGGCATGGACCAGACCGAAGTGCCGGCCACCTGGTTCGGCGTGCTGAACAGCTTCTTCATCGTCGTGCTGGCGCCGATGTTCTCCAAGCTGTGGGAGGAGAAGTGGAATCCGTCGGGCCCGGTCAAGTTCGGCGTCGGCCTGGTGCTGCTGGGCCTCGGCTTCGCCGTGCTGTCCTACGGTTCGGCCGGTATTCCGGCAGGCGCCAAGACGGCCCAGGTCAGCATGATGTTCCTCACGCTGGCCTACCTCTTCCACACCATGGGCGAACTCTGCCTGTCGCCGGTCGGCCTGAGCTACATCTCCAAATTGGCGCCGGCTCGATTGCTGGGGCTGATGTTCGGTGTCTGGTTCCTGAACTCCGCCATTGCCAACAAGATCGCCGGCTCCACCGGTTCCTACATCGACCAGATCTCGTCGACTTACTCGATGTCCACGTTCTTCCTGATCTTCACCATCATCCCCATCGCCGCCGGCTTGGTGTTGATGGCCATGACGCCGCTGATGAAGAAGTGGATGCACGGCGTCCATTGATCAGCCCTTGCCGGCTTTGCCGGACCAGAGAAGCCGCCCGTGGGCGGCTTTTCCTTTTGTTCACACTTCCCGACTGTTGACAAGGAATGTCAGCAGCCTGGACGGTCTTTAGGTTGAGGGGTAACAGTGTTACGGCGATGTGCTTACAGTCGCGCGCTTGCACTCGGAGCCCCCCATGAAAAAGACCAGCCTGGCGCTGACCCTGACCCCCCTCCTAGCCCTCCTGCTCGTCGCCTGCGGCCAGAAGCAGGACGGCGCTGGCGCCCACGGTGGTGCAGGCGGCCCGCCGCCGGTATCGGTGGCGCCCGCCACGCAGCGCCAGATCCAGGAATTCGACGAATTCACCGCGCGCCTGGAAGCGCCCGACACCGTCGAAGTGCGCTCGCGCGTCGCCGGCACCGTGGAGGCCGTGCGTTTCAAGGAAGGTCAGTTCGTCCGCAAGGGCGACCCGCTGTTCACCATCGACACGCGCGCCTTCCGCGCTGAAGTGGCGCGCGCCGAGGCGCAGATCGCCGCGCTGAAGACGCAGGCCGACCTGGCGCGCACCGACCTGGGTCGCTCCGAGAAGCTGGTCAGTGTCAACGCCGTCAGCCAGCAGGAGATCGACCAGCTCCGCTCGTCACTGCGCAGCGCCGAGGCGAACCAGAAAGGCGCCGAGGCCGCCCTCGTGCAGGCCCGCCTCAACGTCGAGTTCGCCAACGTGACGGCGCCGGTCAGCGGCCGCACCTCGCGCGCCAATGTGACGCCGGGCAACCTCGTCGGCCAAGGCGATGCGGTGCTCACGACCATCGTCTCCAGCGATCGCGTCCATGCCTACTTTGACGCCAGCGAGGCGGCTTATCTCAAGTACATGCGCGCCGCCAAGCCGGCCGACGTCATCGTGCAGATGGGCCTGTCCAATGAGCAGGGCTACCCGCACACCGGCAAGCTGGACTTTGTGGACAACCGCCTGAACCCGGCCACCGCGTCCATCCGCGCCCGCGCCGTGTTCGACAACAAGGGCGGCGAGTTCACGCCCGGCCTGTATGCCCGCCTCAAGCTGGGCGGCAGCGCCAGCTACACCGGCGTCGTCGTGCCCGACCGTGCCATCAACACCGACCAGACCCGCAAGGTCGTTTTCATCGTCGGCGCCAACAACATCGTGCAACCGCGCCCGGTCAAGCCCGGTGCTCTGTTCGACGGCATGCGTGTCGTGGACGGGATCAAGCCCGGCGAGCTCGTCATCGTCGACGGCATTCAGCGCGCCATGCCGGGTGCGCCGGTCACGCCGCAGGTGTTGAAGGTGGACGACAAGGGCATGCCCATCCCGGCTGCTCCGGCTGCTCCCGCGGCCCCGGCTCCCGCCGCCTCGAAGTAAGCAAAGGCGGCACCCCCCATGGACATCTCACGCTTCTTCATCGACCGGCCGCGCTTCGCGACCGTGTTGTCCCTCTTCATCTTCCTGATCGGCGCGCTGGCCATCCCACTGCTGCCAATCTCCGAGTACCCCGAGGTCGCGCCGCCGCAGGTCGTGGTGCGCGCCCAGTACCCCGGCGCCAACCCGCGCGTGATCTCCGAGACGGTGGCCGCGCCGCTGGAGGAGCAGATCAACGGCCTGGAGAACGTGCTGTATTTCGACAGCCAGGCCACCGGCGACGGCGGCATGAGCCTGACGGTCACGTTCAAGATCGGCACCAACCCCGAAGCCGCCGAGACGGCGGTGCAGAACCGCATCAACCGTGCGTTGCCGCGCCTGCCCGACATCGTGCGCACGATCGGCGTGACGACCGAGAAGAGCAGCCCCAACCTGACCATGGTGGTCCACCTGGTCAGCCCGGACAACTCGCGCGACGCGCTCTACCTGCGCAACTACGGCTCGCTGAACGTGCGCGATGACCTGCTGCGCGTGCCCGGCATGGGTTCGGTGCAGACCTTCGGTGCCGGCGACTACGCCATGCGCATCTGGCTGGACCCGCAGAAGCTCGCCGCCCGCAACCTGACGGCCGGCGAAATTGTCGGCGCCATCCGCGAGCAGAACTCGCAGGTCGCGGCCGGCGTCGTCGGCGCGTCGCCTTCGCCGAAGGGCACGGAGTTCGAACTCGCCATCAACACCCAGGGCCGCCTCACCACCGAGGAGGAGTTCGCCAACATCATCGTGCGCGCCGAGCCCGCCACCGGCGCCATGGTGCGCCTGCGTGACGTGGGCCGCGTCGAGATCAGCGCCAACACGTATGCACTGCGCAGCCTGCTGAACAACAAGGAAGCGGCGGCCATCGCCATCTTCCAGGCGCCCGGCTCGAACGCGCTGGCCATCTCGGAGAACGTGCGCGAGACGATGGAGCGCCTCAAGCCCAGCTTCCCCGCGGGCGTGGACTACGCCATCGTCTACGACCCCACGCGCTTCGTGCAGACGTCCATCAGCAAGGTGGTCAGCACGCTGTTCGAGGCCGTCGGCCTGGTCGTGCTCGTCGTCATCATCTTCCTGCAGACCTGGCGCGCGTCCATCATTCCGCTGGTGGCCGTGCCGGTGTCCATCGTCGGCACGTTCTCGGTGCTGCTGCTGCTGGGCTTCTCCATCAACACGCTGACGCTGTTCGGCTTGGTTCTCGCCATCGGCATCGTCGTGGACGACGCAATCGTGGTGGTCGAGAACGTCGAGCGCAACATCCAGGACGGCCTCACGCCGCGCGCCGCGACGATCAAGGCGATGCAGGAGGTCTCGGGCCCCATCATCGCCATCGCGCTGGTGCTGTGCGCGGTGTTCATCCCGCTCACGCTGGTGCCCGGCCTGTCGGGCCAGTTCTACAAGCAGTTCGCCGTCACCATCGCCATCTCCACGGTGATCTCGGCCTTCAACTCGCTGACGCTCTCGCCCGCGCTCGCCGCCATCCTGCTGCGCCCGCATGACGCGCCCAAGGACGCGCTGATGCGCGGCATGGACAAGGTGTTCGGCCGCTTCTTCCACTGGTTCAACCGCTTCTTCCACCGCCGCTCAGAGGCCTATGGCCGTGGCGTCACGGGCATCCTGAAGCGCAAGTCCGCAGCGCTGGTCGTCTATGCGCTGCTGCTCGGCGCCACCGCGCTGGTGTTCTCTCGCATTCCCAGCGGCTTCGTGCCCGCGCCGGACAAGCAGTACCTGATCGGCATCGCGCAGCTGCCCGCCGGCGCCAGCCTGGACCGCACCGAGGAAGTCATCCGCCAGATGAGCGCCATCGCGCTGAAGGTGCCCGGCATCGTCGACTCGGTGGCCTTCCCCGGCCTGTCGGGTGCCGGCTTCTCGGCCGCGCCGAACGAGGGCATCGTCTTCTTCGGCCTGGCCGATTTCGAGAAGCGCACCTCGCGCGACCTGAGCAAGGAAGCCATCCTCGGCCAGGTCAACGGCGCCATCCAGCAAATCCAGGGCGCGCGCATGTTCGTCGTGCCGCCGCCACCGGTGGACGGCCTGGGCATCGCGGGCGGCTTCAAGATCCAGGTGCAGGACCGCAGCAGCCAGGGCGAGCAAGCCTTGTACGGTGCCGTCTGGGGCACGCTGGGCCAGGTCTATGCCAACCAGAACACGTCAATCGGCACGCCGTATTCCAACTACGACATCAACGTGCCCCAGCTGTTCGCCAACGTCGACCGCACCAAGGCCAAGCAGATCGGCGTGCCGCTCGCGTCCATCTACGACACGCTGCAGATCAACCTCGGCTCGCTCTACGTCAACGACTTCACCAAGTTCGGCAAGACCTACCAGGTCATCGTGCAGGCCGACGCCCCCTTCCGCGCCAAGGCCGAAGACATCACGCAGCTCAAGACGCGCAACGGTGCCGGCGAGATGGTGCCGCTGGGCTCGCTCATGACGGTCGAGCCCACCTTCGGCCCCACCCGCGTGACGCGCTACAACGGCTTCCCGTCGGCCGACATCAACGGCGCGCCCAACCCCGGCTTCTCGTCGGGCCAGGCCGAGGCGGAGATCGAGCAGGTCCTGAAGACGCTGCCACGCGGCTTCGGCTACGAGTTCACCGACCTCAGCTACCAGGACCGCCTGACCCGCGACGTCGCCGTGCCCGGCACGACGCTGAAGATCCCGACGCTGGCGGCCGTGCTGCTGTTCTCGGTCGTGCTGGTGGTGCTGGTGCTGGCCGCGCAGTACGAGAGCTGGAGCCTGCCGCTGGCCATCATCCTGATCGTGCCGATGTGCATCCTGTCGGCGCTGTTCGGCGTGTGGATCTCGCATTTCCCGCCGTTCGGCCAGGCGGGGGACCTGAACATCTTCACGCAGGTGGCGCTGGTCGTGCTGGTCGGCCTGGCGTGCAAGAACGCCATCCTGATCGTGGAGTTCGCCAAGGAGCTGGAGGAGCGCGGCAAGTCGGTCACCGACGCCGTCATCGAGGCCTGCCGCCTGCGGCTGCGCCCCATCCTGATGACCTCCATCGCCTTCTGCGCGGGCGTGCTGCCGCTGATCCTCGGCAGCGGCGCCGGCAGCGAGATGCGCCGCGCAATGGGCATCGCCGTGTTCGCCGGCATGCTGGGCGTGACCTTCTTCGGCATCTTCCTGACGCCGGTGTTTTACAGCCTGCTGCGCAAGGGCACCGAGAAGCGCCGCGCCCGTGCTCGCGAACTGAAGGCGCAGATCGAAGCCTCGGCCCATGCCTTCCACCCGGGCATCGACGATGAACCCACGAACCCGAAGGGCCACTGAAATGAAAGCCCGCCTCACCCTTCTCGCTGCGGCCGCCGTGCTCGCCGGTTGTGCAGCACCGGGCCTGTCCCAAGGGCCGCAAAACCTGGCTCCAGCAAGCTTCACGCAGTTGCCCTCCGCCAACCCGGGCGCGGCGACGATGACCGCCGCCTTCGTCGACAGCGCGCAACTCCAGCGCGTCGTCGATGAAGTACTGGCCAACAACCGCGACCTGCGTGCCGCCGCCGCGCGCCTGCGCCAGGCCGAGGCGCTGGCCGATGCCTCCGGTGCCCGCCGCCTGCCGTCCGTCGGCGCCAACGCGAGCGCCAGCCGCCAGCGTGCGCCAAACGACCAGGGCGTCTTCAACACCTTCAGCAGCTACGGCGTCAACGCCACGGCCGGCTGGGAGCTCGACCTCTGGGGCCGCGCCTTGTCGACCGCTCAGGCGGCAGGTTATGAGGCGCAGGGCGCCGCGCTCGACCGCGACGCCGCCCAGCTCAGCCTGGCCGGCGCCGCGCTCAACCTGCAGGCCCAACTGATCGGCCTCGGCCACCGCCTCAAGCTCGCCAAGGAGACGCTGGTGGTGCAGAACCAGCTGCTCGACCTGGTGAAGGCGCGCGTCGGTGCCGGCCGCGGCACCGCGCTGGACCAGGCGCGCGCCGAAGCTCTTGTCGCCCAGACCTCGGCCAGCGTGCCCGCGCTGCGCAACGCGGCCTGCCTCACCCGCCTGCAGCTCGACGTGCTGCGCGGCCAGCCACCTGCCGATTGCGACAAGGCCGACAGCGACCCGCTGCCCGGCATGCCGGAGCCGCGCCTCGTCAGCCTTGGCACGCTGCCCGACCCGGCAGCGCTGTTGGCGCAACGGCCCGACGTGAAGGCCGCCGCCGTGCGCGCCCAGGCGGCCGCGTCACGCGCCAACGTCGCCTGGGCTGCGCGCTGGCCCAGCCTGGGCCTGACGGGCCAGATCGGCTGGAGTGCCGGCAAGGCCGGTGACCTGTTCAAGAGCGGCACGCAGATCCACAGCCTGGCCGCCGCGCTGAACTGGAACTTCCTGGACTTCGGCGCCCGCCGTGCCGAGGAAAGTGCCGCCCGCGCCGGCTTCGACGTGGCTGTGGCCGGTGCCGAGCAGGCGCAGCTGGTGGCGCTTCAGGACGCGCAGGGCAGCCTGTCGACGCTGCGTGAAGTCGAGCAGCAGGCGAGCTTCCAGGCCACTGCGGCCGATGCCACGCTGCGCGCCCGCGACCTGGCCTTGAGGCGCTATGAAGCCGGCGTGGCCGACTTCTATTCGCTGCTCACCGCCGAACAGGAACGCCTGACGGCGCAGGATGCGCTGATCCAGGTGCAGACCGGCCGCGCCACCGCGCTGCTGGCGGTGCACAAGGCGTTTGCGGCAAGGCTGACGGCGCAGCCCTGAGCTGACCAGGACGGGTGGCTCCGACCGGCTTGAGGCCGTCGCAGCCACTGCCACCCTCTGGCTCGCCCGCCCTCAGCTGGCCGCCACGATGCGCGCGGCCAGCGCCAGGACGCTGCGGCGATGAGCGTCGGCCAGCGCGTCGGCCTGATGGGCGCAGGCGACCTCTAGCGTGGTGCTGCCTTCCGCCGGCAGCGCCGTGCCGGCCGGCGCATGCAGCGGCGCCCAGCGCCAGCGGGCGCGCAGGACGAGCTTCAGGCCTGCGCCGTCGGGGCGTGCCAGCCATTCGTCCACCTGCACCACCAAGCGCAGCGACTCCGCGCCGTCGCCTGGCGGTGTGCCTTTGCCCAGCGTGACCGGGTAGGGCTGGCGCAGCCGCCACAGATCCTCGGCCAGCACGCGCGGCAACGCATCGCGCAGCGGTTCGGCCCAGCGCGCCTCGGGCCAGGGCGCCAGGCCGGCGCTGCCTTCGGCAACCAGGATCTGGTCGCGGTCGAGCAGCTCGGGCATTGCGATGTGCGAGCTCAGCACCCAGGCGCGGCCGTCCTTGCCGGGCTTGGCGTCGGGCGGCAATGGCGGCGTGCCGGTCAGTGCGTAGAGCCGGCGCGGTGGCGTGTCGCGCGTGGCGCATCCGGTCAGGGCTGTGGCGGCGAGCATGAGCATCACGTCGCGACGCTGCAGGGTCATGTCGTTCGGCTTCATCGTGCGGGCTCCCCGGCAGGCGCCGGATCGGGTTTGCGGCCGCGCAGCAGCGCCTCGGGCTGCGCTTCCAGCGAGGTGGCCAGCTGGCGCAGCGCGCGCGCCGCCTGTGACAGTTCGCGCATCGTGCGTTCGGTCTGCTGCAGCAGCGGGCCGTCGCTGTCGGCGGCTTCGTGCAGCGAGGCGCTGGCGCGCGCCAGTTCGCTGATCGCGCGCTGCAGGTCGCGAACGACCGGGCCTTTCGGGTCGAGCAGCTCACCGGCGCGGTCGGCGCCGGTGCCCAGCTTGTCGGCAGCGCTGGCTACCTTGTCACCGGCACGGTCCACGCTGGCCATCGCGCGCTCGGCGCCCTGGGTCAGCGGTGTGGCGCGGCGGTCCAGCTGCGCCGCCAGCTTGCGTGCATGGCCGGCCGTGGCGGCAAAGTCCTTCAGGCCCTGCTTCAGCTCCGGCGCGGCGATCAGCTGGCGGGCCGAATTCGCGATCTGGCTGAGGTCGTCGACGATCTTGCGCAGGTCCACACTTTCGAGCTGGTCCTTCAGCGCCTGGAAGGCGGTGGCGCTGGTCGGGATCTCGGTCGCGTCGCCCTGGTAGCCGCCATGCACCTTGCCGCGCGGCTTGGTGCGGAAGTCCAGGTCCACATAGAGCTGGCCGGTCAACAGGCTTTGTGTGCCGAGCTGCGCGGTCAGGCCGCGCTTGATCAGTGTCGGCAGTGCATGGCCGATGTCGTCGTTGCCCATGCGGCCGTCCAGGCCGCGCACGGCGTCGGCGTCCAGCGCGGCAATGACCGGGATGGCGAAACTGTCGGCCTTGCTGTCGTAGTGGACCGTGATGTCGGTGACGTCGCCGATGCGCACGCCGCGGAACACGACCGGCGCCCCCTTCTGCAGGCCGAACACCGAGCCCGAGAAGAACATGACGACGCGCTCGGGACGCTTGAACCAGTTCTGGCCCGGCAGCGCGATGAGGGCCACGGTCAGCACGGCCAGCGCGCCGACGACAAAGGCGCCAATGGCGAAGGGGCTGGCGCGGCGGCGCTTCATGCGGCCTCCATTTCGGTGTTCTTCTTCCTCGTGTCGATCTCGGTGTTCGCCTGGCCGCGCGTCAGGAACTCGCGCACCGGCGCGGGCCCCTGGTCGCGCAGCTCTGCCGGGGGGCCGAGCGCCGTCGCGGTATGCGCGTCCACGTCGAGGAACAGCACACGGTCGGCCACCGCGAACAGGCTGTCCAGTTCATGCGTGACCAGCACGATGCCGGTGCCGAGGTCGTTCTTCAACCGCTTGATCAGATCGTCCAGCCGCGCGGATGTCAGCGGGTCCAGCCCGGCCGAGGGCTCGTCCAGGCACAGCAGCGGCGGGTCCAGCATCAGCGCCCGCGCGATGGCTGCGCGCTTCCTCATGCCACCCGACAGTGCGGACGGTTCGACGCCGAAGACCGCCGCATCGGACAGGCCGGCCAGCGCCAGCTTGAAGCGTGCCTGGCGCTCGCGCTGCGCCTCGTCCAGCCCGGTGTACAGCTCCAACGGCAGCATGAGGTTCTCGCCCACCGTCATGCTGCTCCACAGCGCGCCGGCCTGGAAGGCGACGCCGATCTCGCGGCGCGGCGGGTCGTCGCCATGCACGTCGCGTTGCTGGTTGCCGGCCATCCAGGTCACGCGGCCTTTCTGCGGCGTCTGCAGGCCGATCATGTGGCGCAGCAGCGTGCTCTTGCCGCAGCCGCTGGCGCCGCAGATGGCCAGCACCTCGCCCGCAAGCACGTCGAAGTTCAAGCCGCGCTGCAGCTCCCGGCCGCCAGCATGCAGGCTGAGATCTTCCACGCGCATCAGCACCTCGGCCATCAGACGCCCAGCCGCTGAAAGATGACCGTCAGGAGCGAGGCTGCCACCACCATCCAGATGATGGCCTGCACGACCGCCGCGGTTGTCGCCTCGCCCACGGCCTGCGCGCTGCGGCCCGCGTTCAGGCCCTGCCGGCAGCCGGCCAGCGCCACCAGCACCGCGTAGACGCTGCCCTTGAGCAGGCCGACGAACAGGTCCCAGCCGGCCAGCGCGTCGCGCGTTGTCGCGAGATAGGCCATCGCCGGCACGTCGTACAGGCCCACGGCCACGGCGCCGCCCACCGCCAGGCCGGCCACGCCGGCGCACAGCGTCAGCAGCGGGCCGGTGACGAGCAGGGCCAGCATGCGCGGCAGCACAAGATGCTCCACCGGGTCCACGCCCAGCGTCGTCAGCGCGTCGATCTCCTCGCCGGCGCGCATGCTGCCGATCTGTGCCGCGAACGCGGCGCCGACTCGCCCCGCCAGCACGATGCCGACCACCAGCGCCGCAATCTCGCGCACCACGCCGATGGTCACCAGGTTGGCGATGAAGCTCTGCGCGCCGAAGCGCTGCAGCTGCTCCGCGCCCATGTAGGCCACGATCAGCCCGACCAGCGTGCTCACCAGCAGCACGATGGGCAGGCTGCGCGGCCCCGTCTGCTCGATCTGCCATAACCAGTCACTCATGCGCATGGCGCTGCGGCCACGCGCCAGCCGGCCCAGCGCCGCCAGCAGGTCGCCGACGAACACCAGCGTCTTGCGCCATTCGGGCTCGCTCACCGGCTCGTCAGCGGCGGCGGCTTTCTGCCCCTGCGGCGCGACGTCGGGCTGCGGCAGGCTCAAGCCCAACAGCGGCTGCAGCGCGCGCGGCAGACCGGACATGTCGAGGTCCACGCCACCGCGTGCCAACGGTGCCAGGACCTGCCACAACGCCGCCGCGAAGGCGGGCTGCCAGTGCTTGAGAGCCGTGCTGTCGAAGCCGACCTGTGTGCCCTCTGCGACCGGCATCCCGGCCGGCGGCGCGGGCAGTTCGGCATCGTGCCATTCTCCGGACAGCACCAGCCGCCACTGCCGACCTTCGCCTTCCCAACGCGCATTGCCCACCGCCGTGCCGGATTGCGCCGGGGCAGGCGTGAAGGGAGCGGGCAGCGCTTGGGACATGCAACAGATGCTCTCCCCCGCCTGCCCGTTTGCGCCCCGGACGCCGACGGCGCCCGTTGTAGGACGAAACCCGCATTGCGGCTGTCGGCGCTCGCCGACAGCCCGACGGGCGGCCGGACGATGCGCGCCCGCCGCAACGGCGAGGACAGTGGCTTGTCACCACCGACGGAGGTTCCGATGACATCGCCATCCAGCAAAGACCAGCCGCGCACGCCCGGTGACGCCTCTCGCCCCGAAGGGCCCTCGCTGCCCCACGACCGCGACCAGCAGGCTGCTTCCGCGGGCGAGGGCCTGGGCCCGAACGCGCACATCGAGCGTGCGGCCAAGGACCTGAAGCAGGGACAGGTCGACACCGATCTGCGCGCCACGCCGGGCCTGGACGCCAACCGCCGAGGCGATCTCGTCAAGGGCGGCGAGCGCAGCGCCGGCGACCAGCGGCCACGCGCCCGCCGCTGACGGGGCGAACGGCACGCCCCGTGGGGCGAACTGCGGCGCCGGCCAACGAGGCCCGGCTACGCTCGCGCCCATGCCCCTCCTGCCGCCCCGCTGGCGCCTGCCCTATCTCGCGCTGCTGACCGTCGTCGGCCTGCTGCTCAGCGCATCGGCGCTCGAAGCCTACCGGCTCGGAGGCGGCAACCGGCCGTGGGAGCCCTTCCTGTGGGAGTTCAGCTCCGTCCTCGTCATCGGCGTGCTGGCACTGGGCATCCATGCGCTCGTCGGCCGTCTGCGCGGGTGGTCCTGGCCGCAGCAACTGGCCGCGCATGCACTGGCCCTGCCCCTGTTCAGCGTGCTGCACATCGCTGGCATGTTCGGGCTGCGCCTGCTCGTCTATGGCCTCGTCGGCGTGGACTACCGCCCCGACGACGTGCCGACGCTGCTCGTTTTCGAAGGCGGCAAGGACGCCGTCAGCTACATCAGCTTCTGCCTGATTTCGCGCGGCGTGTGGCTGGCGCATGCCGCCGAAAGCGCCCGCCGTGAGCTGGCCGAGGTGCGCCTGGCGCGCCTGGCCGACCAGGTGCAACCGCACTTCCTGTTCAACACGCTGAACCTCATCAGCTCCGTGATGTACGAGGACGTCCCGCGCGCCGACCGCCTGCTCTGCCAGCTGGCCGACCTGCTGCGCCAGACGCTGGTGGCGCAGGCGCGCGTGGAGCACACGCTGCGCGAGGAGCTGGCGCTGGTCGAGCCTTTCCTGGCGCTGATGCAGGCGCGTTTCGGGCCCGAGCGGCTCGTCGTGCGGATCGAGGCAGACGATGTCGCGCAGGGCTGCCGGCTGCCGGCGCTGCTGCTGCTGGCGCCGGTTGAGAACGCGGTCAAGCATGACGTGGCGCGCCACCGTGGCCGCGTGACGGTCGTCGTCGCTGCCGTTCATGAGGGCGACCGCCTGCGGCTGAGCGTCAGCAACCACGGCGACACCCCCGTGCCCGAGGCGCCGCCGGACCCCGACGGCGGCCTGGGCCTGCGCAACTTGCGTGAGCGGCTGGAAGCCCGCTACGGCGGCGCGGCGAACGTGCACTTCGGCGCGGATGGTGCGGGCATGACCTTGCGGCTGGACCTGCCATGCGCATCCTGATCGTCGACGACGAACCCGCCGCCCGAGCCCGGCTGCGCCGCCTGCTGGCCGCCGAGCCCGACGTTGCCGAGTTGCTGGACGCACCCGACGCACCCGCCGCGCTGGCGCTGGTGAAGACGCTCGCCGCGCCGCCCGACCTCGCCCTGCTCGACATTGAGATGCCGGGCGGCAACGGCGTGCAGCTCGCTGCCGCCTTGCGGGCGGCCGGCGTGCGCTGCGTCGTCTTCTCCACGGCCCACGCGGAGCACGCCCTCCAGGCCTTCGAACTCGCCGCGCTCGACTACCTGCTCAAGCCCTACACGGCCGAGCGCCTCGCCGCTGCGCTGGCGCGCGTGCGCGAGCAACTGGCGCGGCCGGTGGCGCCGGTGGGCGAGTGGTGGGTCGACGGCGAGCGTGTGCGCCTGGCCGACGTGCAATGGATCTCCGCCGCCGACAACTACATCGAACTGCACATGCCGCCGCGCACGCTCCTGGAACGCGCCACGCTGGCCGACGCGCTCGCCCGCCCCGGCTGGGCGGCGCGCTTCCTGCGCGTGCACCGCAGCCATGCGGTCAACGCGGCGCATGTGCAGCGCATCGAGCGCCTGGGCAGCGGCGAGGCGGTGCTGACGCTGGCCTGCGGCGAAACGTTGCGCGTGTCGCGCGGCTACCGGGCGGCGCTGGAGTTGCTGGGCAACGGTTAGCGCGTGGCCGCCGGCCGCAGGCGCGGGTTGACCGATTGCAGGCTGGACATCAAGCCGGAAATGGGAATCACCACCAGCCGCTGGTTGCCCAACCAGAACAGGGTGTCGCCCAGCGGGCTGATGATGAACGAGCCGACCGGGTCGCACATGGAGTCACTGCCGCAACCGGCCGCCTGGCCGTGCAAGGCCAGCTCGCCCAGCTTGATCAGCTCCGAAGAGCCGGGGTTGATTTGGGTGGCGTCGTAGACGTCGATGTGGTCCACGAACAGGGAATTGATGTTGGCGGTGACCATGCGATAGACGCGCCGGCCGTCAGGCGAAAGCACGGCGGTGGTGCCGATGCCTGAAGGCGTGGGCACCGCGCCGATCAGCGTGAAGTCAGCCGCCTTGTACAACGTCTCGTTGTCGACGAGCACGCGGCTGCCATCCTCGTTGTAGACGGCGATCTGGTAGACCTGCGGCACGTTCGGCGTGGTGACGACGCTGTCGGTACCGGTTGAGTACACATAGCCGGGCAGCGGCGGGGACAGCGAGCCCTGGCCGACCAGCATCGTGGTGCCGTCTCCCGAGGCATAGAACGATGGCGAATAGAAGTTGCCGAACATGGTGTTGGCCTGCAGCACGCCGAAGCTGCCATTCAGCATGTCGAAGTAGCGCAGCGAGCTCCATTGGGCGCCGCTGAACCAGAGCCGCAGGTTGGCGGTGACCGGCAGCCCGCGCGTGCGGCCCATGCCGGTGGACAGCGAGCTGTCGATGGCCGAAGCCGGCGCCGTGTGGCTGGTACGGACCTGCATCGTGTCGGGGTCGACGGCCAGCAGCGTGGCCGCGCCCGACGTGACGAAGAGGGTGCGCCGGTCGGGGGCCATCGCCATGTCGCCGATGCCGGCCACCGGCAGGCCGGCCACCTGCCATTGGCCGTTGACGAGCTGGAAGCGCACCAGCGTGTTCTGCGTCCAGTTGACGGCGAACACCGCGTTGCGCGTGGGATCGAACAGCGACGAGCGCTTTTCGCCGCTGGAGGCGACGCTCGCCGCCGCCAGCGCGCCGGGTGCCGCGGCGCCGACGGTCGTTGTTGACGTCGCCACGTTGACGGCATTGCCGACGGCCACCGTCAACCGGCCGGCCTGCAAGGCCGGCAACGTCAGCACGGCCGAGGTATCCGAGGTGATGCTGCCCGTCACGCCGTTCAGGGCGCCAACGCGTATCTGACCGGCCTGAGCCAGTTGAGACAACCCTCGGCCGGTGATGCGCACGGTGCTGGCCGCCCCCTCTCGCACGACACCCGGCGATGCCGTGTAGACCTCTGGCAGCTTCTTGTTGAGCGTGACCGGAAAGCTCACGTCGCTCAGCCCCACGGCGCTGATCTTCACTTGGGCCGTGGCCGACCCCCAGTTGGGGATGGCGTCCGTCTTGCCAGGATCGACGGTGTACGTCACCGAGCCGGCGCCGGTGCCCGAGGCCTGCGTCAACACCAGCCAGGGCTGGTCGCTGCTGGCTGTCCAGGCAGGCGCCTGCGTGCCACGGAAGCCGACGGCGGCGCTGGCAGCCGTCGACGCGGCCGTGGTGGTGAAACCCAGCGCCACCGTCGCTCCCGGCGGCGCCACGATGCCATCGCCGACCGTGAACGCGACGGGAATGTGGATGGCCGGCCCATCGGCCTGGCCCGCGATGGACACGCGCACCAGCCCCTGGTAGCTGCCCTTGATCAGGTTGGCGCCCGTGGTGCCGATGGCGAGGTTCGCCGCGCTGGCGTGCGTGGCGGAGAGCCAGCCCGCGCCGCTGGTCATGCTCGCCGCCACGGCCAGCTGATTGCTCGCGTCGGCCGGCGTCACGGCGACGTTGATCGGTTGGCCGGCCACGCCTTCGTGGCCGCTCAACACCTGCTGGTCCATCGCAATGCTGAAGATGCTGGCCGTGTACGGGATGGACTGCGTCCAGGCCACCTTGCTGCAGTTGATGTCGTTGCAGAGCCGGAACGTGATGGAGCCCGACCGCGCCAGCGCTTCGGGACGCACCCAGCTCACGGCCACGACTGCGGTCGTTGCGCTGGTGGGAGTGAAACTGGCCTGGAAGTCACCGGGCACATCGGGCACGATCTGGCCGTAGTACTCACTGCCGGCAGGGGCGTTGGCGAGCGTGAAGTTGACGCTCTGGGGCCGCGGCAGCGAAGCGGCAAAGCCGACGAACTGCAGCGCCGATTTGTCCGCGGTGACGGAAAGGCCGCTGCTGCCGCCGCCGCCCGGGCCACCACCCCCGCCGCCACCGCCACCGCATGCCACCAGCGCCAGCGCGCAAGCCAGCGTGGCGGCCACGCGTTCCATCCCTCGTCCCATGATGTCTCCATTGTTTTTTTGGGCGGCGCGGATTCTAGGGACGCAGGTTGGAACCGGTTCGTAACCCGTTCGCCCCGGCCTGCGCTCCGCTCGCCCCGGCGGGCTCGCACCGACCCGCCGACCCAGCGAAGCTGTCGCCATGAACACCCCACGCCTGCCCTTCCTCGACGGCCTGCGCGTCGCCGCCTTCGCGCTGCTGATCCCGTATCACGTCGGCATGTACTACGTCACCTGGGACTGGCATGTGAAGAGCCCCGCCGCCAGCGCCGTGCTCGAGCCCTTCATGCAGCTCAGCTCGCCGTGGCGGCTGAGCCTGCTCTTCCTGATTGCCGGCGCCGCCTGTCAGGGGCTTGCGGCGAAGCGCGGCGCGCTCGGCACGTTGAAGGACCGCTCCCTGCGCCTGCTGCTGCCGCTGCTCTTCGGCATGGCCGTCATCGTCACGCCGCAGGCCTACTTCGAGGTGCTGACCAAGGTGCCGGCGCAGTTGCCCGGTGATGGCGGCTACCTCGACTTCTGGTCGGCCTACCTCCATGGCGGCAAATACTGCCGTGGCGATGACTGCATGGTCGTGCCGACGTGGAACCACCTGTGGTTTCTGCCCTACCTGTGGCTGTACACGGTGGTGGGCGCCGGGCTGGCCGCCGGCCTGACCGCACTCCGCCTGAAGCCGCGCGCACTCGATCTGCCGGCCTGGGCCTGGCTTCTGCTGCCGGCCGTGCCGCTGGCGCTGCTGCGCGTTTTCGTCATGCCGCATTGGCCCACGACGCATGACCTGGTGCACGACCTCTACAACCACCTCCAGTACGGCTGGGTGTTCGCCCTGGGCTGGGCCAGCCGCACACCGCTCGCGCAAGGCTTGTGGCCCGTGGCGCTGCGGCTGCGGTGGTGGGCGCTCGGCCTGTCGCTGGCGACCTGGGCCGTGTTGCTGGCCTTCGGCAGCCGCTACGCCGCCGTGGCTCCGCCAGACGCCTTGCTGGTGGCGGCCCGCGTGCTGCGCGGCTCGCTGACGTGGTGGTCCATCGTCGCCGCCTGCGGTTGGGCGCAGCGCGCCTTTTCGCGCGAGTCACCCTGGCTACGCCAGGCGAGTGCCGCGGTGTTCTGCCTCTACATCCTCCACCAGAGCGTCATCGTGCTGCTGACGCAGGCGCTGAAGCCGCTGGCGCTACCCTGGGGCCTGGAGGCGGTGCTGCTGATTGCGCTGACCTTCGCGCTCTGCACGCTGACCTATCTTGGCGCGCGACGCGTACCCGGGCTGGCGCTGCTGCTGGGCATCCAGCGCCAGCCGCGTGTGGCGGCGGTTGGGGTGTTAGCGTCCACGGCATGAAATGTTTTGTCGCTCTGACCGGCCTGCTCGCAGCGGCCGCCTTCGCCACCGAGCCGCCACCCGCCGAACCCGGCTACGCCACCGTGCGGCCCATGATTGCCGAGCAGCAACGTCTGGTCGCGCCCAATGCCGTCGAGATCAGCGAGGCCGTCGAGCTGGGCGGGCTGAAGCAGTGGATCACCATCCGCGGTGCCGACCGCGCCAACCCGGTGCTCATCTACGTGCACGGCGGCCCCGGCGCCGCGGAGATGGGGCGCAGCTGGCCCTACCAGCGCAGCTGGGAGGACTTCTTCACCGTCGTGCAGTGGGACCAGCGCGGCACCGGCAAGACGCTGCGCCACGGCGGCGAGGCAGCCAACCAGCAGAAGCTGACGCGCGAGCAGATGGCCGCCGACCTGGTCGAGCTGATGGCCCACGTGCGCTTGCGGCTGGAGGTGTCGCGCGTCATCCTGCTCGGTCATTCCTGGGGCAACGTCATCGGCCTGGACGCCGCGCAGCGCCAGCCGACGTGGGTGGCGGCCTATGTCGGCGTCGGCCCGCTGATGAATCTCCAGGCCAACGAGCGCGCGCAGTATGAGGCGCTCCTGGCCGAGGCGCACCGGCGCAAGGACACCACGGCGCTGGCCGAGCTGCGGGCCATCGCGCCCTACCCGGGCGACGGCGAGATCCCGTTCGCCAAGGTCAACGTCGCGCGCAAATGGGTTCAGGCCTACGGCGGCCTCGCGGCCTACCGCAGCGACGCGAACTTCTACTTCCGCGCGGCACGCCTGTCTCCGTATTACGAGTTCGAGGACCGCCTGGCCATCGACCAGGGCGGCCAGCTGTCCGTGCCCGCGCTGCTGCCCGACATGCGACGCGTGGATCACACGCGCATCCGCGAAGTCGCTTTCCCGATGTTGATGTTCCTCGGTCGCCATGACCTGACGACGCCGGCCTCGGTCATCGAGCCCTGGATGGCGCAGCTGAAGGCGCCCGTCAGGAAGATCGTCTGGTTCGAGCACTCGGCGCACCTTGCGCCGCATGAGGAGCCCGGGCGTTTCCTCGTCAGCCTCGTCGAGCAGGTGCGGCCGCTGGCGTCAGTTCGCTAAAACCGGCGTGACGAGCGGTGCGACCAGCGGCGTGAACAGCGGCTCGGCCATGCGCACAGGGGTCACGTCCAGCCGCACCTTGAGCACCGTGTAGTCATCGCCACCCAGCGCGTTGCTGAACCAGCCGATCATGCCCGGCCCCTTGTAGAGGCGGAACTCGAAGCCCAGCTCGGGCGACAGGTCGCCCGGCCTGGGTCGCACACGGTAGGCCAGGCCGCGCACTTCGGGCGAGCGGCCGTCCAGCAGCTGCGACATCGCGGTGACGATCATGTTGTCGGCCAGGATGTCCAGGAAGTAGTGGTCGAACTGCAGGTACGGCCGGTAGTCGGCGGCGGCCGGGTCGATCTTCTGGTCGCGCAGCTTGTGGGCCGCCGGCGTGGTGACGCCGGTCTTGAGGTCGTGGCGGTCGCCGCGGTCCAGGTAGCTGATAACCGCGCCGCGCAGGTTGAAGGCCGGCAGCCTCGCGTCCGATGACGCCTCGCTCAGGTCCACCAGCAGCGCGCCGCGGCCGCCGACGATCTCGACGTCGTCGCCCTTGATGACCGCCGCCGTGTTCTCTTCGATGCCCAGGCCCAGCTTGTAGCCCAGCGCCCGCATCGCCGGCAGCATGCGGCCGATGCGTCCGCGCTTCAGAAAGTGCTGGTCCACGAACAGGCCCGGCGTGATGAAACCGAGACCATGGTCGTACTCGCGCTTGTCGCGCCACTGGCCCTTGAGGATCTGCATCGTGTCCGGCGCGTCGCGGAACATGATGCGGCTCATGATGGCCGCACCCGCACTGGTGCCGGCCACGACGCCGCCGGCGTCGAACACCTGCCGGATGGCCTTGAGCATGGCCGTCGGTTCCCCGCCGGGCTGCAGCGTATCGACGATGTAGCCCTGTGAGCCGCCCGAGAAGAAAACCGCCTTGGACGCGGCAACCTTGGCGATCAGCGCGGGATCGTTGAGGTTGGCCTGCCAGTCCACATCCTTCTGGCGTGGCGCCACGGGGATGGCCTCGGCGTTCGCGCCACGGCGGTTCAGCGCCGCCACGATGAGCCCGGCGCTGCGCTCCGGGTTCGCGGCGGCCGTCGCGAACACGGCGATGCGTGCCCCGGCGCCGCCCGCCTCGTCGACGACCCGTTGCCAGACGGCATCGTTGTCGCTCTTGGTGGCGCCACCGATGACGATGGCCGTGCCGGCATGAGCGGCGGCGTGGAGAAGGAAGGCCGCGAGAGCGGCAAAGGCGGCGAGGCGCAACGGGACTCTCATGCCCGCATGTTCGCAGCAGGCCGGTCAGGCGGCAGCTTGCGCGGGGATGCCTTCGCTCAGATAGATGCAGTCGCCCTGCTCGAACACGCGCACCTCGCCCGGCTCGAAAGCGGCCCAGGCTTCGTCGTGCGTCAGCGGCTCGGTGGCCACCAGCGTCATGCGGTCCAGCGGGCCGTTCAGCGTGGCGAGATCGACGCTGAGATCGCCGTCGCGCAGCCGCACGTGGGCGAAAGGCGGCTGGCGGCGCAGCCAGTGCAGCTTGGTGGAGGCGTGCGCCAGCAGCGCGCGGCCGTCGGTCAGCAGCAGGTTGAAGCGGCCGTGCTCGGCGATCTCGTGCAACCAGGGCGTCAGCGTGGCGGCCAGCTCGGGCCAGTCGGGCAGGCGGTCGCCAAAGCGCTGCTGCAGGCGCTGCATCAGCCAGCAGAAGGCGCGCTCGCTGTCGGTCTGGCCGGCCGGCAGGAAGGCGCCAGTCAGTGTGGGGTGGAAGTCCTTCAGGTCGCCGTTGTGGGCAAACACCCAGGTGCGGCCGGCCCACTCACGCTGGAAGGGATGGCAGTTCTCGACCGACCGCGCGCCCTGCGTGGCCTTGCGGATGTGGGCAATGATGTTGCCCGCCGGCACCGGGTGAAGGCCGTAATGCGAAGCCAGGTCCGACTCGGCGGCCGGCCGGTCCTCGACGAACACCTCGCAGCGCTCGCCCGTGTGGAAGGCCACGCCCCAGCCGTCGACATGGTCTGCCGTGCGGCCGCCGCGGGCGGCAAAGCCGCGCAACGAGAAGTTGGCGGCGGCCGGCAGGCGGCTGTTGAGGGCGAAAAGCTCACACATCGGAGGTCGTTTGGCAGCTCGGTTGAAGGGACAACGCCGCCAGTCTGACGGGCGATGACAAGAAAGCCAACGACGCTTCCGTCATGAGCTCATACCGTTGTGGCGTAGTGCACGCAACAGGCGTGGCGCGGGCGCAATCCCTAGTTGTCATTGCGCTCTGCTCAGCTGACGGGGGCCTGTAATTCGTTCACAAACACACCTCGCAACATTTACGCCAAACAGGAAACGTGCTCTCCTACGCTTTGAGGAAGGTTCGCAGCGGGCGGGCCGAGGAGTGTTGCCATGTGGATGAATGAGTTTGTTCAACCGGGCCAATTCCCGGGCCGTCCCAACGAGGAGCGCCGCAAGGCCGCCTCGCTGTCCAGCCAGTGGATGGGCCTCGTTCTTGAGGAGCTAGACCATGGCGTCGTGCTCCTCAATGGCGCCGGGCGCCTGCTGCACGTGAACCTGGCGGCGCGAGCATCGCTGGACGACAACCACCCGCTCGAAATCGTCGGCCCGCATCTGCGTGCGCGGCTGCTGACCGACGCCGTGCCGCTGGCCGAGGCGCTGGAAGGCGCCGAGGCGAGCGGCCGGCGCTGCCTGCTGCGTCTGGGCGATGAGCGCGCCGAATGTGGCCGCGCCAACGTCGTCGTCGTGCCGCTGAACCGCGACGTCAGCCAGGCCGCCGTGCTGCTCATCCTGGAGCGGCGCACGCTCTGCGGCGAACTGGCCGCGCAGTGGTTTGCACTGCGCTACCAGCTCACGCCGGCCGAGACCGAGGTGCTCAAGGCGCTGTCCAACGGCGTCAAGCCGACCGATGTGGCGGCCCGCCAGGGCGTGGCCATCTCGACGGTGCGCAGCCAGATCCAGAGCATCCGTGCCAAGAGTGGCGCCGACAGCATCGGCGAGCTGATGCGCCAGCTCGCGCTGCTGCCGCCGCTGGTGTCGTCGCTGCGGCCGCCCAAAGTGATGAATTGACGGGTGCCGCCGCCTTGGCGGCTCATTTCACTCGTTGAACTACCATGCCAGCACGCGGCCGGGCCATATGCCCACCGCGCGCCCGGATGGCTGACGATTTCATCGACAACGAACTTCTGGCCCTGCCCAGCTCCCTGCGTCTGCTCGCCTCACGTGGCATTGCGCGCAGCTACCGCAAGGGTGTCGTGCTGATCGAGGAGGGCTCGGTCGGCGACAACCTCTATCTCATCCTGGCCGGCTCGCTGCGAGCCTTCAGCAGCGACGTGCGCGGCCGCGAGATCACCTACGGCGTCTATGGCCCCGGCGAGTACGTCGGCGAGATGAGCCTGGACGGCGGCCCGCGCTCGGCCAGCGTCATCACCGAGCAGGCCAGCCGCCTCGTGATGGTCACGCGCGCCACCCTGCTGACCCACATCAGCGAGCACCCCGAGTTCGCCTTCGAGCTGCTGACCAAGGTCATCCGCCGCGCGCGCGCGGCCACGCTGTCGACCAAGCAGCTGGCGCTCAACGATGTCTACGGCCGGTTGAGGAACCTCGTCGACGAGTTCACCGGCGACGGCCGCCACCTGGAACTCACCCACCAGGGCATGGCGCAGCGCCTGGGCTGCTCGCGCGAGATGGTGTCCAAGCTGGTCAAGGACCTGGAGCTGGGCGGCTATCTGCGGCGCGTCGCCGCTGGCGAATATCAGCGCTTGAAGACGCTACCTGCCCGTTGGTGAGTCAAGGCCCGCTCAGCCCCGCTTGAGCGGTGGCGCGACCGGGAAGCGCTGGTCCGGCCGGGGCGCGCGGGCGTAGAGCCCGCTCACCTTGGGCAGGTTGGCCTGGAGGGCGCTGATCCGCGTGCCGTTCGCCGGGTGGGTGGACAGCCACTGGGGCGGCGCGCCCTTGTTGGCGGCCATCATCTTCTGCCACAACCGCACGGCGGCGCCGGGGTCGTAGCCGGCGCGGGCGGCCAGTTCGATGCCGACGAGATCGGCCTCGGTTTCGTCATCGCGGCTGAACTTCAGGTTGAACAGTTGCCCGCCATAACCGGCCACCGTGCGGCCCAGATTGCCGAGGCCGAACAGTGCTGACAGGCCCTCGACGACGATGCCGGTGGTGAGCGACTTGCCGACCCGCTCGCGCGCATGCTCGCGCAGCGCGTGGGCCACCTCGTGGCCCATGATGGCGGCGACCTCGTCGTCGTCCAGCTTGAGCTTTTCGAGGATGCCGTAGAAGAAGGCGATCTTGCCGCCCGGGATGCAGAAGGCGTTCAGCTGAGGGTCGCCGAGCAGGTTGACCTCCCACTTCCACTGCCGAGCGCGGTCGTTCCATTCGTAGCTGAACGGAATGATGCGCTGGGCGATGTAGCGCAGCCGTTGCAGCTGGGGGTGGTCCATGGGCGCAAGCGAGCGCTGCTGGCCGGCCTGGCTCATCATCTGCGCGTACTGCTGGCCGCCGGCCTGCTCCAGCTCTGCGGCCGACACGAAGCCGGTGAATTTGCTCTTGGCGCCCACATCCACGCCCTCGCGCGCCCAGGCGGGCAGAAAGGCTGCCGTCCCCGTCACGGCGAGCAAACTGGTGAACAGGCGCCGCCCGCGTTGCCTTGGCGCGCAACGGCCGCTGGCGCAATCGGTGCAGGCGCCGAACTGGCGGGGCGGGGGGGTGGTGAACTGCAGATCGTCGCGGACCTGGAAGTCGTCGGCTTGCATGGTGGGCATTGTGCGATGCCGCCGCCTCGGCCTTCGTAGGACTGGCGACAATCACGCCATGGACAGCCAGCAATTCCGCGCCGCCCTCGGGCTCTTCGCCACCGGCGTGACCATCGTGACGGTGCGCTCGCCGGATGGCGACCTCGTGGGCCTGACCGCCAATTCCTTCAACTCGGTGTCGCTGGACCCGCCGCTGGTGCTGTGGAGCCTGGCGCGGCGCGCCGGCTCGCTGCCGGTGTTCACGCACGGCACGCACTACGCCATCAACATCCTGGCGGCCGACCAGAAGGAACTGGCGCAGCGCTTCGCCACGCGCGACATCGACCGCTTCGCGGGCGTGGCCTGGCGCGAGGGCGCCGGCGGCGCGCCGGTGCTGGACGGGGCCGTGGCCGTCTTCGAGTGCGCCAACCGCAGCCGCTATGAAGAGGGCGACCACGTCATCTTCGTCGGCGAGGTGGAGCGCTGCACCTCGCGGCCCGGCGCGCAGCCGCTGATCTTTCATGGCGGGCGGTATTTCACCGAGCTGCCGATTTAGGTCGAATACACGGCGCCCCGTTCGTCGTCACCTCAGAGGGTCGTCCTCTGTCCCTTCCAGGAAGCATCCATGACCAACACCGTCACCCTGCACCGTGTGCTGCGCTGCCCGCCCGACCGCGTCTACCGCGCCTTCACGACGCCGGCCGCGATGGCGAAGTGGCTGCCGCCGCACGGCTTCACCGGCACCGTCCATGAGATGGACGCCCAGGTCGGCGGCAGCTACCGCATGTCCTTCACCAACTTCACGACCGGCGGCGGCCACAGCTTCGGCGGGCGCTATCTGGAGCTGGTGCCTGGCGAGAAGCTGCGCTACACGGCCACCTTCGATGACGCCAACCTGCCGGGCGAGATGACGACGACGGTGGAGCTGCGTGCCGTGTTCTGCGGCACCGAGGTGCACATCAGGCAGGAAGGCATTCCGGACATGATCCCCGCCGAGGCCTGCTATCTGGGCTGGCAGGAATCGCTGACCTTGCTCGCGCAACTGGCCGAGCCGGAGATCAACCAGTAGGCATCGTCACGCCAGCCGACCCACCGGCAGCGCCGACGGCGCCGCATCGAGCGCACGCCAGCGCCAGGCCAGCAGGGCGGCCGACAGCGCGGCAACCATGGCGGCCAGGAGCGCCAGCGGCACGCCCAGTTGTGACAAGCCATACAGCAGCCCCGTCGCCGCAAGGAACGAGAGCACGGGCCACACGGTCGTCATGGTCTTAGGTGCGCGCATGATGGCCGGGCGGCGGGTGAGGTTGACCGCCATCACCGGCAGCGCCCCCAGCGGCAGGCACAGCAGCCAGCGGTTGTCGGCCGCGATGCCCAGCGCCAGAAGCACGAGGCTGGTGCCGAGCCAGGCCGCAGCGGCGTTGCGCAGATGGCCCGCCGCCACGGCGCGGCTCAGCGCCGCACCGCGCGGCATGCCCGGCAGCAGGCACAGCAGGGCCTGCTCGCGCCGGCTCTGCCACAGCGCCATGGGCAGCGCAAAGCCGGGGTTGAAGCCCATGCTCGCGATGGCGACACCCATGCCGAAGGCGCCCGGCAGGAAGGTCTTCAGCGATACCTGTGTGAGGTGGGAAACCGCCAAGAACGCGATCAGCACGAGGGTGGACAGCGCGACGAGGCCCATCAGCTGGTACATCCAATGCTGAAAGCCGTGCAGGACGATGGCGGCGCGCGCCATCACGTTGCCAGGGCTGCGGTTGTCGGCGCGCGCCACCAGCCGGCGCTGCCAGGCCTCGAGCGCCAACCCGAACGGACGCGTCAGCCATTCGATGGGGCGTCCCCAGACCGCCGCGTTGGCTTGCCGGCCGTCCAGCTGCATGCGCATGGCGTTGCGCATCACCGTCTGACGGGCGTGGCGCGAGCGGTGCCCAGCATCGCCCGCACCGAAGGCCAGCGTCACCAGCGCCGCCTGGGCCAGCAGGCCGGCCACCAGCATTGCAGCCGTGTGCTCGTGCCAAAGCGCCGCCAGCGCCCGCCCGGCGGGTGCCAGCGAATCGGCGAATGCACCCAGCAGCGGCGACAGCAGCGTGATCAGCAACCACAGCCACACCGTGCGTGAGGACCACAGAAGAAACACGGCGATGAAGCCGCAGCTGAGCAGCAGGATGGGAACGATGTCGCCGGGCGGGAAGATGGCCCACAGCAGCAGAGTGGAGAGCGCGGTGCACAGCGCCCAACCCAGCAGCGCGGCGCGCTTCAAGGTGCGCAGATGGCCCGGCACGGTGCGGGCGGCGGTCGGTTGGTTCTGCTCCTGCAGGCTGCCGCATACCGCCAGCCAGACGCCCAGGCCCACCAGCAGCAGCACGCCGGCCATCAACAGCCATCCCACTTCGGGAGGCAGCGCGATCAACCCGGCCATGCAGATCATCACCAGCAGCGCGGTCACCAGCCACCGGCCCAGCGGTGCGTCCATGTCGCGCTGCCGCCAGAAGGCCAGCAGCACCTGCGAGTGGCGGGAGGTGGCGGTCATCAGGTCAGCTCCGTGAAGAGATCGTCCAGGTTCACGCGCTCGGCTGCCACACCGCCCGGTAGTTCGCCGCCCGCCGGCAGCCGCGCCAGCACGCGCTCGCGGCCGGCCTCCAGCGGCGTGCGCTTGAGCGGCTGGGCGTTCAGGCGGGCCATCAGCGTGGCCATCTCGGTGACCGTGCCGGTGAAGGCCCGCACCTGGTCCAGCAGCTCGTCCAGCGGCGCCTGCAGCGCGATGCGGCCGCCGCTCATGAAGGCCAGGTTGAAGGCCACGCGCTCCAGATCGGACAGGATGTGGGTTGAGAACACCACGGTGGCGCCTCGGTCCAGTACCTCGCCCACCAGCTCGCGCAGGAAGTCGCGCCGGCCGGCCGGGTCCAGGCTGGCCACGGGCTCGTCCAGCACCAGCAGATCGGGCTCGTGGGCCAGCGCGCGGATGATGGACAGCCGCTGCTTCTGGCCGCCGCTGAGCTTGCGGATGGGCTTGTCGCGGGCGATGTCCCAGCGCGACATCAGGCCCTCCACCTTGGCCTCGTTCCAGCGCGGGTAGAAGCTGCGGAAGTACGACAGCAGCTGGGCCGGCGTGAAGCCTTCGAACAGGTCGCTGTGCTGGGGCACGTAGCCGATGCGGGCGCGGGTGGCGTCGTCCAGTTGCTGCACATCGTGGCCGAACAGCTTCACCGTGCCGGCCTGCGGCTCGCGCAGGCCCAGCAGGGCCTCCAGCAGCGTCGTCTTGCCGGCGCCGTTGCGACCGAGCAGGCCGACGACCTGGCCGGGCAGCAGCTGCCAGTCCAGGCCATTCAGTACGAGGTCGCCCTTGGGGTAGGACAGGCTCAGGCCGTTCAACTCGGCGCTGGCGCTTTCGGTGTGGGGGAAGTGAGGGCTCATGGAAGGGGCCTCTTGAGGCTACGGAAGGTGGTGCGAGAGGGTCTGCGCGGGCGCAGGGCTGGGCGTGCGACGCCGCCCGGGCTCATCCCAGGCAAGCTGCGCAACGACGCCATGCGCCCGCGCAGACCCTCTCCCGAAGGGTTGTCACTCAAAAGCCCGCGCGCGGCGTTGCGAAGCCTCGCTGGGGTCGACCCCAGCTTCGTTTCGCGCCTTGCTCGCGGGCTTTTGAGTGGCAACGCATCCACCTTCCGTAGCCTCAGGAGGCCCCCTGCTCGTCGAGGATCTTCTTGAAAAGGGTCAGGGCTTGCGCCTTGGGCAGTTCCAGCTGGCGCGATTCGGCGGCAGCTTTCTCCAGCGTCGGCCTCAGCAGCTCGACGCGGTCGGCGGTGGATTGCGCCCGCTGGTGCTGGGCCGCCACGACCATGGACAGGCCACGTCGCCGCTCCAGCACGCCGTCGCTCTCCAGCAGCGAATAGGCCTTGGAGACGGTCATCGGGTGCACGGCCAGCGCCTGTGCCAACTCGCGCACCGACGGAATCTCGTCGCCGGCCTTCAGCTGCCCGGCCGCCACGCGCCGCCTCACCTGCTCTATGAGCTGGCGGTAGATGGGCTCGGGCGAGCCGGTGTTGATGTGAACGAAGCGGGTGGGGTCCATGGTTTACTGCAAACGTGTACTAGTACGATAGTACACATAGACAGTCGCGTCAAGCACGTTCGCTGCGCTGTTCGCACCCCGGTCCCTGCATGTCCACGTTCCAACGCAGCGACGCAGCTGATGGCGCGTGTGATGGCCCGTGTGATGACGGTGCTCCGGGCCCTATGACCAGGGTGGCAACGACCCGTTGCCGTCAAGTCGACGAGACCCTAGCGGCCTATCATCGTCGGCAATGCCGACAGACGATGACCACCAGCAGGCCCTGATCGATGCCATCGGCGCGCTGGAACGCCAGCGTGAGGCGCTGGGCGATGGCGTGGTGGACGCAGCGCTGGCGCCGCTGCTGCGCCAGCTGCGGGCCGCAGCCCCCGAGACGGCCGAGCCGGAGCGTCGGCTGCGCCAGGTGAGCGTGCTGTTCCTGGACCTCGTCGGCTCCACGCAGCTCATCCAGCACCTGGACCCTGAGGACGCGCAGTCGGTGGTGGACGGCGCGCTCGCGGCATTCACCGCCATCGTGCAGCGCCACGGCGGTGAAGTGATGCGTTATGCCGGCGACAATATCAAGGCGGCATTCGGCGTCAGCGGCACGCGCGAGGACGACGCCGAGCGCGCCGTGCTGTGCGGGCTGGCGCTGCTGCAGGAAGCGGCTCGGCGCGGCAATGCCGTGCGGCGCGAGCATGGCCACGAGGGTTTTGACGCCCGCGTCGGCATCCACACCGGCACTGTGGTGATGGGCGGCGGCATCGAGAAGGACAAGAGCCTGAGCGGCCTGGCCGTCAACATCGCCGCGCGGCTGGAGCAGGCCGCGCCCACGGGCGTGTTGCGCGTCAGCCAGGACACCTGGGCCCTGGTGCGCGGGGTGTTCGATGCCGACGCGCAGCCGCCGTTGACCGTCAAGGGCCACGACGCGCCTATCGCCAGCTGGCTGGTGCGCGGCAGCAAGCCGCGCGCCTTCCGGCTGGTCGCGCGTGGCATCGAGGGCCTGGAGACTGCCCTCGTCGGCCGTCGTGCCGAACTGGCGCAGCTCGATGCCGCCTTTGAAGGCGTTCTCGCCGACCGCGCACCGCGCGCGTTGACGCTGATCGCCGAGGCCGGGCTCGGCAAGAGCCGGCTGTTGCACGAGTTCCAGCACCGGCTGTCGGCGCACGCGGCCACCTGCTGGCTGATGCAGGCGCGCTCGCAGCCCTCGGGCGGCCTGCAGCCCTATGGCCTGCTGCGCGACATGGTGTCACGCCGGCTCCACATTGCCGACAGCGACAGCGCCGAGGTCGCGAAGGCCAAGCTCATCGCCGGGCTGGCGCCCTGGTTGGCCCAGCCGGACGACCCCGCGCCCGAACCGCTGGGCCAGCTCATCGGCCTGGACTTCAGCGGCACGCCGGCGCTGGTGCGCCTGGGCACCGACGCCAGCCTGCTGCGCGATCGCGGCCTGGCGGCGCTGCGCGTGTGGCTGGAGCGGCTGAGCGCCAGCGACGGTTCGCCCGTCGTGCTGCTGCTCGATGACCTGCAGTGGAGCGACGACGCCTCGCTGGACGCGCTGGCCGTGCTGCTCAAGCGCTCGACGATGCCGTTGCTGGCGCTCGTGTGTGCCAGGCCCGGCCTGATCGAGCGCCGGCCCGACTGGGGCGAGGGGTGGGCCCAGCACCGGCGGCTGACACTGCAGGCGCTGGACGAGCAGGAGCAGGGCGAGCTGACCGATGCGCTGCTGCAGCGGCTGGACGAGGTGCCCGTCATGCTCAGCACGTTGATCCGCCAGCGTGCCGAGGGCAATCCGTTCTACGCCGAAGAGCTGGTGAAGATGCTGCTCGACCATGGCGTCATCGAGACGCACGAGGGTCGCTGGCACTTCCATGCGGCGCGGCTGCAGCCCGGGCGGCTGCCGACCACGCTGACGGGCGTGCTGCAGGCCCGCATCGACGCGCTGACGCCCTACGCGCGAACCGCGCTGCAGTTGGCCAGCGTCATCGGCCCGGTGTTCTGGGACGAGGCGCTGGATGCGCTGGACGATGCCGCTGCGGCGTCGCTGCCGGTGCTGCAGGCGCGCGCCATGGTGCAGGTGCGGCCGACCAGCGTGTTCGAGGACGCTGTCGAGGAAGCCTTCCACCACCACCTGCTTCACCAGGTGAGCTACGACACCGTGCTGAAGGAGCAGCGGCGCCAGGCGCATGCACGTGTTGCCGCGTGGCTGACCGCGCGCGTCGGTGGCCGCAGCGACGAGTACCTGGCCATCACCGCCGAGCATCACGCGCGCGCCGGCCAGCATGCGCAGGCGGCCGACTGGTTCGAACGCGCAGCAAGACTCGCCGCGCGGCGCTACGCCAGCCGCCAGGCGCTGCACTTCATCGACCGCGCGTTGGCCGAGGCGGCGCTCGCCCCCGAGCCCTGCCCGGCCGAACTGCTGTTCGAACTGGAATGGCTGCGCTCCAACTGCTGCGTCCACCTGGGCCTGTCCGATGACCAGGGCCAGGTGCTCGACCGGATGCTTGCCCTCGGCGAGGCCCACGGCCGGCAGGACTGGCTCGCCCGTGCGCTGGCCGCGCTCACGCTGTGGTCCTACCGCCGCGGGCTGATGACCCAGGCCGAGGCGCTGGCGCGCCGCGGCGCAGAGGTCGCCGTCGCGGCCGACCACGCGGCCTCGGCGGCGATATGCATCGGCAACATCGCCTACCTCCATCTGGAACGCCGGGAGTTCGATGCGGTGCGGGGTCATCTGGCGCAGGCGCATCCATGGGCCCGGCTGGCGCGCGAGCGCCTGCAGGTGCCCGGCGATGACGTCTACGAGGTGCAGATGCTGCTGATCGAGAACCACCTGCACTCCGCTGAGAACAACCACGCAGCGGCGGCCGATGCCTCGCGGCGCGCCGTGGCGGCGATGGAGGGCGCCGACCGGCCGCTGCTCCAGACCAACTGCCACGGCACGCTGGTCACGGACGCCTTCGTGCGCGGCGACCTGGCACTCGCCACCGCGCATCTTGAGATCGCCGAGCGGCTGACGCGCGAGTACGAACTGCAGGTCATGCTGCCGATGACGCAACGCGCACGCGCCTTCCTCTACCTGCTGCAGGAGCGTTGGGCGCAGGCCGGCGAGGCGGGCGCGGCGAGCGTGGCGACGTCCCGCGCGGCCGCCAACACCGTGGACGCGCTGAAGGGCCGTGCCCACGAGGCCGAGGCGGCCTGGCGCAGTGGCCGCTGCAGTGACGCCGTGCCCATCTGGCAGGAGATGGTGGCGACCTGCGAGCAACTGGGCGAGACCAACCGCATCCATGCGCCGCGCCTGCGGCTGGCCGACGCCCTTGCGGCGTCCGGCCAGCCCGACGACGTGGCGGCTGCGCACCAGGCCGTGCTGGCCGAGCTGGCTGCCGAGGCGCAGGGCGCGGCGATCAAGGGCCCCTACCGCGAGGCCGCGCGCCTGGCCGCGTGGCGTGTGCTGCGGCGGGCCGGTGACACGGTCGCCGCTGGCCAGCTGGCCCTGGCGGCGAACGAACTCGACCAGGTGCTGGGCGCCTTCGACGACGGCGATGTGCGCGAGCGCATCGTGCGCGTGATGCCCTGGCACCGTGAGGTGCTGGAAGCCCTGGGGCTGCCGCCGTCGGCCGTGCGCAATGCTGAATGGCTCCGCGCCGCGCGGCTCAACTGACATGGCGGACGACCAGGCCAGCGTGTCGTGCCCGGCCCGCTGGGCCAGCAGCGCATTGCCGAACGCGTGGGCGCTTCTCGCGCCATCGTCAACAGGCTGTTGCAGGACTTCGCTCGCGGTGGCTATATAGAGCTTGGAGGGCTAGCGTTTTCAAATGTGCTCGCGTCCCGCCGCAGCGCACAAAGGTAAGGCATTGTTGAGGCGCGTTAACGGCGCATGGATTGGTCACAGCTCGGTACGTTTGTCCGTGAAGGAATGCCTAGAGTCGCGCCACTTTCTTCTTCACGAGCCACTTATGACAAGACTTTCGCCCCTGATCGTTGCCTGCAGCGCCCTGATGCTGAGCGCTTGCGCCACCAAGGAGTTCGTCAAGGAGACGGTCGCTCCGGTGCAGACCAGCGTGGACGGCCTCAACACGCGCGTGCAGGCGCAGGACGATGGCCTCAAGGCGCTGGATGGCAAGCTGCAGAGCAGCGAGGCGCGCATGACGGCCATGCTGCAGCAAGAGGCTGCGGCGCGAACCCAGGCCTTCAACAACCTGCCCAAGCCGCCCGGCCTGCTGATGAGCACCGTGCTGACCGATGACAAGATCAAGTTCACTTCGGGCCGCGCCCAGCTCACCCCGCAGGCCGGCCAGGAACTCGATCAACTCGTCGCCAAGCTGAAGGCCGACAACCAGCCGGTGTTCGTTGAAATCCAGGGCCACACCGACGCGACCGGCCCCGACACGGCCAACGAGCAACTGGGCCTCAAGCGGGCCGAAGCCGTGCGCACGCACCTGGCCCGCGCCGGCCTGCCGCTGGCGCGCATGGCAACGATCAGCTACGGCGAATCAGCGCCCCTGGCCGACAACAACACCCGTGAAGGCCGCAGCACGAACCGGCGTGTTCAGCTGATCGTGATGCGCTGAGCTGGCGGGGAGCCTCTCGGCTCCCTGATGGGCTGGCCACTGGCGCGCGCAAAATCTTGAGGGCGGTTTGCGGCTTCGATTCATCAGAACAACAATGGCTGCTTGTTCGTTGAAGCCACCCGCCATGCGCCGTCTGCTGTTTGCCACCGTCCTGCTCGCGTCCCTTGGCGCCCAGGCTCAAAGTCCTGCCGTCAAGGTCGACGACCCCTGGGTGCGCGCCACGGTCGCGCCGCAAAAGGCCACTGGGGCTTTCATGCAGCTCACTGCGGTCAAGCCGGTCAAGGTCGTCTCGGCCAGCTCGCCGGTGGCGGCGATGGTCGAGATCCACGAGATGAAGATGGATGACGGCGTCATGAAGATGCGCGCCGTGGACGCGCTGCCGCTGCCGGCCGGCCAGGCCGTTGCATTGAAGCCGGGCAGCTATCACGTGATGCTGATGGGCTTGAAAGGCCCGATCAAGGCCGGCGAGACCGTGCCGCTGACCTTGACGGTCGAAGGCGAGGACGGCAAGCGCACAGCGGTCGAGGTCAAGGCTCAGGCGCGTTGATGTACCGCATTGAGGCCGACAGCCCGGACGCCTACGTCGCGGCAGTGGACGGCTGGCGCCAGGCCCGCGTCGCAGCGCTGCGTGCGGTGGTGCGGGAGGCGGCGCCCGGCAGCGAGGAGAGGCTCAAGTGGGGCCACCTCGTCTACTTCAGCGAGGGCCCGGTGCTGTTGATACGTGCGGAGGAAAGCCGCGTGTTGTTCGGTTTCTGGCGTGGCAAGCGCCTGCTCGACCTGGAGCCGCGCATGCAGGGCGGCGGCAAGTTCGAACTGCGCACGCTGTATCTGGACGAGAGCACGCCGTTCGAACGCGCCACTGCGCTGGCGCTGGTACGGGCCGCCGTCGCGCTCAACGCGCAGCTGGGCGACCCGACGAAGCGCCGCTAGTTCAGCGGCGGCGGCGGGCGATGCCCACGCCTGCCAGTGCAGCTAGCACCAGCGCGATGGAGGCCGGCTCGGGAATCACGGCGCCGGGCGAGAAGGCGGTGATGACGCGCACGTAGTCGCCGGGCGTGCCGGCGGATGTGTTGAACAGGATCTGGCGCGGGCCGTTGATGGTCACCAGGTCGCCCGCTTCGAGGCCGCGCTGGCCGGGGTTCAGGTAGTTGACGCCCGTGTTGGCCAGGATGTCGCTGGCCAGCAGCAGGCCGGTGCTGGTGATGATGCCGAGGATGTCGGAGTCGAAGTCGACGGTGCCGACGATGGTGGCCGACACGGGATCAAAGAAGATGTAGTGGCTGGCGACCTGGGTGCCGGCCGCGATGTCGGCACCGACGTCCATGTCGAGCAGGTTGGCCAGCAGGATGTTCTGGCTCTCGTCGAATCCGTAGAGGTTGGGCGACTGGAAGTTGTCGTTGCCAACGGTGTTGTCCGGCGTCGAGGCGGTGAACGGCACGAACAGCTTCACGAAGGTGCCGCCGTTGGTCTTGGCAGTGCCGCCGGTGACGGCGCCGCCAACGATGGTGGCCGACGCGGTGAAGGCCGCGAATGCCATGCACAGGCCGGCGGCCAGGGACGTGAAAGAGGAAATACGGGCCATAGCGGCTCTCCTGTTGGCCGATGTGCGGCCTGGGGGGTGGAAAGCCCGCGCGGAACAGCCGCGGGTTGAGCTAGCGTACGCATAAGGCGTGCCGCACTTGGCCCTCAGCGTCAAGTCCTTGATTGCGTGTGTTATTTGACGCGCGCGCCGCGTTTGGTGCGGTTACAGGTGTAAAGCGCGTCGACGCCCGATCAGCGTCTGGCGGGCACTCAGCCGCCCTTGGCGATGGCCGCGACCTCGGCGGCAAGCCGTGGCCACAGCGCCTCGGGCAAGTCATGACCCCAGCCGGGGATGGTTTCCAGCCGAGCGCCAGGAATGCGCCGGGCCAGGTCGTGCGCGGCGGCGACGGGGATCAGCGCGTCGCCTTCGCCGTGGATGATCAGCGTGGGCGCCGTGATGCGCGACAGCCGCGCGGCGCGGTGGCTGTCTGCGGCGATGGCAACGATCTGCCGGGCGACGGCCTGGGGCCGCATGGAGCGCCGCACCCCGCCGGCGATGCGCTCGCGCAGCTTGCCCGGCTCGGTCGGGTAGCCCGGGCTGCCGATGACGCCGTACAAGCGGACGAAATGGTCAAGGATGTTGTCCAGCGTCTGTGCCGGCGTGGCGCCGCGCCTGGGGCGCGACATCAGCACACGGCGCACCTTGAGGCTTTCGCGCGGCAGATTGCGGGCGCCGCTACTCGTCATCATCAGCGTCAGGCTCTTCAGCCGGTCCGCGTGGGCAAAGCCCATGTGCTGGGCGATCATGCCGCCCATGGAGGCGCCGCAGACGTGGGCCTTGGCAATGCCTAGAGCGTCCAGCACGCCGACGGCGTCGCGCGCCAGGTCGGCGAGTTGGTAGGGCGCCTTCACCGGCAGGTGCAGCGTGTGCAGCAGCGCCGCCAGCGGCACGCTGGGCACGCCCAGCTCGTCGAAGGGCTGGCTCAGGCCGATGTCGCGGTTGTCGAAGCGGATGACGCGAAAGCCCTGAGCCACCAGCTCATCGACCAAGCCTTCGGGCCAGGCGACGAGCTGCATGCCCAGGCCCATGATCATCAGCAGCGGCTCGCCGCTCTCGGGGCCGCGGATGTCGACTTCGATCCGGACGCCGTTGGCGGAGACCTGCATGTCGAAGAAATCAGCCCAGGTCGACCTGGCGCTCGATGACGCGTGACACCAGGCCGTAGGCGATGGCCTCGTCGGTGTTCATCCAGAAGTCGCGCTCGATGTCGACGGCCACGCGCTCAAGCGGTTGGCCGGTCTCCCGGGCAATGACGGCGGCGAGCCGCGAACGCACGCGCAGGATCTCCTTGGCCTGGATGGCGATGTCGCTGGCCTGGCCGCCGGCGCCGCCTGCGGGCTGGTGGATCATGAAGCGCGTGTTGGGCAGCGCGAAGCGGCGCTCCTTGGGCACGGACAGGTAGATGTGCGTGCCGGCGCTGGCGACCCAGCCGGTGCCGACGACGTTCACCGGCGCGCGCACGAAGCGGATCATGTCGTGGATGGCGTCGCCGCTCTCCACATGGCCGCCGGGCGACGAGATCAGCAGCGTGATCGGCGCGTCGGATTCCTGGCTGAGGGCCAGCAGGCGGCGGCAGGTGGCCAGCGCCATCTTGTCGTCGATCTCGCCGAAGACCATGACGAAGCGGCCCTTGAAGAGCAGCTGCTCTTCCTGCTTCTCGGGGGCGTCTTTCTTGGCAGCCTTGTCTTCGGCGGCGAGTGTGTGGTGTTGCATGGGGGGAGGTCCGGGTTGAGGGCGATACCTTACCGCGAGAAGCGCGGCGGCGTGAACGAGGGGTCAGGCGTCGCCCAGCCGGCGCCACCATGCGACGCTGGCGAGGACGAACAGCGCGGCGAAGCAGCTGGTGCTCCAGACGACCGTGCGCACGAGCAGGCGAGAGGTGTAGGCGGGCAGCGTGGCGGGTGTCAGCGCCCAGGCCGATGCGGCACCGACGACGGTGGCCACGGCCAGGCAGGCAAGCAGCAGGCGCCGACGTTGCGCGTCCTTTGGGGCGGATGCAGGCCGAGGCCGGGCGCGGATTGATCGCCGGTACACGAGCGCGAGTGCCGCCACGCCCACGGCGGTGCTCAGGTGCTGCAGCAGGTGGGTGGCGTGGAACTGCCGGTCCATGGCGTCCAGCAGCGGTTCTTCGAGCTCGGGCAGCAACTCGGCGCCCCAGCGGCCCTGATGCGTGAACGAGTCCCACAGCACGTGTGTGGCGGCGCCCAGCAGGACGGACAGCACGGCCACCGCCACGGCCCTCCACATGGTGTGCGGCGGCCGTTGCAGCTGTTCGCGCACGAGGGCGCGGTGAGGTTCAGCCAGCAGCACCGTCAGCGGCCCGGCAAAGCGCAGCAGCAGCGCCAGCATCAGCAGGCACACCGGCAGGCAGGCGGTGACGATGCCCTCGGGCGTGTGGCAGAACGCGCGCCATTTGCCGTGCATGCCGACGTAGTAGCTGATGTCGGGCGCCATGGCACCGAGGATCAGGGCGGGGAAGGAGAGCCAGCGGGGGCAGAGAGACCGCAGCGGCAGGACGGCGGCGGGGTGGGCGAAGGTCCAGGGCACGGGTCAGGTGTGCGTCGGCAGGCGAGCGGAAGAAGGAACGAGTGGACGATAACCCTTCAGCCACTGATGCCCGTCGGCGTCATGCCCGACTCACCGCCGAACTGGGCTTGGTCATCGCAGATGGCATGCCATGACGCCTTGTGGTCGACGAAGTAGTGCGCGCTGGGCGAACCGATGGGCCTGCCTTCCAGCGCGCCTGCCGGCACCCCGAGGATCTTCGGCAGGCGTGCGTCCGCCGTGAAGACATGCGACCCGCAGACACGACAGAAATGCCGCGTGACGTTCGGCGTGACGGGGAACGAGCTGATCGGCTCAGTGCCGGTGGTGCTGACGGCCGTTCCCGGAAAGCTCACCCAGGTGGTGAAGGCCGCACCGCTCAAGCGGCGGCACTGGCCGCAGTGGCAGTTGACGACGCTCTTGGGCGCTGCGTCCAGCTTGATGTTGACCGCCGCGCAGTAGCAGCGGATCGACAAGACGGGTGGCTGCGCGCTACTCATCCGCGGCGCTTGCCGGCGTCTTGTAGAACCACCGTCTCGCCCCCTTGGGCTCGAACGGCTGCCAGCCTCCGTCCGGCTGCGCCAGGCGGTCCGCCAGTGCGTACAGCGCAATCGGGTTCACACCCAGGCCGACGTGGCTGGCCTGGACCTCGATGTTCTCGGCCAGCGGCGACGGCTCGTTGACGCTGCAGCGCCAGGCGACGACGCCGTCGCTCTTCGAGTAGATGGACGTCGTCGGCACCGGCGGGGCCTGGCGGATCTGGGCGAGCAGTTGATGGTCGTCGGCCACGGTCTGGCCACTGACCATCTCGAAGAACCGCCAGGCGTTGGTGGCGCGCGGGTGGCCGGTGAAGGGCGTGCCCAGCGTGATGACGCAGCGCGTCAGCTCCGGGCACTCCTTGGCCAGCTCACGGGCATAGATGCCGCCCAGACTCCAGCCGATCAGGCTGACCTTGCGGCCGCCGTGGCGGCGGCTCAGCTCGGTCAGGTCGGCCTTGGCCCGTTCCAGCACGCCGGTGCGCGGGCCGAAGTTGAAGCCCTGGCCCCAGGGCTGGGTGGCATAGCCCAGCGAGTCCAGCATGGCGCGCAGTGGTGCGGTGGTCAGGTCGTTGGCGCCCAGGCCGGGGAAGACGAGGACCGGGTGGCCGTCGCCGTGCGGCAGCTTCTTCATCCAAGGCAGCGTGGCCAGCAGGGCCGCGTACTCCCAGGGCGCGCGGCCTTCGAGCATCAGCAGCCAGGCATTGGGGGCGCGCAGGTCGTGCCAGTCGGGTTGGGCGGCGGCGGGCGTCTGGGGCCGGTGCGGGTTGGCGCGCGGGGCGCGTGGCGAGCGTGTAGCGGGCATGCGAAAGGCGAGGTCGGGCGAGGCCCTGCCATTGTTAGCCGGCTACCGCCTTCTTCCGGGGCGTGCTTGCCCGGGGCCTGGCTGTCGCCTGGGTGACTGGCTTCTTGGTCGCGACCTTCTTGGCGGCCGGTTTCTTCGCAGCAGCCGGCTTCCTGGCTGGCGGCGCGGGCGCGGGCGCCGGGTCGGGCGCAACCTCCGCCACCGGCAACGCCTGCAACTCCATGAACGCCGCATCCACATACGCCGCCAGCTCACCCATCTCCGGCAGCGCCTCGCCGCAGGCCATCAGGCCGATGTCCAGGGACTGGTTGTAGGTCTGCACCGTCACGTTGAGGGCCAGGCCGTGTACGGCGATGGAGGTGGGGTAGTTGGTCAGCATCTGCGCGCCGGCGAGATACAGCGGCAGCTGCGGGCCGGGCACGTTCGAGATGACCACATTGGCCACCACCGGCAGCTTCTCGGCCACCTTGGCGCGGCCGTAGAGCATGGCGCCGGCCTGCATCAGCCAGGGGATGCCCAGGCTCGGGAAGTCCGTCGGCATCAGGCTCTTGAGCTGGGCCATCTGCGCCTTCATGGCCTTGCTGGCGGCGATGACGTGGGCCAGGCGCTCGGCCGGATTGGCCAGGTGGGTGCCCAGGCTCATGAAGGTCATGGTGGCCTGGTTGTTGGCCGTGGTGTCACCGGCTGCGCGGGTGGACACGGGCACGGCGGCGACCAGGCTCTTGCGCGGCAGCGGGCCGTGCTTGGCGAAGTAGCGCCGCAGCGCGCCGCCAATGACGAAGAGCACGGCGTCGTTCAGGCTCGCGTGGTGGCGCTTGCGTGTGCGGTTGAGCTCGGCGAGCGGCAAAGTGACACCGGCGAAGGAGCGTGTGTCGGACAGGCTGACGTTGAAGCGTGTGCGCGGCGCCGGGCCGAGGCTGGACACTGCTGTCTTGCCGCGCACGATTGAACTCGTCTGCGCGGCCACGCTGGCGAGCAGCGTGCGCAGTTTGTCGACCGAGCCGCCCGCCGCCGCGCCGCCGACATAGCCCACGGCCATGTTGCCCAGGATGTTGGCCGCGCTGGGCAGGGAGCGGGCGAGCTTGACCGTCTGCTGCCACTGCTGCGAGACGGCCGCGCGCAGCATGCCGACCGTACCGAGCTGGCCGCGCTTCTTGCCGCGCGCGGCGGTGGACTCGATGGGGCGCGGCTCGGGGCTCAGGTCGAGGATCACCTGGGCCAGCGCCACGGCGGCCTGGCCGTCCACGGCGGCGTGGTGAAGCTGGGTGTAGAGGGCCACGCGCACCTGGCCTTCGGGGCCCGGCTCCAGGCCGGTGAAAACGCGGAACTTCCACAGCGGCCGGCTGCGGTCCAGCAGCACGGGGTGCAGCGCGCCGACCTGCGCCTCCAGGTCGCCCAGGCCGCTGCCCTCTCGCAGCGGCACCTCGACGATGTGTTCCTCGAGGTCAGGATCGGCGTCCACCCAGCCGGGGTTGGACAGGCCCAGGGGCATCGCAATGAGCTTGCGGCGCAGCGCCGGGAGCAGCGGCATGCGCACGCGCATGTGCTCGCGCAGGTCCTCGATGTAGTCGCCGTCGTAGCCGGCGGGCAGCTCCAGCAGGTGCAGGGCGCCGACATGCATCGGCATCTGCGGCGTTTCCAGGTACAGAAAACTGGCGTCGAGGCCGGCGAGCTGTTTCATGAGACCACCCCCTACGGCCTGGCGGCCGCCCCCTCAAGGGGGCACTGCCGACGGCCCGGCAAAGCCGGATCCGTGGCAGTCACTTGAGGAGTCGGCCTTGCGGCCTCTGTTATTCCTCCGGAACGAAGATCCAGAGGAGGATGTAGAGGAGTATGCCGCTGCCGAAGGCCAGGAAGAGCACGACGAAGATCAGGCGCCAGACCCAGGAATCCAGCCCGGTCGTGCGGGCGATGCCGCCGCAGACGCCGCCGATCCAGCGGTCCAGCCGCGCGCGGCGCAGGCCGTTGACGGCGCCCAGGTTGGGGCTGGGCGTGCTGCCATAGCTTGGCGCCGCATGGCCCTGTGACCGCTCCAGTACGCGGGCTTTGGCCTTGGCGAACTCGTCGTCGCTGAGCACGCCGCGGGCGTGCAGGTCGGCCAGCTTGTTGAGTTCTTCTGCGTCGTTCATCTGGGGCTCCTTGGCGGTTGATGAGCTGAAGCCTAACGGCAGGGCGCGTGCCCACGAGCCGCTTGCGACGGTCGGTCGAATCCTTGGGATGCGCCCCCGGTTTTCAATGGACAGGCCGCTTGGCCGGGTCCACGTCCACGAACTGCCAGAAGTCCTGCCAGAACAGCGGGCGGCGATAGCCGCTCATCCAGGCCTGCTCGATGTCGGTGACGATGCGGTGGGCATTCACCTTGTAAGGCAGATAGATCACAGCGATGCGTTTGGCTTCCTTGAACAAGGCCTCGCGCTCGGGGCCGTCGGGCAGGGCCTGCATGCGCTCGTACATCGCATCGAATTGGGCGTTCTTGAAGCGGGGCAGGTTCGCCGTGCCTGCGGCCGGCCCGTACAGGCGCTGCAGGGCCTCCTGGCCGTCCGACGAGGCGGCCGACGAACCCACCGGCCACATCTGGTACTTGCCCGCCTGGGCGGCCTTGAGGTTCTCCGGCCATTGCTGGATCTTGATCTCCAGCTTGATGCCGATGGCGCGCATGGCTTTCTCCCACAGCTCGTCCACGGCGCGGCTCAGGGAGTTGGACTCGGTGTTGCGCGTGATGACGAGCGGCCTGCCGTCGGGCAGGTCGCGCCAGCCGTCGCCGTCCTTGTCGACATAGCCATACATGTCGAGCAGGGCCTTGGCGCGCGCCGGGTCGTAGTCGCTCATCTCGCTCTTGAAGGCCGGGTCGTAGCCGCTCGTGTTGGGCACGATGGGCGCCTGGGCCGGCACCGCCTGGCCACGCCGTGCACTTTTGATTTCCTTGTTGACGTCGTAGGCCAGCGAGATGGCCCTGCGCAACGCGACCTTGTCGGGCGTGACGCCGCCAATGACGGGGTCTTCCATGTTGAAGCAGGTCAGGGTCATGTCCGGCGACAGCGTGAACACAGCCTGCATGCCGCGCTTGGCCAGGTTGGGCGCAATCTTGCCGCCCGGCGCTGCCTGGGTGATGAAGTCCTCGGGCACGCGCTCGATGAAGTCGTGCTCGTTGTTCAGGAAGGACAGCCAGCGGGGCTGGTTCTCCTCGATGACGTCGACGATGACGCGGTCGACCATCGGGATGCGCCGGCCCTTGAACCGGGCGTAGATGGCCTGCGCCTCCTTGTCGTCGGCCGCCGGTTGGGATTCGTAGTGGCGCTCCCGGTAGCCCGGGTTGCGCTCGAAGACCATCTGCGAGCTGCGCCGCCATTCCTTCAGCACGAAGGGGCCGGTGCCGACCGGGTGCTCCATGATCTTGTCGCCATAGAACTCGACCACCTCGCGGGCGACGGCGCCGTAGAGGTCGTTGCCGGCAAAGATGGATTCGATCAGGCGGGGGCGGGGCGCGCTGGTCTTGATCTGCAGCGTGTAGCGGTCGAGTGCACGCACGCCTTCGATCTCGGTGTCGTAGGGAAAGGCCTTCTTGGACTTGATGACCTTCTCGCGCAATTCGGCCAGGCCGACGAGGTTGTTCTCTTCATACGCCACCCAGGCCTGGGCGTTGGTGGCCGGGTCGGCAAAGCGCTTGATGCTATAGACGAAGTCGGCCGCAACGACCTCGCGCTTGTTGCCCTTGAAGGCCGGGTCGTCGGCGAAATAGATGCCGGGCCTGACCTTGATCGTGAAGGTCTTGAAGTCGGCGCTGACCTCGGGCTCGCCGGCAGCAATCAGCGGCATCAGCCGTGTCGGCCGGGCCAGCGGATCGAAGGCGTAGAGCGTCTCGAAGATGTGGGCGGTAACGGTGCGCGAGTAGATGTCGGAGATGCGTGCCGGGTCGAAGCCGGTCTCGGCGATGCGGAAGGCATAACGCAGCGTCTTGACGGGCTCGGCCGCCCCTGCGGGCGCAGCGAGGCAGAGGCAGGTGGCGAGCGCGGCGAGCAGTTGTTTCATGGCTTGGGCAGGGCGGAGGGGTCGATGTCGACGTACTTCCAGTAGTCGCGCACGAAGATGTTGCGGCTGTAGCCGCGCACCCAGGGTTGGGCCATGTCGGTCCAGATGCGGTGGACATGGAACTTGTAGGGCGCGTAGGCAACGAGCAGGCGCTGCGCCTCCAGCATCAGCGCGGCGCGCTCGGGGCCGTCGGGCAGGGCCTTCTGCTTTTCGTAGAGGGTGTCGAAGGCGCGCAGCGAGAAACGCGGCTTGTTGGCCTTGCCGCTGGCCGCGCTGGAGCCCAGGGCGAGGAAGGTGTCGCCATCGGGCGTGGTGCCCACCCAGCCGACGTTCCACATCTGCAGCTTGCCGGCGTTGGCGGCCTTGAGCTGCTCGGGGAACTTGCCGATCTTGAAGCGGATATGGATGCCCAGGGCGTCCATGTTCTTCTGCCACTGCTCGGCCATCTGGCGGCGCTCGCCGTCGGTCAGCGTCGAGTACTCGATGGACAGCGGCTTGCCGTCGGGCAGTTCGCGGTAGCCGTCGCCGTCCACGTCCTTGTAGCCGTACATGTCCAGCAAGGCCTTGGCCTTGGGCAGGTTGTATTCGCTGTTCTCCGACTTGAAGGCCGGGTCGTAGCCGTAGGCGACGGTCGGCATGGGGCTCTGGGCCTTCAGCGCCTGGCCGCGGCGCACGAGTCGGATCTCCTTGTCCAGGTCGACGGCCAGGTTGATCGCGCGGCGCAGCGCAATCTTCTCGGGCGTGTAGCCGCCGACGACCGGGTCCTCCATGCTGTAGTAGCTGAAGGAGATGTCGGCGCGCGGATAGCGCGTCATCGTGATGCCGCGCTTGGCGAGGTTGGGCGCCAGCTTGTTGCCCGGCATGGCGATGCTGGCGAAGTCGATGGGCACTTCCTCGATGACCTCGGACTCGCTGCTGAGGAAAGACAGCCAGCGCGGCTGGGCCTCTTCGATGATGTCAATGACCACGCGGTCCACCATCGGCAGCTTCCTGCCCTGCAACGCAGCCACCTCGGCCTGCAATTGCGCGCTGGAGCCCGGCGGCGCGGTCTCCCCGTAGCGCACGTCGCGGTAGTTGGGGTTCTTGTCCAGCACGATGCGCGAGCTGCGCCGCCATTCGGCCAGGCGCCAGGCGTTGGTGCCGACCGGGTGTTCCATGATCTTGTCGCCATAGAACTCCACCACCTCGCGCGCCACGGCGCCCAGGAAGCCGGGGTCGCTGAACTGGTAGACGAAGCGCGGGTCGGCCACGCCCAGCTTGAGCTGGAAGGTGTAGCGGTCCAGCGTCTTCAGCCCCTCGACGACGCGGTCGTAGTCGAACGGCTTCTTGGCCTTCATCAATTCCTGGCGCAGCTCCGACAGACCGACGATCTTGACGTTTTCCAGCAGGTAGAGGTTGGGGCTCTTCCATTGCGGGTCGTAGTGGCGCTTGACGCTGTAGACGTAATCCTCGGCGGTCAGCTCGCGCTTCTTTCCCTTGAAGGCCGGGTCGTCCGCGAAGTAGATGCCCGGCTTGACGCGCATCGTGATGGTCTTGAAGTCGGCGCTGATCTCGGGCATCTCGGCCAGCGTGGCGGGGCGCAGCTTGAACGGGCGGGCGCCGAAGTCGTATTCCAGCGGCGCATCCAGGATGCCGGCGACGATGGCCTTGGAGTAGAGGTCGCTGATCTGGGCGGGGTCGAAGCCGGTCTCGGCCACCTTGAACGCCTGGCGCAGCACCTTCTCCTGCGCCTGGGCCCGGACTGGGGTGACAAGGATGGTGCAGGCCAGCAGCAGGCCGGTCAGCAGGAGGGAAGACTTCATTGCAGAAAGGCGCGCAGGCTCTTGGGAAGCGCGGAGTCTAGTGAAACCGTCAGGCCGCCGGCCAAGTCGCCTCGCATAGACTCGCCCCGGTTTTCCCGTGTAACCCGGCACCGGCGGCGGGTTTTGCAGTTTCCTGGAGCCCCGATGGCGGCCTATCTGATCCGACGCATCTGGCAAATGATCCCGACCTTGCTCGGTGTCGTGCTGCTGGTGTTCTTCCTCTTCAAGTATTTCGGCAGCGACCCGGCCATCATCCTCGGTGGCCTGAACGCCAGCCCGGAGCAGATCGAGTCCATCCGCGACCAGCTCGGCCTGAACAAGCCGGTCTGGGAGCAGCTGTGGATCTTCATCCAGCAGATCGTCACCTTCGACTGGGGCAAGAGCTGGGCGACCAACGAGTCGGTGGCCAACCTGTTCGCCACGCGCCTGCCAGCCACGCTGACGGTGACGGTGCCCATCCTCATCCTCGAAGTCGCGCTGGCCATCCCGTTCGCGCTGGCCGTGGCCACCGTGCGCGGCAGCCTGACCGACCGCACCGTGATGGTCTGCACGACGGTGGCGGTGTCCATCTCGCTGCTGATCTACGTCATCCTGGCGCAATACCTGTTCGCCTTCCGCCTGGGCTGGTTCCCCGTACAGGGCTGGACGGCCAACCACTGGACCAACCTGACCACCTACGCGCCGCTGCCCATCCTGGTGGCCGTGGCGGTGTCGATGGCGCCGCAGATCCGGCTGTACCGCAGCTTCTTCCTCGACGAGATCGGCCACGATTACGTGCGCACGGCCCGCGCCAAGGGCATGACCGAGGGCACCGTGCTGCTCAAGCATGTGCTGCGCAACGCGATGATTCCCATCCTGACCAATGTGTCGGTGCTGCTGCCGGGCGTGCTGGTGGGCAGCTTCCTGATCGAGGTGTTCTTTTCGATCCCTGGGCTGGGTCGCGAGCTGCTGCTGGCCGTCAACCGCGGCGACTATCCGGTCATCCAGGCCTTCGCCATCTACCTGGCCGCGCTGACGATGACGGTCAATCTGCTCGTCGATGTGCTCTACAAGTTTGTTGATCCGCGGGTCGTACTGAAATGAGCACGACATCCAACTCCTCCGGCGGCGTCTGGGCCGCCTCCTGGCGTCGCCTCAAGACCGACCGCGTCGGCGTCGTGTCCATGGGCATCGTCGGCGCCTTCCTGCTGCTGGTGCTGCTCGCGGCCACCAACCTGGTCGCATCCAACTGGCAGCAGGAAGTCGGCGTGCCGAACGCGCCGCCGACGCTGCTCGGCCCGCAGCCGGCCGAGGACACCGGCACCATCGCAGCGCCCAAGGGCCCCAACGTCGACCTGTCCGACATCGACCCCCTGGCGCCGCGCTATGCCGAATGGGCCGAGCGCGCCAAGGCCTTCAAGACCGACGAGGTGGCCAAGGCCGAGACGCTGCCACTGGGCGGCGACCGCCTGGGCCGGGACGTGCTGGCCAAGGTCGTCAAGGGCGCCGAGGTGTCCATCGTTGTCGGCCTCGCAGCGGCCGTCGTCGCGACGCTGATCGGCACGCTGCTCGGCGCCATCTCCGGCTTCTTCGGCGGCAAGATCGGCGACTTCCTCGAGTGGATCTACAACGTCTTCACGGCCATCCCGAGCATCCTGCTGATCTTCGCTTTCGCGGCCATCTTCCATCGCGGCGTGACCTCGGTCGTGCTCATCCTCGCGCTGACCGGCTGGACAGGCATCTACCGCCTGATCCGCGCCGAGTTCATGAAGCACCGCGTGCGCGAGTACGTGCGCTCGGCCGAGGCCATCGGCGCATCGCAGTGGTCGCGCATGTTCAAGCACATCCTGCCCAATGTGTCGCACGTCGCACTGGTGCAGCTGTCCCTGCATGTCGTCAGCTTCATCAAGAGCGAAGTCATCCTGAGCTATCTGGGTCTTGGCGTCGGCGTGAACCAGGTGAGCTGGGGCACGATGCTCGCCGAGGCGCAGAACGAGCTGATCCTGGGCTACTGGTGGCAGCTGACCGTCGTCGCGGCCTTCATGGCGGTGTTCGTCACGGCCTTCGCACTGTTCACCGACGCCTTGCGCGATGCGCTCGATCCCAAGTTGAGAGGTCTTGAGTAATTGCGGGTCAGACCGCCCGAGCGGAGCGAGTAGCTCTGACCCCAACTGACTAAGGCATTTATGTTGCTCAGTATTCAAGACCTCAAGGTCGCCTTCCGCATGGGCAAGGTCGATGGCGCCATGCAGCGCCAGATCGCCGTCAAGGGCGTGAGCTTCGACGTGCCCGAGAACGGCACCGTCGCGCTGGTCGGCGAGTCGGGCTCGGGCAAGAGCGTGACGGCCATGTCCGTGCTCAACCTGCTGCCCAGCAACGCCGAGCGCACCGGCCGCATCCTGTTCCAGGGCCGCGACCTGCTGCAGACGGGCCTGGGCGAGCTTCAGGCCATTCGCGGCAAGGAGATCGCCTGCGTCTTCCAGGACCCGATGAGCTCGCTCAACCCCGTCTTCAACGTGGCCACGCAGATCTGCGAACCGCTGATGAAGCATATGGGCATGAGCCGCCGCCAGGCGCTCGTGCGCGCCGAGGAGCTGCTCAACGAAGTCGGCATCCCGGAGCCCCGGCGGCGCCTGAAGGCCTACCCGCACGAGCTGTCGGGCGGCCAGCAGCAGCGCGTGATGATCGCGGTGGCCCTGGCCTGCTCGCCCAAGCTGCTCATCGCCGACGAGCCGACGACGGCACTGGACGTGACGATCCAGCGCCAGGTCATGGAGCTGATGGCGCGGCTCAAGGAGAGCCACAAGATGAGCCTGCTGTTCATCTCGCACGACCTCGGCGTCGTCGGTGAGATCTCGGACCAGGTCGTCGTCATGCGCCACGGCCAGGTGCGCGAGAACGCGCCAGTCGAGCAGATCTTCAACGCGCCGCAGGACGCCTACACCAAGGCGCTGCTGGCCTGCCGGCCGTCCCTCACCGAGAGCCCGGCGCGGCTGATGGTGATCGACGACCACATCGCCGGCCGCGGCGCGGGCAACAGCGCCCGGGTCAAGGACGACAGCGCGCCCGTCGTGCTGGAAGTGACCGGCCTGCAGAAGAGCTTCTGGCTCAAGGACGGCCTGTTCGGCAAGCGCGAGTTCAAGGCCGTCAAGGGTGTGAACTTCAAGCTGCGCAAGGGCCACACGCTGGGTGTCGTCGGCGAATCGGGCTCCGGCAAGACGACGATGGGCCTGACCCTGCTGCGCCTGCATGAACCCACCGGCGGCCAGGTGCTGTTCGAGGGCCAGGACCTGCTGAAGATGAGCGGCCCGGACTGGCAGCAGATGCGCCGCCGCATCCAGGTCGTCTTCCAGAACCCCTACGCCTCGCTCAACCCGCGCTTCACCATCGGCCAGACGCTGCGTGAGCCGATGGAGATCCACCGCATCGGTGCGAACGCGGCCGAGCGCGAGGCGCGCGCCGTCGCCCTGCTGATCAAGGTCGGCCTGGACGAATCCGCCATGGCCAAGTACCCGCACGAGTTCAGCGGCGGCCAGCGCCAGCGCATCGCCATCGCGCGCTGCCTGACGCTGCAGCCCGAGGTGCTGGTGCTTGACGAGGCCGTGTCGGCGCTGGACGTGTCGGTGCAGGCCCAGGTGCTCAATCTGCTGAAGGACCTGCAGGACGAGTTCGGCCTTAGCTACATCTTCATCAGCCACGATTTGGCCGTCGTCAAGTTCATTGCCGACGAAGTGCTGGTCATGCAGAACGGCGATGTCGTCGAGCAGGCCGCCACGGCTGAGCTCATCGCCGCACCCAAAGAGGACTACACGCGCCGCCTGCTGGGCGCCGTGCCGCGCGGCTACACCGGCCGACCGGGCGCGGCGCGTGGAATCTGAACGGTCTCGGACCGGCGGCATGCGCCCCTGCGGCCGAACCGCGATGAAATGAGCGGTTCGGAACCATAAGTTCCCGTTCCCGCCGCCGTGACCTACCGAATCCAGGCCCCTTCATCGACGCTGACCACCGCGCTGGCCGCCGTGGTCGCGCTGCTGCTTGCCGCCTGTTCGCCGGGCGAAGGGGGTCACCCGGCCGCATCGCCTGCCGCCGCGGCCTCGGTCCCCGCCGCCAGCAGCGGGCATGGCGACGCCGGCCTGGCACGCGAGCTCGAGCGCATCGAGCGCGCCGCCCGCGCCAAACCGGCTGTCTATGAGCAGGAGCTGCGCGAGCGTGCCAAGGCCCTGCCCGCCGCAAGCCCGGCCCATGTCGACGTCCTGGCCCTGCGCGGTCTGCTCGCCGCCATGGCGCGCGACCGCGAGCTCAGCGACAAGCTCACCCAGCAGCTGCGCGACTGGCCGGCCGGCGAGCGCCAGGCGGACGCCCGCGTCGCCGCGGCCAACATCGGCGCCGAATACCTGCGCGCGCAGGGTGACCTGCGCGAGGCCCGCAAGCTGCTCACCGGCATAGACGCCGCGCAGCTCAACGCGGCCGGCCCGGCCTTTCGCTGGCGCCACCATGGCCTGGTCGCCGCCGTCAGCGGCGACTCCGGCGAGCTGGACACCGCGCTGACCGAGGGCCACATGGCGCTGCGCGTGGCCCAGCAGACCGGCCAGGTCTGGCGCATCGCGCTTTCGCTCGCCGACCTGTCCTTCACGACGCTGCGCGCCGACACGCCGGCCCGTGCCCGCCAGCTCGCTGCCCAGGCCCTGGCCGAGGCGTTGAAGGACCCCGACCCGATGACGCTGAACCAGGTGTATGCGATGCGCGGCATCGTCCACTCGGACGACAGCGACACCAGCATCACGCTTCAGTCCAACGCCGACGCGCTGGAGCAGGCCGCCGCCGCCGGCGCCGACTCCGTGCGCGCCCTGGGCCTGGCCAACTTTGCCGACTACCACCTGCGCCAAGGCCGCCCGGCGCGGGCGCTGGAGCTGGCCGAGCAGGCCCTGCCGCTGGCCCGCGCCACGCGCAACCTCGGCGCCGAGACCGTGGCCCGCTCCAACATCGGCCTGGCCAAGATCGCGCTGGGCCGCGTGGCCGAGGGCCGCCGCGAGACCAGCGCCGCCATCGCGCTGGACGAGCAGCAGGGCGCCATTGCCTATGCCTCCGACGGCTGGAAGGAGCTGGCCGACTACCTGGAGCGCGCCGGCGACCTGGGTGGCGCCGTGGCCGCCTGGCGCGAGCACCGCCGCCTGGTCGACCGCGTGCTGCGCGACGAGACCCGCAAGCTGCTGATCGAGGCGCAGGAGCGCCAGGACGCCGAGCAGCGCGCCCGCGACATCGAACTGCTGAACCGCGACAACGCGCTGAAGGCCGAACAGGTCCACCAGCGCAACCTCGCCGGCATGCTGTGGGCGGCGCTGGGCGGCTGCGTGCTGGTGTCGCTGGGCCTGCTCTGGCAGGCCTTCCGCCGCGTGCGTCGCACCAACCAGGCGCTGGTGCAGAGCAATGCCTCGCTGAAGAGCCAGAGCGAGACCGACCCGCTGACCGGCCTGGCCAACCGCCGCCACTTCCAGTCCGTCATCAAGGGCCTGGCCGGCCCCGACGGCCTGACCGCCAGCCTCTTCCTCATCGACGTCGACCACTTCAAGCGCATCAACGACGGCTTCGGACACGCCGCGGGCGATGCCGTGCTCATCGAGATGGCGCGACGCCTGCAACAGGCGGTTCGCGACGGCGACCTCGTCGTGCGCTGGGGCGGCGAGGAGTTCCTCATCATCGCCCGCACCCGCGAGGCCCTGTTCGCACCGCAGCTCGCCCAGCGCATGCTCGACCTCGTCGGTGGCCAGCCAGTGGTGCACGAAGGTCGCCGCATCCCCGTCACCGCGTCCATCGGCTTCGTCAACCTGCCAGTGCCGCCGCACGGCCTGCGCCTGCCGTGGGAGCGCGCCATCGACCTGGTCGACACCGCCATGTACCTGGCCAAGGCCCACGGCCGCAACAAGGCCTATGGCGTCGACCGCATCCATGCCACCGACGCCATCGCAGCGGCCCAGCTGACGGCGCGCCTGGAGGCCGCCTGGAGCGAGGGCCTGGTGGGCCTGACGGCGCTCAGCGGCCCCAGCGTGGCCAGGGCGGCGAGCGCATGAAGGCCGCCCTGCTCGCGCTGGCCCTGCTCGCCGCCACGGCGGGTGCGTCGCCGGCCGATGACCTGGCGGCGGATCACGCACTGCTGGCCACCATCACGCGGCGCGCCTACGACGACCCCAGCGCCATGCTGGCCGAGCTGGACAAGCGCTGGCCCGCCGGCGCCACGCCGGCGCGCGAGGCCGCCTGGCTGTTCGCGCGCGGTCGCGTGCTGCTTGCCGCCGGCCAGGCCGATGCGGCCGACAACGTCGCCGTGCAGCTGATGCCGCGCCAGGACGGCGTGGACCGCAGCTGGCTGCTGCGCGCCCTCATCCAGGAACGCGCGGGCAAGCCGGCCGGCACCCTGGCGGCGCGGGCGCTGTCCGGCCTGGAGAAGCAATGCCCCGCGGGCGACGAGGCCCGCGCCATGCGCGAGCTGGGCTGCGACTTCCGCGCCGTCTGGGAGGCCTTGCGCATGCAGGTGCGCGAGCAGGGCGCGCAAGGCGCCTTTGTCGCCGCCGAGGCCGGTGCGCGCCGTGCGCTGGCGCTGGCCCGCGCGGGCGGCGACAAGCACCTGATCGCCCTCAGCCTGGGGCAGCTCGCCGTCATGCTGCAGTTCCAGGAGCAGATCGACGCCGCCCGCGCCGAGATCCGCGCTGCTCTCGTCGAGGCCCAGGGTGACCCCGTGACCGGCGCGCGCGTGCGCAACTACGAAGCGGTCGTGGAGCGTCGCTCCAAGGACGTGGCCGCCGCACGCGCCGCACTGGAGGCCGGCCTCGCGCTCGCCGAGCAGGCCAACGCGCCTCACCTCGCGGCCCAGCTGCGCTCCAACCTCGTCGACGCCTACATGCACCTGGGCCTGCTGAAGGAGGCCCAGGCCGCCGGACAGCGTGCGCTGCCCGTGCTGCAGCGCTTCCGCGATCGCCTGCAGGAGCGCGGCCTGCACCACAACCTGGCCGTCGCCCACATCAAGCTGCACCAGTTCGACGCCGCCCGCCACGAGCTCGCCAGGGTGGCCGAGATCGCCGTCGACCCGTCCGAATTCGTGCCGCGAGCTCGTGAGCTGCGTGAGCTGGGCGACACCTGGGCCGAGGCCGGCCAGCACAAGGAGGCGCTGGCCGCCTTCCACGGCGAGCGCGAACTGAACGCCCGCGCCAATGAACGCAACCGCTCCGCGGCGCTCGAAGAGCTGCGCCGCAAGTACGACACCACCGCCAAGCAGCGCGACCTGGACCTGCTGGCCCGCGACGGCCAGCTCAAGGACCAGCAGCTGGAGAACGGCCGGCTGGCGCAGAAGGTCGGCGCCGCCGTCGGCGCGCTGCTGCTGCTGTCCATCGCGCTGATCGGCCTCACGCTGCTGCGCATGCGCCGTGCCCAGGCGCGGCTGACGGCCAACCAGCATCTGCTGCGCGCCCAGAGCGAGCGCGACCCGCTGACCGACCTGTCCAACCGCCGCCACTTCCTCGCCGTCATGGAGCCGCGCGCCCGCCAGGCCGGCGCCGAGGGCTTCCGCGGCGCGCTGATGATGATCGACATCGATCACTTCAAGAACGTCAACGACGAGCATGGCCATGCGGCCGGGGACGCCGTCATCGTCGAAGTGGGCCGCCGCATCCGCGCCGCCGTGCGCGACAGCGACCTCGTCGTGCGCTGGGGCGGCGAGGAGTTCCTCGTCTTCGCCCCCGAGCTGCCCAACGCCGACCTGGCCCAGATGGCGGCGCGCGTGCTGAACGGCATCGGCGGCGCGACGATAGACACGCCCGAGGGCGCGCTGCGCATCACCGCGTCCATCGGCTTCGCCAGCTTCCCGCTCGGAGGGTCTGGCGGCGCTGGCGCCGGCCTGCGCCTGCACTGGGAGCAGGCGGTCAACTGGGCCGACATGGTGCTCTACAAGGCCAAGGCCGAGGGCCGCAACCGTGGCGTCGGCATCGCCGCCGTCGAGGCGCCCGACGCCGACACGCTGGCCGCCATCCTGCAGGACTTCGACGCCGCCTGCATGCACGGCCAGGTGCGGTTGAACGTGCTGCTGGGACCCGCGGCATGACGAATGCGATCCTGCAACGCCGCGCCTTGCTGCTCTGGCTGGCCAGCAGCGGCGCATCCGCTCAGCCGGGTGGTGCCGCCTGGCCCACCAAGCCGCTGCGCATCGTCGTGCCCTACCCGGCCGGCGGCGCCAGCGACATCGCCGCGCGGCTGCTGGCGCCCGAGCTGCACCGGAGCCTGGGCCAGCCCGTTCTCATCGACAACCGCCCCGGCGCCGACGGCAACATCGGCACGGCCGAGGTTGCCAGCGCCAGCGACGGCCACACGCTGCTGATGGGCAGCGTCGGCACGCATGCCATCAACCCGCTGCTGTCGCGCCGCCTGCCCTACGACGCGGTGAAGGACTTCTCGCCCATCAGCCTGGTCGCGACGGTGCCGCTGGTGCTGGTCATGAACCCGGCCGTGGCGCAGGCGCTGGGCGTGCGCCGCCTGCCCGACCTCGTGCACGCCGCCACCCACCAGCCGGGGCGGCTGCACATTGCCTCCAGCGGCAATGGCAACCCGACCCACCTGGCCGGCGAGCTGTTCAAGCGGCTGACCCAGACCTACATGCTGCATTTCCCCTACCGCAGCGCGGCCTCGGCGCAGCAGGACGTCATTGCCGGCAACATGGACCTGATGTTCGACTCCCTGCCCTCGGCGCTGCCGCAGATCCGCGCCGGCAAGCTGCTGGCGCTGGCCGTGACCAGCTCCCGGCGCAGCCCCGGCATGCCCGACCTGCCGACGGTGGAAGAGGCCGGCGGCCCGGCGCTGAAGGGCTACGAGGCGAGCGCCTGGATCGGCCTGCTCACGCCCAGCAGCCAGCCCGCCGAGCAGCTCGCGCGGCTGCAGCGCGACAGCGTCAGTGCGCTGACCATCCCGGCGGTGCGCGAGCGCATGACGGCCCGCGGCCTGCTCGTGCATGGCAGCGGCGGGCCGGAGTTCGCCGCGCTGATTGCCGCCGAAACGGCGAAATGGGCACGCGTCGTGCAACTGTCCGGCGTGAAAGTGGATCGTTGAGGCCATGAAGGCGACCTGGCGCGCCGATCTGATGGCCGGCGCCGTCGTCGCCGTGCTGCTCATCCCGCAGAGCCTGGCCTACGCGATGCTGGCCGGCCTGCCGCCGCAGGTGGGGCTTTACGCCAGCCTGCTGCCGCTGCTGGCCTACGCAGCCCTGGGTTCCAGCCCCGTGCTGGGCCTGGGCCCGGTGGCGGTGCTGGCGCTGATGATTGCCCAGGCACTGCACGGCCTGCCGGCCGGTGTGACGCCGGAGGACGGCGCGCTGGTGCTGGCCGCCGAGGTGGGCTTGCTGCTCGCGGCGGCGGCGCTGCTGCGGCTGGATGCACTGTCCAGCCTGCTGTCGGTGCCGGCGCTGCGGGGCTTCGAGACCGGCGCCACGCTGACGATCGCGGCCGGGCAACTGCCCGTGCTGCTGGGCAGTGCGGCGGCGGGTTTCACGCTGCCCGACCTGGTCGCGTCGGCCCGGCAGGGCGGCTTTGGCATGGCCAGCGCGGCCTGGGGCGTGGCAGCGCTGGCGCTGCTGCTGCTGTCGCGGCGCAGCGGCCCCCGGCTGCTGGCGCGCCTGGCGCCGCTGCTGCTGCTGGTGGCAGCGATGGCGCTGTCGGCATGGACGCCGGCTGCCGACGGCGTGGCACAGGTCGGCGCGCTGCCGTCGCTGGCCCTGCCGATGGGCCTGCCCCAGCTGGAGGCGGCGCTGTGGCTGCATCTGTTGCCGGCTGCGGCGCTGGTGGCGCTGATGGCCTTCGTGTCCAGCCTGGCGGTGTCCGAGTCGCTCGCCCAGCGCCGGGGCGAGAAGCTGCTGCCCGCCGCCGAGCTGCGCGGCCTGGCAGCGGCCAACCTGGTCGCGTCGCTGAGTGGCGGCATGCCGGTGGCGGGCAGCTTCTCGCGCAGCATCCTGCTGCACGAGGCCGGTTCGCAAAGCCGCTGGACGCTGGTCTTCGTCGCCGCCTTCATGGCCCTGGCCATGTTGCTGCTGGCCGGGCCGCTGGCCCACTGCCCCAAGCCGGTGCTGGCGGCGGTCATCATCGTTGCCGTGCTGGGCGGCTTCACGCTGCGGCCCTACGCTGAGGCCTGGCGCTATGCACGGGCCGAAGGGTTCCTGATGGCGGTCGTCACGGCGACCGTGCTGCTGTGGAGCGTCGGCGCGGCGCTGGCCATCGGCGTCGTCGGCTCCGTGGCGCTGCTGATCCAGCGCACCGCGCGGCCCCATGTCGCCCGCATCGGCCGCCTGCCGGGCACCCAGCACTACCGCAACCTGGCGCGCTACGCGGTGGAATGCCAGCCGGAGGTGGTCGGCCTGCGCATCGACGAGAGCCTGGTGTTCACCAACGCACGCGGCCTGGTCGACGTCGTGCTGGGCCATGTGCGCGAGCACCGCGCCAGCGTCGGCGAGCCCCGCCGCGTGCTGCTGCTGATGGCGCCCGTCAACCACATCGACGTGTCGGGGCTGACCGCGCTGCAGGAGCTGCATGCGGCGCTGGCGGGCGAGGGCCTGAAGCTGGCCTTCTCCGAGGTCAAGGGCCCGGTGCTGGACCGCCTCAACGCCGTCGGCTGGCTGGAGCGTTACGACGTGTCGCTCTACCTCAGCCACCACGACGGCATCCAGGCCGGCGAGCATGACCTGAGGCCCAGTCAGGCCGACATGGACGCGCCCGGCCAGCTGTAGGGCCTGTCTGAGCCACGGCCGCGCCGATTCCCATAGCGCAAACAGGCCCGGGCCGTTCTGATACCGTTCCGGCCCAGCTAGCGGTCCCAGGACGCCATGAACAACAAAGAGACTCTGCTCGGCATCCGCCGCGGCATCGAGAAGGAAAGCCTGCGCGCAATGCCCGGCGGCGGCCTGGCGCTGACGCCGCACCCGATCGCCCTCGGCTCGGCGCTGACCCACCCGCACATCACCACCGATTTCAGCGAGTCCCAGGTCGAGCTCATCACCGGGGTGCATGCCGGCGTCGAAGACTGCCTGCGCGAACTCACCGAGATCCACCAGGCCGTCTACCGCGCGCTGGCCGACGAGCGCCTGTGGGTCAGCTCCATGCCCTGCGGCCTGCCGACCGACGAGACCATCCCGCTGGGCCGCTACGGCAGCAGCAATGTCGGCCGTGCCAAGAGCATCTACCGCATGGGCCTGGGCCAGCGCTATGGCCGGCGCATGCAGACGATTTCGGGCATCCACTACAACTGGTCGCTGCCGGGCGTGTCCACCGACGGCTACTTCGGCGCCATCCGCAACTTCCGCCGCGACGGCTGGCTGCTGCTGTATCTCTTCGGCGCCAGCCCGGCGCTGTGCGACAGCTTCGTCGCCGGCCGCGAGCACGGCCTGCAGCGCCTGTCCGACCACAGCCTCTACCTGCCGCACGCCACATCGCTGCGCATGGGCCGCCTGGGTTACCAGAGCGATGCGCAGGCCAGCATCGCCGTGACCTACAACTGCCTGGAAAGCTACGCCGCCTCGCTGCAGGAGGCGCTGAGCCGGCCCTACCCGGCCTATGAAGCCATCGGCGTGCAGACGCCCGGCGGCGACTACAACCAGCTCTCCACCAGCCTGCTGCAGATCGAGAACGAGTTCTACAGCACCATCCGCGCCAAGCGCGTGATCCGCTCCGGCGAGCGGCCGCTGCATGCGCTGCGCGAGCGCGGTGTCGAATACATCGAGGTGCGGCTGATGGACCTGGACCCCTTCGAGCCCGTCGGCATCGGCGCCGACGCCATCCGCGTGCTGGATGCCTTCCTGCTGCATTGCCTGCACAGCGAAAGCCCCCAGGACACACCCGACGAGATCGCCGCCAACGCGCGCAACCAGCACCGAGTGGCCGCACGCGGCCGCGAGCCGGGGCTGAAGCTGGAGCACTGGCAGGGCGGCGAGCGCAGCCTGCAGGACTGGGCCGGCGAGATCCTGGCCGGCTGCGCCGCGCATGCCGAGGCGCTGGATGCAGCCCACGGCGGCAACGCCTACCGCAGCGCGCTCAGGCGCGTGGCCGAGCGCCTGCAGCGGCCCGAGCTGTGTCCGTCGGCGCGCGTGCTCGCGGTGATGGACCAGGACTTCGATGACAGCCACGTCGGCTTCATCCGCCGCCAGAGCGACGCCACCCGCGCGCAGCTGCTGGCCCTGCCTTTCAGCGAGGCGCTGCAGCAGCGCTTCGAGAAGATGGCGGCCGATTCGCTCGCCGAGCAGGCCCGCATCGAGGCGGCCGACACGCTGGACTTCGAGGCGTTTCGGCGCTTCTACGTCGCGCCGGAGCGCATGGCGGTCTAGGTGTCAGCAGGCCCTAGCGGGCTTCCGCGAACAGCGAGTCGCTGAAGTCCACCCGCGCATCCGCTTCCTGCGGGCCCATGGCCCATTTGGCCAGCGCCGCAGCCGGCATGGGGCGCGCAAAGAAGAAGCCCTGCAGCTTGTCGCAGTGCTTGGCGCGCAGCACCTCGGCCTGGCCCTCGGTCTCCACGCCCTCGGCCACCACCTCCAGCCCCAGCGCATGGGCCAGTTCGATGACGGCATTGACGATGGCACGGGCGTCGGCGCTGGTCTCCAGGTCCTGGATGAAGCTGCGGTCGATCTTGAGCTGCGACACCGGCAGGCGGCGCAAATAGGACAGGCTGGAATAGCCGGTGCCGAAGTCGTCGATGGACAGGCTCACCCCCAGGGCACCCAGGCGCTGCAACGTGCGCTCGGTGGCGGCGGCGTCTTCCATGGCGACGGATTCGGTGATCTCGCAGCTCAGTTGCGAGGCGTCCAGGTGATGGCGCTGCAGCGCCTGCTGCAGCCGCTGCAGCAGCGCCTCCGGCTGGCGCAGCTGCTGCACGGACAAGTTGATGGCAACGCGCAGCTTCAGACCCTGGTCGCGCCATTCCGCGATCTGGCGGCAGGCCTCGTCGATGACCCAGTCGCCCAGTGGAATGATGATGCCGAAGCGCTCCGCGACCGGGATGAAGTTGTTCGGGCCGATGGGGCCCCGCCTGGGGTGCTGCCAGCGCAGCAGGGCCTCGACGCCGAGCACGCGCGCGGTGTCGCCGGCCACCTTGGGCTGGTAGTGCAGGCTCAGGCCGGCGCCGCCGTCCTCCAGCGCGCCGCGCAGGTCGCGGGCCAGCTCGAGCTGGTCGCGCACGCCGTCCTGCATGTGGGCCTCGAAAAAGGCGAAGCCATTGCCACCGCCGCGCTTGGCGGCCTGGGCGGCCGAGTCGGCCTGGGCGATGAGGGCGCGGCTGGGGATGTCCGGGCCGGTGTGCAGGGCGATGCCGATGGAGGCCGACAGCCGCAGCAACTGATTGATCTGGCTGACCTGGCCGTGGGCCCCGAGGTTCACCGACATGGGCACGCCCAGCGATTCCAGCAGGCGCTGCGCGATCTGGGCGAGTACGCCTTCAGCGGATTCGCCTTCGATCAGCAGCACGAACTCGTCGGCGCCGATGCGGGCCAGCGTGTCGTGGCCCCGCGCCTGTGCCTGCAGCCGGTTCGCCACCTGGCGCAGCACGGCGTCGCCGACGGCATGGCCGAAGGAGTCGTTGACCGGCTTGAAGCCGTCCAGGTTGAGCATCAGCAGCGCCACGCCCGAGCCGTCGCGCCGGCTGCGCGCGATGGCGTGGCTGATGCGGTCGTCCAGCAGCTGGCGGTTGGCCAGGCCGGTCAGCGGGTCGCGTAGCGCCTGCTCGGCCAGTTCGGTCGTGGCCGCGCGCAGCGACTGCTTGAGCACGCTGGCGCGGCGGCGCACCCGGTCGTCGAGGTTGGAGGTGAACAGCGTCAGCAGCAGCAGGGCCAGCGTGGCGCCGGCCACCAGCGTGGTCAGGTTGTCACCGCCCAGCGAATTGGCGCTCAGGCAGACGCTGCCCTCGGCGATACCGGCGGCGGCCATGCCGGTGTAGTGCATGCCGGCCACGGCGGCGCCCATGACGAGGGCGGCCGCGAGCTGGCCCCAGCGGGCCTGGGCGGCGCTCAGCCGTCGCAACAGGAAGAAGATGAGGAGAGCGGCGGCGGCGGCACCGGTGGCCACGGCGGCGGAGGCGGCCACCAGCGTCCAGTTCCAGCGGATGCCGGGCGCCAGCACGAGGGCGGCCATGCCGGTGTAGTGCATGCCGCAGATGCCCGCGCCCATGCTGACGGCGCCCAGCGCCAGGCGTTTGGGCGTCAGCTGGTCCAACGCGGCCACGCGCAGCGCGATGGCCGACACGGCCACGGCGGCCAGCCAGCTCAGGGCGGTGATGGCGGCGTCGTAGCCCACCAGGAAGGGCAGGCGCAACGCCAGCATGCCGATGAAGTGCATGGCCCAGATGCCGCTGCCCATGGACAGTGAGCCGGCGATCCACCAGACGCGCGCGCTCGTCTTGTCGGGCGTGCGCACCCGCTGCGCCAGGTCCAGCGCCACGAAGGAAGCGAACGCAGCGGTGAGGTAGGACAGCACGACGACGCCGGGGTCGAAGCGCAGCGCGAGGTCGGCGAAGGGCATGTTTTCAGTATGGCCGGCAAGCCTGCGGCGAGCGCATGGTTGCCTTACCACCTGTGAGACAGCCTTCACGCGAAAGCCGAATCAAACACGGATCCAGCCCGCATCTCAACGGATCAGCGGGCAAAAAAAGACCCGGTCAGCGGGCTGCCGGGTCTGCAAGCCCTCAAGGTCGAGGGCGTCGTTGGGAAGTCCACTTTAGAAGGCTCGGTCGGCCACGGGCAGGCAATATTCACGGCGATCAGCAAGCGCGCCGCGTCAGGTGCCGCTGCCCATCACAGCCCGATTTCTACCGTCGGCTTTTGCCCGGTAAAGCGCCTGGTCCGCAGCGTCGATCAGCATGCCGCTGGTCGTGCCCGGGGCGGGGCAGATGCTGATGGCACCGAGGCTGATGGTGACGTGCCCGGCCGCGTCCGAGTCTGCATGCGGTATCTCAAGCCGGGCCACTGCCTCGCGAACGGTGTCGGCCACCTTGTGCACGCCCTGCGCATCGGTTTCCGGCAAGAGCAGCACGAACTCCTCGCCGCCATAGCGCGCGACGACGTCGCGCGGCCGGCGAGCAGCGCCTTGCATGGCTTGCGCCACGCGGCTCAGGCATTCGTCACCTTGCAGGTGGCCATAGTGGTCGTTGTAGCGCTTGAAGAAGTCCACGTCGCACAGGATCAGCCCGAGCGGCAGCCCGCTGCGCTGGTGCTGCGCCACCTCCATGGCAATCGCCTGCTGGAATGCGGCCCGGTTGGCAATGCCGGTCAGCCCGTCCATGAAGGCCAGCCGCCGCAACTCCCCGTTGGCTTCGTCCAGCGCCTGCTCGGCGCGCCGACGCACGTCGACCTCGCGTTCCAGCTGTTCCGTGCGCCGACGCACCTTCGCTTCCAGTTCGGACGCATGCGCTTCCAGTGCCGAGCGCTGGTGTTGCTGATGCAGGGCAGCACTGAGGGCGCCCGAGAACCCCTCGTGGTCGAGGTCCCAGTCGCGCGGCGCCTCAAAGAGGATGAGGCCGTATTCGCCATCCGCACAGCACAGCGGGTAGACGAAGAGATGGCCGCTTGCCAGCTCGTGCGCCAGGCCATCCGGCAGCAGCTGGGACGCGGGATACGGCTCCTCGTCGTCGACATGCGCCGCAGTGGACGACGCGAGCCGCAACCGCGCCAGCCGACGCGTGCCGGCGGTGGCCGGCTCGTAGGTCGCCAGAAAGTACCTCACCAGGCCGAGGTTCTTGATGTACCAGGCGCAGCCTTCCAGCACCGAGCGCAGGTCTTCGCGGCTGCCGAGCAGGGCCACGTTCTCGCTGGCGAAACGATCGTGGCGCAACTGATGAAAGTGCCCGAGCCGGTAGGCGAAGTGCTCGAACGCCGAGAAGACGGGATACATCTGCACAAGCAGCGCGTTCAACCGGCTGCGGCCGGCTTCGTCGAGCAAGCGCGCGACACGTTCCGAGGCCTTCTCCACGTCGGTTCGCAGCGACTGCTGATCCGCGCCGCGGCCCAGGGCGTCGGCCAGCCGGGTCTGCCATTCATGCAGCAGGACCGCGGCCTCGGCGGGGCCGCGCACGGCACGCAGCAGCTCCGCCTCGACTGCCGAGATGGGCCGCTGATCCGCGTCGTCTTCCGGTTTCATCAACCCACCCAGCCACTGCGACACCGGCGCCCCGCAGGAACGGCGCACCCTCAGCTCCGTGCCCAGCACGACCCGCTCGGCGGTGGGCGCCCTGCCTTCCACAAGGTCCAGCAGATGCTCTGCGGCGCAGCGGCCGATCTTCTCCAGCGGCTGTCGAACCGTCGTCAGCGGCGGGATGTTGAATTGCGCGTCCACCGTGTCGTCGAAGCCAGTCACGGCCACGTCCTCCGGCACGCGGATGCCGGCGTGTTGAAGCACTTCGATGACGGCAAACGCCATGGGGTCGTTGAGGCAGACGACGGCATCGAAGTCCCGTGATCGGTCAACGATTCGCTGCATGCCGTCGCGGGCATCGGCGGACCAGAACCCGCCGTAGGCGACATGGTCCTCGGGCAGGTCGATGCCGTGCTCGGCCAGTGCATCCCGCACGGCCCGCTCGCGCGTTTCGGAGTCCGGATGGCCCCGCAACCCGCTCATCAGCACGAAGCGCCGACGGCCGCAGGCGGTGATCAGGTGGTCCATCACCTGCTTCATGCCGGCCCGGTCGTCCACCACGACGCGGGGGACACCGGCCACATCGCGCGCCATCAACACCAGCGGCTTGGCCGACACGTGTGCGAGACGCTGCAGCAGCTCGGCATCCGACACGTACTTGCCCACCGTGGAGGCCAGGACCAGGGTGCCGTCATGCAGGCCGGGGTCGATCTGCTTGTAGAGCTCGTTGGCCAGACCGCGGCCCCAGTCCGGTGTGTCCAGTTCCTTGCCAACGTAGAGCGTGGTGGCCACGCCCCGTGCTTCCAGCACGTCCAGCACGCCGGAGATGACACCGCGGTGGTAGGGATAGCAGGCGTCGACGATGACGGCAACGCTACGGCTTTTCATTGGCGATCCAGGTCCCTGCTGCGCCGGGCATGCCCGGTCGGTTCCTGTCGATGATAAGGAAGGGCCGTGCTGCCGATAATCCGGCCATGTCAGCCTCCCAGCACCGTGTCGATCAAGCCCTCTCCGAAGCCGACCTGGAGCGCCTGCAGGCTCTGCTGGACGCGCTGCCCGCGCCACTGGAGCCGCTGGACGTCAGCATGGCCGACGGCTACCTCTGCGGCGTGCTGCTGCAGCCCGAGGCCGTGCCGCTGGAGCGCTGGCTGCCTGCGTTGCTGGACAGTGAGGGTCGGCCGCTGCCGGCGCGCATCAACGACGAGCTCATTGCGCTGCTGCGCCGCCGCCACAAGGAGCTCAACCTCGCCATCGTCGGCCGGCAGTGGTTCGACCCCTGGGTGTTCGAGCTCGACGAAGACGCCAGCCCCAGCGAGACGGTGCTGCCCTGGGTGGCCGGCTTTGCCCATGCGCTGGACGCCCATCCGGCGCTGATGAAGCTGCCCGAGGAGCCGCTGCTGGAGCCGCTGGCGGCGCTCTATCTGCACCTGGACCCGGACGATCTCGAAGACGCCGACACCTTGCTGGAGGAGATCGAGTCGCTGGAGCCGCCGACCGACCTGGAAGCGGCCGTCGAAGGTCTGGTCAGTGCGGTCTTGATGCTCGCCGATGTCTCGAGGCCCCTGAAGGCGCCACCCCGACCTGCCCCGCAGCGCCGCCGGGGCCCGCCGCCCCGGCGCTGATTCCCACGGGCCGAGCGCCGGGCCGCTCCCAAGCCGGCCCGTCATGGCGATGTGCTTGCGGCTCAATGCCGTAAGCATCGCCGTCCCCCAGGGGGACCGATCAGGCCCGCCGGCGTTCAGCCCGGCGTGCCTGGGCGAGGGGCCTTGGGATCGCGGGTCTGGCGTTTCATCCAGGCGCTCATCTCCCACAACGTGTGGCCGATGGATTCGCGCGCTGAGTAGCCGTGCGACTCGTGCGGCAGCACCACGTAGCGCACCTGGCCGCCGGTGCCGGCCAGCGCCTGGTAGAAGCGCGCAGTCTGGATGGGGAAGGTGCCGGGGTTGTCGTCGCTCTCGCCGTGGATCAGCAGCAGCGGCTCCTTGATCTTGTCGGCGTAGTTGAACGGTGACAGCTTCAGGTAGACGTCCTGCGCCTCCCAGTAGGTGCGGCGTTCGCTCTGGAAGCCGAAGGGCGCGAGGCTGCGGTTGTAGGCGCCGCTGCGGGCGATGCCGGCCTTGAACAGGTCGGTGTGGGCCAGCAGGTTGGCCGTCATGAAGGCGCCGTAGCTGTGGCCGCCCACCACCATCTGCTGCGGGTCGCTGACGCCCAGTTCGGTGGCCTTGTCGATGATGGCCTTGGCGTTGGCGGTGATCTGCTCGACGAAGCTGTCGTTGACGGTCTTCGGGTCGCCCACCACGGGCATGGTGGCGTCCATCAGCACGACGTAGCCATCCAGCGCCATCATGACCGGGCTGGTGCCCGCGAGCGTGACGAAGCGGCTGCCCGAGCCGCTGACCTGGCCGGCCGTGGACGCGTCGGTGAACTCCAGCGGGTAGGCCCAGACCAGCGTCGGCCGGCGCTCGCCGGGCTGGAAGTCGGGCGGCAGGTAAAGCCAGAACGACAGCTCCACGCCGTCGGCGCGCTTGAACTTGACCAGCTCGCGCTTGACCGCGCGCAGCTGCGGCGCGGGGTCGACGTTGCGGGTCAGGGCCTGCATCTGCTCGAAGCCGGTGCCGCTGCGCAGCACGAGGTTGGGCGGCTCGGCGGCGCTTTCGCGGCTGGTCAGCAGCCGGCCGCCGTCCAGCAGCGTGATGGGGCGCTCGTAGTGCGTCGGGCCCGAGCGGAACAGGCGCGTGGCCTTGCCATCCTTGAGGCTGTAGCTGTCGATGAAGGGCAGGTCGCCCTCCTTGCTGGCGCCCGCGCCGGCCAGCAGCAGGCGGTCGCCACCGTCCACGCGGGCGACGGCGCGGCCATTGGGCAGCACGCGCGTCAACGGCTGGCCCGGGTCGCCGTAGCGGTCACGCAGCGAGCGGTCTTGCAGGCGCTGCGGCTTGGCCGAGCCGTCCAGGGCGATCAGGTCGGCGGCGATCCAGAGGCGGTCGCGGTCGAAGTCCGAGACGATGGCGCGGTCACCCGCCTCGACGAAACTCAGGCTCGCCAGGCGGCCCACGCTGCGGTGCACCTCGCGGGCCTCGCCCTGGTAGGGCGGGTTCAGGCGCATCAGCTTGTCGCGGAACGGCACCTTGTTGCGCTGGTCGCCGCCGTCCAGGGCTTCGACCCAGTAGACGGCGCCGTCGGCCTGCGGAGAACTCCAGAAGTTGCGAGGGCCGGTGATCACGCCCTCGACCGGCACACCCTCCTTGAGCTTGACGGCGCCCAGGTCCCGCAGCAGCCCGCCGTTGAAATCACGCAGCTCGACCTGGCGGGCGAAGTCCATCCACGTAACCTGGTAGCTGAACGGCGGCACCAAGCGTTCGGTGATCAGCGCGCCCTGGGTGCCGACGACTTCGAGACTGCTGTACAGGCCCGGCGTGCCGATCTCGCGCGAGGCACCGGTCGACAGCTTGATGCGGCGCAGCGCCGAGCTGGCGTAGTGGCTGAACAGCGCGTCGTCCTGGCTGTTCCTGAGCAGGTCCTGCCGCGTGCGCTCGGGCGAGGTGCGGCCCATGGATTCCTGGATGCTGGGGCCGCTCGGCGCGTCGAAGACCGGAGCGGGGCCGCGCTTGTCGGGCACGGTCAGCGCGATGATCTCGTCAGGCGAGACCCAGGCCACGGCGCTTTCGAGGACGGTGTTGAGCCTGACGCCCTTGAGCTGGCGGATCTGGGCCGTGGCCACGTCGCCTACCCACAGCTCGGTGGCGTTGGCGGTGCGGCGATTGAGCAGGAAGTGTTGGCTGTCCGGCGACCAGCGCAGTGCCGAGAAGCTGCCGCCCCCCGGCAGCTTGACCACGCGCTCGGCGGCGCCGGGGTTGGCCAGTTCGCGCAGCGAGATCGTCTCGATGTTGGTCGTCAGCTGCGGGCTGTTGGCGGCGGCGTCGATGCGCAAGCCCGCCAGGCCCAGGGTGGGCCGGGCCAGCTCGGCGACGCTGCGGTAGCGCCGCAGGCCGATGCTGGCCAGCGTGCGCTGGTCGGGTGACAGTGAATGGCCCGGCAGGGCCGGCGCGTCCAGCACCGCGCGGATCTCGGCGGAGGGCTGCTGGTAGGTCGTGGGTTCGGCAGCTTGGACCGCGGTGGCGGCCAGGGCGGCGGTGGCCCAGGTGAGGGCTTTCAACATGAGGCGCGGCTCGGAAAGATGAAGCCGGGCAGCCTAACAGTTGGCTAGGCGAACAAGCGCTGGGCGTGCAGCCCCAGACCGGTGGCGACCGAGGCAAAGCGGTCACCGGTGACGCGCGCCGCAGCGGGGAAACCGGCGGCCATGCCGTCCACCAACAGGCGCAGCCCGGTCGAGCCGCCGGTGAAATAGAGCGCGTCGATCTGGTCGGCCTTCAGGCCGGCCAGCGCCACCGTCTCGTGGGCGGTGGAGATGATGCGGTCGAGGTCGGCGCGCAGCGCGTCCACGGCGGTCTTCTCGCTGAGTGGCAGCACCAGGCCGGCCTCGACGTGGCTCAGGTCCACCGTCGTGTCGGCGCCGCCGGAGATGGCGATCTTGGCGCCCTCGGCGCGCGCGGCCAGCTCGTGGCCCAGGCGTTCCTCCAGCACGGTCATCAGCCGTGCGTGGTGACGCACATCGTTGAACCACTTTTTCATGCCGCGCCACTCGGCCACGCGCAGCGGCGAGTAGCAGGTGTTGATGAGGTGCCAAGTGGCCAGGTCGAAGTAGATGCCGCTGGGCACCTCGCGTCCGCTGGGGCCGACCGCGCGGTAGCCAAACTCCTGCAGCAGGCCGGCCAGCTCGATGTGGCGGTCGAAGTCGGTGCCGGCGATGTGCACGCCGTGGCTGGCCAGGATGTCGTCGCGCCGCGCCAGGCGGGTCATGCGCTCCGGGCCGACGCGCACGACGGAAAAGTCGCTCGTGCCGCCGCCGATGTCGGCGACGAGCACGGTCTGCTCGCGCGTGGCCTGCTGCTCAAAGTCGAACGCCGCCGCGATGGGCTCGTACTGGAAGTGCACCTCGCGGAAGCCCGCCGCGCGGGCGCAGGCCTCGAGCTGGGCCTGGGCGGTGGCGTCGCGCTCGGGCTCGCCGTCGACGAAGAACACCGGCCGGCCCAGCACGGCGCGGGTCGGCTCCTGCGCCAGGCGGCGCAGGCGCTTCACGTAGCCGGCGACGATGTCCGAGTATTTGGCGCCGCGGCCGCCGCCGACATCGGTGGTCTGGTCGATGAGGGGCGAGCCGAGGATGCTTTTCATCGAGCGCATCAGCCGGCCGTCGTGGCCGTCGACATAGGCGGCCACGGCGGCCCGGCCGAAGGCGCGCGGCGGGCCATCGGCGTCGTGCCGGCCCTCGGCAAAGTAGAAGACGGCCGTGGGCATGGTGCGCTGGCCGGGCTCCAGCTCGATGAGGTGCATGGCGCCCGCGTTGTCGGGAACGGCGACGGCCGAATTCGAGGTGCCGAAGTCGATGGCGCAAAAGCTGGGGATGGTGTTCATGACGTCACGCCGGAGCGTGCCTGCCCCTGGGGGCTTCACTGACGAGGGCCCGGGATTCTAGGAACACAATCGCGCGCCTGTTCTGGAGACACGATGAAGACGCGCCATTTCGCCCCTTTCCTGCTGGTCGCCGCCCTTGCCGCCTGCGGCCAACGCTCCGAGCAGGACATGCTTGCCGCCGCGCAAAAGCGCTTCGAGGAGAAGGACCCGGCGGGCGCCGTCATCGAGCTGAAGAACCTGCTCCAGAAAAACCCCGAGAACGCGACCGGCCGCCACTTGCTGGGCAAGGCGCTGCTGGACGCCGGCGACATGGCCGGCGCAGAGATCGAACTGCGCCGCGCCTGGGATCTGGGCACGCCGCGTGACGTGCTGGCGCCGCTGCTGGCGCAGACGCTGCTGCAGTCGGGCCAGTCGCGCAAGCTGATCAGCGAATTTTCTGACCAGAGCCTGGCCGACCCCAAGGCCATGTCCACGCTGCTGCAGCAGCTGTCGCTGGCCTATCTGATTCAGGCCAACCTGACCGAGGCCAAGGCCACCGCCGTGCGGGCGCTGCAGCTGACGCCCGAGGATGAAGGCGCCGTCGTCGTCGGCGCGCGCACCAAGCTGGCCGCCGGCTTTGCCGACGAGGCACTGGCCGCGCTGGACGTGCTGCTGGCGCGCACTCCCAAGGCCAACAAGGCCCTGCAACTCAAGGCCGAGGTGCTGCTGGCGCGCGGCAAGGTCGACGACGCAGAGCCGCTGCTCAAGCAGGTGCTGGCGCTGGACGCGAACAACTACGAGGCTCGCTCGCTGCTGGTGCGCCTGGCCTTCGGCCGGAAGGATATCGACGCGGCCGCCCGGCTCGTCGACGGCATGCCGCCAGCCTTGGCCAAGAAGCCGCAGGGCCGCTTCCTGCAGGCCCAGCTGGCGCTGGCCAGGAACGATGCGGCCAAGGCGCGTGAGCTGGCTCTGCCGCTGCTCAAGCTCATGCCCAACTACCTGCCGCTGCTGCGCCTGGCCGCGGGCGCCCACCAGCAACTGGGCGAGCTGGCCGAAGCCGAGAACCTGCTGAACCAGGCCCTCAAGCTCGCGCCCGAAGAACCCGGCCTGCGCCGACAGTTCGCCAGCCTGCAACTGCAGCGCCGTGCGCCGGCCAAGACGCTGGAGACGCTGCGGCCCGCGCTGGAAAACGGCAAGGCCGACGCCGAGACCCTTATGCTGGCCGGCAAGGCCCAGCTGATGCAGGGCAATTTCGAGGCCGCCGACCAAGCTTTCAGCGCTGCCGCCAAGGTGCGTCCCGATGACACCACGACCCAGGCGGCGTTGGCGCTGACGGCCATTGCGCGCGACTCCGCAGCGCCCGGGGGCGCCGGCCGAGCCAAGGCCGATGCCGCGCTGAACCAGCTGCGCGAGTTGGCCGCCAAGGACACCGGCAGCAACTATGACCTGATGGTGGTCAACGCGTTGATGCGCCGCCAGGACCTGGCCGGCGCCCTCGTCGCGCTGGACAAGCTCGCGCCCAAGATGAAGGACAGCCCCGTGCCGGGCGCGCTGCGCGGGCGCATCCACCTCGTGCGCAAGGACACGCCGGCCGCCCAGGCCGCCTTTGACGCCTCGCTGAAGGCCGACGCCGGCTACCTGCCCGCCGTGCTCGGCCTGGTCGCCATCGACATGCAGGCCAGCCGCAGCGACGCGGCCATCAAGCGCCTGGAAGACTTCATCGCCAACCAGAAGGGCTCCCCCCAGGCCCGCCTGGCCCTGGCCGAACTGCTGGTGCAAACCCGCGCGCCGGTCGAGCGCGTGACCGAGGTGCTGAGCGCCGCCGTGCGCGAGGAACCCAACGAGGCGGGCCTGCGCCTGGCGCTGATCGACCACCAGCTGCGCCTGGGCAACATGGCCGCAGCCGCCCAGGCCGCCCAGGAGGCGGCCGCCGCCCAGCCGCACAACCCCGACCTGCTGGAGCGCCTGGCGCGCACCCAGCTCGCCGCGGGCGACAAGGCCCAGGCCGGCAAGACCTACTCCCGCCTGACCGCGCTGGCACCGGCACGCGCACACGGCTGGCTGGGCCTGGCGCAACTGCGCTTCATGGACAAGGACTACGCTGGCGCCGAGCGAGAGGTCAAGCGGGCCCTGGGGGCCGAGCCGGGCTCGGTCACCGCCCAGCGCCTGCTGATCCAGCTCGCCATTCGCCAGGGCCGCACGGACGAGGCCGTGGCCGCACTGCGCGAGCGCCAGAAGAAGTATCCGCAGGAGGCCTACGCCCTGGTCGTCGAGGCCGACGTCGAACTGAGCCGCCAGCGCCCCGAGCCCGCCATCGCGCTGCTGCGCAAGGCCGCTGCGCTTCCCGACCCGGGCGATGCTGCGCCGCGCCTGTTCGCGCTGCTGCTGTCCACCAAGAAGCGCGATGAGGCCCTGGCCTTCGAGAGCCAGTGGCAGGCCGCCCATCCGCGCGACAACGCCTTCACGACCGCCGCAGCCGACGTGACGCTGGCGCGCGGCGACTTCGACGGCGCGCTGGTTCGCTACGAGGCCTTGCTGGCCAAGCACCCCGACGTCATTCCGTTGATCAACAACGTCGCCTGGCTGCGCAGCAAGGCCGGCAAGCCCGGCGCGCGCGAACTGGCCGAGCGCGGCCTCAAGCTCAAACCGGAGGATGGCGCGCTGCGTGACACCTACGCCACCGTGCTGGCCAACGACAAGCAGTTCGACAAGGCCGTCAGCGCACAGCGCCAGCTCATCGCCGACCAACCGGACCAGCCGAGCTACAAGCTGAACCTTGCGCAGATCCTGATCCAGTCCGGCAACAAGCCGGCGGCCAAGGTCGAGCTGGAAAGCCTGGCCAGGCTGGGCCCGAAGTTCCCGCAGCAGAAGGATGTCGAGGCGCTGCTGAAGACGCTCTAGTAGAAGCCGAACTGCATCTCGGGTTTGCGGCCCGCGACCAGCTCGGCCAGCGCGCGGCCCGAGCCGGCGCCATGCGTCCAGCCCAGCGTGCCGTGGCCGGCATTGATCCACAGGTTGCGCGCCTTGTGGCTGCGGCCGATGTAGGGAATGTTGGTCGGCGTGCTGGGGCGCAGGCCAGCCCAGTAGTGCGGCTCGCTGGTGTCGGCCACGCCGGGGAAGAGCTCCTCGTAGCGCCGCACCAGGGCCGCACAGCGCACGCGGGCGGTGGGTGTATCCAGGCTCAGGTCAAAGCCCGACAACTCGGCCGTGCCGGCGATGCGGATGTGGTCGCCCAGGCGCGAGATGGCGATCTTGCGGCTGTCGTCCAGCAGGCTGACGACGCTCGCGGCTTCGGGCTTTTTCAACCGCAGCGTCGCCGAGTAGCCTTTGGCGGGATAGATGTTGAGATGCTCGCCCAGCGGCCGCAGCAGCGCGGGCGTATAGGACCCCATGGCTGCGACGAACGCATCGGCCTTGAGCGTCTTGCGCTCGCCGTTGCGCGTATGGGCGATCTGGACGGCCTCGATGCCGTCACCGGCCCGCTGCAAGCCCAACACGTCATGCTCGTACAGGAATTGCGCACCACGCGCCGCGCACAGCCTCGCGAGCTTTTGGGTGAAGACCTTGGCATCGCCGCTTTCGTCGCTGGGCGTGAAGGTGCCGCCGCAGACCTTGGCGCCGAAGCCGGCGAGCGCGGGCTCCACTTTCAACACCTCCTCGCGGTTCAGCACGCGGCGGTCGACACCGTGGCGGCGCATGATCTCGGCGCCGGCCGCGCCGTTGTCGTAGTCGGCCTGGCTGGAAAAGAAGTGGAGGATGCCGCGCTCCAGCCTGCAGTAGTCGATGCCGGTCTGCGCCACCAGTTCCTTCAACGACGCGTGCGAGTAGCGGCCGAGCTGCACCAGCTCCTCGACGTTGCGCTCGAAGGCGGCGGTCGTGCACTGCATCAGGAAGGCCAGGCCCCAGCGCCACTGGTTCGGGTCCAGGGTTGGGCGGAACAGCAGGGGCGAGTCGTCGCGCAGCAGCCACTTGGCTACCTTGAACGGCGCGCCCGCGTTGGCCCAGGGCTCGCAGAAGCTGACCGAGATCTGCGCGCCGTTGGCGAAGCTGGTCTCCAGCGCGGCGTCGGGCTGGCGGTCGACGACGATGACCTCATGGCCTTCGTCGAGCAGATACCAGGCGGTGGCGATGCCGATGATGCCGGCGCCGAGGACAACGATCTTCATGAACGGGCGCCTAAAGCGGTTGCAGGAGCAGTTGTAAACCCAGGCCGGTCATCAGCAAAGCGACAAGCGCATCGATGACCCGCCAGGTGTGGCGGCTTTGCAGACGAGGCGCTGCAGCCGCCGCGCCAAAGCCGAGCAGGCCGAACCACATCGCCGACGCGACGGCCGCCCCGGCCGCGAAGGCCGCGCGCAACTCCGGCGGCTGGCGCGCGCCCAGGCCGCCGAGCAGCACGACGGTGTCGAGGTAGACGTGGGGGTTCAGATAGGTGAGGGCGAAGGCGGTCGACAGCGTCGCGCCGAGGCTGGCCGCCGGCCCGCTGGCCTCCAAACTGGCGGCCGGCCGCCAGGCGCGTTTGGCAGCCAGCAGCGCGTAGCCCAGCAGGAAGGCGGCGCCGCCGAAGCGGAACACCTCCAGCAGCAGCGGGCTGCCCTGGATCAGCGCGCCCAGGCCGAAGACGCCCAGCGCGATCAGAAGCCAGTCCGACAGCGTGCAGACCGCCACGACGGCGCCGACATGCTCGCGCCTGAGTCCTTGGCGCAATACCAGCGCGTTCTGCGCGCCTATGGCGAGGATGAGACCGGCCCCCATGGCCCAGCCCTGCGCAAAGGCGGCGGGTGCGGGGCTGGTGACGAGAGCGGCGGGCATCGCCGGATTCTCCTCACCCCGCCTCATTTCAAGAAGCGTCATTCATATTGATCGCCGTACATTAGGACGGCTTATGAACGAGTTCGATCCCGCCGCTCTCCATTGCCTGGCTGCCTTGGCCGATGAACAGGGCTTTGAGCGCGCCGCCCAACGCCTGTCCATCACGCAAAGCGCCGTCTCCCAGCGACTGCGCGGGCTGGAGACGCAGGTCGGCCAGCCGCTCGTCGTGCGCTCGCGCCCGCTGCGCCTCACCGAGGCCGGCAAGGTGCTGCTGCGCTTCGCCCGCCAATTGCAGGCGCTGCGGGTGGACGTGGCCCGCGAACTCGGCGAGCGTGTCGCGCCCCAGTCCCGCCTGGCCATCGCCGTCAATGCCGACAGCCTGGCGACCTGGGTGCTGCCGGCGCTGGACGACCTGGTGCAGCAAGGTTTGCGCCAGGGCTACGGGCTGGAGATCGTCGTCGACGACCAGGACTTTACCCATGACAGCCTGCGCCAGGGCGCCGTTCTCGGTTGCGTGTCGACGGTGGCCGAAGCGCTGCAGGGCTGCCGGGTGCAGCCACTGGGTGTCATGCGCTATGTGGCCGTGGCAAGCCCCGGCTTCCTGGAAACGCAGCTACCCAACGGATTGCATGCCGGCAATTTCGCCGACACGCCCTTTCTTGTCTTCAACCGCAAGGACGACAGCCAGGTGCAGTGGGTGTCGCAAGCTTTCGGCGTCCGCGCGCCCCGGCTGCGAGAGCGCTTCGTGCCATCCAGCGAGGCCTATGTGGCGGCCGTCGTCATGGGCTGGGGCGTGGGCGTGGCGCCCGAAATCCAGGTGCGACCGCTCGTGGAGGCGGGCCAACTGGTGGTTCTGCGGCCGGAAATCAGCGCCGACGTGACACTCTATTGGCATCAGTGGCAGCTGCAAGGGCGCGGTGCCCTGCTGGATCAGATCGGGCACGCGCTCGCGGACGGTGCCCGCCGCGCCTTGGGCTGATCAGCGGCGGACCGGCGCCGAAGCGCTTGCTGCCGGTGCAGCTACGGCTTGCGCCACCAGAATCGCGCTTGGGTCGCCCGGCTGCACTGTGTGCGCGATCCACAACGTGCCAGCCACGACGAGGCCGATCATGCCGTTGGCGATCCATTTCAGTGCGAGAGAGGTCATGCGGGAAAGCCCGAACATCGAGAGAGGCGCGCAGCTTAAGTGCATCCGCACCGGTTTGGCTCAACACAGTTAGGCAGACTTACCGTCTTTTGCAATCGCGCAACGCTCAGCGATTGACGTGAATCAGCCACAAACCGGGTTGCCTACTGGGGGCGGACCCACCCTGAACGTGTGGTAATCCCAGCAGGGGCAATATTTACTCACAGTTGCGGGGTTCGCTTGTCATATGAATCCCGCACACTGATTGCACTGAGCCGAAATGTTTATCGGCCTTTCAGCCAAAGAGGTTTGCCATGCGATTCGTCCCAGCGCTGCGTTTTTTCCGCCGTGACGCTGCCGCTCGCAGTGAACCGGATCCGGCCGACCTGGGCACTGCCTTCGGCCTGGATGCCTGCCTCGATGGTGGCGCCGTCAGCGAGTACCGTAGCCAGGGCCCCAGCGATTTTCTTGAATCGCAGTCGAGCCGCACGTCGCAGGATTCGCCGCTGGCCTGGCTGTCGCGCCGCACTGCCTGAAGAATCCGCCGCTTCTCAGCGGTTAGACCATATCCACAGAGCATGTGCCGCCCACTGGCGTGCGCTGAGTTCAACGTTGGTTGTCGTCCAGCGTGATCGATTGTGGCGGGCGCAGGGCCTTGTGCAACAGATGATAGGCCAGCAGCGGCAGCGGCATACGCAGCCGGTGTGATCGAACGTAGAGCGCGCGGCAGCACCAGGCCGTCCAGGCATCGGCGGCGCTGGCGTGGGCTGGCCGTAGCGCTCGGGCGTAAATGAAGTCCAGCGCGCGTTCACCCCAGGTTGTGGAGCGGTCGGCGCCGCCTTGCCGCAACACTTCATCAGGAATCGGCGTCAGCAATTCCTGCCGGCAGTAGCGCAGCGCCAAGCGCAGTGGCTGCTGCAGCCCGTGGCTCTGCGCACGCGCCAGCAGGCGCTGCCAGAAATCAGGCTGGGCCGAGAAATGCCGCATCAGCAGATCCAGGTCGCTCAGGTCGCGCAGCAGATTGTCCGGCTCGCCTTCGTGGAAGAGGTGGGCTGCGCTGTGCAGCACCATGTCCACCGGCGCGAGCACATGGACACCCGGCCAGCCCTGCAGTTCCACACTGTCGCGCAGGAGGGCGCCCGCATCGACGTGGTTGCGACCGGTGGGCGGCAGGATGGTGTGATGCACGTCCAGCGCCGTGCCGCGGAAGATATGCATCAGCGGCGGCAGCTCATGCATCCAGCGGCGGTAGTAGCGCTGATCGTAGGCGTCGAGCTTGTCGCCGCTCCAGCCGTTCAGCGCCAGCAGCGACTCGGCTTCGTCCAGCACTGGGCGCGGGAGCAAGATGTCCACGTCGGAGAAGACCCGGCCTCTGGCGGCGGGCAGGTCAGTCATCACATAAGCGGCGCCCTTCAGCAGGACGAGCGGAACCCGCAGCGGTTGCAGGGCGCCAAGCAGCGTCCTGACCTCATAGCGCACCGACAGATGCTGGCGGTCCGCCATCGTCGCCGCGGACTGCAGATGGTTGGCCGGCCGCCTAGGTACGTCGATGCCGGCAGCGGTGAGATGGTGGTGCAGGCGCCCGAGCAGGTTGGCGTGGCGGGCCTGGCGGACCAACACGTCCCACTGCGGCATCGACAGACCCCGCGCCAGGTCCGCATCTCGCAGCACGCCGGTCAGCAGTGACGGCGTCATGCGTGGCTGCGGGCCAGGTCGTCGAAGACCTGCATTGCCTCGTCGAGATTGCCGTAGCGGAAGTTGAAATGCTCGCAACGCGTGGTCAACTTGCCCACCGTCTCGAAGCCCTGGCGGCCGAGGACTGGGTAATTCATCGCGTTGTCGGCGATCTGCAGAAAGGCTTGGCCGCGTGGCATGGGTTGCAGTGTCGCCGCGGCGCCGGCCTCGTACTTCGGCAGCACCATCCAGCAGGGCCGCGCCGGCCGGCTGCCGGCACGCACGCTGGCCGCCGGCGGCGCCATCAGCGCGACCGTGCCCTTGCTGGTGTCGTGCACGGGCTGCGTCAGAAACGCCTCGGGCGCGAAGCGGCGGATCACATCGATGGACGCGTTTTTCAGGTTGACCGGCCGCGCGAGGCCCCATACCTGACCGGCGTCGAAGTCCACCAGCGTCAGCTCGTCGCTGAGCAGCCGCCAGCCGCGATTGACCAGTGCAGCGCATAGCGTGCTTTTGCCCGAGCCGGGTGGCGCTGGCAGGATGACGGCGCGGTCGTCCCGCGCCACACAGGCCGCGTGCAGAACGAGCAGGTGATGGCTATATGCCGTGACACACCAGTTCAGGCCCCATTCCAGCATCGGCAGCGCCTGGGCACGCGGCAACGGCGTGAAGGGCGTGACGCCGTCGGCCAGGAACTGCACCTGCGGACGCAACCAGCGGCGCAGGCCGGGCGTCGACGCGACCTCGACGTGGAAGTCGATCATGTCGCCTTCAGGCGCGAGTTCATGCTCGGCGTACAGAGTCGCCAATTCGGCGGCGATGCTGTCCACGTCGGTGCGCAGCGAGCAGTTGAAAGGCCCTGTGACGATGTCGAGGCCGCGCCGCAGCGCGGCACTGCAGCCTGCGGCGCCCAGGTCCTTGACCCGCGTCACGCGCTGGCGCTGCTGGCTGCGAGGCCGGCCCGTTGCAACTCGTTCAAGGACTGATCCATCAGCTCTGCCGCAGCGCCGGCGTCGGTTGCCGAGTCGTCGGCGGCAAGCACCTCTGCCAGCAGTCGGTCGCGCGTCAGTGGGGCGACGGCGTTCTGCTTCCAGAGGTCCAGCAGAAAGCTGGAAAGGTGGGAGAGCAACAAGGTTTCGCCGGTTTCCGGATCGAAGCAGACGGAGCCGTCCTCGAATTCCTGCAACAGCAACCGGCCCGCCGCGGGCGTGGCCAGCCAGATCTGAGCCGGGCCGCCCAGCAGCATGGCAATCAGGCTTGGTTGGTCAGGAACTTCAGGTAGGCGATGACCTTGGCCTTGGTCCAGGGTGTCGTCTGGTTGGGCGGCGTGTAGCTGCCGGCGATGACGCCGCTGTTCCACATGGTCACGAACTTGTCTTTTTTCGGCCAGGTGCTGTCGTTGCCGCTGGCGACGGCCTCGAGATAGCAGGCCATCAACAGGCCCTGATCGCTGCTGTCACCCTTCTGAAGCCAAGCGTCCACCGTGGTGCCGGTATAGGTGCCGAGACTCAGGCCAAGGCTGCTGATCAGCGTGGTCTTGCTGATCGAGAAGGTAGAACCACCGCTGTAGTAGTAGGCGGGTGACGAGCTGTTCTTGCAATTGCTGTCGGCGCGCCAGGTGCTGGCCTTGCGGCCGTAGTCGACGCAGTTCTTCGGGCCGCGGCTGGCGTTGCCGGACACCGTGAAGCCGGACGGGAGCTTGCAGGAACAGGCGATGACGGATGCGGGCTTGAGCGAAATCAGGGCCGGGGCCCCGATGGCGCCGGCTCGCAGCAGGTTGCGGCGCACCCTGGACACACCAGGCGCCACAGCCGCAGGCTGCGCTTCGGGCATCTGCTGCGGGTGCTGGGGTTGGTGTTCGCTCATGACAGTGGGCCTCGTGGAACCGTTTTGCTCTGTTCTGGAAAGGGGCCGATCCTAATAGACGGTCCGGCGCTTTGGACGGAAGTGTTTCACACAAAGCCTGGAGAGGGTCATTTGACGCCCCCTTGATTGGGTGGGCGGTTTCGGGGGGGATTTTTAACGGTCAGGACGCGGCTGACGAAAAGGTGTCACACGCCTTCAGCTCGCCAGTGTCCAGGCCGCGCCGGAACCAGCGCGAGCGCTGGGCGCTGCTGCCGTGGGTGAAGCTTTCCGGCACGACACTGCCACGGCTGCGCTTTTGCAGCGTGTCGTCGCCGATCTGCGCGGCTGCGTTCAGCGCTTCCTCAACGTCGCCCTTCTCCAGCCACCCCTTGCCTTGCTGGGACAGCTTGGCCCAGACGCCGGCATAGCAGTCGGCCTGAAGTTCCAGCTTGACGCTCATTGCGTTCATCTCGCGCTCGGAGACGCGGCCGCGGGCGCGGTCGAGCTTCTCGGTGGTACCCATCAGGTTCTGCAGATGGTGGCCGACCTCGTGGGCAATGACATAGGCCTGGGCGAAATCGCCCGGCGCACCGAGGCGCTCGCGCAGGGTGTCGAAGAAGCCGAGGTCGATGTAGACCTTGCGGTCGGCAGGGCAGTAGAAAGGCCCCATGGCTGATTCGCCGGTCCCGCAGGCGGTGGGCTCGCGGCCGCGGAAGAGGCGCAGCTTGGGAGCTGCGTATTGCTGGCCGCTGCGTTGGAAATAAGCGCCCCAGACGTCCTCGGTGTCGGCCAGCACGACGCTGACGAAGCGCCCGGCCGGGTCCTGCGGGCGGGATTCGGCCGGCGCGGACGTCTGCACGGGCTGGCCGCCGCCGCCGTCGAGCAGGCCGAGCACCGTCATCGGGTTGATGCCAAAGGCCCAGGACGCCAGCAGGGCGACGACGATGCCGCCGACCCCAAGGCCACGGCCGCCGATCGGCAGGCCGCCGCGCCCGCCGCCGCCCCGCGCGTCCTCGACGTTGTCACTTTCTCGCTGGCCTTCCCATTTCATGCGGCTCTCCTGCTGCTGTGGCAGCGATCCTAAGGCGGCAGTTGCGCCCAAGCGTCAGCGGACACGCCTAGCGCCTGACAGCCTGGGTTCCAATGCGCGGGTGACTTCAAGCGATCTCTGGTGGCAGACGCTGGCCGATGGCCCGCTCCTGCTGGCGTTGTTCGACGCCGACGGCCGGCTCCGGCTGGCCAATGCAGCCTACCGCGCGGCCTGGGCTCTCGGCGACGACGAGCAGCCGACGCGGGCCGAGATCGTCGACGCCGCGCATGCAGCGGGCATCGGCCCGATCGATGCGCCTGGGCGGCGGCAGCGCGCGCTGCGGTCGGGCTACGAGCAGGCGTGGCAGGACGGTCGCCGGTTGTGGTGGGTGGAACAGTCGACGGTCGACGGCGGCTGGGCCTGCACGGGCGTCGACATCAGCGCGCTGAGCCGGCCCCGGCCGCCCTCGGGCCAGTTGCTGTCGGAGGCGGGCGGGCTGGCCCTGCTCCAATCCCTGCTCAGCGACCCGCGCGCCTGGCCGCTGTGCGTCGCGACGACGGCGCCCGGCGCCGACCCTCAGGCACTGCTGGCGCGCATCCGCGGCGAAGACGGCTGTGCGCGGCTGGCGGACGGGCGGCTGTTGCTGGTGCTGCCGGCCACCGGCCCCGCCCAGGCGGCCGGCCTGTGCGAGCGCTTGGGCGGGCTGGCGCTGACCGAAGCGCAGTGGGGCGAGTCGGCGACCGAACTGCTGCTCAGGGCTTGAGCTGCAAATCACGACCCTGCGCCTGTGCCGGCGCAGGCAGGCCAGCGATGGCGGCGAGCGTCGGCGCCAGATCGGCGATCTCGACGTGCGCCTTGACCTCGCCCTGGCCGACGTAGCCCGGCCCCCAGAACAACAGGGGCACGTGGGTATCGGTTTCGTATGGCGTGCCGTGGCTGCTGCCGCCGGGGCGATAGCTGTGGATCCAGTTCGGCTTCAGCACGACCTGCAGCTGAGCGGCGCGCGTCGGGTCGAAGGACTTGCGCATCGCTTCCAGGTAGGGCGTCGCCGTGTCGCTGCCAAGCAGTTGTTCGCGTGTGAAGACGGTGGCCACGCCCGGCAGCTTCAGGAGTTCATCGCGCGCGGCGGCTTGCACGTCGGCGAACTTCAGACCGCGCTCGGCGACGAGCTTGTCGTTCAGCAAAAGGCCGGCGGCGGAGAAGTCGCGGGCGAGCTTGGCGACGCCGAATTTCGCGGCCAGCGCGCCGTTCACCACCGCCAGCGACGGCGACGACGCAAAGCGGCCGGCGTCGCGGCCCTGGGTCGCGGCCCATTCCGGCGTGTCGGTGAAGCCATGGTCGGCGGTCAGCGCGAGGACATAGTTGCCGGCGCCGACCGTCTTGTCGAGGAACTGGAAGAAGGCCTGCAGATGGCGGTCCAGGTGCAGGGTGTGGTCGTGGGACAGGCGCGACTCCGGACCGAAGGCGTGGTTGACGTAGTCGTGGCTGGACAGGCTGACGGACAGGATGTCCTGCACGCCGCGCTGCCCCAGCTTTTCATGGGTGACGGCGGCGCGCGCGAAGGCCAGCGTCAGCTCGTCGCCGAAGGGCGAGGCGGCCACGCCGCTGTAGAAGCGCGGACCGGGGCCGTCCATCTTGTCGCCGATGACGGCGGGCAGGCGGTTGCCGTTGCCGCTGGCGATCTGCCAGGTCTGCCCATCGGGCACGGAGCGGGCATAGGCCGACTCGGGGAGGAGAGGCGCCCAGGTCTTGCCGAAGAAGGCGTCGGCCGGCTTGGCGGCGTTGAAGTCGGTCACCCATTGCGGATGGGCCTGCATGTAATAGGTACTGGACGCGAACCGGCCGGTCTCGCTCATGTACATATAGGCCGTGCCCTTGTGGCCCGCCGGCAGGATGGCGCCGCGGTCCTTGCCTGAAATGCCGATGACTTTGGACTCGGGCGAGCGGGTGCGCAGCACGTCACCCAGCGTTTCGACCTTGAGGTTGCGCGGGCTGGTACCCGACAGCGGCGCGGTGGGGCTGTCGATGTACTGGTAGGCCGCGTCGCCGGTGTTGTAGACGGGTGCCCCGGTGGCCGGGTCGCGCCACTCGTTGCTGATGATGCCGCTGCGCTGCGGCGAGGCGCCGCTGAGCATCACCGCGTGGCCGGCCGCCGTGACCGTGTGGCCGTGGCCGTAATGCGCGTTGGCGAACCAGCGGCCGCGGTCCAGGAAGCGGGCAAAGCCGTCGGGGGCGAGCTGGTCGCGGTAGCCGCTCACCTGGCGCATCGGCAGTCCGTCGATGACGACGAGGACGAGCAGCTTCGGGGCCTGTGACCGCGTCGCCGGGATGGCGGGCGGTGCCGTGCAGGCGCTGATCAGGGGCAGGGCGGCGGACAGCGCCAGGCCCAGCAGGCGGCGGCGGGTGTGCATCGGCATGACGGTTCGTGGCATGGGGGGACGGTGTGCGAGCTTACGTCGTCACAATGCCGCACAGCCATGGCCAAGACCGACGATTTCGATCCCGCGCGCGTCCTCGACGGCTGGCGTGCGCCTGCGCCGCCGCCTGTTGACCTGGATCTGGGCCGCCTGCTGGACGCGGGCCGCACCAACATCGACGAAGCCAAGAAGGCGCGGCTGAAGGCGCGCGGCTACGAGATGCAGGACATCGAGGACATCGAGCTGCCTCATGTGGCGCCGCCGCCGCCGATCAACGATGTGCCGCGCGTCAACCTGCCCGTGCCCCGCGCCGAGCGCCCCGCCCAGCTGCTGACGAGCTGGCAGCCCCACGCGTGGACGGCGCTGGTGCGGCGCGTGCGCGGCGCCAGTGCGGAGGTCGTGCAGGCGCCCAGAGGGCCGGTCGTCGAGAACCATGCGCCGCAGTGGCTGTGCGCGCTGTGGCGGCCGCAGCGGCTGGAAGCGCCGGTACTGGGCCGCTGGCCCGAACTGGCCGCCCTTGTCCCTGCGGAGACGACCGTCGGCGCGTTGCACCAACTGCTCGTCCAGCTGCCGCCCGAGGCGCTGGTCTGGCCGGCCGAGCTGGAGGTGGACTGGGCCCTCATCGCCGAGCTCGTGCTGCACCAGGACGCCCGCCTGCGCGCCACCCAGGCCCAGGCGCTGCGCGAGCTGGCGGAGGCCGAGCGGGGCGCGACGTTTGCGCGGCTGAACGACGGTTACGCCTTGCGCAATCGCGTCGCGCGGCGCCGCCCATGAGCGGCCAGGGGCCGCATCTGGACGTCGAGGAAGGCGTCGCACGCATCACGCTGCGCCGGCCGCGGCAGGCCAACCGCCTGACGGTGGACGACCTCGCGACGCTGCGCGGCTTCATCGCCGACGTCAATGCGAACGCCGCTGTGCGTGTACTGGTGCTGGCCGGCGAGGGCAGGCATTTCTGCAGCGGCTTCGACCTCGGCGCGCTCGTCGCCGTCGATGCCGGCGCGCGTTTTGGTGAACTGGCCGATGCACTGGAGGCCGCGCGGCCGATCACCGTGGCGCGGCTGCATGGCGGCGTCTACGGCGGCGCGGCCGACCTGGCGCTGGCCTGCGACTTCCGCCTCGGCGCGCCGGCCGTCGACATGTTCGTGCCGGCCGCGCGCGTTGGCCTGCATTTCTATGCCGGTGGTCTGCGCCGCTTTGTCAGCCGCCTGGGCCTGGCCACGGCCAGGCAGGTGCTGCTTGCGGGCCGCACGCTGGACGCGGCGGCCCTGCTGGCCTGCGGCTATCTGGACCAGTTGCTGCCTGACGTCGACACGCTGGATGCGGCGCTCGCCGCGCTGACGGCCGAACTGCTGGCCATGGCGCCCCTGGCCCTGCTGCCGATGAAGCATCACCTCAATGCCATCGCCGCCGGCCGGCTCGACGAGAGTCGCTTGGCCGCCGACATCCTGAAGGCCCGCGACTCGGCCGATCTGGCTGAGGGACAGGCCGCCTGGGCGGGCAAGAGACCGGCCAAGTTCAAGGGGTGTTGAAAGCCCTAGGGCGGCTCTCTCAGACATGGTGGAAAATACAGGGCCCGAGCGCCTCCGGCGCCGTCCCCTTTTCAAACTCTTCGACAGGACCAGTGTGGCCAAAGAAACCACCAAGACCACCATCGAAGCAGATGGCCTGCGCTACCGTTCCAAAGCTCCGGGCTCGCCATTTGCGGCGACCTCGTCTTTCGGCGCAGCAACCATGTCCTGCTTCCTATGCGGCAAACATCGCCCCCGTGCGATGCTGAAGTCCAAGAAACTCCTCGGCAAGTCGCAGCCGGTGTGCTCGCCGTCCTGCAAGGAACTGGACGCGCAGATCGCCGCTAAATAGTGAGCCCCTCGCCCAGTCTTGCCGCTGAACGCGCGCAAGACTGGTCGGTCCCCCGAGGGGACGGCGATGCTCGCGGGGCTTGCCCCGGTCGCACATCGCCAGACGGGCCGGCTTGGGAGCGGCCCGGCGCTCGGCCCGCAGAAAGCCCTACGCCTTGCCTCGTTTCTTCGTCGATACACCGCTCTTGCAGCCCGGCGAGATTGCCTTGCCTGCTGGCGCGGCGCGCCATGTGCAGGTGCTGCGGCTTCAGCCGGGTGACGCGCTGACGCTCTTCGACGGCAGCGGCCCGGAATGGCGCGCCGAGGTCACGGCGATGGGACGCAGCGAGGTGCGTGTGAGCCTGCTCGCGCCAGAGCAGCCGCAGCGCGAACTTGCGCGTGCAGTGACTCTGGCCGTCGTCATGCCGGCCAATGACCGCATGGATTTTCTTGTCGAGAAGGCCACTGAACTGGGCGCTGCGGCGCTGCAGCCGCTGGTTTCGGACCGTTCGGTGCTGCGCCTCTCTGGCGAGCGGGCCGACAAGAAACGTTCGCACTGGCAGGGTGTGGCCATTGCTGCGGCCGAGCAGAGCGGGCGCACGGTGCCGACGCGCGTCGAGCCCGTCATGCCGCTCGCCGCTTGGCTCGCCGCGCTGCCGGCGCCGGCCGATGATGAGTGGCGCGGCTTGCTGAGCCCTCAGGCGGCGCAGCAGTTGGCCCCATTTGCGCAGCGGCGAGCGCTCTTTCTGAGCGGCCCCGAGGGCGGCTTGAGCGACGCTGAGGAAGACGCCGCCCGCGCCCGTGGCTTCGCGGCCGTCTCGCTCGGCCCCCGCATCCTGCGTGCTGACACCGCGCCGCTGGCCGTGCTCGCCTGGCTCGCCCTGTCGTGAACCGAAAGCTCGCGCTGCTCGTGCTGGCGCAGGGCTTTTTCCTCACCAACAATGTCTGCCTGATCGCCATCAACGGCCTTGTCGGCCTGGCTTTGGCGCCCGTGCCGTGGATGGCGACGCTGCCGATCTGCGCCTACGTGGCCGGCGGCGCGCTGACGGCGCGCATGGTGGGCCGGCATCAGCTGCGCTTCGGCCGGCGGCGCGGCTTCCAGATCGGCCTGGGCGTGGCCATCGTCAGTTCCGCCCTGGCGCTGTGGAGCGTGCTGCATCAGCAGTTCTGGGGCGTCGTCGCGGCGACGCTGGTGGGTGGCTACTACAGCGCCAACGCGGCGCTTTATCGCTTCGCAGCGACCGAGATCGTCGCGCCGGACAAGCGCGAGGCGGCCATCTCCTGGGTGCTTGGCGGCGGCTGCCTGGGCGCCTTCATCGGCCCGCTGCTGGCACGCGAGAGCCAGAACCTGCTGGTGGCGCCGTTCGCGGGGGCCTATCTGCTGCTGATCGTCGTCGCGTTGGTGGGGCTGGCGCTGATCTCGCTGATCGACTTCCCGGCGCTGCCTCGGCCAGCGCCCGGCGCAGGCGGCCGGTCGGGCGCGGAGCTGATGCGCCAGCCGGTCTTCATCGTTGCGATGGCCGCAAGTGCGCTCGGTTACGGCGTCATGAGCCTGCTGATGGCCGCCACGCCCATCGCCATGGGCCAGTGCGGCCTGCCGTTCAGCGACGCCGGCACGGTGTTGCAGTGGCATGTGCTGGGCATGTTCGTGCCGAGCTTCTTCACCGGGCCGCTGATCAAGCGCGTCGGCGTGCTGCCGGTCATGGCGGTCGGCGTGCTGCTCAACCTCGGCTGCGTGGCCTTCGCGCTGTCGGGGCAGGACCTGGATCACTTCCTCGGCGCGCTGCTGCTGCTCGGCATCGGCTGGAACTTCCTCTACATCGGCGGCACGACGCTCTTCACGCAGGCCTACCGCCCCGAGGAAAAGACGCGCGCACAAGGGCTGATGGACACTGGCGTCTACGCGACCATGACGCTGACGTCGTTCTCGTCAGGCGCGCTGGTCACGACCGGCGGCTGGCAGTGGATGAACTGGGCCAGCCTCGTGCCCATCGCGCTGTGCGCGGCGGCGCTGGCGTGGCTGAAGCTGCGTCAGCGCGCGTCGGCCGCCTGAGCGTCACCGGGCGGCTTGCGCGCCGAGCCCTTGATGAGGTCGAAGCGGAACAGCCGGCATTCGATGGGGCCGTTCCACATCGGCACGCGGCGCGCTTCCTTCAGCCGCATCTTGCTGGGCAGCTTCATGTCAGGGCTGAGCATCCAGGCCGTCCAACCGGCGGGGTTCTCGGTGTACTGGCGCTTCCAGTGCGCGGCCAGGCGCGGGAAGAAGTCGTCACCGGCGTCCAGCTCCTCGGAACCTTGTGCGTCGCGGGACATCGCCGCCTTGCCGCGCACTTCGATGCGCTCGCCATAGGGCGGGTTCATCATGATGCTGCCCGGCATGCCCTCCGGCAGCACGGGCGCGGGCCGCTCCAGCGCGTCGCCGCCGTTGAACTGGATGTACTGCGCCACGCCGGCACGCTCGGCATTGCGGCGCGCGAAGTCGACCATGCGGAAGGCCACGTCGCTGGCGTAGATGGGCACCTTGGGCGCATGCACGCGGGCGCGGGCGGCCTGGGCCATCTCGCCCCAGGTGGCCTTCAGTGCCGGCGTGGAAAACGGGATCTGCCGCTCGAAGGCGAAGCGGCGCAGCAGGCCGGGCGCGGAGTCGCAGGCGATCAGTGCGGCCTCGATGGGGATGGTGCCGGAGCCGCAGCAGGGGTCGTGCAATGCCGACTCACCGCGCCAGCCGGCGGCGGCGAGCATGGCGGCGGCGAGCGTCTCCTTCAGCGGCGCGTCGCCCTTGTCGACACGCCAGCCGCGCTTGAACAGCGGCTCGCCCGAGGTGTCGACATAGATCGCCGCGCGCTCCGGGCCGACGTGCAGCAGCACCGGCAGGTCGGGCGAATGCGTGTCCACGCTGGGGCGCTCGCCGGTGTGCTCGCGCAGCTGGTCGCAAATCGCGTCCTTGATGCGCAGCGTGGTGAAGTTCAGGCTCTTCAGCGGCGAGCGCTGGGCGATGGTGTCGACGCGGATCGTCTCGCGCGGCGTGATCCAGTCGCGCCAGTCGACGCGGCGGGCCAGCGTGTAAAGGTCTTCTTCATGGCGGTAGGGGCCCTCGATCAGCTCGACCAGCACGCGTTGCGCGAGGCGGCTTTCGAGGTTGATGCGCAGCACGTCCTCGGCCGTGCCGATCAGGCCGCAGCCGCCGCGCAGCGGTTCAACCTTGCTGCGCACGCCGGGCGGCAGGAAGCGTTTGAGCTCTTCCTCGAGCAGCGGCTCGACGCCGCCGGCACAGGAAACGAACAGGGAAATTTTGTTAGGCAGGCTCACCGGGATGATTGTCGCCGGGTCGTCGCGCCGCTGCGCGGCTTGCGGCAGGACCGCCGCTTGCCGCTATCCGGCTGGCGGTTGCCAGGCCATCGGTGGCAGGGGCGAGAAGGTGCAATTCCTGCACACCTTTGCGTCCAAGGTGTCCGCAATTCCATCGTTTCAACTGAAAGGAACCTTCTCATGAACTTCATCGTTTGGCTGCTCGTCGGCGGGCTGATCGGCTGGGTCGCCAGCCTGATCATGAAAACGGACGCCCAACAGGGCGTGATCCTCAACGTGGTGGTCGGCATCGTCGGCGCCCTGCTCGGCGGCTGGCTGATCGCGCCCATGCTCGGTACGGGAACGATCAACAGCAACGACTTCAGCGTCGCCGGACTGCTGGTCTCGTTGGTCGGCGCCATCGTGCTGCTGGCGATCGTCAACCTGCTGCGGCGCGGTACCGCGCGCTGAAGCCGCTTCCGCTCGGGTGCACCCCACTGGCCATGCCGGTGGGGTGCCACTGCGTGTGATCCGGCGCTGTTGCAGGCCTACACTGACAACGCTGCCATTCACTCAATGCCCACGCCATGAAGCGAATCGTCTTGTCCCTGGCCCTCCTGTTCGGCGCCCTTCAGGCGCAGGCCGCTGATGCGCCCGCCTATCCCCAGCACAGCGTTCCCAACACGCTGCTGCGCGCGCTGCCCAAGAACGCTGACGGTCGCACGTATCAGCTGCACATCCACTTGCCGGCGTCCTTTGCCAAGGAGCCCAAGCGTCGTTATCCGGTGCTCTACGTCACCGACGGCTACTGGGACTTCGCCACCATCGTCGCCTCCTACAACAACCTGGCTTACGACCAGGTCGTGCCAGAGTTCATCACCGTGGGCCTTGGCTATGCCGGCGACAACGTCGACTACGGCCAGATGCGCGGCTGGGAGCTGTCGCCAGTGCGCATGAACCCGCTGTCCGGCGCCACCGGCAATGCCGACAAGTTCATCGCGTCGCTGGAGAAGGACATCTTCCCGCTGCTGGAGCGCGACTACCGCGCCGACCCGGCCCAGCGCTACCTGGCCGGCAGCTCGCTCGGCGGGCTGTTCACGCTGCACGCGATGTACGTCAAGCCGGATCTCTTCAAGGGCTACATCGCCGCCAGCCCGGCGGTCGTGGCCGGCAACGACTGGATCATCGGCCAGGCCAAGGCCTATGCCGCAACGGGCAAGCCCATCAAGGCACGGCTGTATGTGACGGGCGCCGAAAACGAATGGCCGGCTTTCCTGGCTGGCATCAAGCGCTACCAGGCGCTGCTGCCGGAGCTGAAGCATCCGGAGCTGGTGTTCCAGAACCGCACCATCGACGGCGAGCGGCATGCGGGCACCAAGGCGGAGAGCTACACGCGCGGCATGCGCTTCGTGTTCGAGCCGCTGGCGCCGGAGGCGGGCAAGTCGAAAGACTGACGTGAAGCGGTTCGTGCTCGCACTGGCCCTGCTGTCCGGCATGCAGGTGCAGGCGGACCCGGCGCCGGTCTATCCGCCCCACGTCGTCCCGAACACGCAGCTGCGCCTGCTGCCCACGACGGTGGATGGCCGCAGCTACCAGCTGCACATCCACCTACCGGCGTCATTCGGCAAGGAGCCCACGCGGCGCTACCCGGTGCTGTACGTCACCGACGCCTACTGGGACTTCACGACGCACATCAACGCCTACAACAGCAAGGCCGCTGATCGCGTCGTGCCCGAGTTCATCATCGTCGGCCTGGGCTATGCGGGCGAGAACCTGGACTACGGCCAGCTGCGCATCTGGGACCTGTCGCCGGTCAAGCTTACGCAGCCGGGCGACTCCGGCCATGCCGACAGGTTCCTGGCCACGCTGGAGCGCGAGATCATTCCGCTGGTCGAGCGCGACTACCGCGGCGACCCGGCCCACCGCATGTTGGCCGGCAGCTCGCTCGGCGGCCTGTTCACGCTGTACGCGATGTACACGCGGCCGACGCTGTTCGAGGGCTACATCGCCGCCAGCCCGGCCGTCAACGTGGCCGACGACTGGCTGCTCAAGCAGGCCAAGGCCTATGCCGCGACCGGCAAGCCGATCAAGGCTCGGCTTTACGTCACGGGTGCCGAGTGGGAGTGGCCCGCCTACCTGGCCGGCATCAAGCGCTACCAGGCCCTGCTGCCCGAGCTGAACCATCCCGGCCTGGTGTTCCAGAACCGCATCATCGACGGCGAGCGCCACGGCGGCACCAAGCCGGAAAGCTATGCGCGCGGCATGCGCTTCGTATTCGAGCCGCTGGCGCCGGAGACGGGGCCGTCCAAGGACTGATCGGCCGATATCGCGAGCTGCGGCTTAAAGCGCCTTGCGCAAGTTCGCCGGCGCGATCTTCATTCCCTCGCGGTACTTGGCCACCGTGCGCCGTGCGCACTGGATGCCCTGCTCCTCCAGCATCGCCGCGAGCGCGCTGTCGGACAGCGGCTTCTTGATGTCTTCGGCGGCCACGAACTGCTTGATCAGCGCGCGCACCGCCGTGCTGGAGGCCTCGCCGCCGGCTTCCGTCGACAGCCCCGAGCCGAAGAAATACTTCAGCTCGAAGGTGCCCCAGCTCGTGGCCATGTACTTGGCCGTCGTCACGCGCGAGATGGTGGACTCGTGCAGGCCGAGTTCGTCGGCGATCTCGCGCAGCACCAGCGGTTTCATCGCCAGCGCGCCATGCGTGAAGAAGCCGCGCTGGCGTTCGACGATCGCCTGGCTGACGCGCAGGATGGTGTCGAAGCGCTGCTGGATGTTCTTGATGAACCAGCGTGCCTCCTGCAGCTGGCCGCCCAGCGGTGAGTTGCTGATGCCGCCGCGCGTGGCGCGCAGGGCGTTGGCGTAGAGCTCGTTGATGCGCAGCTTGGGCGCCACCTCGGGGTTGAGCATGACGCGGAACTCGCGGCCCACCTTGCGCACGATGACATCGGGCACGATGGCGGCCGAGGCGCCGCGCGCGAAACGGCGGCCTGGCTTGGGTTCAAGCCGGGTGATCAGCCCCTGGGCCTCGCGCAGGATGTGTTCATCGGCGCCGGTCTCGGCCATCAGGCGGCGCATGTCGCGGCGGGCGAGCAGCTCCAGATGACCCTTGCAGATCAGGATGGCCGTGACCTGGGCCGGGCACTTCGGGCAGGCACGCAGCTGCAGCACCAGGCATTCGGACAGGTCGCGCGCGGCGATGCCGGCCGGGTCCAGGCTTTGCAGCAAGCGCAGGGCGATGCGCAGGTGGTCGAGCAGCTCCTCGCGCGTCTCCTCGTCCTCGGCCAGGGAGGCGGCGATCTCGTCGAGCGTGTCTTCGAGATAACCATCCTCGTTGAGCGATTCGATGAGGATCTGCAGCGCGGCGCGGTCCTCCGGGGACAGATGGTGGCCGGCGAGTTGCTGGGTGAGGTGTTCGGCCAGCGTGGCCTCGGCGAACTCCTGGCTCTCGCGCTCGCCGTCATCGTCACCGCTGGCGGCGGAGCTGTTGCTCGGCAGCTCGCGGATGCCGTCGAAGTCGTCGCGCTCGGTGCCGTTCTCCCAGTCCTCGCGCTCGGTGCTGCCGAATTCCTCGGCGTTGAGTTCGGGGGCATCACCGCTTTCCGACTCACCGGCCGAAGCCTCGGTGCCGCTCTCCGCCGGCGCGTTCGCGGCCAGCTCGGGCGTGCTGACGGTGAACTCCTCCTCGGTGTCCAGCAGCGGGTTGGTGGCCAGCATCTGCTCGACTTCCTGGTTCAGCTCCAGTGTCGACAGCTGCAGCAGCCGGATGGATTGCTGCAGCTGGGGCGTCAGCGCGAGATGCTGACTGAGGCGGACCTGGAGCGTTTGCTTCATGGCCGGGCCATCACATCCTGAAGTTTTCGCCGAGATAGACCTTGCGCACGTCGGCGTTGGCCACGATCTCGTCGGGCGTGCCTTCGGCGAGCACTGAGCCCTCGCTGATGATGTAGGCGCGGTCGCAGATGCCGAGCGTCTCGCGGACGTTGTGGTCCGTGATCAGCACGCCGATGCCGCGGCTCTTCAGGAAGCCGATGATGCGCTGGATCTCCAGCACCGCGATGGGGTCGACGCCGGCAAAGGGCTCGTCCAGCAGGATGAAGCGGGGCTGCGTGGCCAGGGCCCGGGCGATCTCGACGCGGCGGCGTTCGCCGCCCGACAGCGCCGGCGCCGGGCTGTCGCGCAGGCCTTCGATGGAGAGGTCGTGCAGCAGGCCGTTGAGCAGCTCGTCGATGCGCGCCTTGCCCAGGGACCGGCCCTTGGCGTCCTGCTGCAGCTCCAGCACCGCGCGGATGTTCTGCTCCACGGTGAGCTTGCGGAAGATCGAGGCTTCCTGCGGCAGATAGCTCAGGCCCAGGCGGGCACGGGCGTGGATGGGCAGGCGCTGCACCTCGGCACCGTCGATGCGGATGACGCCGGCGTCCGAGCGGACGAGGCCGACGATCATGTAGAAGCTGGTCGTCTTGCCGGCGCCGTTGGGGCCGAGCAGGCCGACGACCTCGCCGCAGTCGACGCGCACATGGACGTTCTTGACGACCTTGCGCACGCCATAGGTCTTGGCCAGCCCTTCGGCTTCGAGCCGGCTGCCGCAGGCCGTGGGCTGCACGCCAGCGGCCGGGGATTCGAGCGTGACGGAGGCGTCGTCCATCACGAAGGCTTGCCCGGCCGCAACGTCGTCGACGGCTTCAGCGGCAGGGGCGCAGCCGGCGCGGAGGCCGATTCATCCGGCTGCGCAGGGGGCATCCTGACCATGCGCACGCGGCCATTCGGGTTGGGCGAGGCGCTGCCGCCTTCCAGCGTGATGACCTCGGTGCGGCTGTTGTAGACGATGACGGCGCCCGTCACCTCCTTGGAGACCACGGCGCCGGTCGTGCTGCGCACATTGGCGTTGCCGATGAAGCGTACGTTCTCGGTGCGGGTGTCGTATTCGAGCTGGTCGGCCACGCCTTCGATGGCCTCGCCGGCGGCATCGCCTGCCTGGCGGAAGCTGACCGGCTTGCCCGCCATGCCATTGGCATAGGCCTGGACATAGCCGTCGCGCGTCTCGCGAACGTCCACCTTCTCGGCGCGCAGCATCAGGCTGCCCTGGGTGATGATGACGTTGCCCTGTAGTTCAGTGCGCTGGTTCACGCCGTCGATGCGACCCTGTTTCTCGGCCGTGAAGACCATCGGCTTCAGGCGGTCGCCCTTCTCTGCGTGGGCGGCAGTGGCGGTGAGCGCAGCGAGGAGGAGAAGGAGTCGCGAAGACATGGCGGCACGGAAGTTGCAGGCCATTCTATGGGCGCGATACCGCCCTCAGCCTTTCTCTCGCGACAACTTGATCAGGAAATCCGCGACGGCTAGGGTCTGCTGGGCCTGGGCGACCTCACCTTGGCTGGGGTTGCCGCCCATGCCGGGGCCGGTGCGGAAACGCCCGCCGATGACGAGGGCGGGCACGCTGTCCGCGCCGCTCAACTCGGCCAGTTTCTGCCCTTGCGCCAGCTTGGACTGCACGCCGAAGGAGGCGAATGCCGCTTTGAACTTGCTTGCATCCACGCCCAGCTTGCCGACCAGGGCCGTGACGGCGGCCTCGTCATTGGCGTCCACGCCCTGGCGGTGGAAGGCATTGAAGATGCCGCTGTGCACCGCCGGCGTCAGCGCGTCCATGGCCTCCAGCGTGTAATACATGCGCGCATGCAGCTTGAGCATGGCCTGCTGGCCCACCGGCACGCGGCGAAAGCTCACGTTCGCCGGCAGCCGGTGCACCCAGGCCTCCAGCGGCGGGTCGAAGGCGAAGCAGTGTGGGCACTTGTAATAGAAGAACTCGACGACCTCGATCTTGCCCGGCGCGCCCGGCAGGCGCTGCGACAGGCGAGCGTAGTGCCGGCCCTCGACGGGGCCGCCCTGCGCCCAGGCAGCCGGCGCCAAGCCGGTGGCGGCCAGCGCGAAGGCGGCGTCGCGGCGCTTCATGCCTTGCGGCGCACCCGCTGGATGAGGAAGTCGGCGTACTGCAGCGCGCGCTGGCCGAGTTGGTGCTCGGGCAGGCGCTCGCCCGCGCCCGCCATGCTGGGCGAGGTCAGGAAGCGGCCGCCGATGCCGATGGCGGGCACCCCGTCGGCGCGGTAGTCGTCGAACAGCTTGTCAGCCTGCTTGCACTTGGTCTGCACGCCGAAGGAGTTGTAGGCGTCCTGGTATTTGGCCGGATCGACGCCCAGAGCGCTGAGGAACTTGGCCTGGCTCTTGGCGTCATCCAGCGCCTGGCCTTGCTCGTGCATGGCCTTGAAGATGGCCGGGCGCGCGGCGGCTTCCTTGCCCAGGGCCTCCAGCGTGTAGAACATGCGCTGGTGGGGCTTCAAGTTGGCGCGGAAGGCCACGTGCGACTTGCGGAAGACGACGTCGGCTGGCAGTTGCTTGGACCACGGCTCGATCAGGGGCTCGAAGGCGTAGCAGTGCGGGCAGCCGTACCAGAAGAACTCCACCACCTCGATCTTGCCGGGCGGCGTGGCCAGGGGCCGGTCGAGCGCTGTGTAGTGGCGGCCTTCGATGGGACCGCCCTGGGCGAGGGCGGAGCCCGCAGCACCGGCGAGCGGCGTGGTGGCGAGCAGGGCGGAGAAATCGCGGCGCTTCATGGCGTCAGGCTTCCTTGGCTAGGGATTCAGCGTTGTACACGAACGAGGTTGGCCTCGAAACCGGCCCCCTCGATCTTGCGCTGCAGGTCTTCGGCGGACTCGCGGGTATCAACGGGCCCGAGGCGCACGCGGTAGACAGTGCGGCCGTTTTGTTCGCGCTCCATCAGCTTGGCCGTGAAGCCCTGGATGGCCAGCTTGGCCCTCTGGGCCTCGGCCTCCTCGGGGCGGGTGAAGGCGCCGGCCTGCACGAAGTAGGTGTAGGCGTCGGCGCCCGCTGCGGCTGCCGCTGTCGGCGGCGTGGCGGCGGAGGCGGCCTCGGCCTTGGGCGCGACGGGCTTGGGCTGTGCCGTCACCACCGGCGGCAGGTTGGCCGCAGCGCTGGCGGCGGCCACGGCGGCGCTGGCGGTTGTCGTGGCGGGCGGCGGGGCGGTCAGCGGCGGCGCGTTGACGACACCGCTGGCGCTGCGTGTGGCCTTGCCGGCCAGCGGCGCGTTCGGGTCCCAGTTGCGGTTGCGCTCGGTCTCGGCAGCGTCCTGCTCGGCCGTGCGCTGGGGCACCTTGTTCACGAAGGGGATGGGCACCTTGGTGATGTACAGGGCCACGCCCAGGGCGACGGCGAGGCCGACCAGCAGGCCGACGATGAGGCCGAGGACAAAGCCGCCCTTCTGGTTTTTCTGGCCGGCAGGCTTGGATGCAGAACTCATTCGGTCTCCAGGGTTTCAGCAGTGTCGCGGTTCATCTGTTCGGGCGCGCTGACGCCCAGCATGCCGAGGGCGTTGGCCAGCACCTGGCGCGTGGCGGCCAGCAGGGCGACGCGGGCGCGGCTCAGTTCCGGTGCCACGCCCACCACGCGCTCGGCGGCGTAGTAGGAGTGGTAGGCGCCGGCCAGGTCGCGCGCGTAGAAGGCCACGTCGTGCGGGGCGATGCCGGCAGCTGCGCCGGCCAGCATGTCGGGGTAGGCGGCTAGCTTGAGCATCAGCGCCTCCTCGGTGGGCGCGGTCAGCAGGCTCGTGTCGGCGCCGGCGATGGTCGATGTATCACCGCCCCCTTGCGCGACCCACTTGCGGATCACCGAGCAGATGCGCGCATGGGCGTACTGCACGTAGAACACCGGGTTCTCGTCATTGGCCTTCAGCGCCAGGTCGATGTCGAAGACGAACTCGGTGTCGGCCTTGCGGCTGATGAGGAAGAAGCGCACCGCATCGCGGCTGGTCCAGTCGATCAGGTCGCGCAACGTCACATAGCTGCCGGCGCGCTTGGAGATCTTGACCTCCTCGCCGCCCTTCATGACCGTGACCATCTTGTTCAGCACGTACTCGGGGAAGCCCTGCGGGATGCCGAGACCCACGGCTTGCAGGCCGGCACGCACGCGGGCGATGGTGCCGTGGTGGTCGGTGCCCTGGATGTTGATGCACTGCGTGTAGCCGCGCTCGAACTTGTTGATGTGATAGGCCACGTCCGGCACGAAGTAGGTGAAGCCGCCTTCGGACTTGCGCATGACGCGGTCCTTGTCGTCACCGTAGTCGGTGGTGCGCAGCCAAAGCGCGCCGCCTTCTTCATAGGTCTTGCCGCTGGCGATCAAGCGCTCGACCGTCTTCTCCAACTGGCCGCCGGCGTAGACGCTGCTTTCCAGGAAGTAGTTGTCGAACTTCAGGCCGAAGGCCTGCAGGTCCAGGTCCTGCTCATGGCGCAGATAGGCGACGGCGAACTGGCGGATGCTGTCGAGGTCGTCGATGTCGCCCGAGGCGGTGAACTCGCGGTCGTCGGCCTTGACGGTTTCGCGCTGAAGGAAGGCGTCGGCAATGTCCTGGATGTAGTCGCCGTTGTAGGCGGCCTCGGGCCACTCGGCGTCGCCCGGCTTGAAGCCCTTGAGGCGCATCTGCGTGGAGTTGGCCAGCGTGGCGATCTGCACACCAGCGTCGTTGTAATAGAACTCGCGGGTCACGTCGTGGCCCTGGCTCTGGAAAACGGAGCAGATCGCGTCGCCCAGGGCGGCCTGGCGGGCATGGCCCACATGCAGCGGGCCGGTCGGGTTGGCGGAGACGAACTCCACCATGACGTGCTTGCCGGTGGCCTCGCGGTGGCCGAATTTGGCGCCAGCGGTCAGCACTTCGGCCACGACGGCCTGCTTGGCCTCGGGCTTGAGGCGGATGTTGATGAAGCCGGGGCCGGCGATCTCCAGCGCTTGGCACCATTGCTGGAAGGCGGGCTTGGCTTCGAGGGCGGCGATCAGGCGGGTCGCCAGTTCGCGCGGGTTGGCCTTCAGCGGCTTGGCCAGCTGCATGGCGGCGGTGCAGGCGAAGTCGCCATGGGCGGCCTGCTTGGGCGATTCGAAGGCCGCGACGGCATTGGAGCCGGGGGCGATTTCTTGCAGAGAGTCGGCGAGTGCGGCGAGCAGGGCCTGCTTGGCTTGGATCATGGGCGGGATTCTAGGAGGCCCGTCCTCAACGCGCGGGCCGCTGGCCGCGTCGACTCAGCCGGCTGTCGCTTCGTGACAGGCCACACAGAGCTTGTTGCCGTCCGGGTCGCGAAAGTAAGCGCCGTAGTAGCTGGCGTGGTACTCGGGCCGCAAGCCGGGCGGACCCTCGCAGAGGCCGCCGTGGGCCAGTGCGGTGGCATGAGCGGCGTCGACCTGCGAACGGCTGGCCGCCAGCAGCGCCACCATCTGACCGTTGCCGGGTTGGTGCTCGCCGTCGAAAGGCGCGCCGAGCAAGAACAGCGGGCGCGGGCCGGGGGCGCTCTGCCACCCAGCCCAGGGGCGAGACGGGTCGCAGAAGCGCTCGGGCAGCCCCAAGCCGGCCATCAGCGGGCGGTAGAAGGCGAGGGCTCGCTCGAAGTGGTTTGTGGCGACAAAGACGTGGGAGAACAAGGGGAGGCACCTCCATGGGCGGCCCGTATCATGCCCGGCGTGAGCGCTCCCGCAGACGATTTGCCCTCCCACATCGGCCGCTACCAGGTGCTCAAGCGCCTGGGTGAGGGCGCGACAAGCGACGTGTTCCTGGCCCGTGACCCGTTCCAGGCACAGGACGTGGCGATCAAGCGCATGCGCACCTGGGCGCCGCCGCCCGATGCGCCGTCCAGCGACTTCAGCAACCGCTTCTTCAGCGCCGAGGCGGCCCTGGCCGGGCGGCTGCACCACCCCAACGTCGTCGCCATCCTCGACGCGGTGGCCGAGGCCTCGGCGCCCTACCTCGTCATGGAGTACGTGCCCGGCGTCACGCTCAAGCACTTCTGCCGCAGCGACCGCCTGCTGCCGCTGGACCAGATCGTCGAAGTGGCCTTCAAGTGCGCGATGGCGCTGGGCTATGTCTACCGCCAGGGGCTGATCCACCGTGACGTGAAGCCGGCCAACCTGCTGGCCGTGCTGGACGCCTCGGGCCAGGTGGTGGATGTGAAGGTCAGCGACTTCGGCTCGGCGCTGAACCTGCATGCCGACGCGACGCAGATCCACCGCGTCGGCTCGCTGGCCTACATGCCTCCGGAGCAGATCGACGGTGCCGACGTGGACTGCCGCGCCGACATCTACGCGCTGGGCGCCGTGCTCTACCACCTCATCGGCGGCCGCCCGCCCTTCGACGCGCCGCACCAGATGGCGCTGATGCACCAGATCTACCACCAGCCGCCGCTGCCGCTGCCGGGTCAGCGCGAGGGCGTCAGCGAGGCGCTGGATGCCGTCGTGCAACGCGCCCTGGCCAAGGACCCGCACGACCGCTTTGCCGACTGGGACAGCTTTGCCCAGGCGCTGTCTGGCCTGGTGTCCAGCCAGCAGGTGCCGATGAACCGCCTGGGTGAGGTGCGCGATTCGGAGCGCTTCAACATGCTGCGCGCGCTGGAGTTCTTTGCGGACTTCGGCGACGTGCAGCTGTGGGAGGTGGTGCGGCGCGCGCGCTGGAAGCGCTATCCGCTGGCGCACGCCCTCTTCAAGCGCGGCCAGGAAGGCAGCAGCTTCCACATCATCGCCCGCGGCGAGGTGCAGGTGTACCGCGACAACCGGCTGGTGGCCACACTGGGCCAGGGCACGTCGGTGGGCGAGATGGCCTACCTCGCGCCCAACCCCGACCTGCGCCGCCACAGCGCCGACATCAAGGTCACGCAGGAGTGCACGACGATCTGCTTCGAGCCTGAAACGATGAGCCAGCTGAGCCCGGAATGCCAGCACCGCTTCGACAGCGCCTTCATCCGCGTGCTGGTGCGCCGCCTGCACGCCGCCCACGAGGCGCTGGCGCATCCGCGGCGCATCCTGTGAGCAAGCTGACAGGAGCTTCCCGTCGCTTGGCAGCCCAGGGCTCCCGTGCTTGAATGGCCCGGCCCGATCACCTCCCAGAGGAAGGACTCCTGATGAAACGCTTCACTCTCGCCATTGCCCTTGGCGTGGCCGCTTTTGCCGCCCAGGCCGAAGACAAGGCGCCCACCGCCCAGCAGTCCAAGATGGCCACCTGCAACAAGGAAGCCACCGACAAGAAAGGCGACGAGCGCAAGGCCTTCATGAAGACCTGCCTGTCCGCCAAGGCGGGTGACGCGCCCGCTGCCGCCGCCCCTGCCGCGACCAGCCCAGCTTGCGAGAAGTCCGCCGCCGACAAGAAGCTTCACGGTGCCGCCGCCAAGAGCCACATCAAGAAGTGCGTTGCCGACGCGGCCTCCGCGCCCAAGTAAACACCGCGCCTGACGGGCGCCGCCTCATTCAAAGCCACCTTCGGGTGGCTTCTTCTTAGGTGGCTTAGGGGCGCCGTCCGACAGGGTGTCGGCCCGGTGGCCGGCCCCGGGCGAGGCGGGCAACACCGAAAGTGGAGTCATGGCAAGTCCATCAAAAGGAACCCGATCATGAACAACACTCTGCACACCGAATCCTCCGCCGCCGTTTACTGGCGTGTGACCCTGGTCTCCATCGCGGCTGCCGCGACGTTGGCCCTGACCGCCTGCGCCGGCATGTCGGCTCGTGAAACCAGCACCGTCGTCGGCGCCACCGCTGGCGCTGTCATCGGCGGTGCAGTGACCGGGTCCACCGCTGGTGCCGCCATCGGCGCTGCGGCTGGCGGCGTCGTCGGCAACGAAGTGTCGAAGAAGCGCGACCGCTGAGGTCTCAGCCCCGCCCAGCATGGCACGCTGAACGCGCGCAAAGTCGGGCGGGTCTCGCAGACTTAGACCGCATGGCAGGCAACGAGCCTGCCATCCACGTCGCGCAACTGGGGGGTCTCTTCCATGCAGCGCGGCATGGCCAGCGGGCAGCGCTTGTGAAAGGCGCAGCCGCTGGGAGGGTTGAGCGGGCTCGGCAGCTCGCCGTGGATGACGATGCGCTCACGCCTGTCCGCCTTGCGCAGGGCTGGCGTCGCACTCATCAGCGCCCGCGTGTAGGGATGCAGCGGCTGCGCAAACAACCGGCGCTTCTCGCCGATCTCCACCGCCGCGCCGAGGTACATCACCATGACCTCGTCGGCCACATGCTCCACCACCGACAGGTTGTGCGAGATGAACACATAGCCCGTGCCGAACTCGTCCTGCAGATCCATGAAGAGATTCAAGATCTGGGCCTGGATGGAGACGTCCAGTGCGCTTACCGGCTCGTCCGCAACGACGATGCCGGGATTCAGGATCATGGCCCGCGCGATGGCGATGCGCTGGCGCTGTCCGCCCGAAAACATGTGCGGGTAGCGGCGCAGGTGTTCTGGGCGCAGGCCGACCTTGTTGGCCAGCGCTTCGACTCGTTCCTGACGTTCGGCGGCACTGAGCGGCGTGTTGATGAGCAGCGGCTCGGCCAGCGTCGTTGCCACCGTCTTGCGCGGGTTGAGCGACGCGAACGGGTTCTGGAACACCATCTGCACGTCGCGGCGCAGCGCCTTCAAGGTTGCCTTGTCGGCCGTCGCGGCGTCCGTACCGCGGATCTTCAGTGAGCCGCGCGTCGGCGGCTCGATCAGCGTGAGCTGGCGGGCCAGTGTGCTCTTGCCACAGCCTGATTCGCCGACCACGGCCAGCGTCTTCTTCGGTGCCAGCGTGAAGCTGACGCCGTTGAGCGCCTTAACGGTCGCCTTGGGTTTGAAGAGGCCACGGCTGACGCTGTAGTGCTTGGCCAGGTCGGTGGCTTCGAGGAGCAAGCCGAGCGCCGGGCCGCCCCAAGCCGGCGACGACCCCTCGGGGGGCAGCGGCGCCGCAGGCGATGCGTGGGGGCTCATATCCTCAGACATGCACTCCCTCCTCGACCGGGAAGAAACAGCGCACACCGTTCTCCAATGCAGGCCGTTCGGCGATGCACTTCGGCTGCGTACGCGGGCAACGCGGTGACAGCAGGCAGCCCGCGGGCCGGTCCAGCGCGCCGGGCACGATGCCGGGCAGAGCCGACAGACGCCTGGCGCCCTTGTTGTGCTCGGGGATCGCGGCCAGCAGCGCGTTCGTGTACGGGTGGCGCGGCGCGTCGAAGAGGTCGGGCACCGGGCCGGTCTCGACGATCTGGCCGGCATACATCACGGCGATGCGCTGCGCCATCTCGGCCACGATGGCGAGGTCGTGCGTGATCACGATCAACCCCATGCCCTGCTCGCGTTGCAACTTCAGCAGCAGCGCCATGATCTGGGCCTGGATGGTCACGTCCAGCGCCGTGGTCGGCTCGTCGGCGATCAGCAGCTTCGGCGCACACGCAATGGCCATCGCGATCATCACGCGCTGGTTCATGCCGCCCGAGAGCTGGTGGGGGTAGGCGCTGGCGCGGCTGGCGGCGTCGGGGATCTCGACGAGGTCCAGCAGTTCGACGACACGCTTCTTCGCCGCGCTGCCGCGCAGGCCGAGGTGGGCCTTGAGCACTTCGGCGATCTGGGCGCCGACGGTGTAGCTCGGGTTGAGGCTGCTCAGTGAGTCCTGGAACACCATGGCGACGTCGCGGCCGATCAGGGTGCGGCGTTCGCTTGACGACAACTTCAGCAGGTCGCGGCCTTGGAACTCGATGGCGTCGGCGGTGACCTTGCCGGGTGGGTCGATGAGGCCCATCAGGGCGAGCATGGTCACGGACTTGCCGGAGCCGGACTCGCCGACGATGCCGAGCAGTTCGCCGGCTTGTAGCGTTAGGTCGACGCCGTCGACGGCGGGGAAGTTGCCGAAGGTGACGCGAAGATTCTTGATAGTGAGGAGGCTCATCGCTTCGATGGCTTTCTGCCTAGGCCCATGCCGGGATTTCGCCCCGGCGGGCGACTCACTTTCTGGGCCGCCAGAAAGTAAGCAAAGAGCTCCCCCCGACCGCCCCGCCCCTGCGCTTCGCTCCGGGGTGCCCTGCGGTCCTCAAGCCTCGAGGCCCCGCCCGGAACTCGCGCCGCTACGCTCTGCTCAAACAACCGTGCGGAGTCAGTTCTTGAAG